>JBGFSD010000013.1:0-43703 GCA_041694745.1 Pseudomonadota bacterium
GGATCACCAATACCGGCACTATGATCGGCTCGGTGGATCTGGGCGACCAGAATGACACCTTGACCAACCAAGGCTCGATCGTCGGCAGCGTCCTTGTTGGCTCGGGCAACGACAAGGTCACTAACAAGGGATCGATATCGGGTGATGTCAGCCTGGGGGCGGGCAACGACAGCCTGACCAATTCCGGAACGATCGAGGACAATGTTTTTGCTAGTCTTGGCGACGACTCTATTACGAATTCCGGATCGATTGGCGGACAAGTATCGCTCGGCAGCGGCAACAATATTCTGAAAAATACTGGCTCCATTATGGACTCCGTCATAGCCGGGGTCGGCAACGACATCGTCACCAACACAAAATTGATTGCCAACATCGTCGATCTCGGCACCGGCCACGACAAGCTCACCAACTCGGGAACCATCGGCGACAACGTCTTCTGCGGCGACGACGACGACATCGTGGTCAATTCCGGAACGATCGGAAACCAGGCGCTGCTTGGCGCCGGCAACAACAAACTCACCAACTCCGGCGTCATTGCCCAAAACGTCACAGCCGGCGGCGGCAACGACGTGGTTGTGAACACGAAGTCCATCGGCAATCAGATTTCGCTTGGCGACGGTCACGACAGCTTCACCAACTCCGGTGTAGTGGGTAGCGCGGTGGTGATGGGATTCGGCAACGATACCGTCAAAAACTCGGGCACCATCGGGACCAACGTGCTTCTCGAGGCCGGCAACGACATTCTTATCAACTCCGGCAAGATCGGCGGCAATGTGGACGCCGGACTCGGCGACGACACGATCACCAACTCCGGAACGATCCAGAACGTGATTCTAGGCGACGGCGCCAACAAGCTCACCAATTCCGGCACTATCGGCCAGAACGTCACCGGAGGCACCGGCAGCGACACCATTACGAACGCGAAGTCGATTCAGGGCTCGATTATTCTCGTCGGTGGCGGCGGCGACCGCGTCACGAACTCCGGCACGATCGGCGGCGACATTACGTTCGGTGCCGGGATCAATATGCTGACCAACTCCGGCACGATCGAAGGAAACGTCCTAGGCACCACCGGCGAC
The DNA here is from genome assembly GCA_041694745.1 of Pseudomonadota bacterium. Lineage (GTDB taxonomy): Bacteria > Pseudomonadota > Alphaproteobacteria > Rhizobiales > Xanthobacteraceae. The sequence goes on from JBGFSD010000013.1 coordinate 1,080, forward strand.
GATAGTTTCACGAACGCGAAGATTATCGCCGGCAACGTCAATCTCGGCGAGGGAACGAACGTCCTCGCCAACTCGGGCACCATCGGCGGCATGCTGCTCGGTGGCAGCGGCAAGGATGTCGTGACCAGCACCGGCACCATCGTCGGAGCTGTCGACCTCGGCGCAGGCGACGATATTTTCACAGGCGGCGCCAAAAGCGATCTCGTGATCGACAACGCCGGCTCCGACATCGTGAAGCTTGGCGGCGGCGACGATAGATACGTGGCGGTCGGCGCCTTGCCCGACGAGGACGGTACCGACGTCATCGATGGCGGCGCGGGCATCGACACCTATGACGCAAGCGCCGCAACCAGCACCGTATTCATCAATCTAGATACCGTCAGTCACGACTTCTCGCCGCTGCATCCCGGCGTCGGCCTCGTGGCCGCCAACACGGCGGCGGGCTACGGCGTATCGGGAAATTTCAAGGACACGATCACCGGTTTTGAGAACGCCTATGGCGGCGCGGAGGCCGACTACATCTACGGCAACCCCTCAGCAAACGTTCTGCACGGCAATGCCGGCGCCGACGTGCTGTTCGGCTTCGGCGGCAACGATACGCTGATCGGCGGCAGCCATGGCGATACCCTGGTCGGCGGTGCCGGCCGGGACGTGCTCACCGGCGGCAGCGGACTCGATACGTTCCTCTTCATGTCGGCGTCCGACAGCGGAACCAGCAAGGCTACCCGCGACACGATCACGGACTTCGAAAGCGGCGTCGATGTCATTCATCTGGCGCTGATCGACGCCAACACGAAGAACGGCGCAGGCACGAACGACGCCTTCACCTTCATCGGAACGAATGTAAAGTTCACCGGCACCGCTGGAGAGCTGCGCGCCTACTGGACCGCCGACGGGCAGATCGTCGAGGGCGACGTGAACGGCGACGGCAAGGCGGATTTCTCGATCGAACTGCTCGATCCGGGACATCAGATCGTCCTTAATCAGTTCGATTTTGTGCTGTGACACCGCGGCGGACCGCGCGGCAGCTCAGACCGCCGCGTTCGCGGCCTTGCGTGCCTGCCGCCGGAAGGCGGCGGGCGGCAGGCCGTAGGCCCGCGAGAACGCCCGGTTGAACGCGGCCTCGGTGCCGTAGCCTGCTTGTTCGGCAATGCTTGCGATCGGCTTGACTGTCGTAGCGAGCGCAATGCTGGCGAGGCAAAGCCGCCAGTCGCGCAGATAGCGCATCGGCGACGTATTGAGCTTGGTCTCGAAGCGCTCCATCAGGGTGCTGCGGGACAGGCCGGCTGCGGCCGAAAGCCGGTTCACCGTCCAGTTGCGTTCAGGCGCGTCGTGCAAAAGCGCAAGGCATCGCGCAAGCGCGGGATCGGTCAGCGCCGCGAGCCAGCCCGCTGCTTCCGGCGGCGTCATGAGAATCTGGTGGCGCAGGATTTCGATGAAGACGATCTCGGTGAGCCGTTCGAGCATTGACAGCCCGCCCGGCCGCGGCTGATCGCTTTCCAGCACTATCTGCTTCAGCGCAGCGCGCAGCCATGCGGCCTCGTTCGAGCTCTTGGTGCGCACATGGATGACATCGGGAAGCGCCGCGCGCATCGGACGGAAGTCCAGCGCATCGCAGTTCAGATAGCCGCAGAGAATGCGCGTTGGCGTGGCCGTTTCGCCGTAGCGAACGACGGGTAATTCGCGCCACGGTCTCGCGGGCAGATCGCTGATCGGATTGATCAGCGTACTGCCGTTCCCGGAGCCGAGATCGTGCGGCGCACCGAACGGAAACACGAGGACATCGCCCTCCCCGGCTGAAAATTCCCGGTCCTTCATCCGAATCCAGCACTCGCCATGAACGACAATGTGGAACGGAATGATGTTGCCGGCGGCCCCAATGCTTCGAAGCGACGCCTTCGGATCGGTTTTCCAATCGCCGGAGGGCATGAAACAGAATTGCACCGATCCGGAAAACCGGATGCTGCGCAGGACGTCCGACAGCACGTCCTGCGACGGGCCGCTGCCCTGCATGTGTTCTGGATTTGCAATCAATTCATTCGGCATCGGCGGCAAAGACTTGGTGCGGCAGCCCCTGTAGTCCGGCGGCGCAAATCATCGCAAAAACCGGAGGATACTACTATGCAGGAAGACCCGAAGAAACTCGTCGTACTCGTCACGAAAGGCATCGAATCCGAGCTGTCCTCGGTCGCCTTCACCATCGCGCTCGGCGGCATCACCGCCGGTCTGAAGGTCTCGATGTTCCTGACCAGCACCGCGATCGATCTCGTCCGCAAGGGCGGTCAGCAATTGACCCAGGTCGCCCCGCTGCAAGGACTTGCCGCCATGATCGAGGATTTCCAGAAGCGCGGCGGCACGATCTGGGCCTGCCCGCCCTGCGTGCAGTCGCGCGGCTACAAGCAGGAAGACCTGATCGACGGCGTCACCATCGTCGGTGCGAGCGCCATGCATGCCGAGATCAAGCAGGGCGCGGCGACGCTGAGCTTCTGAATGCGTCTGCGGATGCCGTGAAACCGGCATCCGCACGCAGCCACGTCTATTTTGCGACGGTCACCGCCTGCGCCATCTGCTCCGCGGCCGCTTTCGTCGAAAGCCCGCCTTCGCGGACAAGCGTACGCCAGGTGTAAAAGCTGAGCGCGAGCGCGAGCATCGCCTGCTGCCTTGCATTGAGCTTTTCGCCCAGCACCTCTCGATAGGCTTTATAGAACGGCGCGATCCGGATTTTCCCGATCTCCTGCAGCAGCGGCGAAACCTCCATGTCGCGCAGAACCGAGGCTGTCATCTTCTCGTTGTCGGCGTACCACCTGTAGAGTTCGGTGAGCCCGGCGCGCAGCCGCTCGTCGCGATCCGCGATGGATTTCCATGTCTCCGCCTCTGGCCGCGGGTTCTGCTCCAGATTGTGCGCCGAGCAGGCCATGAACAGCGCGCGGTCGTCCGGGAAATGCGCATATAGCGTATGCCGCTGCACGCCGGCGCGCTCTGCAACCATGCTGAGACTGGTCCGCAAGGGACCGACATCCCGATGCAGTTCGACCGCGGCCTCGACGATGCGCTGCCGCGTTTCGGCCTGGCTCTCTGCCCGCTTTTTTAGCGTATAGGCCCGCTTCTTCATTTTCATTGCACTAGCATGTGCAACGAATATTGACAAGCCCTCCATTTCATTGCACATGCCTGTTCGTTGAAATTAACCCCTTCAGGAGAACAGCCATGGAAACCAAAGTCTCGGAAATTGCCGACGGTATTTTCCGCCTCTCGACCTTCGTGCCGGACCTCGGCCCGCAGGGCTTTACCTTCAACCAATTCGCCGCTCTGGGCGACGAGCCGCTGATGTTTCACACCGGCCTTCGCAAGATGTTTGCGCTGAACCGCGACGCGCTGGCGAAGATCCTGCCGCCCGAAAAGTTGCGCTGGATCTCGTTCGGCCATTTCGAGGCCGACGAATGCGGCGCCATGAACGAGTGGCTCGCAGTCGCGCCCAACGCGGTCGCAGCCCACGGCCAGACCAGCGTCAACGTCTCCCTGAACGATTTTTCGGATCGTCCGGCACGAACCCTCGCTAACGGCGAAGTGATCGATATCGGTGGCAAGCGCCTGCGTTTCATCGACACGCCGCATACGCCGCACGGCTGGGACGCCGGTGTCATGTTCGAGGAGACGACCGGCACGCTGCTCTGCGGCGATCTGTTCACGCAGTTCGGCAATACGCCTTTCACCACCGGCGACATCGTCGGCGGCGCGATCGTGGCGGAGGATTTCTTCAAGTACTCCGCACTGAACCCGATGATGGGCGCGACCATCCGCGCGCTTGCCGATCTCAAGCCGAAGACGCTCGCGCTGATGCACGGCCCCGCGTTCGAAGGCGACGGCGAGGCCGCACTCAGAGCGCTCGCCGCCGACTACGACCGCCGCCTGTCGAGCGAGTGGCTCGACACGCAAGCGCTGCTCAACGCCGCGTGATAAAAAGGAGATATGAAATGTGTGAACCGCTGAACATGACGGACCTCGTCGATATGCCGGAGGACGGGATCGTGCGCGGCAAGTGCGGACATCTCTGCGCGCAATGCCTGCTGCAACGCGCGAACGTCTACGGCGCGAGCCTTCCCTTCATTCCCGCGCCGAGCATCCACCCGGATGCGATCGGGCCGGAGGAGGAGCGTGCGCTTCGCGAGCTCTCCACATTGCGCGAGCAGATCGCGATGCGCGAACAGATTGCAATCGAGGAAGGCAATCTGTGGCTATTCGACTGATGCGAGAACACATGCAACGCCGCGCCGCCGGAAATGACGGCGCGGCGGATTTCAGCGGAACAGAAAGTTTTCGTCGCGGTCCTGCGGCGGCGCGCTCCGCCGTCTGCGGGCATTCGCGACAATCGCGTTGATCGAGCCCAGCACGATGACCGCGAGCGCTACGATGAGCGCGGCTATCAGCGGCCAGTAAGTATCGCGCCGGTCGCGCGCGAACGACACCGCAGCCCAGCCCGTCAGTTCCGACTGCGTATAGGAAAGGTCGATGGGTGTGCCGTCGAAACTCGTTCCCTTCATGCGGCCGCTCTTTTCCTGCCGTTCGGCCATATTCCGGGGCGCCGCCCGCCCCGCGTAGGCGTCGTTCTCCTTGCTGCGCGCGAGAATGATTCCCGTGCGGTCCACAATCAGCGTCACCGTATCTTTTGCGAAGGTCGCATCTTTTACCGCGGCGAGAATCTCGGCCGGCTCCAGCGCGACGCCAAGCAGATAAAGCACCTGTTCGCCTTCGGACATCGGGATCGCGACCGCGATCAGGCTCTTTTGCGCCAGCGGCGCGTAGAAGAGGTTCGAGACGTAGGGCCGGTCCGCCCGCACGCGATCGAGTTCGCTTTTCTGCAGGAAGCGTGCGCCCTCGCGCAGCGGCACATGCATCGGATAGGCGGTATTGAAGATCTGCGTGTTTCCCGGAACGTCGAGCAGAACGACCTGCCTGCGCGTGCGCGTAGCGAAGGCGCGCGCTTCCTCGTAGAAGGCCTCGAATTCGCGGCGCTGGAAGCGATCCGAGGCCGCGAGTTCGCGCAGCTGCTGCAACTCGATCGCGATCTTCGTATCGACGGAAATTACGGCGAAGCGGGCCTGCGCGTCGATCGCGTTCAGGACTTTGTCATGGCCGCGCTCGATCAGCGTGCACACCGCCAGATAGGTCGCGGCGGAGACGAACGCCGCGGCCAGCAGGATGAGCCAGCGTTTGGAGGGCAGCAGCCCCGGCAGCGAGCCGCGTCGTAGAAGCGCGATATCCACGGAATACCCGAGTACCTATCGGCGGCAACCTGACGCAGATCGGTTAACGCGCGGTAAAATCCGCCGGGTATGAGCGTACACGCACATTGCGGAACCGCACCGCGCTCAACGCGCCTTGTCGTCCGAATGCTTCTCCGGCTTATCGTTCGCTTCGAGTTGCCGCTCCCGCTCTTCCGATTTTCTTTTGAGCTGCTCGCCCATGATGCGGAGCTCCCGGGAGGTGTGCAGATCCAGGGTCGTGCGGGACAATCGCAGCGAACGCGACGCCATATCGCGCAGAAATTCGACAAGCTTCATTTTCTTGACCTGTTCAGGTCAAAATCTTGCCGGCGCAAAGGGTTCCTTTTTTGGAGTCAGGCGGCGGAGAAGCGCAGCCCGATTTCGTTCATGCGGCAGATGAAGCGGGCGAACTGCCAAACTTCAACCGCGTGCGGCATGCGTGCGGCGTAGATCGCCTTTGCGCGTTCGCAGGCGAGTTCGTCGCTCGGAAAAGGAACTTCCTGAACCTCGATCAGATGATTGCGGTGATCGAGCAGCATGAATTTGTATTTTGGCATCGCGGCTCCTGCGGTGCCCTACCCGCAGATCACTAAGCGCTCCGCTGGAATGAATGGCAACAAGAAATCGCAATTCATTTCGTGAGTCGGATAGCGCGCTTAGCGTGCCGAACAAAATTTTGTCTCATGGCGTAAGCCAGCCGAAGCTCGAAGAGTGAAGGCTGGCGGAGAGGGTGGGATTCGAACCCACGGTACGCTTGCACGCACAACGGTTTTCGAGACCGTCCCAATCGACCACTCTGGCACCTCTCCGCGCCGATCGGACCCGGGTCGATCTGGGTCCCTTCGTAAGGGCCGTTCCTTAAAGAAAGCCCCCGACGGACACAAGCCGGAGCCCCTTTTTCCGGTACTGCGCCGGTTTGCGCGCTTTGTGCAAGGGAATTCCCGCGGCGAACCGGCCTGAACAGCCGCAAAGCCATTTTTCGCGGAACGAACTCGGCGGACGGCAATTCCTGATGCGGGAGACGTTGAGGAAGGAAGTCCGTCATGATTGCCCGCCTGTTTGCGCGGCGTGCGCTTGCCGTTGGCCTCGTCGCACTCGCCGTTCTGTTTCGGCCCGGCGGCCCGGAACCGGCCGCAGCGCAGGGCGTCAGCGTCTCCATCGAATTCCGCGAAGCCCTGAGCCCGCATGGCCGCTGGCATCGCCATTCGCGCTGGGGCGAAGTCTGGATTCCAGCCCGCGTCGATCGCGAGTGGCGGCCGTATACCCGCGGCCGCTGGGTCTATACCGACGACTGGGGCTGGTACTGGGTTTCCGACGAAGACTGGGGCTGGGTCGCCTATCACTATGGCCGCTGGGTGTTCGATCCGGAAGTCGGCTGGTTCTGGATTCCCGGCAACGAATGGGGCCCGGCCTGGGTCAGCTGGCGCCGCGGCGGCGAGGAGGTCGGCTGGGCGCCGCTTCCGCCCGACGATTATGTCGAGCGTATCGACGACGATCCGAACGTGTGGATTTTCGTCCGCGCGCATGACGTGATCGCGCCTTCCATCGCGCGCGTTCTGCTGCCGCGCCCGCGCGCCACCGTGCTCGTGCGTCAGACCGTGATCGTGAACCGCACCGTCTATGTCAGCGGCGCGCGGGTCGCCGCGAACGCGGGCGTGCCGCCGTCCTACATCGCAGCGCGCACCGGCCGTGCGATCCGGGTCTCGCAGGTGCAGCCGGTCGTTGTGCGCGGCACAGTCGGCGTCAGCGGCGCTGTCGAAGTCGACGTCCGCGACAAGCAGCGGGCGAAGCAGCCCCGCAAGGCGCAGGTCAAGCAGGCGGCGCGCTCGATCCAGCCGGCCAAGGAAGTCCCCGCACCCAAGCGCTTCCAACGCGGCACCGTGCAGGAGACGCCGGACGCGCCGAAGGTATTGCGTCAGGCTCAGCCCGAAACGCAGCAGCAGAAGCGCGACGATGCCGCGCCGAAAGATGCGCCCAAGGATACCCCGAAGTCCGCGCCGCAAAAGCAGGACGATACGCAAAAGCAAAAGCGCGACGACGATCGCGACACCCAGAATGCGAAGCAGAAGCGTGACGATGCCGCGCCGAAAGATGCACCCAAGCCCGAGCCGCAAGAGAAGCAGGACGACACGCAAAAGCAGAAGCGCGACGACGATCGCGACACGCAGAAGGCCAAACAAAAGCGTGACGACGCCGCGCCGAAGGCGGAACCGCAGAAACGCGACGACACGCCGAAGCAGATGCAGAAGCGCGACAACGGCCCGCGCGGCGACGAGCAGCAGAAGCGCGATTTGCCGCAAAAGCGTGACACCGGTCCGAAGAACCAGCAGCAAGAACGCGGTCCGCAGCCCAAACAGGACGCGGCCCCCAAGGAGCAGCGCGCGCCCGAGCGTCAGCAAGCTCCGGCGAAGGGTCCGGGCCCCGGTCCGAAGATGGATAAGAAGGAGAACTGAGCCGGTTTAGGGCAGGCGTTTGACGAAGTCCGGAATCTGCCTGCCCCAGGTCTCGCAGAACTTCGCCTCGTCCTTCTCGTACTCGTCGAAGCTCTTCACATAGTAGACGCGCTCGAGGCGGTTCGGATCGAGGCGAAGTTTCTTCGTAAGCGCGTTGATGAGCGCGGTCAGCTTCTCGTCGTCCTTGTCGGCGATCGGGGTTTCCAGCTTGCAGTTGCGGCCGGCCTGGCTGATCCGGATCGCGGCTTCCAAGCGCTTCTGCGCCTCGCTCGCGCCCATCTTGGCGACGTTGAAGGGCTTGGCGGGCTTCTCCTTTGCCTTGTCCTGCGCCGCAGCCGGGCCAAGGGCGAAGACAAGCAGAAGCGCAGACAGCACGGTCGAGGCCTTGAAAAACATCTGGGTTCTCCGGCGCGGCGAATACGAGCCGGCGACTAGATACACCAGAGCGGGCGCCGGGCCAGCGCTTTTGCGATCAAAACCCGGCGATTTTGGCGGCAGGCTTAAGGCGGAAACTGCCGCCTATCCGCGCATATTCTCCCGCCGGTCGGGGTAGTCCGGCAACTCGTCCGCGAGCAGCGGGATCGTCATGATGAAGGCGAGCGTGCTCGCCAGCGGCAGCCAGGGAAGGAGTTCGGTTACAAACATCGCCATGCTCCAGACCGGCCAAGGCTCGGAGGGCGGCGGCGCTTACGCCCCGGCGAAGGGCCGGATAAGGGTTCCAACGCCCCAGCATGAGGCAACAGGTGTGCCGAAAGCCTTAACGGGCCATGTTTCCTTGACACCCTAGACCCCCGCCTCTATCACCCCGGCCATCCAGACAGGACGCATGAACGACGTCCCGGCAGGCCCGGACTCCCGGGGCTGACCGCAAGAAGCCGGACCCTGTGAGGCCGGAGAAAGAGACAGATCATGTTCGCGGTCATTAAGACCGGCGGCAAACAGCACCGCGTTGTTGCCGACCAGACCCTGAAAGTTTACCTGCACGACGCGAAGGTCGGCGAGATCGTCACCTTCCCTGTCATCGCCCACGGCGGGGATACGCCCAAATTCGGCACCCCGCTGGTCGACGGCGCGAGTGTCGCGGCCGAGGTGCTGGCCCAGACCCATGGCCGCACGATTCTCGCCTTCAAGAAGCGTCGCCGCCAGAACTCCAAGCGAAAGCGCGGCTATCGTGACCAGTACACGCTCGTGCGCGTGACCGAGATTTTGCTCGACGGCGCGAAGCCCACCAAGACCGCGCGCCAGAAGCCGGAAAAGAAGGCGAATCCGGAAGCCGCCGAAGGCGAAGCGGCCCCTGCGGAAAAGCCCGCCGCCAAGAAGTCCGCCGCGAAAAAGCCCGCGGCCAAGGCCAAAACGGCTGCGAAAAAGAAGTAAGACTTAGACAGGTTTTTGGGGTATAGCCCCGCCAAGAGTTCGGAGACTAACGATGGCCCATAAGAAAGCAGGCGGCTCCTCGCGCAACGGTCGCGATTCGGCTGGCCGCCGCCTCGGCGTGAAGCGCTACGGCGGCGAGGCCGTGCTTGCCGGCAACATCATCGTGCGCCAGCGCGGCACGAAGGTTCACGCGGGCGCCAATGTCGGCATCGGCCGCGACCATACCCTTTTTGCGCTTACCGACGGCATCGTCGAGTTCAAGGCCAAGTCGAAAGACCGCAACCTTGTAAACGTCGTACCGATGCCGAAAGCAGCCGAATAGGCGAGACTTCAAAAGTCCCGCCGGCACTTGTCGAACCGCGGGACCCCAATCGAAAAGACGGGTCTGATTACAGGGGAGACAGGTGTCTCCCCTGAATTGTTTTAAGACCTAAGGAGACCCGTCATGACGTTGCAGATGGAAGCGGGCATCCCTCGCGAGAGAAAAAGCGGCCTCATCATCGAGACCGCCCGCCTCGTCATGCGCGCACCTTCGAAGCGCGATCTCGACGGGATCGTAAAGCTTGCGAACAACATCAAGGTCGCCGAAATGACGGCGACGATTCCGCATCCCTACACGATGAAGGATGCCGAGGCGTGGCTCGAGAAAGTCTCGTCCGGCCGCGGCAACTCGATGGTGCTGTTCGTGAAGGGCGAGACGCGCGTGCTCGCCGGAGTTGCCGGTTTCGGTCACCGCGGCGAGGAGCACAATCCTGAGATCGGCTACTGGATCGGCGAGGAACATTGGGGCCGCGGCTACGCGACCGAAGCTTCGCGTGCGTTGATTGATCATGCCTTCACGGAAACGGAGATCGACGCGCTCTCCGCTTCATGCCGGATTCAGAACGAGGCGTCGCGCCGCGTGATCGAGAAGTGCGGCTTCCAGTGGGTCGGCACTGGCCTCAATCAGGTGAAGGCCTTGGGGGCATCGGTGCCGGTCGACCGCTTCGTGCTGTCACGCCGGACCTGGGAGAGCTTGCGCGCCTGGGGCGCCTCCGCTTTACCCACGTTTACCAAAGCGGGATAGACAATTGGTTTCCCATCCCGTGCATCAAGCACGGGATGGGAAATTTCATATGTGATGCCACATGAAATTCCTCGACGAAGCCAAGGTTTATGTACGCTCCGGCAACGGCGGCGCCGGGGCGGTATCCTTCCGGCGTGAGAAGTTCATCGAGTTCGGCGGCCCGGACGGCGGTGACGGCGGCCGCGGCGGCGACGTCGTGATCGAATGCGTCTCCGGACTGAACACGCTGATCGACTACCGCTACCAGCAGCACTTCAAGGCCGGCACCGGGATTCATGGCATGGGGAAAAACCGTGCTGGCGGGCGCGGCGTCGATGCCGTACTGAAGGTTCCGGTCGGCACCGAAGTTCTCGATGAAGACGGCGAGACGGTTCTCGCCGACATGACCGAAGTCGGCCAGCGCGTCGTTCTCCTCGAAGGCGGACAAGGCGGCTTCGGCAACGCGCATTTCAAGTCCTCGACCAACCGCGCGCCGCGCCGTGCCAATCCCGGCATCGAAGGCCAGGAACGCACCATTCGTCTGCGCCTGAAGCTGATCGCCGACGCGGGTCTCGTCGGATTGCCGAACGCAGGCAAGTCCACCTTCCTCGCGAGCGTCACCGCCGCAAAGCCGAAAGTCGCGGACTACCCGTTCACGACCCTCCATCCGCAACTCGGCATCGTGCGGACCGACAATCGAGAACTTGTTCTGGCTGATATCCCTGGGTTGATTGAGGGAGCACACGAAGGAGCGGGGCTCGGCGACCGCTTCCTCGGCCATGTCGAGCGCTGCAACGCGCTTCTGCATCTTGTCGATGCGACGCAGGAAGATGTTGCGGAAGCCTACAAGATCGTGCGCAACGAACTCGAAGCCTATGGCGGCGGGCTTGCGGAGAAGCCGGAGATCGTCGCGCTCTCCAAGATCGACGCGCTGACGTCGAAGAAGCTCGAGTCCCAGATGAAGAAGCTGCAGAAGGCTGTAAAGAAAAAGCCGCTGGCGCTTTCCTCGCATTCGAAGAAAGGTGTTGCCGAAGCGTTGCGCGTAGTCTTCAGGCTGGCGGCGCGCGAAAGCGCTAAGAAGAACAAACCCGAGAAGAGCGCAGCATGGCGTCCGTAGCGCCGGAGTTGAAAGGCTTCAAACGCATCGTGGTAAAGGTAGGCTCGTCGCTGCTCGTAAACGCCGAGCGCGGCGAGCTGCACGCAGACTGGCTGAACGCACTCGCGGAAGATCTCGCTGAGCGCGCCAGGGCCGGCGCACAGATCGTGGTCGTCTCCTCCGGCGCAATCGCGCTCGGCCGCACGGTGCTGAAATTTCATAAAGGCGCGCTGAAGCTCGAAGAAAGCCAGGCCGCGGCCGCGGTCGGACAGATCGCGCTCGCCCGCGCCTGGAGCGAGGCGCTCGGCAAGGTCGGCCTCGTCGCGGGTCAGGTGCTCCTGACGCTGAAAGACACCGAGGAGCGCCGCAATTATCTCAATGCCCGCGCCACCATCGGCAAGCTTCTCGACATCAAAGCGGTTCCCGTCATCAACGAGAACGACACCGTCGCGACGACCGAAATCCGCTACGGCGACAATGATCGTCTCGCCGCTCGCGTGGCAAGCATGATCGGCGCCGATCTGCTGATTCTGTTCTCCGATATCGACGGCTTCTACGACGCGCCGCCGAACATTAAGAGGGACGCAAAGCTGATCCCGATCATCCCCCGCGTCACCGCGGAGATCGAGAGCATGGCGGGTGCGGCGGGCTCGGAGCTCTCACGCGGCGGCATGGTGACCAAGGTGGAGGCCGCGAAGATCGCAACGCTTGCGGGCGCTCACATGATCATTGCGTCGGGCCGCAAAATGCATCCGATCCGCGCCATCGCGAACAACGAGCCCTGCACCTGGTTCTTGACCCCCGCGAACCCTGTGACTGCACGAAAGAAATGGATTGTCGGCAATCTGGAGCCGAAGGGGATCATCCATGTCGACGCCGGCGCGGTGGCCGCGCTCAGGAACGGCAAGAGTCTGCTCCCCGCAGGTGTGGTAAAAGTCTCGGGTGAGTTCGCGCGCGGCGATGCCGTGCTGGTGCGCGGGCCGGACGGCGAAGAAGTCGCGCGCGGGCTGGTCGCCTACGACTCGGAAGACGCGGCGAAGATCGTGAAGAAGTCTACGAACGAGATCGTGCTGATTCTGGGCTACGAAGGCCGCGCCGCCATGATCCATCGCGACGACCTCGCGATGGCGGGAGAATGACGATGAACATGCGCGAGACCGGCGACGTGAAGACGCTGATGCGCGACATCGGTATTCGCGCGCGGGCCGCCGCGCGTGTGCTCGGTCTTGCGGAGTCCGCGCAGAAGACGAACGCGCTGGAAGCCGCCGCCAAGGCGGTCCGCGCAAGTAAAGCGAAGATTCTCGAAGCCAACGCCAAAGACATCGTTGAAGCAAAGAAGCAGAACATTTCCGCTTCCTTTCTCGACCGCCTCACGCTCACGGATAAATCCGTCGATGCTATTGCCGCCGGCATGAACGATGTGGCACTGCTCCCCGACCCCATCGGCGAAGTGATCGCGGACTGGCAGCAGCCGAACGGGCTGATGTTTCAGCGCGTGCGCACACCGCTCGGCGTGGTAGCAGTGATTTACGAAAGTCGCCCGAACGTGACCGCCGACGCGGGCTCGCTCTGCCTCAAGGCGGGCAACGCCGTAATCCTGCGCGGCGGCTCAGACAGCTTCCACTCTAGCCGCGCCATTTACGAATGCCTCGTCGCAGGCTTGAAAGAAGCGGGCCTGCCGGAAGAAGCGATCCAGCTCGTGCCGACCACCGACCGCGCCGCAGTCGGCGAAATGCTGTCGGGGCTCTCCGGCAACATCGACGTCGTGGTGCCGCGAGGGGGCAAGAACCTGGTTGCGCGCGTGCAGCTTGAGGCCCGTGTGCCGGTCTTCGCGCATCTCGAAGGCGTTTGTCACGTTTACGTTCACGCCGCCGCCGATCTCGGGATGGCGAAGTCGATCGTTTACAACGCCAAGATGCGCCGCACCGGCGTCTGCGGCGCCGCCGAGACTTTGCTCGTGGACAGCAAAGCAGCGCCGACACACCTGAGGCCGCTTGTGCAGATGCTGCTCGAAGCCGGCTGCGAAGTGCGCGGCGACGACGCGACCCGCGCGGCCGACCCGCGCGTGAAAGCCGCGACGGAAGAGGACTGGTACGCCGAGTATCTCGACAAGATCATCGCCGTGAAGGTCGTCGACGGCTTGCAGGCCGCGATGGATCACATCGCGAAATACGGTTCGCAGCACACCGACGCGATCATCACCGACGATCCTTCGGAGGCGGAAATCTTCCTGCGGGAAGTCGACTCTGCGATCGTCCTGCACAACGCGTCGACCCAATTCGCCGATGGCGGGGAATTCGGCTTCGGCGCAGAGATCGGCATCGCTACCGGCCGCATGCACGCGCGTGGCCCCGTAGGCGTCGAGCAACTCACCTCGTTTAAGTATCGCGTGCACGGCAACGGCCAGACCCGCCCTTGAATTTCCGCGCGCCCATTGCTGCCCCCGGAATGCGGATCGGGCTACTCGGCGGCAGCTTCAATCCCGCCCATGAGGCGCATCGTGCGCTGAGCCTGCTCGCGTGGAAGCGTCTCGGTCTCGACCGCGTCTGGTGGCTCGTTTCGCCGGGCAATCCGCTGAAGGAAAACACAGCGCTGCCGCCGGTCGAAGAACGCATCGCGCAGGCCCGCGAAGCCGCAGCCTCCCCCTATATCGACGTCTGCGCTCCGGAAGTCGCCTACCGGACACGCTATACCTACGATACGCTGACGCGGCTGATCGCTGAGTATCGCGCGGCACGCTTTGTCTGGCTGATGGGCGCGGACAATCTTGCGCAATTCCATCGCTGGAAACGCTGGCGGGAGATCGCAAACCTGATGCCGATGGCCGTGATCGAACGGCCCGGCGACGAGGATGCACCGCTATCCTCAAAAGCGGCTCATGCGCTCGCGCGCTATCGGATGGACGAAAGCGATGCGCCGCTGCTCCTGTCCAAGCGGCCCCCGGCATGGATCTATCTGCATGGCTTGAAATCGCCGCTCTCCTCCACCAGCTTACGCATGAAGAAGCCGCGACAAGCTTGGTAATTGAACGGTAATGGCAGAGGCGTATGCTTTGATCTGTACCGATTCGCTACCCGAGGCCTGATGGAAGGAATCGATAGCCTGGCAACCAAGGTACGCAGCGTAACGGCAAAACGAGCCGCGAAGCCCAAAGTTGTGGCGCGCAAGCAAGAGCCCGCCCTGCTTTCTCTCATCCTGAAACAACTCAACGACGATAAGGCCGAAGACACGGTGCCGATCGACGTCCGCGGGCGTACGTCGATCGCCGACTATATGGTGGTGACGAGCGGACGCTCGCACCGCCACGTCGCGGCAATCGCCGAGCATCTGGTCGAAGTGCTGTCCGGCGCCGGCCAGCGGCCGCGTCTCGAGGGACTGCCTGCCGCCGACTGGGTGCTGATCGACGCGGGCGACATCATCGTGCATGTCTTCAGGCCCGAGGTTCGCGAGTTCTACAGCCTGGAAAGAATGTGGCAGCCGCGCACGGCCGCACAAAAGGCCTGACGGTTTCTTTCCATGCGCTTGCTGATTGCCGCCGTCGGCCGCCTCAAGGCAGGCCCGGAGCGCGAACTGCTCGCGCGCTATATCGATCGCACGAATGCGACCGGAAGACCGCTCGCGCTTGCGCCGCTCGGCGTGATCGAAGTCCCGGAAAGTGCCGCTCAATCCGCGGCCAAGCGAAAAGCCGAAGAAGCCAAGGCGCTGCTCGCTGTCCTGCCGGAAAAAGCAAAACTGATCGCACTGGACGAGCGCGGCAGGAACATCTCCAGCGAAGACTTTGCGAAGAAACTTTCCCGCTTCCGGGACGACGGCGCCAGCGCGGCGATCTTTCTGATCGGCGGCGCCGACGGCCTCGACGAAAGCCTGCGCAAGAAAGCCGACCTTACGCTCGCCTTTGGAGCCGCGACCTTCCCGCACCAGATCGTCCGCATCCTCCTTGCCGAACAGATCTACCGGGCGGCGACGATTCTATCGGGCCATCCCTATCACCGCGGCGGCTGAATGCAGGGAATGGCATTTCGCTATATGACCGCCCTGTTTCGGGCTCACTTTTGCGCGATCAGACAGAACACCGTAATTCGGGCGGCCTTCCCCGGGGTTTCCCCTTGAAACGGCGCCGGACGGGCGCAATTCCACCCCTTTCGACGAGAAAGACAACCCTGCGAACAAGACCCGGAACCCGGCAATCTCTTGCTTGCCTGGAGGCGCGGCGGGTATCATGAGCTACAGGCAGGGGTAGGGAATTCCCGATGGAACTTGGGTGATTTGCCGATTGAGGCGGCCCGCCATCGCGACGACGGACAGGACGAACTCCGGCCTCGGGCAACGAGGCGGTTAACCCCGAGACGGTTTGCTTTCCGCGCAGCCGCGCACGGCAGACCTACCGAATCCGGCCGGAAACGGCCAACAACCGGCAAGCAGAAGGTTCGCGGATAATGCGGAAGATTTCGCTTTTCTTTATCGGCGCCATCACTGGCGCGCTGATCGCGACGGTGGCGGCACAGCCGCAGGTGTTCACCAAGGCGCGTGCGGCTTCGGCCGACACCTACCGGCAGCTCAATTTGTTCGGAGACATCTTCGAACATGTGCGCGCGCAGTATGTCGAGAAGGTCGAAGACTCCAAGCTGATCGAAGCAGCGATCAACGGCATGCTCTCTTCGCTCGATCCGCATTCGCAGTTTCTGAGCCCCAAGAACTATCGCGACATGCAGACCCAGACCCGTGGCGAGTTCGGCGGGCTCGGCATCGAAGTCACGATGGAAGACGGTCTCGTGAAGGTCATGTCGCCGATCGACAATACGCCCGCCGCGCGCGGCGGCGTGCAGCCGAACGATCTCATCACGCATCTCGACGGCGAGCCGGTTAAGGGGCTCTCGCTGGAGCAGGCGGTCGAAAAGATGCGCGGGCCGGTCAATACGCCGATCGTGCTCCGCATTCAGCGCAAGGGCGCCGAGAAGCCGATCGAGATCAAGCTCGTGCGCGAGATCATCTCGATCCGCAACGTGCGCCACAAGATCGAAGACGACGTCGGCTACATCCGTCTCACGACGTTCCAGGGCGAGCGCACGATCAAGCAGCTCGAGGAGGCGATCGCCGAGATCAAGGCGAAGATTCCGAACGACAAGCTCAAGGGCTACATCCTCGACCTGCGCAACAACGGCGGCGGCCTGCTCGACCAGGCGATTGCGGTGGCCGACACCTTCCTCGATCGCGGGGAGATCGTCTCGACCCGCGGCCGTGCGGAAGCGAGCCAGCGCTACAACGCCCGCGCCGGCGATCTCACGAACGGCAAGCCGCTGATCGTGCTGATCAACGGCGGCTCGGCCTCGGCATCCGAAATCGTCGCCGGCGCGCTGCAGGACCACAAGCGCGCAACGCTCCTCGGATCGCGCTCCTTCGGCAAGGGTTCCGTGCAGACGGTGATGCCGGTCGGCGGCTACGGCGCGCTGAAGCTGACCACCGCGCGCTACTACACGCCGTCGGGCCGCTCGATCCAGGCCAAGGGCATCCAGCCCGACATCGAGCTCGTGCAGGATCTGCCCGAGGAACTGAAAGGCAAGGTGGAGCCGCGCGGCGAGGCTTCGCTCAAGGGCCACATCAAATCGAACGACGGCGACGAGCAGACGGGTTCCCCCGCCTACATTCCGCCGGACGCGAAAGACGACAAGCAGCTCAACATGGCGATAGAGCTCTTGCGCGGCACGCAGAAGAACTCGGCCTTCCCGCCGAACCCGAAAGCCGTGCCGAACTGAGCCTCGCCCGGTTTGCAGACCAGAAAGCCCCGCCTTGCCGGCGGGGCTTTTCGCTTTCGTGCCTAGCGCGGCGGCTATTGCGGACCCGCTCCTCGACCTGTGAGAGCCGCCGCAGAAAATCCGCGAATTCGGGTGCTTTCTGCCAATTCAGGGCCGCGAAACAACCTAGGCCGAAAATGAAGCATCCCTGCCATGATAGAATCGCTTTGATTCGAGGAAACATCGGAAGATCGCAACAGTGGACGATCTGGAAACTCCTCTGAAAGCCAAACAGAGCGGGCAAGGCGCAAGACGTCTGCCGGTGAGCCCGCTCGGGCTGTTCACGGCCGCGCTTGCCGCGGTGCTTTGTCTGACGATCGCCTGGGTTGTGCTTTTCGACGACCCGCTCGGCGGCGAGCCGCGCCATGTCGTCAAGATCGAGCAGATCGTTCCGCCGCAATCGCAGACCAAAGCGCCCGTCGGCCCCAAACGCGAACAGACGACACAGCCGCAGACCGCAGGCGATCAGCGCACGGTGACGATCATCGACGGCAACACCGGCGCACGGCGTGAGATCGTGATCGGCGATCAGAAATCGGAGAACCAGAAAGCAGCGCCGAGCCAGCCGCCCGCGAGCGACACCACCAACAATATCCCGCCCGCAGACAAGCGCCTGATCGAGGAGTCCAAACACGGGCCGATCCCGAAGATCGGCCCCGACGGCGTGCGTCCGCTCGATGCCTATGCGAGCCCGATCCCGGTGATGGCGGGCAACGCCGACTCGATGATCGCGATCGTAATCACGGGACTGGGCGTAAGCGCTTCGGCAACAGGTGACGCGATCGCAAAATTGCCCGCCGCCGTCACGCTCGGGTTCGTGCCTTACGGCAGCGAACTGTCCCGCTGGGTCGCGCGCGCACGCGGCACCGGCCATGAAGTGCTCCTGCAGATTCCGATGGAGCCGTTCGATTACCCGGACAACGATCCCGGCCCGCGGACGCTGACGGCGAACGCGCCCAAAGAGGAGAACATCGACCGTCTGCACTTTTTCCTGAGCCGCTCGCAGGGTTATGTCGGGGTCGCGAACTTCATGGGCGCGCGCTTCACCGCGAACGAAGACATCCTTGCCGCGGTTCTCGCGGAGACCGGCAAACGCGGCCTTCTGTTTCTCGACGACGGCTCCTCGCCGCGCAGCGTAACGCCGCGCGCGGCCGCGAAAACGAAGGCTCCGTTCATGAAGTCCGATCTGGTGATCGACGCCAAGGCCGAGTGGGCCGATATCGACGCGGCACTCGTCAAGCTGGAGGCGATCGCCGCAGAGAACGGGGTTGCGGTCGCCACCGCAAGCTCGCTTCCCGTCACCATCGAGAGACTTTCGCGCTGGGCCAAGACCTTGGAGGCGCGGGGCATCCGGCTGGTGCCGGTCAGCGTTGCCTTCCGGCGCAAGGCGAAACAAAGCTGACGCTTCCGCCACCGCGTTGTACAACACGGCCGTGAAGAAGTTCGAAGACCTGCCTTACCGGCCCTGTGTCGGGCTCGCCGTATTTAATTCGGCGGGCAGAGTTTTCGTCGGCCGCCGTCTCGGCGGGCCGGAGCATGTGGACGCCACGCATTCCTGGCAGATGCCGCAGGGCGGCATCGACGAGCACGAGGACCCCTACGAGGCCGCTCTGCGTGAACTCTACGAAGAAACGAACATCCGCTCGATCCGCCGTCTCGGCGAAGTCGAAGGCTGGCTCAAATACGACATTCCGCGCGACATCGCCGGCCAAGCCTGGAAAGGAAAGTACCGCGGCCAGAAGCAGAAATGGTTTGCATTGCGTTTCACCGGCGACGAAAGCGAGATCGACATTGCGACCCCGGGCGGAGGAGGCCATAAGCCCGAATTCGTGGAATGGCGCTGGGAAAGACTCGAAAATACGCCGGAACTGATTGTTCCGTTCAAACGCCGCGTCTATGACGACGTCGTCAGAAGCTTCATCGGATTCGCGAACGGGCCATCATGACGGTAACGGGCGGCCTTCGCTGGCGTGCGGCGACCGAGGCCGATGTTTCCGAAATCTTCCGGATCTCGAAGATCATTCATCCCGACCTGCCCGAACGCATCGAAACCATTGCAGAGAAGGTCGCACTTTCCCCGTCCACGTGTTTCGTAGCCTGCGACGGCAGACTGGTGCGCGGTTACGCGATCGCCTACCCATGGCGCGCGAACGATATTCCGAAACTGGATACGCTGTTCGGAAGTCTGCCCGCTGACGCAGACATTCTTTTCATTCACGATATTGCACTCCTGCCCAGCGCGCGCGGTCAGGGCCTCGTCGGTGAACTGCCGAAGCTGTTCAGCGCCGCCGGCCGCAAGCTCGGGCTGCAATACGCGACGCTTGCAGCCGTGTACGGATCGGAGGAGGCATGGTTCCGCTATGGCTTCCGCCGCGCGCCAATGACCGAGAAGCTGATTGCACAGGCAGAAGATTATGGTTCCGCCGTGTACATGACGCGCGCCTTCGATCCGGAGTAGCGCAACAAAAAAACCGCGCGAAATGCGCGGCTTTTCTGAATTTTCTGATATTGCGGAAACTAGTGCGCCGCGTGCGAGCCGCCGCCGAGCTGCGCCTGTACGGCTTTGAGCTGAAACAACGTCTCGGCCATCTTGTAGCGCGCTTCGTCGGACGGTGCCTTCGCGAGCTTCGCTTCAAAGGCCGAGATCGAAGCCGCGAACGCGATCATGTCGACGTCTTCGACCGCGGTCGCATCCTCGGCAAGCACGGTGAGCCCCTTCTCGCTGACCTCGGCGAAGCCGCCGCGCACAAAAAGCCGCTTCACGTCCGCGCCGGCTTTCACCGTGAGAATGCCGGGCCGCAGCGTCGAGACCGCCGGCGCATGCGCGGCGAGCACCGTGAACTCGCCTTCGGCGCCCGGAACGATCACTTCGTCCACTTCGCCGGAGAACAGTAATTTCGCCGGAGAGACGAGTTCGAACTTGAAGGTGGCCATGCCCGGTCCCGCTTACGCCGCTTCCGCCGCGAGTTTTTTGCCCTTCTCGACCGCCTCTTCGATGGTGCCGACCATGTAGAAAGCCGGCTCCGGCAGGTGGTCATATTTGCCTTCGCACAGACCCTTGAAGCCCTTGATGGTGTCTGCGAGTTCCACGAACTTGCCGGGCGAGCCGGTGAAGACTTCGGCGACGTGGAAAGGCTGCGACAGGAAACGCTCGATCTTGCGCGCACGCGAGACCGCGAGCTTGTCCTCTTCCGAAAGTTCGTCCATGCCGAGAATCGCGATGATGTCCTGCAGCGCCTTGTAGCGCTGGAGGATCTGCTGCACCTGGCGCGACACCGCGTAGTGCTCCTCGCCGACGACCAGCGGCGACAACATGCGCGAAGTGCTATCGAGCGGATCGACCGCCGGATAGATGCCCTTCTCCGCGATCGAGCGCGACAGCACCGTGGTCGCGTCGAGATGCGCGAACGAGGTGGCCGGCGCCGGATCGGTCAGGTCGTCGGCCGGCACGTAGATCGCCTGCACCGAAGTGATCGAACCCTTCTGCGTGGTGGTGATGCGCTCTTGCAGCGCGCCCATGTCGGTGGCGAGCGTCGGCTGGTAGCCGACCGCGGACGGAATACGGCCCAAGAGCGCCGACACTTCCGAGCCCGCCTGCGTGAAGCGGAAGATGTTGTCGACGAAGAACAGCACGTCCTGGCCCTGATCGCGGAAGTGTTCGGCGACGGTCAGACCCGTGAGGCCTACGCGCGCACGCGCTCCCGGCGGCTCGTTCATCTGGCCGAACACAAGCGCGCACTTAGAGCCTTCGCCGCCGCCCTTCTTGTTCACACCCGATTCGATGAACTCGTGATAGAGATCGTTGCCTTCGCGGGTGCGCTCGCCGACACCGGCGAACACAGAATAGCCGCCGTGCGCCTTGGCGACGTTGTTGATCAGTTCCTGAATAAGCACGGTCTTGCCGACGCCCGCGCCGCCGAACAGGCCAATCTTGCCGCCCTTGGCGTAGGGCGCGAGCAGATCGACGACCTTGATGCCGGTGACAAGAATTTCCGCTTCGGTCGATTGATCCGTGTAGCTTGGCGCCGGCGCGTGAATCGGACGCTTGCCTTCGGCCTTTACCGGGCCGGCTTCGTCGATCGGCTCGCCGACCACGTTCATGATGCGACCGAGCGTGCCGTCGCCGACCGGAATGGCGATCGGCTGGCCGGTATCGGTGACGTCCTGACCGCGCACCAGACCTTCGGTCGAGTCCATCGCAATCGTGCGGACGGTCGATTCGCCGAGATGCTGCGCGACTTCGAGCACGAGGCGCTGGCCCTGGTTCTTCGTCTCCAGCGCGTTCAGGATTTCCGGCAGATGCCCGTCGAACTGTACGTCGACGACGGCGCCGATGACCTGCGTGATTTTTCCGGTTGCGTTCGTTGCCATTGTTCGTCCTCGTACCTGAACCTTAGAGCGCTTCCGCGCCGGAGATGATCTCGATGAGTTCCTTGGTGATCATCGCCTGACGGGTGCGGTTGTAAGTGATGGTTTGCTTGCGGATCATGTCGCCGGCGTTGCGGGTCGCGTTGTCCATCGCGGACATCCGCGCGCCCTGCTCGGAGGCCGCGTTCTCGAGCAACGCGCGGAAAATCTGCGTGGCCAAATTGCGCGGGAGCAATTCGGCGAGAATTTCATCTTCTTCCGGCTCGTATTCGTAAACCGGAGTATTGGTGCCCGCGGCTGCTTCGATCTTCGCTTCGGGAAGCTGCGGCGGAATGATCTGCTGCGCGGTCGGAATCTGCGCGATCACCGACTTGAAGCGCGAATAGAACAGCGTGCAGAGATCGAACTCGCCCGCCTCGTAGCGCGCAACGACCTTCTGCGCGATTTCGGCGGCGTTATCGTAGCCGACCTGGCGCACCGAACGCAGATCGATCACCTCGACGATCTGCTTGGCAAACGTACGGCGCAGAATGTCGTAACCCTTGCGGCCGACGCAAATGATCTTGACGGTCTTGCCTGCCGCGAGAAGCGCGTTCGCCCGGTCGCGCGCGAGACGCGCGATCGAAGAGTTGAACGCGCCGCAAAGACCGCGCTCCGCGGTGCAGACCAGCAGCAGATGCACCTCGTCCTTGCCGGTGCCGGCAAGCAAAGCCGGCGCGCCGGCCTGCCCCGCGACCTTGCCTGCGATGTTCGCGAGAATCGCGTCCATCCGCTCGGCATAGGGACGCGCGGCTTCCGCTGCCGTCTGCGCGCGACGCAGCTTCGCCGCGGCGACCATTTGCATCGCCTTCGTGATCTTCTGCGTCGCCTTTACCGAGGCGATGCGATTGCGAAGTTCCTTGAGCGAAGCCATTGGCGAGCCGGTTCCTTAGGCGAACGACTTCGCGAAGGCGTCGACAATCGACTTTAGCTTGCCGGCGTCGGCGTCGGAGAGATCGCGCGAGGTGCGGATCGATTCCAGAAGATCCCCGTGCTTCGAGCGGATGTTGCCGAGCAACCCCTCTTCAAACGCTTTCACGCGGTTGAGCGGAAGCTGGTCGAGATAGCCGTTGGTACCGGCCCAGATCACGACGACCTGCTCTTCCATCTTCAGCGGCGAGAACTGCGCCTGCTTCAGGAGCTCGGTCAGGCGTGCGCCGCGGTTCAAGAGACGCTGCGTGGCCGCGTCGAGGTCGGAGCCGAACTGCGCGAAGGCCGCCATTTCGCGGTACTGCGCAAGCTCGCCCTTGATCTTGCCCGCGACCTTTTTCATCGCCTTGGTCTGTGCGGAAGAACCCACACGGGACACCGAAAGACCGACGTTCACCGCCGGGCGGATGCCTTGATAGAACAGATCGGTCTCGAGGAAGATCTGGCCGTCGGTGATCGAAATGACGTTGGTCGGGATGTAGGCCGACACGTCGTTCGCCTGTGTCTCGATGACCGGAAGCGCGGTCAAGGAGCCCGCGCCCTGCGTGTCGTTCATCTTCGCCGCGCGCTCGAGCAAACGCGAATGCAGATAGAACACGTCGCCCGGATAGGCCTCGCGGCCAGGCGGACGGCGGAGGAGCAGCGACATCTGGCGATAGGCGACGGCCTGCTTCGAAAGATCGTCATAGATGATGACCGCATGCATGCCGTTGTCACGGAAGAACTCGCCCATGGTGCAGCCGGAGAACGGCGCCAGGAACTGCATAGGCGCAGGATCCGAAGCGGTCGCGGCGACGATGATCGAATATTCCAGCGCGCCCTGCTCCTCTAACACCTTCACGAACTGCGCGACCGTCGAGCGCTTCTGGCCGACGGCGACGTAGACGCAGTAAAGCTTCTGCGCTTCCGGCGCGCCGGGAACGTTGAGCGGCTTCTGATTCAGGATGGTGTCGAGCGCGACCGCGGTCTTGCCGGTCTGGCGGTCGCCGATGATCAATTCGCGCTGGCCGCGGCCGATCGGGATCAGCGCGTCGATTGCCTTGAGGCCAGTCGCCATCGGCTCATGCACCGACTTTCTCGGGATGATGCCAGGCGCCTTCACGTCCACGCGGGCTCGCTTCGAAGCCTTGATCGGGCCCTTGCCGTCGATCGGATTGCCGAGCGCGTCGACCACGCGGCCCAAGAGTTCCTTGCCGACCGGAACGTCCACGATCGCGCGGGTGCGCTTGACGGTCTGGCCTTCCTTGATGTCGCGGTCGGAGCCGAAGATGACGATACCGACGTTGTCGCTCTCGAGGTTGAGCGCCATGCCGCGGATGCCGTTCTCGAACTCGACCATTTCGCCGGCCTGCACGTTGTCGAGGCCGTAGACGCGGGCGATGCCGTCACCGACGGAAAGCACCTGCCCCACTTCGGTCACTTCGGCGGCTTCGCCGAAATTCTTGATCTGCTCTTTCAGGATTGCCGAAATTTCGGCGGCGCGGATGTCCATCAGCGGACCTCTTTCATCGCGTTGCGAATGGAGTTGAGTTTGGTTTTGAGAGACGCATCGATCATGCGGGAGCCGATCTTCACCTTGAGGCCGCCGAGGATCGCGGGATCGATCTTGACGTCGAGTTCGACGTTCTTCTGCTTGGTGGAAGAGATGATCGCTTCCTTGAGGGTGGCGAGATGCTTGTCGTCGAGTTTCTCCGCGACCGTGACCTCGGCGCGGGTCTCGCCGCGCGCCTGCGAGACCAGCGCGTTGAAGCCGGAAATCATTTGGCGGATCGCGAACAGGCGGCGGTTCGAGGCCACCGTGGAAATGAACTTGCCTGCAAGGCCGGAGATTTTGGCCTTCGCGAGCACCGCCTCGATCGCCTTGGTCTGCTCTTCCGCGGTGAAGACCGGGCTGCGCACCAGACGGACGAGATCTTCGCTGCCTTCAAGAAGTGCCGTGAAGCGGTCGAGATCGCCCTTCACGGCGTCGATGGATTTGGCTTCCTGCGCCAGCTCGAACAGAGCCGTCGCGTAGCGCCCGGCCATGCCGGAAATGATGGGTTGTTCGGCCGCCATCTGTGACTGTTCTTTTTTGTCCCGTCCCAAGCGTCCGGCGCCGCGCCAAACGGCCCCGTAAACCCTTGGAATTCAAGTGGGAATTCCGACTGCGCGGGAAGCCACGGAACGCCCCCGAAAGCCCCGCAAAATCGGGCGTTTGCTACCATGCGGGCCCGCCGTTACGCAATGTTTTCCCCGGTCCGATTTGCCGCATCCGTGGCAAGCGGGCGACGCTGATTCCGTCCTTGAATCGATGCGAAACGCGATGTGACGCTGACACGCTTTTCCTGCCCCCTGCCGGGATGCAACGCTCCGGCCGGGGGCTGAGTCGCATGTACTTCACCAAAGGCCAAGCCAGCGGCGCAAAGGCCGGAAAAGAATACTTTTTCAAGCCGGCGCTGGTTTCGGCCTTCAAGCATGGCTACGGCCTTGGCGACTTCCGCCACGACGCGGTCGCGGGACTGACCGTTGCCATCGTGGCGTTGCCGCTCTCGATGGCCCTCGCCATCGCCTCGGGGGTCTCGCCCGAGCGTGGGCTCTACACGGCGATCGTCGGCGGCTTCCTCGTCTCGCTGCTCGGCGGCAGCCGGTTCCAGATCGGCGGACCGGCGGGCGCCTTCATCGTTCTGGTCGCGGCGACGGTCGAGCGTCACGGCTATGACGGGCTGGTGCTGGCGACCGCGATGGCCGGATTGATCATGCTCGCGATCGGCGCCTTCCGGCTCGGCACCTACATCAAATACATCCCCTATCCCGTCACCGTCGGCTTCACCGCCGGGATCGCCGTCATCATTTTCGCGAGCCAACTCCGGGAGCTGCTCGGACTCGACCTTGCCAAGGAGCCTGCCGCCTTCGCGCCGAAGCTCGCCGCGCTCTGGAGCGCCATCGGCACGATCAGGCCCGCGACGGTCGTGATCAGCCTCGCTTGCATCGCCGCGATCGTGCTAATCCGGAAATTCCGGCCGCACTGGCCGAGCTTTCTGATCGTCGTAATCGGCAGCGCGGCGTTGGCAGCACTCCTGCAACTCGACGTCGCCACTATAGGTTCGCGCTTCGGTTCGGTTCCGAATGCGCTGCCCGCGCCGCAACTGCCACCCTTCAGCATCGAAAAGATGCACGCCGTACTGCCCGACGCGATCGCGCTGGCGCTGCTGGGCGCGATCGAGTCGCTGCTTTCGGCCGTAGTGGCGGACGGCATGAGCGGCATGCGCCACCGCTCCAACACCGAGTTGATGGCGCAGGGCGCTGCCAACATCGGCTCGGTCATTTTCGGCGGCATCCCCGTCACCGGCACCATCGCCCGCACCGCCACCAACGTGCGGAGCGGCGCAAAGAGCCCGGTCTCGGGCATACTGCACGCGGTCTATCTGCTCGTGTTCATGTTGGTCGCGGCGCCGCTCGCCGTTTACATCCCGCTCGCAGCGCTCGGCGCGGTGCTTGCCATGGTCGCATGGAACATGGCGGAACGGCACGAATTCTGGACTCTGATCCGCACCTCTTGGGCTGACGCGGTCGTGCTGCTCGCGACCTTCCTGCTCACGATCTTCGACGATCTCGTCACCGCTATCGGAGTCGGCGTCGTACTCGGCTCGCTCTTGCTGCTGCATCGGATGGCGCAGAGCGTGAACGTGGACATGTCACATCCGGCGAACGGCGAAGGCTATGACCCCGGCGTAGCGAGCGACCCCGACGTGATGGTCTACCGCATCAGCGGTGTGTTCTTCTTCGGAGCGACCGCAGAAGTCAGTATTGCGCTTGACCGCATGGGCGAGCATCCGCGCGCGATCGTGCTCGACTTTTCCGAAGTGCCGCTGATCGACACCACCGCCGTCAACGCGCTTGCCGCTTTCGCGAAAAAATACGACCGCAGGAGGACGAGAATCTATCTCGTCGGCCTGCGGCCCGATCTGAAGCGCGCGCTGGTCGCGGCAAAATTGCACCGATACGCCCGCTTCGCAAAAGACATCGATGCGGCGCTGCAGCGCCTGAAACCCTCGCTGACGGCATGAGCCGGAGACTTCTTGCCGACCGGGCAGGACGCCCGCCTACAGAAAACTTTGCGGATCGACGTCGGCCTGTACGCGCAGGCTTCCGCGCGCAGGCGGCGCGGCGTCCAGCCATTCGCGTACATAATGCGAAAGATCGAAATTGCGCGGCGAGGAAACCAGCAGCCGCCAGCGGTGCCGCCCGCGGATCATGGAGAGCGGCGCTTCGGCGGGACCGAGCAGGCGAACGCCGTCGGAAAGCGGCGCGCTAGCTGCGAGCTTGCGCGCATAGGACTCGGCCGTCGGCCCCTCTTTCGCGGAAACGATGATCGCCACCATGCGCCCGAACGGCGGCAGGCTCGCTTCCTCGCGCGATGCGATTTCGCTGTCGTAGAAGGCGTCGCGGTCGCCGGCGAGCAGCGCCTTCATCACCGGATGATCGGGCTGATAGGTCTGCAACAGTCCCCGCCCGCCGGCGCTTTCGCGTCCTGCCCGTCCCACCACCTGATGCAAGAGCTGAAACGTGCGCTCCGCCGCGCGCGGATCGCCGTAGTTCAGGCCGAGATCCGCGTCGACGATGCCGACCAGCGCCAGCCCCGGGAAGTGATGGCCCTTCGCGACCAGCTGCGTGCCGATCACGATATCGACATCCCGGTTTGTCACGGCTTCGAGTTCCGTGCGCAGCCGCTCGACACCGCCGGACATATCGCTTGAGAGCACCAGCGTGCGCGCTTCCGGAAACGCCTTGCGGATTTCTTCTTCGAGCCGCTCGACGCCGGGCCCGATGGGAACGAAGGAATCGACGGTTTCGCATTTCGGACAGTGGGCAGGCGGCGGCATGTCGAAACCGCAGTGATGACACACCAGACGCTTGCGGTAGCGGTGCTCCACGAGCCAGGTGTCGCAGTTGATACAGCGCATCCGGAAGCCGCAGGAGCGGCAGAGCGTGAGCGGCGCGTAACCTCTTCTATTCAGGAATAATAATACCTGTTCGCCGCTCGCGACGGTTTCCTTGATCGCGGTCTCGAGCCGCGGCGAAATCCAGCGGCCCTTCTGCGGGCCTTCCTTCTTGAGGTCGATCGCCTCGAGTTGCGGCACTTCCGTGCCGCTGTAGCGCTCGGAGAGCTGAAGCCGCTTGTAGCGGCCGCGCCGCGCATTGTTCTCGGTTTCGATCGAAGGCGTCGCGGACGTCAGTACCACCGCCGCCTGCGCGAGCGAGCCGCGCACCACCGCCATATCGCGCGCGTGATAGTGCACGCCATCCTCCTGCTTGTAGGCGGGATCGTGCTCCTCATCGACGACGATGAGCGCGAGATCGTGAAACGGCAGAAACAGCGCCGAGCGCGCACCGGCGACCACGCTAATTTCGCCTTTGGCCACACCTTCCCATGTTCTCGCACGCTTTCGCGGCGCAACGGCCGAGTGCCACTCTGCCGGCCGCTCGCCGAAACGCTCTCCGAAACGATCCAGAAAGCGCGTGGTCAGTGCGATCTCGGGAAGCAGGATCAGCGCCTGCCGCTTCTGCCGGATGACTTCCGCGACCGCCTCGAAATAAACCTCGGTCTTGCCCGAGCCGGTGACGCCGTCTAGCAGGCTCACTGAGAACTTTCTCGCGCGCACGGCTTCGCGTAACTCGTTCGCGGCCGCCGTCTGCGCGGGATTTAACGAAGGCACCGCGAAATCCGGGTCGGGCGGCAGCGCAATCGGCTCGGCCGGAAGCGCAACGGTTTCCAGCGCACCCTGATCGATCAGTCCGTCGATCACGCCCGGCGAAACGCCGGCTTCCTGCGCGACTTCCGATTTCGAGCGCAGCAACCCGTTTTCGAGTAGCGACAGCACGCGGTCACGCGCTTCCGTCATGCGCGAAGGCGTGACTCCGGTCACGCGAACGCCGACCTTCTCGCGCGCGGCGCCCAGTTCCGCGCTTCGCCGCAGCGCCATGCGCAGCACCATGCCGCGGGGGCTGAGCGTATAGTCCGCGATCCAGTCGATGAGTCTCACGAGTTCCAGCGGCAGCGGCGGCGCATGGGCTTTGCCGATCACGCTCTTTAATTTCGCCTTAGCCGGCGCCTCGCCGCTGCCCGGCCAGACCACGCCGGTTTCCTCGCGATTGCCGAGCGGAACGTGTACGATGTCCCCCGGTCCCAGCGTTTCCGAAGCCTTGTAGGAGTAAGGCCGGTCCACCGCGAGCGGCACGAGCACATCGACAATCTGTTCGGCCAGAGTTTTTGCGGCCATGATTCTCGCGCGTTTACAGGGTTTAAGCGGAAGTTAAGCGGAGCGGAGCGACAACCTGATTCCATGTCAAGCCGCGGCAAGCCGAAAGACAAGGACAACCGCAATTCCGTGGAAGCGCAGCTTTTCTCGGTTGCCGCCAAGGATGTGCGGGCCGAGCTGAAGCGATGGCTCGAATTCATCGCAGCCGAAAAGCGCCTCTCGCCGAAAACCTGCGAGGCCTACGCGCGCGACGTCGGCTTCTTTCTTTCGTTCCTGACCGGGCATCTCGGCGACAAACCGAAACTCGCCGATCTTTCGAAACTTGCGCCCGCCGATATTCGCTCTTTCCTCGCCTTCCGCCGCGCAAACGGCATCGAGGCAAGAACGCTGCAGCGCTCGCTGGCAGCGGCACGTTCGTTTGCGCGCTTTCTCGAGCGCGAAGGCCGCGGCAAGTCGGATGCGCTCACCGCCGTGCGCGCGCCGAAGGTAGCGAAAACGCTGCCGCGCCCGCTGGACGCGCAATCCGCGCTCGCACTCGCCGATCCCGCGACCCGCGCCTATGAGGAGCGCGAACCCTGGGTGCTGGCGCGCGACGCCGCCGTGCTTTCGCTCTTGTATGGCGCCGGGCTTCGTATCGCCGAAGCGCTGTCCCTGAAACGCAATCAGATTCCCGCGCCGGGCACCGCCGATACCATCACCGTCACCGGCAAGGGCAACAAGGCCCGTATGGTGCCGCTGATCCCGCAGATTGCGCGGGCGATCAACGATTACGTCGCGATCTGCCCGTTCGACCTGCCGGAAGACGAGCCGGTGTTTCGCGGCGAGAAAGGCGGCCCGCTCTCGCCTCGTATCGTGCAGCTTGCGATGGAACGCATGCGCGGCGCGCTCGGCTTGCCCGATAGCGCCACGCCGCACGCGCTGCGCCATTCGTTTGCGACGCATTTGCTCGCGCGCGGAGGCGATCTCAGATCGATTCAGGAGTTGCTTGGCCACGCGTCGCTCGCGACCACGCAGATCTATACGCAGGTCGATACCACGCACATGCTGGAAGCCTATCGCGCGGCGCACCCGCGGGCGCGTTAGCTGATCTTGTCATTCCGGACGGCGCCAACGGGCCGCGCTTGCGCGCGCCCGATGACAGGCTCCACGCCGATCCGGAATCCAGAGCGACGTAACAAGACTTTGATTATTGGCTTCTGGATTCCGGGTTCGCACCTTCGGTGCGCCCCGGAATGACGATTCTTTTTTAACGCTGCAGCACGCTCACATGTGAATCGGCCGCTTGTCGACCGCGAGCGCCGCTTCCTTCACGGCCTCTGACAGCGTCGGATGCGGATGGCAGGTGCGGGCGATGTCTTCCGCCGAGCCCGAGAACTCCATCGCAATCGTGATTTCCGTGATCATGGTGCCCGCGTCGGGCCCGATGATGTGCGCGCCGAGCACCTTATCCGTCTTGTCGTCGGCGAGAATTTTCACGAAGCCGTCGGTGGTCTTGTTCACCTTGGCGCGGCCGTTCGCGGTGAACGGGAATTTGCCAACGCGATAGGCGATACCCGCCTGCTTCAGTTCTTCTTCGGTTTTGCCGACGCTTGCCACTTCCGGGTACGTATAGATCACGTTCGGAATCGCGTCGTAGTTCACATGCCCCGCCTTGCCTGCGATGAGCTCCGCAACCGCAACGCCCTCGTCTTCGCCCTTGTGCGCGAGCATCGGCCCGCGGATCACGTCGCCGATGGCGAAAATGCCTTTCACATTCGTCTGAAAGTGATCGTCTACTTTGACGCGGCCGCGCTCATCGAGTTCGACCCCCGCCTCCTTGAGGCCGAGACCTTCGGTGTAGGGCACGCGTCCAATCGCGACGAGCACAACATCGGCGTCCAAAGTTTCCGCTTTGCCACCGGCTGCGGGCTCGACAGTCGCCTTCAGTGTCTTGCCTTTGGTATCGACTGCCGTGACCTTCGAACCGAGCTTGAAAGTCATGCCCTGCTTCTCGAGAATGCGCTGGAACTGACGCGCGACTTCGCCGTCCATGCCGGGAAGAATGCGGTCGAGAAATTCGACGACCTGCACTTCCGCGCCGAGACGCCGCCACACGGAGCCGAGCTCTAACCCGATCACGCCGGCGCCGACGACGAGCAATTTGCCCGGCACCTTGTCCAGCGCGAGCGCGCCGGTGGAAGACACCACGCGCTTCTCGTCGATCTCGATGCCCTTGAGGCGCGCGACATCCGAGCCGGTCGCGATCACGATGTGCTTGGCTTCGACGGTCTTGCCGCCGACGTCGATCTTGCCGGGGCCGGTGATCTTGCCGGTGCCTTTGATGGCGTCGATCTTGTTCTTCTTGAAGAGAAAATCGACGCCTTTCACGTTGCCGTCGACGCCTTCCTGCTTGAAGGAAAGCATCTGCTTCAGGTCGAGCTTCGGCTTCGAGACGCCGATGCCCATGCCGGCGAAATCGTGCGCAGCTTCTTCAAATAGGTGTGATGCGTGAAGAAGAGCCTTCGAAGGAATGCAGCCAACGTTGAGGCAGGTGCCGCCGAAGGTCTTGTCCTTCTCGATCACCGCGGTTTTCAGGCCGAGCTGTGCTGCGCGAATGGCGCAGACATAGCCCGCAGGACCGGTGCCGATGACGACGAGATCGTAGGACATTTTGTTTTCTCCAAGCTCTCTACGTCATGGCCGGGCTTGTCCCGGCCATCCACGCCTTACTTTGGGAGGTCAAAGACGTGGACGCCAGGCATCCGATGTCGGGTTTACCCGACGTCGGCATCTTATCAAATGCTCAAGTCGGCTAAAGCCGACTTGAGAAGCCGGGCATGACGAATACTGATTAAAGATCCAGCACCAGCCTTGCAGGATCCTCAAGGCATTCCTTGATGCGCACGAGGCAGGTCACCGCCTCGCGGCCGTCAACGATCCGATGATCGTAGGAAAGCGCGAGATACATCATCGGCTTCACCACGACCTGACCCTTCACCGCGATGGGGCGCTCCTCGATGCGGTGCATCCCGAGAATGCCGGATTGCGGCGCATTCAGGATCGGCGTGGATAACAGCGAGCCATAGATGCCACCGTTCGAGATCGTGAACGTGCCGCCCTGCATCTCGTTGATCGAAAGCTGGCCGTCGCGCGCGCGCTTGCCGAAGTCGGCAATCGTCTTCTCGATTTCCGCAATCGACATTGCGTCCGCGTCGCGCACCACCGGCACGACAAGACCCTTCTCGGTGCCGACCGCAACGCCGATATGATAATAGTTCTTGTAGACAAGGTCGGTGCCGTCGATCTCGGCGTTCACCGCGGGTACTTCCTTCAGCGCCTGGATGCAGGCCTTCACGAAGAAGCCCATGAAGCCGAGCTTCACGCCGTGCTTCTTCTCGAACGCGTCCTTGTATTCCGCGCGCAGCTTCATCACGGCACTCATATCGACGTCATTGAACGTGGTGAGCATGGCGGCGGTGTTCTGCGCGTCTTTGAGGCGGCGCGCGATGGTCTGCCGGAGCCGCGTCATCTTCACGCGTTCCTCGCGCGAAGCGTCGTCCGGCGCGGAGGGAGCGCGCATCTGCTGGGACGGAGCCGGCGAAACCGAAGGGCCGCGCTCGATTGCGGCAAGCATGTCGCCCTTTGTTACGCGGCCGTCACGCCCCGTGCCCGAAACGCTCGCAGGATCGACGCCGCTCTCGGCACCAAGGCGGCGTACCGAGGGCGCTTGCCCGCCGTCGCCTTTCGGCTGCACCGGCGTCGGGCCGGCCGCGATCGGCTTCGCGGTTTCGGTTTTCTGGTCGGGCCGGCCAGCGGCGGCAGGCGCGGATTTGTCCTTGGCGGCCGAAGCGGAAGCTGCACCCGCGCCTTCTTTAATGGAGCCGAGCACCGCGCCGATGGTGACGGTCTGACCGTCCTTGGCGATTATTTCCGCGAGCACGCCGGCGGCAGGCGCCGGCACTTCCACCGTGACCTTGTCGGTTTCGAGTTCGACCAGCGGCTCGTCGGCCTTGACCGCGTCGCCTGGCTTCTTGAACCATTTGCCGATGGTGGCTTCGGTAACGGATTCGCCTAATGTCGGCACGCGGATTTCGGTCGCCATCTTGTTCTCCAGCGCTTAGCCCAGCGCTTCTTCCATGAACTGCTGCAATTGCTTCAGGTGCATCGTCATCAGGCCAGTGGCCGTGGACGCCGATGCCGCGCGGCCGACATAGCGCGCCCGCTTGTTTTTGGCACCCACGTTTTCGAGCAGCCATTCGACGTAAGGCTGAACGAAGGCCCAGGCGCCCTGGTTCTTCGGCTCTTCCTGGCACCAGATCACTTCCGCGTTCTTGAAGCGCGAAAGCTCGGTGGTAAGCGCCTTCAAGGGGAACGGATAGAGCTGCTCGACGCGCAGCAGATAGATGTCGTTGAGGCCGCGCTTCTCGCGCTCCTCATAGAGGTCGTAATAGACCTTGCCCGAGCACAGGATCACGCGGCGCATCTTGTCGTCGGCGACCAGTTTGATCGGCTGGTCTTTCAGATATTGCGCGTCGTCCCACAGCACGCGGTGGAACGAGGTTTCCGGGCCGAGTTCGTCGAGGCGCGAGACCGCGCGCTTGTGGCGCAGAAGCGACTTCGGCGTCATCAGAATGAGCGGCTTGCGGATGTCGCGCTTCAGCTGGCGGCGCAGGATGTGGAAATAATTTGCGGGCGTCGTGCAGTTCGCGACCTGCATGTTGTCTTCCGCGCAGAGCTGCAAGAAGCGTTCGAGACGCGCCGACGAATGCTCCGGCCCCTGGCCTTCGTAGCCGTGCGGCAGCAGGCAGACGAGGCCCGACATGCGCAGCCACTTGCGCTCGCCCGAGCAGATGAACTGGTCGAACACCACCTGCGCGCCGTTGGCGAAATCGCCGAACTGCGCTTCCCAGAGCGTCAGCGCATTCGGCTCGGCGAGCGAATAGCCGTATTCGAAGCCGAGCACCGCCTCTTCCGAGAGCATCGAATTGATGACCTCGTAGCGGCCCTGCTTCTCGCGGATGTGATTGAACGGCGTGTAGCGGTCCTCGTTCACCTGGTCGGTGAGCACCGAATGACGCTGCGAAAAGGTACCTCGCTCGACATCCTGTCCCGACAGGCGCACGCGATGACCGTCGAGGAGCAGCGAGCAGAACGCAAGCGCTTCGCCGGTTGCCCAGTCGATGCCCTGGCCCGTCTCGATCGCTTTCCTGCGGTTCTCGAGGAAGCGCAGGATCGTTCGATGCGCGTTGAAACCTTCGGGCACCGAAGTGATCTGCCGGCCGATCTCTTTCAATGTGTCGAGTTCGACCCCGGTGTTGCCGCGGCGCGGATCGTCGATTTCCTTGGCAGCCTTCATGCCGGACCAGCGGCCGTCGAGCCAGTCGGCCTTGTTCGGCTTGTAGCTCTGGCCCGCTTCGAACTCGGCTTCGAGCTTCGCACGCCACTCGGCTTTCATCTGATCGACTTCGCCCGGCGCGACGACGCCCTCGCCTTCGAGCTTCTTCGCATAGATGTCGAGCGTCGAAGGATGCGAGCGGATCTTCTGGTACATGATCGGCTGCGTGAAAGCCGGCTCGTCGCCTTCGTTGTGGCCGAAGCGGCGATAACAGAACATGTCAATCACGACCGGCTTGTGGAATTTCATCCGGAACTCGGTCGCGACCTTGGCCACGAACACCACCGCCTCCGGATCGTCGCCGTTCACGTGAAAGATCGGCGCCTCGATCATCTTCGCGACGTCCGACGGATAGGGCGACGAGCGCGAGAAGCGCGGGTTCGTGGTGAAACCGATCTGATTGTTGATGATGAAATGGATCGAGCCGCCGGTGCGGTGACCCTTCAGCCCCGAGAGCCCGAAGCATTCCGCGACCACGCCTTGGCCGGCGAACGCTGCATCGCCGTGAATGAGCAGCGGCATCGCGGAAATGCGGTCTTCCGGCTTATCGCCGAACAGATCCTGCTTCGCGCGCGTCTTGCCGAGCACCACCGGATCGACGATTTCGAGATGCGACGGATTCGCGGTCAGCGAAAGATGTACTTCGTTGCCGTCGAACTCGCGGTCGGACGACGCGCCCAGGTGATACTTCACGTCGCCGGAACCCTCGACTTCGGTGGGCGTCGAGGAGCCGCCCTTGAACTCATGGAAGATCGCACGATGCGGCTTTGCCATGACTTGGCTGAGCACGTTCAGGCGCCCGCGATGTGCCATGCCAAGCACGATCTCCTTGCAGCCGAGCGCACCTCCGCGCTTGATGATCTGCTCCAATGCCGGGATCATGGCTTCGCCGCCGTCGAGGCCGAAGCGCTTGGTACCGGTGTACTTCACGTCGATGAACTTCTCGAAGCCTTCGGCTTCCACGAGCTTGTTCAGGATCGCGCGCTTGCCTTCGCGGGTGAAGGAAATTTCCTTGTCCGGGCCTTCAATCCGTTCCTGCAACCACGCCTTCTCCTCGGGATCGGACATGTGCATGAATTCGATGCCGATGGTCTGGCAATAGGTGCGCCGCAGGATCGCGATCATCTCGCGCACGCTCGCGAACTCGAGCCCGAGCACGTGGTCGATGAAAATCTTGCGATCCAGATCGGCTTCCGTGAATCCGTAAGACGCAGGATCGAGTTCGGGATGCGGCGCGGGCGGCTCCAGTCCGAGCGGGTCGAGCTGGGCTTCCAGATGGCCGCGCATGCGGAAGGCGCGGATCATCATCAGCGCCTTCACCGAATCGCGGGTCGCCTGCTGCACCTCGGCTTCGGAAAGCTCGACGCCTCTCGTCTGGGCGCGGCCCTTGATCTTGTTGCCGACCGCGATTTCGGTCGCCGCCCAGTTGCCGTCGAGTGCGGCGACCAGTTCGCCGTTCGCGATCTGCGGCCAGCCCGGCTTCTTCCACGACGGTCCCTTTGCGCTCTTTTCGATCGCGGCGCGGTCGTCGCCTTTCATCTGTTCGAAAAACGCGCGCCACTCGGCATCCACGGACGCGGGGTTCTTTTCGTACCGCGCATAGAGGTCTTCGATATAGGTGGCGTTGCCGCCATAGAGGAAGGAGGAGTTGAGAAAGCCCTGGTTGCTTGCTTCGCGTGCCATGTTCATCCCGGACGAAAGCGTCCGCCGTTTCGCGCGCCTGCCCGAAGGGGCCGCGCTGCCGTTTCGATACCTACATAGGACTTCGAGAATATGAGGAAACGAGGTCCGAGCAGGCCCCCGCGCCGCGCAGGGCTCTTTTAGTCGGGCGAGGCCCTTATCTCAATATAAGAGGCCATTCCGTAACGGATGATTTAAACGCGAAAAGGAGCGCCCCGGCTTCGCCGAAGCGCCCGTTTTGTAAGCATTTTTGATGTGAGGGAGGATCAGCCCTTCAGGACTTCGACCAAGGTCTTGGCGAGCCGCGCCGGCGACTGGGACACCTTGATTCCGGCGGCCTCCATCGCCTCGATTTTCGACTCGGCCCCGCCCTTGCCGCCCGAGATGATCGCGCCGGCATGACCCATGCGGCGGCCCGGAGGCGCGGTGCGTCCGGCAATGAAGCCCGCCATCGGCTTCTTGCGGCCGCGCTTGGCCTCGTCTTTCAGGAACTGGGCGGCGTCCTCTTCAGCCGAGCCGCCGATTTCCCCGATCATGATGATGGCTTCGGTCTTGGGATCGCCGAGGAATTTCTCTAGCACGTCGATGAACTCGGTGCCCTTGACCGGATCGCCGCCGATGCCGACGCAGGTGGTCTGGCCGAGGCCTTCGGCGGTGGTCTGGAACACCGCTTCATAGGTGAGCGTGCCGGACCGCGAAACGATGCCGACCTTGCCCGGCTTGTGGATGTGGCCCGGCATGATGCCGATCTTGCACTCGCCCGGCGTGATCACGCCCGGGCAGTTCGGACCCAGGAGCCGCGACTTGGAGCCCGAGAGCGAACGCTTCACGCGCACCATGTCGAGCACCGGCACGCCTTCGGTGATGGTCACGATCAGCGGGATTTCCGCGTCGATCGCTTCGCAGATCGCGTCCGCGCAGCCCGCGGGCGGGACGTAAATGACCGTTGCGTCCGCGCCGGTCGCTTCGCGCGCCTCGCGCACGGTATTGAACACCGGCAAGTTCAGATGCTTCGTGCCGCCTTTGCCGGGCGCAACCCCGCCGACCATCTTCGTTCCATAAGCAATGGCCTGCTCGGTGTGGAACGAACCGGTTTTGCCGGTCATGCCTTGGGTGAGAACTTTCGTATTCTTGTCGACGAGGATCGCCATCTCACTTGCCTCCCTTCAACGCCTTCACGATCTTCTGTGCGGCATCGTCGAGATCGTCGGCGGAGACGACGTTCAATCCCGATTCGTTGATGATCTTCTTGCCCTGCTCGACGTTCGTGCCTTCGAGACGCACGACCAGCGGCACTTTCAGCCCGACTTCCTTGACGGCGGTCACGACGCCTTGCGCGATGACATCGCATTTCATGATGCCGCCGAAGATGTTGACCAGAATGCCCTTCACGTTCGGATCGGCGGTGATGATCTTGAACGCGGCGGTGACCTTCTCGGTGGTGGCGCCGCCGCCGACGTCGAGGAAGTTCGCGGGCGCCTCGCCATAGAGCTTGATGATGTCCATGGTCGCCATGGCGAGACCCGCGCCGTTCACCATGCAGCCGATGGTGCCGTCGAGCGCGATGTAGGAGAGGTCGTATTTCGAGGCCTCGATCTCTTTCGCGTCTTCTTCCGTGAGATCGCGCAGCTCCACGATCTCAGGATGGCGATAGAGCGCGTTACTGTCGAAGCCCACCTTCGCATCGAGACAGATCAGCTTGTTATCCTTGGTGACGACAAGCGGATTGATCTCTAACAGGCTCATGTCTTTGGCGACGAACGCGGCATAAAGCTTGTTCGCCATGTTCTCGGCCTGCTTCGCGAGATCGCCCTCGAGTTTCAGGGCGTTTGCAACCCGGCGGCCGTGATGCGGCATGATGCCGGTCGCGGGATCGACCGAGAAAGTCACGATTTTTTCCGGCGTCTCGTGGGCGACTTCCTCGATGTTCATGCCGCCTTCGGTGGAAACCACGAAAGCGATACGCGAGGTTTCGCGGTCGACCAGCATCGAAAGATAGAATTCCTTGGCGATCGCCGAGCCTTCTTCGACATAGAGGCGATTGACCTCTTTGCCCTGCGGGCCGGTCTGGTGCGTCACCAGCGTCGAGCCGAGGAGACGCTTCGCCTCCTTCTCGACGTCTTCGACGGATTTGACCACCTTGACGCCGCCGGCCTTGCCGCGGCCGCCGGCATGAATCTGCGCCTTTACGACCCAGACCGGGCCGCCGAGTTTTTTCGCCGCTGCAACCGCTTCTTCGACCGAAAACGCCGGCAGGCCATAGGCCACGGGAACGCCGAACTCCCGAAGAACCGCCTTGCCTTGATATTCGTGGATGTTCATCGCGAGTCTTCGTCCCCCTGAAGAAGTTTCTTACTTGCCGAGATCGGGCGCGATCTTGATACAGGCTTCGATCAGACCCTTCACCGCGTCCACAGACTTGTCGAACATAGCGCGCTCGGTCTTGTCCATTTCGATATCGACCACCCGCTCGACGCCCTTGGCGCCGATCACAACCGGCACGCCGACGTAAATGTTCTTCAGGCCGTATTCGCCGTTGAGATGGGCGGCGACCGGCAGCACGCGCTTCTTGTCCTTGAGGTAGCTCTCCGCCATCGCGATCGCGGAAGCGGCCGGCGCATAGAACGCCGAACCGGTCTTCAAGAGGTTCACGATCTCCGCGCCGCCGTCGCGCGTGCGCTGGATGATCTTGTCGAGCCGTTCCTGCGTGGTCCATCCCATCTTCACGAGATCCGGGAGCGGAATGCCGGCGACCGTGGAGTAGCGCGCGAGCGGCACCATGGTGTCGCCGTGACCGCCGAGCACGAAGGCGGTGACGTCCTCGACCGACACGTTGAACTCGTCGGCGAGGAAGTAGCGGAAGCGGGCCGAATCGAGCACGCCCGCCATGCCGACCACCATGTTCTTCGGCAGCCCGCAGTGCTTCTGGAGCGCCCAGACCATGGCGTCGAGCGGGTTGGTGATGCAGATCACGAAAGCGTTCGGCGCGTATTTCTTGATGCCCGCGCCGACCTGCTCCATCACCTTCAGGTTGATGCCGAGAAGATCGTCGCGGCTCATGCCGGGCTTGCGCGGCACGCCGGCGGTGACGATCACGACATCCGCACCTTCGATCGCTTCATAGGTGTTGGTGCCGGAGAGCTTCGCGTCGAAGCGATCGACCGGGGAAGATTCCGCGAGATCGAGCGCCTTGCCCTGGGGAATGCCCTCCGCGATGTCGAACAGGACAATGTCGCCGAGTTCCTTGAGTCCTGCGAGGTGGGCGAGGGTGCCGCCGATCTGACCGGCGCCGATCAGGGCGATTTTGTTGCGAGCCATGGTGGGAAACTCTTCGCTGGCGTTGAAAAGACTGCGCTGGCTTAACGATTCGACCGTCGCACCGCAACACAACCTGGGACTTATTCCGGCTCCTGATATACATAATACCAGCAGCTATCGCCGGAGCCGTCTAGGCAGAAAACGCATAAGCACCGCAGCAAAAGTCGCTGCTGTGCGGGCTTTTTCGGGCCGATTGAGAGATTCGATTGTGCGAGTCTAGAAGCGGCGGTACTCGCGAGGCTCCGGTCGATAATCGCGCAGGTATCGCCGGTATTCGCGTAACTCGTCGATCCGCCGGTTGTAGACGCTATAAAGGCAGCGGATGTTGTAAATGCATCGCCGCCGGGTCTCCCGCCAGCCCGCCTGCTCTTCCTCGAAACGATACAATTCGCGTCCGCGAAGTTCGCCGCGGAGCCGGAAGTAGTGGCGGGATAACCGCTCGTCGAGCTGCATCAATGCCGGATCGCGGCAGATCGTAACTTCGGCCGCCGTGGGAGGACGCCGGCAGTCGATGCCCTGGGCTGTTGCCGTCGTGCTGCCTGCAAGCGCGCCTGCGAAGATCGATATGGCGGCAATCATGACAAACGTCGCACGCATGACGAACCCTCCGGCGAAGTTTCGTGAGGTCTAGGTGACGTCGGATTCTATCTTCTTCCTGCCACCGGCACCATGCGGAAGTGAGAGGTATTCGGTCGAACCCATTTCGAGGAGACGCGAAATCGTGCGCCTGAACTCGGCGGCCTCGATCGTCCCCTCGCCGTCATAGATATCTTCCCGTTCAACTGCTGCCGAGGCCACGAGTTTCACCGCGTTGTCGTAGAGCGCGTCGATCAGCAGAATAAATCGCTTGGCCTCGTTGCGCTGCGCCGGGCTCATCACCGGGATGTCCTCGATCACGACGGTATGGAAATTCTGCGCGATCTGCACGAAGTCGGCGGCACCCAGCGGCTGCCGGCACAGATCGGCAAAATCGAAACGCGCGGCGCCGTTGCCCGCGAACGGCACATGAATCGTCCGTCCGCGAAAGGAAAGATTCGCTGCTGCGCCGCGTTCCCGGCCCGCGAGCTTGCGCCAGACCTCGTCGATCTGCTGTTGCGCCTCGCGGTCGGCCGGCACATGCCACATCTGGGTGCCGGAAAGTTTCTCGAGCCGGTAATCCGTGCGCGCGGCGAGATGGATCGTCTCGCATTTTTCCTGAAGAAGCCTCACGAAGGGCAGAAAGAGCGGGCGGTTCAGGCCCTCTTTATATAGATCTTCGGGCGGCACATTCGACGTCGCAACCACGACAACTCCGCGCTCGAACAGACGCTCGAACAGCCGGGACAGGATCATCGCGTCCGCAATGTCGTTGACGTGGAACTCGTCGAAGCAGAGGAGCAGCGCCTCGTCGGCGAGTTCGCCAGCAACCGGCGCGATCGGATCGCCGTCCTTCGCCTTGCCTTCCTTGATCGCCTGGCGCGCCAGCACCAGCCGGTCCTGCACGTCGGCCATGAACTCGTGAAAATGCGCGCGGCGCTTCTTCTCGACCTGTGCCGTCTCGAAGAAGAGATCCATCAGCATGGTCTTGCCGCGGCCGACGTCGCCCCAGATGTAGAGTCCTTGCGGCGCCTGCGGCTTGGCCCCGCGCGCCATGAGCCAGCCGAGCGAAGACGATTTCGACGCGCGGCGGTAGTTCGCGAGTTCGCCCTGCAGCTTCTGGAGCCGGCCGGCCGCGCGAGCCTGCGCCGGGTCCAGCTCCAGCGCACCGCTTTCGGCCAATCCCGCATAGCGTTCGGCAATTCCCGGCATGCGAGCGGGCCGCCCCTCACTTATTGAATAAGACGCGGGGACCTAACCGCGGCGGCGCGTATCGGGCAAGCGGGCTAGGGCTATTTCGCAAGTGCAGCACCGCATTGCACAGCGCGCATTAGGGATTTGTTAACGCGGCCTGGAAGTAGAAATATAGTATCAAAATCAAATACTTGGTGGATTTTCCGTGGCGTCTCGCTTTTGCCGCGGGGTTGTCATCAGGCGGCTACAGGAACCCTTCAGGGTTGCAAATTGCTGCAGTGCACATACATGCTTTCCGTGAACGGAAAGCCGAAGGCGATTCAACGCACCGGACCCGAGGACCAGACGATGACGACGAACCCAACAGCCGACGCGCAAATTTCCTTCCGCAAGCTCTGGGCTGCCGATACCGCGGCGCTGAAAGCGCATCTCCTGCGCCTCGATCCGGAGAGCCGCCGTATGCGCTTTGGCACACCGGTCACGGACTATTTTATCGAACACTACGCACAGAACGCGCTCGGCAATCATTCGATCGCGCACGGCTATTTCGTCGACGGCGTGTTGCGCGGGGTCGCCGAACTGCGCGGCTTCCGCGGCGTGGCCGGCGGCGAGGCGGAAGCGGCCTTTAGCGTCGAGCAGGAGTTCCAGAACAGGGGAGTCGGCACGGAATTATTCTCCCGCACCGTTCTGGCTGCACGAAATCGCGGAATTTCCAAGCTTTTCGTGAATTTTCTGTCCCAGAACGCGCGGATGCAGGCGATCGCGAAGAAATTCGACGCCGTCGTGACCTACGATTCCGACGGCGGCCACGCACAGATCGACGCGCCCCGCGCCAACGCGCTCTCGGTCTGGAAGGAAGCTGTCACCGACGGGCAGGATCTCGCCGACTCGATGATGCAGATGCATTCCCGCGCATTGCGCTCGGCCTGAGATTCCTTTCCCCGGCTTTCGATTCGTTAAGACTTCATTGCGGGCGCCGTCGGCGCCCGTTTTGCGTTTGCGCAGCGCATCAGAAAGCGAATCACTTTGCGCGAATCAGTGCGCGTTTTGCCAAAAAATGACTCGCGGTGACGATTTCGGCGCTCGTTTTCGCTCGCCTGTGAATAATTTTTTCAAGAGGGTTAAACGATTCCCCGCAGGAATCTTTCTTGAGTCGCTCGGACTCAAAACCGGAATCGCCGCGCAAAAACGCTGCTTTGCTAACTTACTGAAAGTGCGAGTGTTTTCTTTTCAAACCAAGCGCGGCGGCGACTTTTCGTTGTCAATCGAAAACTGTTCTCACGGCGGAGTTTCCCTGCGCAATACCTCGTGCTTTCGCCCAGCGATACGCACGATATGTGCTCTGCCTATTGGCAAATACTGAAAGCGTGCGCGATATGTCGCTGCCGGTTGTTTGATTCG
Organism: Pseudomonadota bacterium; assembly: GCA_041694745.1. Classification (GTDB taxonomy): domain Bacteria; phylum Pseudomonadota; class Alphaproteobacteria; order Rhizobiales; family Xanthobacteraceae. Next base: position 43,223 of record JBGFSD010000013.1, read on the forward strand.
GAAGCGAATGCCCAGGAGCGACTCAACCAGTCCCATGATGGGCATCTTCGGGATCGAGCCGAAGGAAACATCTCCTTCAAGACCGCGCCGCAAGAAGGGATCGAAAGCTAAATCCGGTTCCGGAACGCGCAACCCAACATCCGCCAAGAGGCATATCATGGCAAAACGTCGTAAGAAGGCGAAAGCGAAGAAGGCGAAGAAGACCAAGAAGCGTCGCAAGAAGAAGAAGGCGATGTAACTTTTCGCTACTCGCGAATAGTTTCGATGGCCGTATGCCGCAAGGCATGCGGCCATCAGCTTTTTAGGGCGCCGCTACACCGGTTTGTGACAAACCGCTTCGATATTGTGGCCGTCCGGATCGAGTACGAAGGCGCCGTAATAATCGGGATGATAATGCGCGCGGATGCCCGGCGCGCCGTTGTCCCTGCCTCCCGCCGCCAGCGCCGCCTGATAGAAGGCGTCCACTTCCGCACGGCTTTCC
>JBGFSD010000109.1:0-42248 GCA_041694745.1 Pseudomonadota bacterium
CTGCGCGCGGGCGGGGACGACTACCTCGCGAAACCCTATGCCTTTTCGGAGTTGCTCGCGCGCGTCGAGGTGCTTGCGCGCCGCCGCGCGCCGAACAGCGCCGAGACCGTCTATCGCGTCGGCGATCTCGAACTCGACCGCCTCTCGCACCGGGTCATGCGCGGCGGCGAGGAAATCGTGCTGCAGCCGCGCGAATTTCGCCTGCTCGAGTACCTGATGCGTCACGCCGGCCAGGTCGTAACCCGCACGATGCTGCTCGAGAACGTCTGGGACTATCATTTCGATCCGCAAACCAACGTGATCGACGTGCACGTCTCGCGGCTGCGGTCCAAGATCGACAAAGGCTTCGCGAAGCCGCTGCTGCAGACCGTGCGGGGTGCCGGGTACATGATCCGTGACGGCGCTCGGTAAACTTTTCCGGACTACCGCGTTCAAGATCGTCGCGGTCTATCTGGTCGTATTCGCGCTCTTTGCAATCGCTCTGATCGGTTATCTTGCGCGCCACACGCAGGCGCTGGTGGTCTCGCAGATCACCGAGGCGATCGACGCGGAAATCGCGAATCTTCAGGACGTGCATGCCGATGCCGGTATCGGCCGGCTGATCGACGTCGTGGTCGCACGCGCGCAGCAGCCGGGCTCCAATCTCTACATGGTGACGTCGTTCAACGGAACGGTCGTCGCGGCCAACGTTACCGACATCGAGAATCGGACGCTGTCCCGTCAGGGCTGGTCGGAAATCTCCTATCGCCGTACCGACGAGGCCGCCGACAGCCTGCACGACAGCCGCGCGCTGGTGCGCGTCGTTTTCATCGGCGGGTTCCGGGTGCTGGTGGGCCGCGACATCGAGGAGCGCGAGCGGCTTCGGCAGATCCTGGCAGCGCCCGCGCGCTGGTCGCTGGTCATTATCGTTATTCTCGGTGTGGCAGGCGGGTTGTTCGTGACCCGGCGCGTGATGAAGCGCATCGATTCCATGACCGCGACCTCCGAGCAGATCATGCGCGGCGACTTCGGCGGACGGCTCGCCGTCACCGGTTCCGGCGACGAATTCGACCGCCTCGCCAACAGCCTCAATGCGATGCTCTCGCGCATCGAAAACCTGATGGGCGGACTGAAGCACGTTTCCGACAACATCGCGCATGACCTGAAAACGCCGCTCACGCGGCTGCGCAATCGCGCGGAACAGGCACTGCGCCAGAACCATACGGAGTCCGATCTGCGCCGGGCGCTGGAAGCGACCATCGAGGAGTCGGACAACCTGATCCGCACTTTTGACGCGCTTCTGATGATTTCGCGCGCGGAGGCCGGAGAAGTACGAAAGACCATGACCGATTTCGACGCGGCCGAAGTCGCCCGCGACGTAGCCGAGCTCTACGAGCCGGTTGCGGAAGAAAGCGGCCTCTCACTCGGCATCAATGCGCCGGAGCATCTTCCCGTGCGCGGCAGCCGCGAACTGGTAAGCCAGGCGCTTGCCAATCTCGTCGACAACGCCATCAAGCACGGCGGCACGGCCGCCGGCAGCAAGGTGACGGTCGCCGTGCGCCGCGCCGGCGGCTCGATCGAGTTCACCGTTGGCGACCGCGGGCCGGGCATTCCGGAGCAGGACCGCCTGCGCGTGCTCGAGCGTTTCGTGCGCCTGGAAGAAAGCCGCTCGCGGCCGGGCGCGGGTCTGGGCCTGTCGCTCGCGCTCGCAGTCGCGCGCCTCCACGGCGGCGATCTCAGGCTGGAGGACAATTCACCGGGTCTGAAGGTCACGCTCGCGATTCCGGCCCAGCCGGTCCAAACTAAGGGGGCATGAAGGCTCCCCGATCCCTCCCCGCCGAAACTTCCGATACTTTACTCGCGCGACTGCGCGAAGCGCCGCGCGTGGCGAAAGCCGTGGACGCCAGGGCGGCGGTCGCGCGGCTGATCGACGAGGCACCGAAAGATATATCGACGCCGCTCGGTGAAATCGTCGCATCGAACCCGTTGTTAGAGCGGCTGTTGCACGGGCTGTTCGAGGGCTCGCCCTATCTCTGGGGCATCGTCGCTTCCGGTCCGGAACTGCTGCTGCAGCTGCTTCGCGAATCCCCGGAAGCTGAGATCGAGCGGATTGTTGCTCGCCACGCTGAGACTGCGCTCGCAGCGGATTCCGACACCGATGCGCAGATTGCCTTGCGCGCGATGAAGCGCGAGGGAGCGCTCCTGATCGCGCTCGCGGATATCGGCGGCGTGTGGTCGCTCGATGAAGTCACCGCGGCGCTTACCCGGCTCGCGGACACGGCGGTCCGGGCGTCGGTCGACCGGCTGCTCGGCGCGGCCGCGAAGTCAGGCAAGCTCAAAGCGGCGGATACGTCCGACCCGGCGCGGGCCTCTGGCTACATCGTGCTCGCGATGGGCAAACACGGCGCGGGCGAACTCAACTACTCGAGCGACATCGATCTGATCGTATTGTTCGAGCGCGAGGCGCCGCTCGCCGCCGGCGTTGAGCCGGTACAGTTTTTCGTCGCGCTTACCAAGAATCTTCTGCGCCTCGTGCACGATCGCACCGGCGACGGGTACGTATTTCGCACCGACCTGCGGCTGCGCCCCGATCCCGGTTCGACGCAGATCGCGCTCTCGACCGTTGCCGCACTCGACTACTACGAGCGCGAGGGGCAGACCTGGGAACGCGCGGCCTATATCAAGGCACGGCCGATCGCGGGCGACATCGAAGCCGGCGAACGGTTTCTCAAAAACCTGTCGCCTTTTGTCTGGCGCCGCTATCTCGATCATGCGGCGATTGCCGACGTGCACGCGATGAAGCGTCAGATTCACGCCTTTCGCGGCCACGACGAGATCGCGGTGGCCGGCCACAACATCAAGCTCGGCCGCGGCGGCATCCGCGAGATCGAATTTTTCGTGCAAACGCAACAGCTTATCGCAGGCGGACGGGTGCCGGAACTGCGCGGCCGGCGCACGCTCGAAATGCTCGCGCGGCTCGCGCAGGAAAAGTGGATCGGCGAGGAGGCGCGCGACGAACTGCACGAGGCTTATCTCTATCTCCGGCGTGTCGAGCACCGCCTGCAGATGATGGCCGACGAGCAGACGCATGTGCTTCCGGAGGAAGACGGGGCGCTCGACCGCTTCGCGCGCTTTCTGGGCTACAAGGATCGCGGCGAATTTTCACGCACACTGACGCAGCATCTGCAAAGGGTGCAGGGCCATTACGCGCATCTCTTCGAGGACGCACCGCCGCTTGCGGTCGTATCCGGCGCGCTGGTTTTCCCGAGAGACAAGGACGACCGCGAAACGCTCGACACGCTCGCGAAGCTCGGCTTCAAGGAGCCGCTCGCGGCCAGCCACCTCATTCGTGGCTGGCTTGCCGGCGACTACCGAGCGCTGAAGACGGAAGCCGCGCAAAGCGAGTTTCAGGCGATTCTGCCCGCGCTGCTCGACGCACTCTCGCGCTCCGGCAATCCGGATGCCGCGCTCCTTGCCTGCGATCGCTTTCTTTCGCAGCTTCCCGGCGGCGAGCGGCTGCTTGCGGCCATGCGCACGCATCCCGATCTGGTGCAGCTGATTGCGACGATCCTGTCTACCTCGCCGCGTCTGCGGGACATGATCGCACAGGCGCCGTCGCTCCTGGACGGATTGCTTGATCCGGCGTTCTTCGCCGGCGTGCCTCCGGAAGAGGTGCTGACGAAACGTCTCGCCGATCTCCTCAAACAGGCGCAGAGCGAGGAGGAGTTCCTCGATCTCACCCGCAGCTTCGGCCGCGAGCATCTCGTGCTGATCGGCGTTCGCGTGATTTCGGGTGCGCTGTCGGCGAGCCGCGCGGGCGAGGCCTATGCGACGCTGGCCGACGTCATCATTCGCGAACTGCATCGCGAGGTGCTCCGGCGTTTCGAGGAAAACCACGGCCGGCTTGCCGGCCAGGAAACCGCCGTGGTCGCGCTCGGCAAGCTCGGCAGCCGCGAAATGACTGCCGGCTCCGACCTCGACCTGATCCTGCTTTACGAATTCGACGAGACGAAGCCCGAGTCCGGCGGCAGGCGCCCGCTGTACGGGGCGCAGTACTTCGCGCGGCTGACGCAGCGGATCATCAGTGCGCTCACGACGCCCACCAACATGGGCAAGCTCTATGATGTCGATCTGCGGCTGCGTCCTTCGGGCCGTTCTGGGCCGGTTGCAACATCGCTCTCAAGTTTCGTCAGCTATCAGCGTGACGAAGCCTGGACCTGGGAGCACATGGCGCTTACGCGCGCGCGCGTCGTTTCGTCGTCCGGCGGCTTCAGGCGGAAGGTCGAAACGGCGATTGCCAGGGCGCTTCGCGCTGATCGCGATCCCGGCATGATCGCGCGCGACGTGCTCGAGATGCGGCAGGCCATCGCCGACGAGCGCGGCGACGGCGAGCGCTGGGACATCAAGAACGCGAAAGGCGGTCTGATCGATATCGAGTTTCTCGCGCAGTACCTGTCGCTGGTCTACGCGGAGCAGCATCCCGAGATTCTGGATACGCAAACGGCTCGCGTGATCGAAAGGGCGCGGGGGTTGTCGCTGATCGAGAAAGCCGACGGCGAGCTTCTTGGCGAGGCCGTGACGCTCTATCACAATCTCACGCAGATACTCCGGCTGTGCGTGAACGGGCCGTTCGAGCCTGCAAAGGCGGCCCCCGGTCTGCTCGCGCTGCTCGCTAGGGCAGGCGGGTTGCCGGACTTCACGACGCTGAATGCGCATCTCGCCGACATGGAAGAGAAAGTACGCGAAACGTTCGAGCGGATTCTGAGCACCGCTGCCGAGAACTAGGCTGCGTCCCTGGCCGGCAGGCGCAGGAATACGGTGGTGCCGACGTTCTCGATCGAGCGGATTCGCATGCGCCCGCCCTGCAATTCCGCGAGCGACTTTGCGATCGCGAGCCCGAGACCGGAGCCGGCCTGGGTCTTGGTAAGCTGGCTTTCGACCTGCTCGAACGGCCGGCCGAGCTTTCTGAGCGCTTCCCGCGAGATGCCGATCCCGGAATCCTCAATGATGACGAACGCGGAATTGCCGGAACGTTTGGCGCTGACCGCGATGTGCCCGCCCTCCGGCGTGAACTTCACCGAATTCGAGATCAGATTGAGCAGGATCTGCTTGATCGCGCGCCGGTCGGCGCGCACGGTGAGGTCGTCGCAGATTTCCGTGCGGCAGGCGAGCTTCTTCTCGCCCGCGCGCACCGAGACGACGCGCATTGCATCCGAAACGATCTCCTCGAGCCGCACCGCCTCGATGTTGACGGGCATGCGGCCCGCCTCGATCTTGGCCATGTCGAGGATGTCGTTGATGACGTCGAGCAGGTAGACGCCGCTGGCGCGGATGTCGGTGCAGTATTCGTAGTACTTTTCCGAGCCGAGCTTGCCGAACATGCCCGATTCCATGATCTCGGAGAATCCGATGATCGCGTTGAGCGGCGTGCGCAGTTCGTGACTCATATTGGCGAGAAACTCGGATTTTGCCTGGCTTGCTTCCTCCGCACGCGATTTCTCGTCTGCGTATTTCTGCGCGAGTTCCGCGAGCTGCTGCGCCTGATACTCGAGCGCCTGCTGCGAGTTGGTTAGTTCGACGTTGCGGGCGATCAGCGTGCGTTCGCTTTCGATAAGTTTCTCTTCGTTCAGCTTCAACTTCGTGATGTCGGTGCCGATCGAAACCAGACCGCCGTCTTTCATCCGGCGTTCGTTGATCTGCACCCAGCGGCCGTCGGCCAGTTCGACGCTGCCGTCGGTCGCCTGCGCATTCGGGAGCACCGGATTGGTCATCGCCGCGATGACCTTTTCGTAGTGTGTGCCTGGAGTAACCGCCTCGTCGGGGAGACCGTGCTGTTCCTTGAACTTGTTGTTGGAAAGCACGAGGCGGCGATCGGCGTCCCACAGCACGAAGGCTTCGGAGACGGTTTCGACCGCCTCCCGCAGACGCATGTCGGCGGTCGCGGTGCGTGCCTGGAGACGCTTTTCTTCGGTGATATCGGAGGCGATGCCGATCAGATGCGGACCGCTGCCGGCGTTTTCCTGCACGAGCTCGGCGCGGGCACGCAGCCATACCCAGCTGCCGTCGGCGTGACGCATGCGAAAGGCACGGTCGACCGTGCCGTCAGCGGCGTCGGCGAGGTTGGACGCAAGTTCGAACAGCGAGCCGTCGTCGGGATGCACGAGCGCCTCGATTTCGCCGAAGGAGAGCAGTTCGTCGCGCGGCTTGAATCCGAGAATCTCGAACATGGAATCCGACCAGTAGATGCGCCCGCGCGCCAGATCCCAGTCCCACAGCCCCGCGCGGCCGCGCTTCAGTGCGGTATCCATGCGTGCGCGCGCCTTCTCGTAAATCAGGTCGGCTTCCCGCGCGCGCGTCGATTGCCAGTGGAAGGCGAAGCCGAGAATGAGCAGCACCACGCTTGTCGTGGTGACGAGCGTCGCCGTGAGCCGCGTGTCGCGCCACCAGTTTTCCAGCGCGCTGTCGCGCAGTTGCAGCGAGGCGATCTGTCCGAGGTCGTCACGCAGGTTGCGAACCGTCGCGAACGCGCTCTTGCCGCTCGGGATCGTGAATTCGATGACGCCGGCGCGCTCGGCATAGACCGTCAGCGGCTGCGAGGGGCCGAAAACGTCGATCAGCAGCTTGCCGATCGCGTGCGGCGCTTCGGGCTCGGCGGCGACGATCTTGCCGTTCCGGTCGGCGATGAAGAACTGCCTTCCGTTGGTGACCGCCTGCGCAGGGGTCGCGACGCGAAGCAGCGTTCTCGCATCGTCCTTGCCGGCTTCGGCTGCGCCCGCGCGGCGCACGAATTCTTCCGCGATGGATTGTGCGTACATCGTCATACCGGTTTTCGCTTCGGCGATCGCCGTGCGCCGGTGCTCGAGCACCTGCACGAGCGCACCGAGCGCGACCGACATCAGAAAAACGACAATAAGAACCGGGACGACGCGGCGCAGCACCGGCTCGGCGTCGACGAGGCGCTGATAGTTCGGGTGCGTCAGCGAGCGGGCGAGACCGCGCGTCGAATGTCCATGCGCTGTCGTGTTGGCAGCGTGGACACGCGCCATCGCTGACTCTCCCCGGATGAGCCCCAAAAGTCATGATCTGGAGGGACTGCCGCATCTCTCCGAATCGAGAATCATAAGAATCGATTTCACGGTGATTTGTCCAGAGTCAACGCGCCGAAAATCGTTGTCCCGAGTCGTAATTTTTCCTCCGCGGAGTCCGCGGTGGTGCGTTAACGATTACGCCTTCCGGACTCAAGCCAATGATCGGCTTGCAATATCCGCGACGTCCGGCGACAGGCCCGGCTTTTGTGCGATGCGATTCAATTCTTTCTCGGCAAGCGCCCGGCGGCCGGGCTCGAGCATCCGCCAGCTCTTGAAGGCGGAGAGCAGGCGGGCGGCCACCTGCGGGTTCTTCGAGTCCAAACCGAGAACCGTGTCGGCGACGAAGGCGTAGCCCCTGCCGTCCGCGCGGTTGAACTGCGAGGGGTTCGCCGCAAATACGCCGATCAGCGCGCGCATGCGGTTCGGGTTCGTCATCGAGAACGCGGGATGCTGCGTAAGTTTCTGTACGCGATCGAGCGTGCCGCTCTCGGCGATCCTCGCCTGCACCGCGAACCACTTGTCCAGCACCAGCGGATCGTCGCGGTAGCGCGCCTCGAAGGCTTCGAGCGCCTGTTCGCGGTCCGGGGTCGCGTATTGCGAAAGCACCGCGAGCGCCGCCATGCGATCGGTCATGTTGTCAGCCTGCTCGAATTGCATGAATGCGCGTTTGTGTTCGGCCTTGTCTTCCGTTGCCGCGAGGAGATCGAGACAGGTGTTGCGAAGCGCACGCTGTCCCGCGCTCCTTGCATCGGGAGAATAGGGACGGTGGCTGGTCAGCTTGCGGTAGCGCGCGGCGAACTTCTCCTTCAGCGCGACGCCGATGTCGCGTTTGAGCTTGCGGCGCGCGGCGAGAATCGCATCGGGGTCAATATTTTTGCCGATCTCGCGCGCGATATCGGACTCGTCGGGCAGATTGCAAAGCTGCGCAAGAAAAGCGTCGTCGAGTCTGGCGCTGTCGAGTGCGTTCGAGAGCGCCTCGATCAGTGCGGATGGCGGCCGGTTCGCGCCTTTGGCCGCCGCGACCAGCTGCTGCATCGCAAGCTGTTCGACCGCATCGTAGCGGTTGAACGGATCGCTGTCGTATTTCGCGAGGAACAGCAGGTTGTCCTCGCCAAAATTTGAGGCGATCTTCACCGGTGCGGAAAACCCGCGGTTCAGGGAAACCGCAGGTTTCTCTCTTACATCGGTGAAGACGAATTTCTGCACGGCTTTGTCGAGCACGATGAGATCGTCGCACACCGGTTTTCCTTTTGCGTCCTTCAGCGCAATGTCCCGGCCCCTGTTGTCCAGCAGGCCGAGTTTGAGCGGGATCACCATCGGCTGCTTCGCGCTCTGGCCCGGCGTCGGCGGGATCATCTGGTCGATGTCGAGCGTGTAGGTTTTCGCTTTCGCGTCGTAGCTGCCGCGCACCGCAAGTTCCGGCGTGCCGGCCTGCGAGTACCAAAGCGCGAACTGCGAAAGATCGCGTTTGTTGGCTTCCGCGAAGCACTTCAGAAAGTCTTCGACCGTCGCCGCGTCGCCATCGTGCCGCCTGAAATAGAGCTCCATCCCCTTGCGGAAGCCGCGCGCGCCAAGGAGCGTTTTCAGCATGCGGACGACTTCGGCGCCCTTCTCGTAGACCGTGACCGTGTAGAAGTTGTTGATCTCGCGATAGGTATCCGGCCGAACGGGATGTGCAAGCGGCCCGGCGTCCTCCGCGAATTGCAGGCTTTTGAGTCTCCGCACGTCGCCGATCCGTTCGACCGGCCGCGAGCGTTCGTCCGAAGAAAATTCCTGGTCGCGGAATACGGTGAGGCCTTCCTTAAGGCAAAGCTGGAACCAGTCGCGGCAGGTTATGCGGTCGCCGGTCCAGTTGTGGAAATACTCGTGCGCGATGATCGCTTCGATGTTCTCGTAATCGATGTCGGTCGCGGTCTCGGGGGAGGCGAGCACGTATTTGTCGTTGAAGATGTTGAGGCCCTTGTTCTCCATCGCGCCCATGTTGAAGTCGGACACGGCGACGATATGAAACACGTCGAGATCGTACTCGCAGCCGAAGACTTTCTCGTCCCAGCGCATGGAGCGCTTCAGCGCATCCATCGCATAGCCCGCAAGTTGCGTCTTGTCCGGCTCGACGAAGATGCGGAGCATCACGTTGCGGCCGGATTTCGTCTTGAACGGCTCCTCGATGTAATCGAGCTTTCCGCCGACCAGCGCGAACAGATAAGACGGCTTCGGAAACGGATCGTGCCAGATGGCGAAATGGCGGTTGGTGCCCTTGATGCCGAAGGCTTCGACCGGGTTGCCGTTCGACAAGAGATACGGCGCTTCGTCGCGGTCCGCCTCGATGCGAACGGTATAGACGGAAAGTACGTCGGGCCGGTCGGGGAAATAGGTGATGCGCCGGAAGCCTTCGGCCTCGCACTGCGTGCAGTAGATTGCGTTCGAGCGGAACAGCCCCATCAGCTTGGTATTTGCCGAGGGGTTGATTACGGTTTCGATCTCGAGGTTTAGCTTGCCGCGCGGCGGGTGCTTGATTGTCAGCGAGGAAGCCGTCGCGTCATATTCGCTTGCCGCAAGTTGGCGGCCATCGAGCTGCAGCGAAACGAGCGTGAGTTCGTCGCCGTCGAGTACGATCGGCGAATCCTTGCGGCCCTTCGGGTTCGGCCGCATGGCGAGTTTCGCGAGCACGCGGGTCGCGGTTGCGTTGAGCGTAAAATCGAGATCGACGGTGTCGACCAGCCAGTCATAGGGGCGGTACTCGCTGAGGCGTACCGGCGCGGCATCGGCTTCGCGGAACATCATGCAGTCTCCTTGAAAACAGCATTAGTCCCGCGGCGTGCCAGGGGAAAGTGCGAAATCCGCGCAGCCGTTCTGCGGAACCCGGCGCGGCTCAGGCGCTTTCCGCGAGCCGCACGGTGTCGCGCAACTCGCGCTTCAGGACCTTGCCGATCGCGCTGCGCGGAAGACTTGGTACGATCTGCACAAGTGCCAGCCGCTGGGTCTTGCCGACGCGCTCGTTGGTCCATTGCTGGATCTCGTTCGCATGGGCACTCGCGCCGGATTTGAGCACGACAAAGGCAACCGGCGTCTCGCCCCACTTGAGCGAGGGCACGCCGACCACGGCTGCTTCCAGCACCGCCGGGTGCTGCGTCATGATCGCTTCGAGGTCGCTCGGATAGATATTGAAGCCGCCGGAGATGATCATGTCCTTCTTGCGGTCCATGAGCGTGAGGAAGCCGTCCTCGTCGAAGCGTCCGACATCGCCGGTGCGGATGAAACGCTTGCCGGTCTTGTCAAACCATTCCGCCTCGCGGCTTTTCTCGGGGTTGTTGTGATAGCCGCTCATCATGATCGGCGAGTGGCCGACGACTTCGCCGATCTCTCCGGGGCCGACTTCCTCGCCGTTTTCGTCGATCAGCCGCATGTCGTGTCCGGGCAGCGGCTGGCCGACGGTATGCAGCTTGTTCGGGTAAACATCGGCCGCGAGCATGCAGGTGCCGCCGCCCTCGGTGAGGCCGTAATATTCGCGCAAGCCCCCCGGCCAGCGCTTCACCACATCCGCCTTCACGTCGGCGGCAAACGGCGCGCTGGTCGAGAACTTCATGCCTTTGGCGTAAGCGGAGAGATCGTACTTCTCGAAGTCCGGATGCGCCATGATGCGGCGATACTGCACCGGCACCAGCATGGCATGGCTCGCGCGATACTTCTCCGAAAGCTGCAGGAACTTCTCGACATCGAACTTCGCCATCATGACGAGCGTGCCGCCCATCGCGAGCGTCGGAAACACGCTGACCAGCGTGGTGTTGGAGTAGAGCGGGGTGGATACCATGGTCACCGCGTCGGGCGAGTAGCCGATCACGCCCGCGCGCTGCACCTGGCCCCAGCGCATGGCGTGCGACTGCACGATGCCCTTCGGCGTGCCGGTCGTGCCGGACGAATAGATGATGTTGAAGGGGGATTCCGGCGCGACAGTCACATGCGCGGGCCTGGCGCCCTCCGCCGCCAGCCATTGCGAGAACGGCTCCCCGGCATCGGAATCGTCTAGCGAAATGCGTTTCGCCTTGATCGATCCGGCCACTTTCGCCAGCTCCTCCGAAACGCCTTTGTCCAGAAAGAACAGCTTCGAGCTCGAGTCCGAAATCATCGTGGCGATGGTTTCGGGCGTAGAGGAAGGCGCGAGCGGCGCGACCGCGACGCCGCAGCGAAGGGCTGCCAGAAACACCGCGAGGTAATCGACGGAAGTCGAGGCGCAGATCGCAATGGCGTCCTTTGCCTGCAAGCCGTCGCGCTGCAGCGTGGCCGCGATCCGATCCATGTAGGCATCGAGCGCCGCATAATCGAGCGCGCGCTCGTCCTGAATGACGGCGGGATGCTTGCTGCGCTCCTTCGCGTGATCGCGGATCAGATCGGAAAGCGTAAGAAACGGAATCTCGAGCCAGTCTTCGGGTTTCATTGCGTTACTCTGTCTACTGCGCGGCGATCGCCGCACGCTCGTCGGCGAGTTCCTCGATCGCTTCGCGATATTCCTTGATCAGCCGCGCGCAAAGCTCGGCGGTCGACGGCACATCGTCGATGGAACCGACGCCTTGGCCCGCCGACCACACATCCTTCCAGGCGCGGCCTTCGTGCTCGATCGAGATCTTGTGGGAGGAATTCAAGTCGATTTCCTTTCCGGTCGCGGCAATCGACGGCATCAGGAAGTTGCCGTGCACGCCGGAGATCGCCGCGGTGTAGACGATGTCGGAGGCGCTGGTATCGACGATCATCTGCTTGAAGCGCGGATCGGCCATGCCTTCCTTTACGGCAATGAATCGCGTGCCGAGATAGGCGAGGTCGGCGCCGATCAGCTTCGCCGCCGCGATATGGCGTCCGGTGGACATCACGCCGGAAAGCAGAATCGTCTTCGGAAAGAACTTACGGATTTCCGGAATGAGCGCGAAGGGCGAGAGCAGGCCCGCGTGGCCGCCGGCGCCGGCGCAGACGCCGATCAGGCCGTCGACATTGGCTTCCGCGGCCTTGCGCGCGTGGCGCAGGTTGATCACGTCGTGGAACACGAGCCCGCCATAGCCCTGCACCGCGCCAACCAGTTCCTTCACCGCGCCGAGCGAGGTGATGATCAGCGGCACCTTGTGCCTGCGAGAGATCTCCAAGTCCGGCTCGACGCGCGGATTGCTCTTGTGGACGATGATATTCACGCCGAAGGGGGCGGTCTTTTTTCCGGTGTCGCGCTCGTGCTTTTCGAGCCGCTCCTTGATCTCCACGAGCCACGCCTCGTAGCCGGCGCTGCTGCGCTGGTTCAGTGCCGGGAAGGTGCCGACAATGCCGGCCTTGCAGCACTCGACCACGAGGTCGGGGTTGGAGACGAGGAACATGGGGGCGGCGACCGCGGGGATCGCAAGACGGCCCTGGAACTGAAGCGGAATGGGCACCGGCGTTTCCTTCTTCGCCGCTTGAATACGGCTTCGGAAACGACATTTTCCCGCTATCGCAGTCGCGTCAAGGGCGGCGGTGACGCCGCCCTTGACCGCCAATTCCGCCTAGTGGGCGTGCAGCAGCGCTGCCTTGTTCGCGGCGAAGAATGCTTTGAGCGGGCGCGGCGCACGGCCGGTCAGTTTCTGCACGGCGTCGGACGCGATCGCGATGTTGCCCGCGCGGGTGTTGGTGTCGAAGCTTGCATAGACCGGCGCCAGAAATGCGGGCATTCCGGCGGCGATCATGCCCTGTACCAATTGCTCGTCGGTGACGTTCACGACCTCGATCGGCTTGCCGGTCGCTTCGGATGCGAGCCTGGCGATTTCCCTGGTATCGAGAAGCTCTGCGCCGGTGATGTCGTAGCGCGCGTTGCCGTTCGGCTGCTTCGCGAGCGCCGCCGCGGCGGCGTGCGCCGCATCCTCGCGCGAGACATGCGCGATCTTGCCGTCTCCCGCGGCCGAGAACCACTTGCCGGAGGCGAGCGCCGCAGGGATCGAGTGGAAGAGATTTTCCTGATACCAGCCGTTGCGCAGCACGGTCCAGCCGAGCCCGCTTTCTGCGAGGGCTTGCTCGGTGCCGTAGTGGTCGGGCGCGAACGGGATCGGCGAGCCGGGTTCGGGCTTCGGCATCGACGTGTAGACGATGTGTTTCACGCCCGCCTTTCTCGCGGCCTCGATCGCGGCCTTGTGCTGCGCGAGGCGGCGGCCCGGCTTGTCGAGCGCGTCGGTGGAGATCAGCAGCAGCCGCTCCACGCCTTTGAAGCCTTCGGCCAGAGCCGGATCGTCGAAATCGACCCTGCGCAGTTCCGCGCCCTTGGCGGCGAGGTCCGAAATCTTCGACGGATCGCGGGTGCCCGCAATCACTTTGCCGGCTTTTGCCTCCAGCAGGAGTTCGACCGCGCGGCGGCCGAGATGGCCGCTGGCGCCGGTGACGAGGAGGACAGGTTGGTTTGCCATTGTCGTATTTCCCATGTACAAATTCGCTATAAGGTCTCTTTTTGAGACCATAGCTACATGAGAGATCGACAGCGCCCCGTAAAGAAGGCAGTTTGCCGGGCGCTGGTTACTCCGAAGGTACCGCCATGAAACGCCCGGCCAGGCCGTCACCGATCAAGTCATCGCGCAAAATTCAGGACGTGCTCCGCGCACAGAACATCTCCGGGCAGAACCTCGGCGACTGTCCGGTGCGGCAGGTGCTGGACCAGATCGGAGACAAGTGGAGCACGCTGATGCTGCTCGCGCTCTCCGAGAAGGCCTATCGCTTCGGCGAATTGCGCAGGCTCATTCCCGACATCTCGCAAAGAATGCTGACGCAGACGCTGCGCGACCTGCAGCGAAACGGCCTGATCTCGCGCACGGTGTTTCCGACGCAGCCGCCGAGCGTCGAGTATCGCCTGACGCCGCTCGGCCAATCGCTGCTCGAACCTGTCGGCGCGCTGGTGCGATGGGCCGAAACCCACTATGCAAGAATTCTCACCGCGCGCGAGCATTTCGACACCAGAGCCGACGCGGCGTAACGGACAGAGAAGTTGAATCCGAACTCGCCATACCGCTTTTCCGTGGCCCCCATGATGGAATGGACCGACCGGCACTGCCGGTTCTTCCATCGGCTGCTGTCACGCCGTGCGCGGCTTTACACAGAAATGATCACGACCGGCGCCGTCATCTACGGCGATCGCGGGCGTCTGCTCGGATTCAATAAAGAAGAACATCCGGTCGCGATCCAGCTCGGCGGCTCCGATCCGCGCGAACTCGCGGTAAGTGCGAAGATCGCGGAAGACTTCGGTTATGACGAAGTGAATCTCAACTGCGGCTGTCCTTCGGACCGCGTGAAAAGCGGGCACTTCGGCGCCTGTCTGATGGCGGAGCCCGCGCGCGTTGCCGACGGCGTTGCGGCCATGAAGGCCGCGGTAAAAATTCCGGTCACGGTGAAATGCCGCATCGGCATCGACGATCAGAACGAGGAAGAGGCGCTCGACAGTTTCGCCGACGCGATGGTTGCTGCCGGAGCCGACGCGTTGATCGTTCACGCGCGCAAGGCCTGGCTGCAAGGCCTGAGCCCGCGCGAGAACCGCGAAGTGCCGCCGCTGAATTACGAGCGTGTGTTTCGCCTAAAGAAGCGGCTCGGCGCCTATCCGGTCATCCTGAATGGCGGCATCGGCTCCCTCGCGGAGGCGAAAGCGCATCTCGCGCGCGTCGATGGCGTGATGCTCGGCCGTGCCGCCTATGACTCGCCGGAACTGCTGCTCGGCGTCGACCCGCAGTTTTTCGGCGAGGCCGCGCCCGTGACGGGCATAGAGGAAGCCTTCGAGAAACTCATTCCTTATATCGAACGCGAAGTCGCGGCCAGCGCACGGCTTCACGACATCACCAAGCATCTGCTCGGTGCTTTCCGCGGCAGACCGGGCGCGCGGCTCTATCGCCGGCATCTTTCGACCGAGGCCGTGAAGCCCGGCGCGAATGCATGGGTACTGCGCGAAGCGCTCGCTTTTCTTTCCCGGGAATTGCCTGCACAAAGCGCGGCATGACCATTCTCGGAATACCCGCGAGCGAGTTCGCGGTACTTGTCGTCGCGATCGTTGTCGCGGGCACGCTGACCGGCATCTTCGCAGGGCTTCTGGGGATCGGCGGTGCCGCGATCTCGGTCCCCGTGATGTACGAAGTCTTCAAGGCGCTCGGCGTCGCCGATGAAGTGCGCATGCAGCTTTGCGTCGGCACTGCGCTCGCGCTGATCGTACCGACCTCGATCCGCTCCTATTTCGCGCACAAAGCAAAGGGCGCAGTGGACGACAAGGTGCTCCGGATCTGGGCGCTGCCGATCATCGGCGGCGTCGGCATCGGGTCCGTCATCGCCTATTTTGCGAGTTCGACGGTCTTCAAGCTGCTGTTCGTAGTATTTGCGACCCTGATGGCGCTGAAGCTTCTGTTCGGCCGCGAGAACTGGCGCATCGCCGGTCAACTGCCGGGAACGGCGCTCACCGCCGTCGTCGGTGTCGCGATCGGCGTCATCTCCGCGCTCATGGGAATCGGCGGGGGCGCTTATTCGGCGATGTTTCTCACGCTCTACGGCGTTTCCATCCATCGCGCGGTTGCGACGTCTTCCGGCGTCGGCGTGCTGATCTCGCTGCCCGGCATGGTCGGCTACATGATCGCGGGCTGGCCGCAGCAGGCGCTGATGCCGCCGTTGTCGGTCGGCTATGTTTCGTTTCTTGCCGTCGCGCTGTTTGCGCCGACCAGCGTGCTCGCGGCACCTTATGGAGCGAAGCTCGCGCATTCCTGGCCGCGCAGAAGGCTGGAGGTCGCGTTCGCGATCTTCCTCTTGATCGTCGCTGTGCGCTTCTTCGCGAGCCTGATGAACTGGTTCTGACCGCGCGTGGAACTGGCCATACGCCGGTAAAACTCAGTTCTGCCCGTCCTCAAGCGCGACCTGCTCGCGCTTTTTGCCGAGCGCCGGAATGAGCGGCATCAAGAGCATGATCGCCGCGACGGTAAGACAGACCGCCGAGATCGGCTTCGTCAGGAAGGTCGTGAGATCCCCTGCCGACAGGATCAGCGCCGTGCGCAGCTTGTTCTCCATCATCGAGCCGAGCACGAAAGCGAGCACCAGCGGCGCCGCCTCATAGCCGAGCTTGCGCGCCAGATAGCCGAAGATGCCGAAGGCGATCATCACGTAGAGGTCGAAGACGTTGTTGCTGCTCGCGAACACGCCGATCACGGTGAACAGCAGGATCAGCGGAAACAGAATATTGTAGGGCAGGCGCAGGAGCTGCACCCACATGCCGATCAAGGGCAGGTTCAAAACGAGCAGCATCACGTTGCCGATATACATGCTCGTGATCACGCCCCAGAACAGGTCGGGACGCTGCACCATCAAAAGCGGACCGGGCTGGATATTGTGAATGATGAAGGCGCCGAGCAGGAGCGCCATGACGACGTTCGGCGGGATGCCGAGCGTGAGCAGCGGAATGAACGCGCCGCCGGCGGCCGAGTTGTTCGCGGCTTCGGGACCCGCGACGCCTTCGATCGCGCCCTTGCCGAAGCGCTGCGGTGTCTTCGAGACGCGTTTCTCCAGCGCGTAAGACGCAAACGACGCGATCACCGCGCCGCCGCCGGGAATGATGCCGAGGAAGAACCCGAGCACCGTGCCGCGCCCGATGGGGCCCGCGCTGCGCTGCCAGTCTTCCCTGTTGGGAAGCAGGTTGCGGATTTTCGTATTGGACACCGTGCGCTTGATGCCCTGTTCGATATTGGTCAGCACTTCGGCGACGCCGAACAGCCCCATGACGACCGGGATCAGTCCGATGCCGTCGTAAAGCTCGATGCGGCCGAAGGTCATGCGCGGCTGCGCGGTGATGCTGTCGAGACCGATCAGGCCGAGTACGACGCCCGCGCCCGCCATGATCAGCGATTTCAGCATCGAGCCCTGCGTGAGGAAGGTCACGATCACGAGGCCGAGCACCATCAGGCTGAACATCTCGGCCGGTCCGAACGCGACCGCGAAACGCGCGAGATAGGGCGCGATTATCATAAGCCCGACGACCGCGAGCGAACCGGCGATGAAGGACCCGAATGCGGCGATGCCGAGTGCCGGGCCGGCGCGGCCCTGTTTTGCCATCTCGTGCCCGTCGAGACAGGTGACCACCGAGGTCGCTTCGCCCGGAATGTTCACGAGAATCGAGGTGGTCGAACCGCCGTACATCGAGCCGTAGTAGATGCCGGCCATCATGATGATGCCGGACTCCGGCGTGCCCGAAAGCGTCACAGGCAGCAGCAGCGACATCGCGGAGATCGGGCCGATGCCCGGCAGCACGCCGACCAGCGTGCCGATGAACACGCCGATGAAGCAGTAGAGCAGATTGACCGGCGTCAGCGCGACGGAAAAACCGTGAGCGACTTGGGCGAGCAGATCCATCGCCTATCCGATCTCGAACCAGCCGGAGGGAAGCTGAATCTGCAGCAGCGCCTTCAGGACCCACCAGAGCAGCAGCGGCGTACCGAACGCAATCGGAACGGCGAGCGGCCAGCGTACGGGGTCGATTGCGCGAAGCAGCACCAGCATCAGAGGGATCGTAGAGAGCAGGAATCCCAGGCGCTCGAACGCAAGCGCATAGAGGATGAAGGTGACGATCACGATCACCGTCTTCCTCCAGCGCGTTCCTGCCCAGAGCGAGCCGACCGAAGCACCTTCGCTCTTGATCGCTTGTGCCGCGACCGCGAGCGACAGGCCCGCCATCACCAGCCCGAGCCAGAACAGCATGAAGCCCATGCCCGGCTCGTTGATTGAGCCGAGCTCCAGTCTGCGGCCCTGTTCGATTACGAAGACGCTGATCGCAAACCAGATCGCTCCGCCCCAGAGTTCGGCGTTGTCGATCCGGACCCCGGAACTTTTCATCTCGGACTCACGCATGCAGTGAAACCGGCTCCGCCGTGCGGGCGGAGCCGGTCTTTCGCGTTTCTACTTCTTCTTGAGGCCGAGCGACTCGACGACCTTGCGCTCGGTGTCGGTGACTTCCTTCACGAACTTCACATAGTCGGCAGTGTTCTTGTAGTTCACGACCATATCATATTTCGCAAGCGTCGCCTGTACGGCGGGATCGTCGATCGCTTTCTTGAAAGCGTCGTGCAGGGCCGCGACGATTTTCGGGTCCATGCCCTTCGGGCCGGCGATGCCGAACGGCGAGTCGAACACGAAGGGATAGCCGAGCTGCTGCAGCGTGGGTACGCCCGGATAGTTCGGCGACGGTTTGCTGGTCCAGATCATCAGCAGACGAAGCTGGCCGGCGTCGACCAGGCTCTTCCAGCCGCTCGAATCCGCCTGCAGCATGGTGTGCCCGCCGAGCACGGCGGCGTTGCTTTCGGCGTTGCCCTTGAACGGAACATGCGTGAGCTTGATGCCGGCGCGCGCGGCGATCTGCTCCATGCCGATATGCAGCGAGGTGCCGGCGCCCGGGGTGGCATAGGTTACCTTTCCGGGGTTCTCCTTGGCGAATTTCACCACGTCGTCCCAGGTCTTGAACTGGGAATCCGCCTTTGTCGTTACCCCGAAGGTGTAGCCGGTGAGGTGGACGATGTAGGTGAAGTCCTTTTCGGCGTCCCAGGTCGTCTGTTGCATCAGCGGCAGACGGAAGATCGTGATCGGAATCTGCGCGATCGTGTAGCCGTCGGGTTTTGCGGTTGCGGCCATCGTCGCCGGGGCGACCGTGCCGGAGCCTCCGGCGCGGTTGTCGACCACGATGGGCTGGCCGAGATGCTTGCCCGCAGCTTCCGCAATCGCTCGCATTGCGATGTCGGTGGAGCCGCCCGCCGGCCAGGGCACGATGAGGGTCACGGGCTTGGTCGGAAAGTTCTGCGCGGAAAC
The DNA here is from genome assembly GCA_041694745.1 of Pseudomonadota bacterium. Taxonomy (GTDB): domain Bacteria; phylum Pseudomonadota; class Alphaproteobacteria; order Rhizobiales; family Xanthobacteraceae. The sequence goes on from JBGFSD010000109.1 coordinate 18,879, forward strand.
GGGTCCGGCAAGGACCGCGAGGATCGCGGCGGAAAGTAGTGCGAGCGCGGTGCGCTTCATTTTGTTTCTCCCCAGTGTTTCGTCGTTATTGCCGGCAGCATTCGCGCTGCAAATCGTCGTTGCGATTTTCCGGAAGCGTGTTCGCCTTCGCGGAGGAGCAATCACTGCAACATCAAGCGGCCGCAGCGTCAACCATGCGGAACGCATTTCCGCATTGCGGAATGACATGTTCCGCGATGTGAAACGATTTCACAGCGGCGGGATGTTTAGCGTCTCCCGCGCAGAACCATCTGCTGGCCTCGCAACTCGAATGAATCGAGGCGCTGAAGGAAACTCATGCCAAGCAGGCTCATGCGCAGGTCGCCGCGGCGTACGACAAGCGCCGGCACGCGCCGCTCGACGATGTTACCGATGCGGATCCGATCGAGCACGACAGCGGCGGCAAAGCTGCGGCCTTTTGCGGTCTCGATGGTGATGTCGTACTTCAGGAGATCGACCGGAAGTCCTGCGGCCCGCGCCGCATCGACGGTCAGCACCACACTCGATGCCCCCGTATCGATCATCATCGGCAGCGACGCGCCGTTGACCTGAACGCGGACGTTGAAGTCGCCGCTCGCATTGCGGTCGACCCAGACATGGTTGGGAATGCTCGCGGTGATGTCCGGATCGGGCGTCACGATCGAGAACATCCGGTCGACGACGCGCACGATATCGCCGCGATAGTTGTAGGCGATCACGAGCAGCGCGACGATGCCGGCCCATATGCCGATGGATTTCAGCGTTTCCTGAAAGCGCCCGTAGAAGATCGAATAGACGCCGCCGCCGATCAGAAGCAGCAAGGCCGAGAAATAGACGAGGCTTGCGAAAGCGTTGGTGTCCATCGGGCCGACCGTACCCTCGTCGTGACGCGAGACCAGCACGATCACCGCGATTGCGAGGCCGAGGATTACCAGCCAGAGAAATTTGTCGTTGCGGAACATTCTTCTTCTACGGAGCGCGGATGATGACGAGAACGGCAAACAGCGTTGCGGCTTCTGCCGCCTTGCCGGCGGCAGCGGCGCAATCGGGCACGTCTTCGGTGTTCTGGTGTTTTGCGAGTGCGACCACCGCCACGAAGGCGATCAGGGCGCCGACAAAAGCCGCCGCGGTCGGGCCGATTCTGAACACGGGGAGCAGGAGCGCGGTACCGAGCACGATGGTGACGAGCGTCAACCCCTGAAGTGCCGTGCTCTGCGAAACGCGCGAGACTTCGCCGACATCCTCGATCGGGCGCGCAGGCTGAGTCAGCCGGAACACGATGGACGCGGTCGAGCCGAAGATCGCAGCCACGATCACCACAAGCGCGGCGCTCGGCGCGTGATAGATGATCAGGCCTTCGAGTGCCGCGACCTCGAGCAGAAGCAGCAGCACGAGCGAAGCGGCGCCGACACCGGTCTGCCCCGAAAGACGGTCGCCGGCACGAACCGTTCCGCTTTCGAAGCGTATGCCGCGTCCCGCCGCGAGCGTGAGAACCGTCGCCGCGGCAACGGCAAAGGGCGGCAGCGATGAACTCCAGAACACGAGCAACGCTCCCGCGGCAATAGAGCCTGCGACCGCGGCGGCGAACGGAGCGGCATAGGCGCCGGCTCCCGGGTCGGCTACGGCCTGGCCTTCGTCATCCGAAGCCGCATGTGCGCTGCCGAACGGAAGCACGGTTTCGCTGCGGAGCCATTTCAGTGCGTCATGGACGAAGGGCGGTAGCATCGGCGGTTTCCGGCGCGGCAATCGCCGCTGCGATTCGACGACGGTGGAATTTATCACGCGCGGACAGGTGCGGTCTGCGGCTTCTTTCCGGGCTGTCTCGGCTGTAACGGACCGGCATCGGCGACCGGCGCCAGCGCCGCCATCACGCGTTCGGCGGGGAAGGTAACGATCACCTCGGTGCCTTCGCGCAGCTTCGAGCGCAATGTGAAGGTGCCGCCGTGCAGATCGATGAGGCCTTTTACAATCGGCAGGCCGAGACCCGCGCCCTGTTCGGCGCTTTTGATCGCGTTCGAGCCCTGACCGAAGGACGCCATGACCACCGGGATTTCGTCTTCGGGGATACCCGGGCCGGTGTCGCGGACCGAGAGATACTGTCCACCGGACGCGGTCCAGCCGACCTTGGTGAAGACTTCGCCGCCCTGCGGCGTGAATTTGATCGCGTTGGAAAGCAGATTGAGCGCGACCTGGCGTACCGCACGCTCGTCCGCCCAGATTTTCGGGAGATCGGATTCGAACAGCGTGTGGAGCGTGATTCCGCGATTGGTCGCGCGCATTTTCATCAGATAGTTGCAGTCGTCGGCGATGCCGACGAGGCTCACCGGCTCCTCGTTGAGTTCGTAGCGGCCGGCCTCGATGCGCGACAGATCGAGAATCTCATTGATCAGATTGAGCAGGTGTCCGCCGGATTCGTGAATGTCCGCAGCGTACTCTTTATATGCCGGCACGGCGTGACCGCCGAGCACCTCGTTCTTCATGACTTCGGAGAAGCCGAGGATCGCATTCAATGGCGTGCGCAGTTCGTGCGACATCTGGGCGAGAAAGCGGGACTTGGCGAGGTTCGCGGCTTCCGCGCGGCGGGCAGCCTCGTCGGATTTCGCTTTCGACTGTTCGAGTTCGCCAATCAGCGTGTCCAGTTGCGCGCGAGCTTCGAGCGCCGATACGGCTGCGATGTGCAGGCGGCCCGCGACCATGACGAAGTAGGCTTCTGCCCCGATGGTCAGGATCGCGAGCACGACATCCTGCGGCGTGCCGCGCAGAAGATAGTGCAGCGAAACGACGGCGGCGACCGGCACCGTCGCGGCATAGACCGCGCTCGGAATGCTCGCGGCGAGCATCGAGAATACCGCGACCACGAGCAGCATCGCGAACAGCGAGAAGTCGCCGGAGCCCTGCGCGCCGAGCCCCACGAGCACGTTGACGATCAGCACCCAGCTCACGCCGAAGATCAGATCGAACATCGTGAACAGGATGCGATAGCGCTGCATCAATGCCGGGCTCGCGGGGGTGGCGAGGAAGCGGCGGCAGGCGGCGACATTCAGCGAATGGATCGTCAGCGCGATCAGGGTCCAGAGCACCGCGCCAAGACCGCCGGTCCATAGCGAGGATGCGATACCGACCAGCGAGATCAGCATAAAGAGGGCGAGCGACGCACCGATGCGGTGCTCGGCATAGAGCCGCAAAAGCTCGTAGTCGAAGGCGGGCTTCACACCGGACGTGGAGGTGAGCAGATCGCGCGTCTCGCGGACGCTGCGGCTGAGCTTGAGCCGCCGTTCATGCGCGGCGCGTGCGGCATCGGCCGCCGTCTCGTCCCCGCGAGCGCTATAACTCATCATTACGCAATACCGCTGCCCGATCCGCCCGCCATTCGCCCCCGCGCTACAAGCGAAGCGCGGGCCGGCCGCGAAACTCGCGCGCCAGCCGTCGCTACCATCGCGCGATGGTGGTTAATGCCGGGCTGATTCTTATGGTTAAGGAGAGGTAAATAGTTCCGCTACGCGGCGAATAGACTAGACATTTCGGCAGCTTGCTAGGTTCCCGCGCGCGTGTTCCGATAGCGGGCGGAGGCGGACCGAAATGAAATTGTATGACATGGGCCGCGCGCCCAACCCGCGCCGCGTGCGCATTTTCCTTGCCGAGAAGGGCATCGACATTCCGAAGCAGGAGGTCGATCTGGGTGCGCTCGAGCAGCGCAGCGAGACGTTTACGGCGATGAACCCGATGCAGCGGGTTCCCGTACTTGTGCTCGACGACGGCACCGTGATCACGGAATCGGTCGCGATCTGTCTCTATTTCGAGAAGCTGCATCCCGAACCCAATCTTTTCGGCAGAGGTGCAGTCGAAAGCGCCCAGGTCGAGATGTGGAACCGGCGGCTTGAGCTGCATTTCTATGGCCCGGTTTCGCAGTCTTTCCGGCATACCAGCCCCGGCATGGCGCAGCGCGAAAAGGTGCAGGTTGCCGAATGGGGGGCTGTCTGCCGCGATCAGGCGATCGATTTCGTCAACTTTCTCGATAACGAACTAGGCAAGCGCGAATATGTTGCGGGGGACCGCTTCACCATCGCGGATATCACCGCGCTCTGCACCGTCGATTTCATGCGTGTAATCAAACTTTCTTTGACACCGGAGATGAAAAATTTGAGCCGCTGGCACACGTCCGTATCCGCGCGCCCCAGCGCAAAGGCATAAACAATGACAGCGAAGTATGAAAATATCAGGCTCGAAGTGGCAGGCTCGGTTGCGACCGTGGCGCTCGCGCGTCCCGAGCGGCTGAACGCGATCAACGCGGCCACGCACCCCGAGTTGCGGGATGCGCTGGACAAGGTCGAAGCCGACAGGAATGTCCGCTGCCTCGTGCTGACGGGCGAGGGGCGTGCGTTCTGCTCCGGGCAGGATCTGACCGAGCGCAACATCGCCGATTCCGGCAAGCTCGATCTCGGCGCTTCGCTCGACAAGAACTACAATCCGCTGGTGCGCAGGCTCGCTTCGTTTCCGGTTCCGACCATCGCGGCGGTCAACGGCCCTGCGGCCGGGGCCGGCGCGAATATCGCGCTCGCCTGCGATATCATGCTGATGGCGCGTTCGGCGTATTTGCAGCAGGCCTTCGCGCGGATCGGCCTGGTGCCGGACGCGGGCGGCACCTGGTTTCTGCCACGGCTCGTCGGTCTCAAGCGTGCATTGGCAATGTGTCTGTTCGCCGACCGCATTCCGGCCGAGGATTGCGAGCGCATGGGCATCGCGTGGAAGATATTCGACGACGACATCTTCGCGGGCGAAGTCGCGAAGCACGCGGCAATTCTCGCGGCGGGCCCGACGCTCGCTTACCGGCTCGCGAAGCGCGCGCTCATGGCGAGCGGGGCGAACGATCTCTCGACCCAGCTCGATCTCGAGCGCGACAGCCAGCGCGAGGCCGGGCGTTCGAAGGATTTCATCGAGGGCGTGATGGCTTTCCGCGAGAAGCGGCTGCCGCGGTTTCAGGGCGAATAGCCGCGAGGATATTTCCGGGCGGGAATGCTAAGAAGGGGCGGGAGAAAACAACAATGACCGCCACTTCCGCTACCATTTCCGAAGCCCTCAAATCCGTGAAAGGGCCTGACGGCAAGGACATCGTCTCAAGCGGCAAGCTGTCCGGCGTCGTCGTCACGAACGGCAAGGTCTTCTGCTCGCTGACCGTCGATGCCGCCGAGGCACAGGCATGGGAGAGCGTCCGCAAGCAGGCCGAGGAAGTCATCAAGGGTGTTCCGGGCGTAGCTTCGGTGCTGATTGCGCTGACTGCTGAAAAGAAGCCGAGCACGGCGTCGTCCGCACCGCCGCGCGCAGCCGCGCCGGCCGGGGGTAGGGTACAGGGTGTACCCGGGGTCGGTGCGATCATCGCGGTTGCATCGGGTAAAGGCGGCGTCGGCAAGTCCACGACCTCCGTCAATCTCGCGCTTGGGCTGCAGTCGCTCGGTCTGAAAGTCGGCGTGCTCGACGCCGACATCTACGGCCCCTCGATGCCGCGTCTGCTTGCGCTGAAGGGCAAACCCGAACTGATCGGCGGCCGCACGCTGCGGCCGATGGAGGCGTTCGGGCTCAAGGTCATGTCGATCGGCTTTCTGGTCGACGAGGACACCGCCATGATCTGGCGCGGCCCTATGGTGCAATCCGCGATCACGCAGATGCTCCGCGAGGTCGATTGGGCGCCGCTCGATGTGATCGTCGTGGATATGCCGCCCGGCACCGGCGACGCACAGCTCACGCTTGCGCAGCAGGTGCCGCTCGCGGGGGCCGTGATCGTTTCCACGCCGCAGGATCTGGCGCTGATCGACGCTCGCCGCGGGATTGCCATGTTCCGGCGCGTGGACGTTCCCGTACTCGGCCTGATCGAAAACATGAGCTACTTCCTATGCCCGCATTGCGGCGAGCGTTCCGACATCTTTAGTCATGGCGGCGCGAGGAAAGAAGCGGATCGCTGGAGCGTGCAGTTCCTTGGCGAAGTGCCGTTGGAACTCAAAATCCGCGAACTGTCGGACGCCGGCAAGCCGGTCGTCGCGAGCGATCCCGACGGACCCTATGCGAAGATCTACAAGGAGATTGCAGCGAAGGTACGCGCTGCACTGGAAGGCCCGGCCGGCAAGCGCGCGGCGCCGAAGATTGTGATCGAGTCGTAACACAGGAAATGCCGATGAAAATGATTGCCGTTCTGGCTGTACTTTTCGCGACAACCGCAGTGGGGGCCGCGCAGGAGCGTCAGGCCACGCCGCCGCGAGACCTGTGGTGCCGCGACATGATGATCGTCGAAGGCTCCGTTCAGTACTGCATGGCCTACACGCTGGAGCAATGCCTCGCGTCGCGCGGCAGCCCGAACGAGCGCTGCTATCTCAATCCGCGCTACGATCCTCGCTACCGGCACTAGTGCGTCCCGGGCTGGTTTCTGCTGAAACTACAGGCAGTTTACTTCGCGATTCCAAGGGGTCGCAGCATTTTAGTTATACTGCATAGCAAGACGCCTGGCTTCTGGATTTTTGCATGGCACTCGGCCATGCTGCCCCCAGATGACCGGGTCCCAGAGTCCCGGGAGTCCAACGAACGATAACTCCACGCTCCTAAGGGGGAATATACTCATGAAACGTCGTAAGTTCCTGCAAGTCGCGGGAGGTGCCGCCGCTGCCAGTGTCGTCGCCGCTCCGGCGATCGCGCAGTCCGCGCCTGAAGTGAAGTGGCGTCTGACCTCGAGCTTTCCGAAGGCGCTCGACACCATCTATGGCGCTGCCGAAGTTCTGGCGAAATACGTCAACGAAGCGACCGACGGCAAGTTCCAGATCCAGGTTTTCGCCGCTGGCGAAATCGCGCCGGGCCTACAGGCGCTTGACGTCGTCTCGAACGGTACCGTCGAGATGTGCCACACCGCCTGCTACTACTATGTCGGCAAGGATCCCACCTTCGCCTTCGCAACGGCCGTTCCGTTCGGCCTGAACCAGCGCATGATGGATGCCTGGTGTATGCATGGCGGCGGCACCGATCTGCTCAATGCTTTCTTCGCCAAGCACAAGGCGATCGGCTTCATCGCCGGCAACACCGGCGCGCAGATGGGCGGCTGGTTCCGCAAGGAGATCAAGACCGTCGACGACCTCAAGGGCGTCAAGATGCGCATTGGCGGCTTCGCAGGCCAGGTGCTCACCAGGCTCGGCGTCGTACCGCAGATGATTGCGGGCGGCGAAATCTATCAGGCCCTCGAGCGCGGTACGATCGACGCCGCGGAGTGGGTCGGCCCCTATGACGACGAAAAGCTCGGCTTCAACAAGGTCGCGCCGTTCTATTACTACCCCGGATGGTGGGAAGGCGGCCCGATGCTTCATGCCATGGTGAACCTCGACAAGTACAATTCGTTGCCGAAGGGCTACAAGGCTGTGCTGGAAGCTGCCTCGCATGTGGCCAACACCTGGATGATGGCGAAGTACGATGCCGGCAACCCGGCGGCGCTGCGCCGTCTGATCGCGGGCGGCGCGAAACTCCAGCCGTTCTCTACGCAGATCATGGAAGCCTGCCTGAAGGCCGCGAACGAAGTCTATGCCGAGACCTCGGCGAAGAATGCGGACTTCAAGAAGGTCCACGACTCCTACATGGCGTTCCGCAACGACCAGTATCTCTGGTGGCAGGTCGCGGAATACGCCTTCGACGGCTTCCAGATCCGTTCGCGTCGCTCGTAAGCGCGAAGACCGACGAAAAGAAAACCCCGGAGTTCGCTCCGGGGTTTTTTATTCTCGTGGTTTCCGGCGCGTCGGGCGTCAGTCGAATTTGAGCGGGCCGAGCGGCTCGTCCTGCAACTGGATCTCGATCTTCACCTTGCTCGGATCGACGCCGGTGCCGGTGCCTTTGTAGTGCATCACCATTTGCGGGAACATGATCACCAGCACGACCATGATGACCTGAATGACGACGAAGGGTACCGCGCCCCAGTAGATCTGGCCGGTAGTAACGCCCGCGGTGAGCTGCCCGCTGACCTTGTCGATGTAGGATTCCTTCGGTGCGACCGAGCGCAGGTAGAACAGCGCGAAGCCGAACGGCGGATGCATGAAAGAAGTCTGCATGTTCACCGCGAGGATCACACCGAACCAGATCAGGTCGATACCGATCCGTTCCGCGGCCGGGCCCAGCAGCGGCACGATAATGAAGGCGAGTTCGAAGAAGTCGAGGAAGAAGGCGAGGAGGAAGACCAGCGCGTTGATGAAGAGCAGAAAGCCGACCTGCCCGCCGGGCAGCGAAACCAGCAATTCCTCGACCCATTTGTGGCCGTCCACGCCGTAGAAGGTGAGGGAGAAGACGCGTGCTCCGAGCAGGATGAACAGCACGAAGGCGGAGAGCTTCGCGGTCGATTCCGTCGCCTGTTTGACGAGCGAGAAGTTGAGCCGCCGCTTCGAGATGGCGAGCAGGACGGCTCCGGTCGCGCCCATGGCGCCGCCTTCGGTCGGTGTCGCAAGACCGATGAAGATCGTGCCCAGCACCAGGAAGATCAGCGCAAGCGGCGGCACCATGACCGCCGTCACCTGGCGCGACATTTCGGAAAGCAGCGGTTCGCGCAGCAGCGGCACCGAGCCGAACACAAGTGAGATTGCAAAAAAAGCCGCGGCTCCGATTGCCGCCGCTGCAAACACCCGCAGCAGTGGCTCCAGAAACGCGATTACGCCCGTGGCGACCGGCAGCGGGTGATGGATATAGACATAAGCTGCGACTGCCATTGCTATGATCGCACCAATCACGCCTGCCAGCCCGCGATAACGGTCGCCGACCGAAATCAGGAAGGCGAAAACGATGCTGATAAACATCGCAAGCACCACGAAATCCGCGCCTTTATAGGTCGTCAGAGACATGAGGTAGTATCCGACGAGGCCGCTGATTGTAACCAGCAGCGCAAGGTTGGCGTGCGGGCGCGACACGAAATCGCGCGAGCGAATGCCGAGATAAAGCGCATAAAGCGCCGCCGCGCCGGCGATGAGTTCGGTGCTGTATTCCGTGACGACGCTCGGAAGGCCAAGCGAGCTTCCCGAGCCGATTATGCCCCCGACCAGCGCGAATATCGCGAACAGGCCGACCGTGACGAGAAGGAACGTCACAAAGGGAACGGCCGCGATGACGCCGACGGCATTCATTATGGTTCGCAGCGGGCGGCGCTCGCCGTCTTCCCGCAGCGTCTGCGCCTCTGGCGGCAGACCGGGTGTGCGGTTCGGGAATAGAAGCGCGACCAGCATGACGTAGCCCGCATAGAGGCTCGAAAGGATAAGTCCGGGCACGAAGGCGCCCTCATACATGTCGCCGACCGAGCGGCCGAGCTGGTCGGCCATCACGATCAGAACGATCGAGGGTGGAATGATCTGCGCGAGCGTGCCTGAAGCGGCGATCACGCCGGTGGCAAGACGCCGGTCGTAGCCATAGCGCAGCATGATCGGCAGCGAGATCAGGCCCATCGAGATCACGGACGCGGCGACAACGCCGGTCGTAGCCGCGAGCAGCGCGCCGACGAAGATCACCGCATAGGCGAGCCCTCCGCGGATCGGGCCGAACACCTGCCCGATGGTGTCGAGCAGGTCCTCAGCCATGCCGCTTCGCTCGAGGATCAAGCCCATGAAGGTGAAGAACGGAATCGCGAGCAGCGTGTCGTTGTTCATGGTGCCGTAGACGCGCTCCGGCATCGCTTGCAGAAAGTTCGGCGCGAACAGCCCGAGCTCGATCCCGACAATGCCGAAAACTAGACCGACCGCAGCAAGCGTGAATGCGACCGGGTAGCCGATCAGCAGAAATACAACCAGGCTCGCGAACATGATCGGAGCCATGTTGTGAATGATGAAGGCGGTCATTTCGATGCGCTCCAGGCGTGCTCTAACTCAGGACTTAATCTTTGCTGCCTGAAGCAGGCGTTCGGCTTCGGCTTGGGCGCCGTGACCTTGTTGATGTTCGTAGGGATCCGGGATTGCACCGCGCATGACCGCCGCGCGCTTGATGATTTCCGAAATGGACTGAACCAGCAGCACGGTGAAAGCGATCGGAATCATCCCTTTCGCAATCCATTGCGGCAGACCGCCCGCTGCGAACGAGAGTTCGCTTAGACGATATGAGGTGAGGAAAAACGGAACCGAGGTCCAGATCATGATGATGCAGAACGGCATTAGCGCGAATACATGGCCGATCATGTCGATCCAGTTGCGGACACGCTTCGAAAACAGGTTGTTCACGATATCGATGCGGATGTGCTCGTTCACGATCAGCGTCCAGGCCGCACAAAAAAGAAAAGCAGCGGCGAAAAGATACCACTGCAATTCGAGCCAGGCGTTCGATGATGTGTGCAGCAGCTTTCGTACCACCGCGTTGACCGTTGATACCACGACGGCGAGCACAAGAAGCCACGCGACAAGTTTGCCGAGTTTCGTATTGACGGCATCGATCGCTCGGCTGATTGCGAGTAAGGTACGCAAGGCTGATCCCCCCGGATGCTGCAAGTGGCGCGGGCCGATCGAGCCCGTCCACTCCCTTCCTTTCGGTCACCATAGACAATTGAACCCGCCGATCAAGCCGCCGGGCGATAGGCCATGGCCCGCGGCCGGGTGCGGGTGAAACCATTGTAGATGCAGGAGAAACCGTCGGTTTACGCGAAATCTATTCGGCGCCCTTTGTCGCATGCCGCGCTCGCAAGGCTTCGCGATGCAGCATGTAGAGGCCGGCCAGGATCATGATCGCCATTCCCGCGAAAGACCATGCGTCGGGAACCTCACGGAAGAAAATGAAGCCGTAAATGACCGCAAACAGCACGATCGAATAGCGGAACGGCGCGACTGCGGAGAGTTCGGTTCCGCGATAGGCGACCACAATGAAGTATTGCGCGAGTACCAGGCAGATGCCGGAGCCGAGACAGCTGAACAGCGTCATCGCGTCGGGCAGACGCCAGCTCTGAATGAGGGCGCCGGCGGCGCCGACGGCGATTCCGGCGAGGATCGAAGCGAGCGCGACGACAAAGGCGGGAACGCGCGCGCCGATCGAGCGCGCCAGCATATCGCGCAACAAGATTGTGAACGTCGCCGCGACCGCGAACAGCGAAGCCGGGTCGAAGGCCACGGACACCGGTTTGACGACAAGGACGACGCCGACAAAGCCGGCGCCGACGGCAAGCCAGCGCCGCCAGCCGACAGTTTCTCCGATCGTTACCGCCGCGATGATCGTCATGATGAAAGGTACGAGCTGGATGATCGTAATCACATTGCCGAGCGGAATCAGTGCGAGCGCAGAGATCAAAAGCACCCCGGTCGCAGCTTCTGCGAAGCCGCGCAGGCTCACCTGCCAGTCGAATACCTTCGGCGTGTAGCGCAACTCGCTGCGCCACCAAAGCACGATCGTGAGAAAGATCAGGGCAAAGCCGCCGCGGACAACGAGTACTTCCGACACCGGTATCGTCTTTACGGCGTATTTTGTGCCCGCATCGTTCGCGGCAAACAGCGCCATGGCAAGCACCATGAAGACCATACCGCGGCGGTTGGCGGCGCGCTTGTCGGTCATTGCCCGGCCGACCCCGCCGAAGCCGCAACGGCGTCTCGCGCACGAAGACGTTCGCGATGCAGGAGGTAGAGTCCGGCGGCGACGATCAGCACCATGCCGGAGAAGGACAGCCAATCGGGAAACTCCGCGAACACGATCATGCCGCCGATCACCGCGAAGAAAAGATAGAAGTATCTGAACGGCGATATCACCGACATATCGCCGGAGCGGAAAGCAAGAAAGGCGAAGGTGTTCGCGAGCATCAGGAAGAATCCGGCAAGGCAGCAAAGCCCGAAAGAGAACGGATCCGGCCAGAGCCACGGTCCCCAGGCCCGGATGCCGAACGGCTGCATGATCGGCGTCAGCGCGAACGCGAGCACGACGCTCGTTACCGAAGTGGCAAGCGGAACGACGAAGGCGGGAACGGCATTTCCGATTTTCCGCGACTGGATATCCCGCCCGACACCGACGGCGGCAATCAGTAGCACAATGAGCGCGACCGGTTCGAACGCGGTGGCCCCTGGCTTGATGATAAGAAGCACGCCCAGAAAGGCGACGAGCGCCGCGCACCAGCGCCGCCAGCCGACCGATTCGCTGAACAGATAGATCCCCGCGATCATGCCCATGAACGGCCCGGTCTGCATGATCGCGGTGACCGTCGCGAGCGGCAGGAAGGCGTAGCAGGTGATGATCATCGGGCCGACCGAGCCCTCGAACAGGCTGCGCCAGAACAGATTGCGGTTCGCGATCGTCTTTAGTTGTGCGAGCCCGTGAACGAACAACACCAGCACAAGCGCGAACAGGAACGCGGCTGCGCCGCGGATCGCGATGATCTCCGGCGCCGGCAGATACTGGACCGCGATCTTGGTGTTGATATCGTTGGATGCGAACGATGCCGAGGCAAGCATCATGAAGAAGATGCTCCGCAGATTTGCGGACAGCGCGCCGGCGGGTTGGGATTGCACCAGTGGAACTTTGCGATCTGGCGGCGTCAGCCGCCGGTGAGACTCATGTGGCGGCCGACCGCCGGCCGCCTGGTGCGGCGATCTATGACGAAGTCGTGGCCCTTGGGCTTGCGCGCAATCGCCTCGTCCATCGCCGCATGAAGGAGTTCGTCGGCCGCCGACGCGCGCATCGGCCCGCGCAGATCGGCTGCGTCCTCCTGCCCGAGGCACATATAAAGCGTCCCGGTGCAGGTGAGGCGCACGCGATTGCACCCTTCGCAGAAATTATGGGTGAGTGGCGTGATGAAGCCGAGCCTGCCGCCGGTCTCCTTGACCGAGACATAACGCGCCGGCCCGCCGGTGCGAAAGTCGATATCGGTCAGCGTGTACTTTTCCGAAAGACGCGCACGCACCAGCGAAAGCGGCAGATATTGATCGACGCGTTCGGTGCCGACATCGCCGAGCGGCATCACCTCGATCAGTGCGAGATCCATGCCGCGGCCGTGCGCCCATTCCATCAGCGGCGCAATCTCGTCTTCATTGTCGCCCTTGAGCGCGACCGCGTTGATCTTGATGTGTATGTCGGCTTGCTGTGCGGCGTCGATGCCCGCGAGCACCTTGTCTAGATCGCCCCAGCGGGTCAGCGCCTTGAACTTCGCGGGATCGAGCGTGTCGAGCGAGACATTGATGCGCTTGACGCCGTAGCCCGCGAGTTCTTTCGCAAAGCGGGTCAGTTGCGAACCGTTGGTGGTCAACGTCAGTTCTTTGAGCGCGCCGTTTTCGAGATGCCGCGACAGCGAGCGGAACAAGGTCATGATGTCCCGCCGCACCAGAGGCTCGCCGCCGGTGATGCGCAGCTTCTCCACGCCGCGCGAAACGAAGGCAGTGCAGATGCGGTCGAGTTCCTCGAGCGTGAGCAGGTCCGGCTTCGGCAGGAACGTCATGTGCTCGGACATGCAATAGACGCAGCGGAAGTCGCAGCGGTCGGTGACCGACACGCGCAGATAGCTGATCTGCCGGCCAAAGGGATCGACCAGCGCCGGCGCGGCGGCGGAACTTCCAAAAATCGGTCGGATTTCGTTCATCGGGCGTCTTTTAGGTGCGGGCTGCGTCCATTTTTAGGTCTTTACCGTGAATTCCAGGCGACTCTGGCCAAGAAATCCGGGCAGGTAAAGGCACGCCGCCGCATGGCTTGTCCGATGCCCCGGGATCGCTAGGTTGCAGCCCCGGAGGAGCCGATGGCCGCAGACAACGAACCCTGGCCGACCGAAATCAGGGTGGAAAAGGACCGCAACTACCTGGTCGTGAAATTCGACAACGGCAGCAGCTACAGGCTTTCGGCCGAGTATCTTCGTGTCGAGAGCCCGAGCGCCGAAGTGCAGGGTCACAGTCCGGAAGAGCGCAAGACCGTTCCCGGCAAGCGCAACGTCATGATCCTCGAGGTGCAACCGGTCGGCAATTACGCGGTAAGGCTAGTTTTCGACGATATGCATTCGAGCGGGATTTACTCGTGGTCGTATCTCTATCAGCTGGGCAACGAGGCGACCGAACGCTTCGCGCGGTACCTTGAGGAACTTGAGGCCAAGGGGCTGTCACGCGAACCGGGCGCACCGAAAAAGCACGTCCACTAAAGGATGGATGCAGCAAAGAAGAAAGCCGGCAAACGCTGGCCTCGTTGCGTAACGGCTATGTGTAGCGAGCCTAATTGATCACATAAACGGTGGCGCCGACTGCAACGCGTTCGTAGAGATCGATCACATCCTCGTTGTGCATCCGGAAGCAGCCGGAGGAGTCGGCAAGGCCGATCGAGTCCGGATCGTTCGAGCCATGGATGCGATAGAGCGTCGAGCCGAGATAGATCGCGCGCGCGCCGAGCGGGTTGTCCGGGCCGCCCTTCATCTGCTTCGGGAGCCCGCGCTGACGCGCATGCATCTGGGCCGGAGGCGTCCAGGTCGGCCATTCCTTCTTGGCCGAAACCTTGTGCGTGCCGGACCAGGTGAAGCCGACCCGGCCCACGCCGATGTTGTACTCGATCGCACTGCCGCGCTCGGTCACGTAGTAGAGCTTGCGCTGCTTGGTGACGATCACAATGCTGCCCGGCGCATATTTGGAATCGATCGCAGTCAAGCCCTGGAACAGCCCGAACAGGCCGGAACTGCGCGGCGGCTTCGAATTCGGATTCGTGCCCCTGCCGGAAATGAACTGGCCCGTGATCGGGTCGCGCATGTCCTGCGCCCTTGCGTCGGGTACGAGGATCATCGCCGCCAGTACGGCAAAAACGATTGCTTTCAGTCGCATTGTCTTCCCTTCAGATCGGTCAGTTTGCCGCCGCCTACGGCGCATATTCCCAGACGCCATATATTCCCGCCCGCAGCAACCACGCAAATGGGCACAGCGTAGTTCTGCGCGGGTGCAGCATGGCGTCGGCTGCATCGGCAGACCCGCGGAGGCCACGGATTCTGGCTATAATCCAATTGCTTCTGCCGGATGACAGGCAGATATTCGCGCCTACCTGCGAAGGCATTGCATGAGTGCAGACAACAACATGCTGCGTATTGCGTTGATCGGCTTCGGCGAGGTGGGCCGCCGTTTTGCCGATGACCTGAGGGGCAATCCCGCGCTGGCACTATCGACTTACGACATTCTGCGTGAGGACGCTGCGAAGCGCGGCGGTTATGAGCGCGCCGCTGCCGAGAGAAATGTACGGGCATATGAGAACGCTAAAGCGGCTTGCGATGGTGCGCACCTCGTCGTTTCCGCGGTCACGGCGGCAGCGGCGGAGAACGTAGCCGCCCAGGCGGCGGGCTTTCTAAGACAGGGTCAGATATTTTTCGACATCAACTCGGCGGCGCCGGGCACCAAGCAGCGTGCAAGCGCGCATCTTGCTGCGTCGGGTGCCGACTATGTCGAAGGCGCGGTGATGGCGCCGGTGAAGAAGCCGGGCATTCGCGTGCCGATCCTCGCCGGCGGTTTGCGCGCGGACGAAATCGCCGAACGGCTGAACGTGCTGGGCTTCAACATCACTCCCGTCTCGCAGGAGATCGGTCAAGCCTCCGCGACCAAGCTCTGCCGCAGCATCATCATCAAGGGGTTGGAGGCGCTGCTCGTCGATTGTGCGAAAGCCTCAGAGCACGCCGGTGTGCAGGAAGCGGTTTTTGCTTCCCTTGGAGAAACCTTTCCTTCGATCGACTGGCATGCGCTTGCCGAAGACATGAAGGAGCGCGTGGCGACCCACGGCAAACGCCGCTCCGAGGAAATGCGCGAGGCGGGCGAGATGCTCGCCGACTTCGGCTTCGATGCCGAGCTCGCACTTGCGGTCGCGAATGCGCAGGCGAGGGGAGCGAAGTCCCGTGGCTGACCCAGGCATTCCCTGCATGATGTTTCGCGGCGGCACCTCGAAGGGCGCCTACTTCCTCGCAGACGATCTGCCCGCCGATGTCGCCGAGCGCGACCGCGTGCTCCTGTCGGTGATGGGTTCTCCGGATCCGCGGCAGGTGGATGGTCTCGGCGGCGCGCACCCCTTGACCAGCAAGGTGGCGATCGTCTCGAAATCGAAACACGCGGATTGCGACGTCGATTTTCTGTTCTGTCAGGTCGGTGTCGACAAGCCTATGGTCGACACCACGCCGAACTGCGGAAATATTCTCTCCGGCGTCGCTCCGTTTGCCATCGAACGGGGACTGGTGAAGGCGGCGGACGGCATCACGCCGGTGAAGGTTCGCACCATCAACACCGGCACCATCGCCGAACTGCTCGTTGAGACACCCGGAGGCCGCGTGAACTACGAGGGTGAGGCAAAGATCGACGGGGTGCCCGGCACGGCGGCGCCCGTCGTGATCAACTTCCTCGACGCCGAAGGCTCGGTGTGCGGCGCGCTGCTGCCGACCGGAAACGCGAAAGACCATGTCGCCGGCATCGACGTCACGCTCATCGACAACGGCATGCCGGTCGTTTTGCTGCGCGCTGCCGATCTCGGCCGGACCGGTTACGAGCCGCGCGAGCAGCTCGACAAGGATGCCGGACTGAAGAAGCGCCTCGAGGAAATCCGGATTCCCGCGGGCAGGCTGATGAATCTCGGAGACGTCACGGGAAAAGTCGTGCCGAAGATGATCCTGATTGCGCCGCCGAAGGCCGGTGGTCACGTGGCGACGCGTTCCTTCATTCCGCACGAGTGCCACGCCTCGATCGGGGTTTTTGCGGCGGTGACGGTGGCGACGGCTTGTGTGCTGCCGGGTTCGGTGGCCGAAGGCATCGCCAAGGTGCCGCCGGGCCGGGAGAAGTCGATGTCGGTCGAGCATCCGACCGGCGAGTTCACGGTGACCCTCACGGTCGGCGGCACCGCAGCGAGACCCGTGATCGAGCGCGCCGGACTGTTGCGCACCGCGCGCAAGCTGTTCGAGGGGAAAACCTTCGCGCATGAGGGTGCGAAGAAGGCGGTGCGGCGGCAGGCTGCGGAGTAGCAAAAGAGAATAGTGGAAGAGAAATGGCTTCAGGAAAAACCGGCCTCGTCGTAACGGCCCATCCCGGCGATTTCGTATGGCGCGCGGGCGGCGCAATCGCGCTGCACGCGGACAAGGGCTACCGCATGAAAATTCTCTGTCTCTCGTTCGGGGAGCGCGGAGAAAGCCAGTTTGCCTGGAAGAATGCGGGCGTGAAGCTCGAAGAGGTGAAGGCGCAGCGCAAGGACGAAGCCACGCGCGCCGCCGAAATCCTCGGCGCCGAGATCGAGTATTTCGACGCCGGCGATTATCCGCTGCGCACGAACGAAAGGATGCTCGACCGCGCAATCGACGTGTTCCGCGAACTCAGTCCGTCCTTCGTGCTGACGCACTCGCTGGAAGACCCGTATAACGTCGATCACCCGGAGGCGACGCGCTTCGCGCAGGAAGCGCGCATCATCGCACAGGCTGCCGGCCACAAGCCCGACCCCGCGCGCGCTTACGCAGCACCCCCGGTATTCTTGTTCGAACCGCACCAGCCGGAGATGTGCAACTTCAAGCCGAACGTGATCCTGAACATCGACAGCGTGTGGGAGCGCAAGAAGAAGGCGTTCGAGGTACTCGCCGCGCAGAAGCATCTCTGGGAATATTACACTCGTGTCGCGCTAAACCGCGGCATGCAGGGCGGAAGAAATTCGGGAAAACCGATGACCTATGGCGAGGCCTATCAGCGCCTGTTCCCTGATGTCGTGGAGACGCTGGCATGACATTTCAACCCGTCGTCGTTCGCAAGGTCGAGCGTGCAGCGAAGTCAGCCGTCGAGGCGCTCGGCAAGCTTGGCGTCTCAACCGTGCATGAAGCCATGGGACGTGTCGGGCTCGCGAAGAACTACATGCGGCCCGTTTGGCAGGGTGCCGAAGCCTCCGGCTCCGCGATCACGGTACTCGCGCAGCCCGGCGACAACTGGATGATTCATGTCGCGGCCGAACAGTGCCAGCCCGGCGACATGATGGTGGTCGCTTGCACCGCCGACAACGAAGACGGCATGTTCGGAGAGTTGCTCGCGACCTCGCTGAAGGCGCGAGGCGTTTCCGGCCTTATTATCGATGCCGGTTGCCGCGACGTGCGTGCGATCCGCGACATGAAGTTCCCGGTCTGGTCGCGCGCGATCTCCGCCAAGGGCACGGTGAAGGCGACGCTCGGCGCCGTGAACGTGCCGGTCGTCTGCGCGGGTGCGGCAGTCAATCCCGGCGATGTGGTGGTGGCCGACGAGGACGGTGTCGTCTTCGTGCCGCGCGCGGACGCGGAGAAAGTCTTGAAAGCCGCGCAGGTGCGGCTCGCCAATGAAGACGAAAAGCGCATGCGGCTCGGCAAGGGCGAGCTTGGCCTCGATATGTATAAAATGCGCGAGGGCCTTGAGAAGGCCGGCCTGAAATATGTCGACAGCCTCGACGACCTGAAGAAGCGAGAGAGTTAAAATGAGCTTTGAACCCTGCTTCGACATTGCGCATCTCGGTCACGTCGAGATGCTCACTAACAAGCCGCAGCAAAGCCTCGATTTCTTCGTCAACGTTCTGGGCCTAACGGAGAGCGGACGCGAAGGCGACAGCGTCTATCTGCGCGCCTATGACGACTATGAATTTCATTCCCTGAAACTGACGGCGTCGAAAACCACCGGCGTCGCGCATATCGGCTATCGCGCGTCGAGTGAGCAGGGCTTGGCCCGCCGTGTTGCCGCGATCGAGAAGATGGGCTGCGGCATCGGCTGGACCGATGGCGACCTCGGTCACGGCAGGTCCTACCGCTTCAACGATCCCGACGGGCATGTGTTCGAGATCTATTTCGACACGAAGAAATATCAAGCTCCGGACGCGGAAAAGCCTTCGCTGAAGAACCAGGCACAACGCTATCACGGCCGCGGCGTCGGCGTGCGCCGGATCGATCACCTCAATTTGCTGGCGCAGGATGTCGGCAAGATCCGCGAATTCATTCCGGCCGCACTCGGTAGTCGTGTCACCGAAGAAATACAGTTGGACGACGGCTCCTATGGCGGCTGCTGGTTTACGGTTAACAACAAAAGCTACGACATCGCCTACACACGCGACCACACCAAGGCGCGCGGCCGCTTTCACCACGTTACCTACGCGGTCGATCAGCGCGAATATGTGTTGCGCGCGGCGGATATTTTTCTGGAGAACGGCGTCTTCATCGAAACCGGTCCGCACAAGCACGCGATCCAGCAGACGTTTTTTCTGTATGTATACGAGCCGGCAGGCAATCGCGTCGAAGTCGCCAATGCCGGCGCGCGCCTGATCCTCGACCCGGACTGGCAGACGATCACCTGGACCGAGACCGAGCGCAAGAAAGGGCAGGCGTGGGGCTTGAAAACGATCGAGAGCTTCCACACACACGGCACGCCGCCCGCGGAATAGAATCGCTAAAACTTTTCGCAAATTTTCGCGGCAACTTTCCGCATTCCGGGCGCACAGGTAACCGTACAACTTAAGCGCTTGTTAGCGGCTTGTCTGCTAATGCCGTTACATGAAATTTACCCTCGCATTGATGTCGGAGCTGGAGGACGCTCTGCAGCACGGCGCGCCGGAGCGCAGGGTCGAACTGCTGCGCCGCATTACCGATCTTTTCCTGAGCGACGCAAACCGGCTCAACGAAGCGCAGGTGGGCGTTTTCGACGAGATCCTCACGCATCTCGCGCACCGCATCGAGGAGCGCGTGCTCGCGCAGATCAGCCTCAAATTTGCGCCGGTGAGAAACGCACCCAGAAACATGATCTCGCTGCTCGCGAGCGACGACAACATCTCGGTCGCCGGGCCGGTGCTGGCGCAGTCCGACCGCCTTGCCGAGAATGACCTCATCGAAATCGCGAAGTCGAAGGGTCAAACCCACTTGCTTGCGATTGCGATCCGCGCGCACCTCAGCGAGGCCATCACAGACGTGCTGATCGAACGCGGCGACAGGCGCGTGGTCGGCAAGCTGGCGCGCAATGCCGGCGCGCGATTTTCGCAGGACGGCTACAAGAGCATCGTCAATCGCGCCGAGGGCGACGACGAACTGACCGAGAATCTCGGTCTTCGTATCGACATTCCGCTCGCACTCCTGAAGCAGCTGCTCATGCGCGCCACCA
This sequence comes from Pseudomonadota bacterium, assembly GCA_041694745.1. Classification (GTDB taxonomy): domain Bacteria; phylum Pseudomonadota; class Alphaproteobacteria; order Rhizobiales; family Xanthobacteraceae. Next base: position 38,927 of record JBGFSD010000109.1, read on the forward strand.
ATCTTGTGCGCTCGCGCCTGCTCGCCGCCGCCGATTCCGAAAAGCAGAAGGAGATTCAGGAGGCGATGATGTCGGTCGCCGAGGAGCTGGGGCTCGGCGCTTTCGGCTATCGCGATCTCGCCGCAGCCGAAGGCATTGTGAAGCGCCTGAACCGCGAGGGAAAGCTCAACGAGCGCGTGTTGCTCGGTTTCGCGCAGCAGAGAAAATTCGACGAAGTATCGGCGACGCTCGCGCTGTTCTGTACCGCGCCGGTGGATTTCATTGCGACGCTTTTGCAGGACGATCATCATGTCGGCCTGCTGGTCGCATGCAAGGCCGCGAAGGTAAGCTGGCCGACTGCGGCGGCGATCCTAACCGCCGGCTTCTCCAACCACGGGCTTTCGGGCGCGGCGCTCGAGGAAGCCGAGAAGTCCTATCTCCTGTTCTCGGAGCTTTCCGCCCAGCGCAAGCTGCAGGTGATGGTCTCGCGGCTGACCAGCAAGCAGGCGAGCTGAGACTTTCGATTCCGCCGGGGCAAATGGTGGGCGCGACAGGGATTGAACCTGTGACCCCTCCCGTGTGAAGGGAGTGCTCTACCGCTGAGCTACGCGCCCGCCTAAGGGACCAGTATGAAGGGCAGGGTGTAAGGAACGCCCCGACGCCGGTCAAGCAAGCGATTTGCGCCCCAGCAAGTCCGTCACTGCCGCGATCAGATCTTCGTATTTGTGGATCAACCGGTCCGCGCCAAGCGCCGTCGGCGGGATGTCGGTATAGCCGAACGACACCGCGACGACCGGAATTTCGGCGGCCTTCGCGGTAATCACGTCGGTTTCTGAATCGCCAACCAGAACCGCGCGGTCCGGGCTGCCGCCTGCGCGCTCTATCGCGCCGGTCAGATGCCGCGGGTCGGGCTTTTTGAATTCGAAGGTATCGCCACCGGCGATATAGGCGAAGTGACTCGCGAGGTTCAGCGCCTCCAAAAGCTTCACCGCATAGCGCTCATGCTTGTTGGTACAGACCGCGAGCAGTGCGCCTTTTCCGGCGAGCCCGGCAAGCGCCTGTTCGAGACCGGGGAATGGGCGCGAGTGATCGGCGATATGGTCCTCGTAATGGACGAGAAATTGGCGGAACATCGCGTCGACTTTTTCCTTGCCGAACTTTACCTGCGTATGCGCGAGCGCGCGCTCGATCATGGCGCGTGCGCCGCCGCCGATGAAATTCCGCGCCTCGTGATCGTCGGGCGGATTGAGGCCTTCCCGCTCGAGCGTGAAATCGAGCGCGCGAAGTAGATCGGGCGCGGTGTCGACGAGCGTGCCATCGAGATCGAAGACGACGGTAGGGCGCATGGAAAGCTGGGTAGCGTAAACTACGCCCGGTGGCGAGTGTCACGGACCGCGTGCTACAACGCGGCCACGTTTTCTCCGACGGAAATCTGTCATGAACGCCGATGCGCTGAAACGCGAGTCCGCCCGCCGCGCGCTCGATTATGTGAAACCGGGCATGAGGCTCGGCCTCGGTACCGGCTCGACCGCGGCGCATTTCGTCGATCTTCTCGCCGAGAAAGTGCGCGGCGGCTTGCAGGTCGTCGGCGTACCGACCTCCGAGGCGACCCGCAGGCAGGCGGAAGGTCTCGGTATCCCGTTGACGACGCTCGACCAGACGCCGGAGCTCGATCTCACCGTCGACGGCGCCGACGAACTGGATGCCGCTCTCCAGTTGATCAAGGGCGGCGGCGGTGCGCTCCTGCGCGAGAAAATCGTCGCCAGCGCCTCGCGGGAAATGATTGTGGTCGCCGACGATAGCAAGGCCGTGGGCGAACTGGGCCGCTTTCCACTCCCGATTGAGGTGGTGGATTTCGGGCTGGAGGCTACGCGCCGGGCGATTGCGGCGGTTTCCGCGGAAAGCGGGTGCCGCGGCGACCTGAAACTGCGCAAAAAGGCCGACGGCCATGTTTTCGTCACGGATCAGAGACACCTGATTCTGGACGCGCATTTCGGTCGAATTCCCGATGCTGCGGTGCTTGCAAAGGGACTTGCGCAGGTGCCCGGGGTCGTGGAACACGGCCTGTTCATCGGGTTGGCGACCAGGGCCATCCTCGCCGGAAGCGAGGGTATCCGTGTCATCGAGCGATCCTAGAGAACGGCCCTGAGGATTCACGGGAAGGAGTTGGAGATGGTTTCTATGGCAATCCGCGCCGCAAGGGCGGGCGCAATGCTTGTCGCCCTGTTCGGGTTCGTCGCGGTGGCACAGGCGCAACAGGCGCCGAGCGCGGCGCAGTTGAAGCTCGCACGGCAGGTGGTGGAGATGCAGGGCTCGCAGCGCTCGTTCGAAGGCGCGGTCCCGACCATCTTTACGCAGATTTACAATCAATACGTTTCGCAGAATCCCGACCTCGACAAGGACATCGCAGCAACCTTGCGTGCGCTCCTGCCCGAGTTCGACAAGCGCAAGGAAGAAATCACGGGAATCCTCGCACGCGTTTACGCCGAAAAGTTCACCGAGGCGGAGTTGAAGGACATCGTCGCTTTCTACGAGTCCCCGACCGGCAAGAAGTTCGTCGGTTCGACCGCGGATATCGGCAAGCAGACCATGGGCAAGCTTCAGGAGTGGAGCGGCAAGGTCAACCAGGATGCGATCGACCGCCTGAAGGCAGAAATGAAGAAGAAGGGCCATAATATCTGACCGGCCTTTCATTCTTGTGATAGCGAAGCCGGGCGGGCGCTGTTCCGCCCGGCTTTTTTTATCGCTACAACGCAGGCTGGTTTGAAGGAGCGCTGCGGCTTGGCGGAATTCGATCTGGATCTCTTCGTTATCGGCGGCGGCTCGGGCGGGGTGCGTGCCGCCCGCATCGCGGCAAGCCATGGCGCCAAAGTCGCGATCGCGGAGGAGTACCGCATGGGCGGCACCTGCGTGATCCGGGGCTGCGTACCAAAGAAGCTGCTCGTCTACGCCAGCCGCTTCGCGCATGAATTCGAAGATGCCGCAGGTTTCGGCTGGACCGTCGAGGGCGCGAAGTTCGACTGGCCGACGCTGATCGCGAACAAGGACAGGGAAATCGCGCGCCTCGAAGCGGCCTACCGCAAGAACGTCGGCGGTGCCGGTGCGCAGATCATCGACAGCCGTGCGGTGATCGAAGACCCGCATACCGTCAGGATCGTCAAGACCGGCGCGAAGATCCGATCGAAATTCATTCTGGTCGCGACCGGCGGGCATCCTTCGCGTATGGAGATTCCGGGAGAGAAATTCGCAATCACCTCGAATGAGGCGTTTCATCTCGAGGAGCTGCCGCGCCGCATCGTGGTTCAGGGCGGTGGCTATATCGGCGTAGAGTTCGCCTGCCTGT
>JBGFSD010000001.1:0-42017 GCA_041694745.1 Pseudomonadota bacterium
AATGTACTATCCGATCGCGGTCGGCGGTCCGCTGACAAAAGTCATCGACGGCATGATCGACGAGTTCCACAAGGCGAACCCGGCCATCAAGGTCAACGCGATCTATGCCGGCAACTACGACGAGACGCGCGTGCGCGCGCTTTCCGCGATCAAGGGCGGCCAGCCGGCGCAGCTTTCGGTGCTGTTCTCGATCGACGTCTATGACCTGATCGAGCAGAACCTGATCGTGCCGTTCGACGACGCGGTGACGACCGACGAAGAGCGCGCTTGGCTGAAAAGCTTCTATCCCGCGCTGATGCAGAACGGCCAGGTGAACGGCAAGACCTGGGGTATTCCGTTCCAGCGCTCGACCATCGTGCTCTACTATAACAAGGACCTGTTCAAGGCCGCCGGTCTCGATCCGAACAAGCCGCCGAAGACCTGGGCCGAGTTTGTTGAGGTCTCGAAGAAGCTTACCAAGGACGGCCAGTACGGCATCATGGTGCCCTCGACCGGCTATCCCTACTGGATGTTCCAGGCCTTCGCGATCCAGAACGGCCAGGAACTGATGAGCGCGAACGGCACCAAGGTGCACTTCGACGCGCCGGCCACGATCGAGGCGTTGCAGTTCTGGCGCGATCTCGCCGCGAAACACAAGGTCATGCCGGAAGGCGCGATCGAGTGGGGTACGCTGCGTCAGGCCTTCACGCAGGGCAAGACCGCGATGATGTGGCATACGACCGGCAATCTGACGGCGGTAAAGAACGAGGCGAAGTTCGACTTCGGCGTCGCCATGCTGCCCGCGAACAAGCGGCTGGGTTCGCCGACCGGCGGCGGCAACTTCTATCTCTTCAAGGGTGCAACCAAGGAAGAGCAGAAGGCGGCGCTGACCTTCGTTCGCTTTATGACGGCGCCTGAGCGCGCGGCGGCGTGGTCGATTGCGACCGGATATGTCGGTGTGAGTGCTGCGTCCTACCAGACGGATGTCTTGAAGAAGTACGCGGAAGGTTTTCCGCAGGCCATCGTCGCGCGCGATCAGCTTGAGCATGCGGTCGCGGAGTTCTCTACCTACGCGACGGCTCGCGTACGTGAAGTGCTGTCGAACGCCGTGCAGGCGGCGCTCACCGGCAAACAGACCCCGGAAGAGGCGATGAAGGGCGCGCAGGCTGCGGCCGAACGCCTTCTAAAGGACTATCAGTAAAGAATGCCGGCAGGGGCACTCGCGCCCCTGCCGGGCCTCTCTGTATGAGCAATCAGGGCGCATCCGTCGAGCGCAGCCGTATGATGCTGTACGGCTGGATGTTGCTCGCGCCGGCGCTGATCCTGCTTACGACCTTTGCGTTCATTCCCGCGTTTGAGACCGTCTGGGCGAGTCTCTTTTCCAAAGGCACGATCCGCCGGCCGTCGCAATACGTCGGCCTCGAGAACTACTTCGCTTTGTTCTCCGATCCGTCGTTCAACAAGGTTGTGATGAACAACCTGATTTACGCCGGAGTGACGATTCCGGTATCCATCGCGATCGCACTTGGCATGGCGCTGTGGGCGAATGCGCAGATTGTGGGCCGCGGCTTCGTGCGCGCGGCCTATTTCACGCCGACTATGCTGCCGATGATCGCGGCGGCAAACCTCTGGCTTTTCTTCTATACGCCGGACCTCGGCGTGATCGACCGCATCACCGCGCTGTTCGGCTTTCCCTCGGTGAACTGGCTCGGCCAGCAGGAAACCGCGCTCTATGCCGTGATCGGCGTCACGATCTGGAAGGAAGCGGGCTTCTACATGATCTTCTACCTCGCGGCACTTCAGACGATTTCGCCGGAGCTACGCGAGGCTGCGACCGTGGAGGGCGCGGGACGCTGGACCTATACGCGGCGGATCGTACTCCCGTTGCTTGCGCCGACCACGATGTTCATTCTGGTCAACGCGCTGATCAATTCGGTGAAGCTGATCGACCATCTTTTTATTCTGACCAAGGGCGGGCCGGACAACGCCTCCAAGCTGGTGCTGTACTGGATCTGGGAAATGGCGTTCGCCTATTTCGACACGCCCATGGCGGCGACGCTGACCACACTTGTACTGCTCGTGCTCGGTATCGTTGCGGCGATCCAGTTCGTGGTACTCGAGCGGCGGGTGCACTATCGATGAGTGCCACTGCCGCCTATGCGCCCAGGCGCAATCTGTTTTCGCTACCTACGCTGGATTCGATCGGCGCGTGGCTGCTCGCCGTGATCTGGGTATCGCCGCTCATGTTTGCCGTCTGGGCGGCCTTCCACACGCCGGAGGGGGCACTCTCGTTTCGCCTCAGTGCCCCGTTGACGCTCGAGAATTTCCGTGTTGCGTGGGAAAACGCGCCCTGGCCCCGCTATTTCCTGAATACCGTGCTTCTCGTCACGACGATCCTGATCGGGCAACTGACGCTCTGCACGCTCGCGGGCTACGCCTTTGCGCGCTTCGAGTTTCCGGGCAGGGACGTGATCTTTATTCTCGTTCTCTTGCAGCTGTTCGTGCTGCCGGAAGTGCTGATCGTCGAGAACTATGTGATGATTTCGCGTCTTGGATTGTTCGATACGATCCTCGGCATCGGCGTGCCTTACATGGCGAGCGCTTTCGGTATCTTTCTGTTGCGGCAGGCCTTCAAATCGGTTCCGCAGGAGCTGGAAGAGGCTGCGCGAATCGAGGGGTGCGGCTGGTTCGGCGTTCTGTGGCGTGTGTATGTGCCCGCCGCGCGTCCGACCTATCTCGCCTATGCCCTCGTTTCGGTCGCGACCCACTGGAATAATTTTCTGTGGCCGTTGGTGGTCACGAACTCGACGAGCACGCGCCCGCTTACGGTCGGTCTATCGCTCTTCGGTGCGCCCGAAAGTGGGGTGAACATCGCCGTCATTAGCGCCGCAACGCTTATGGTGATTGCGCCGCTCCTGATGGGTTTTTTGCTCTTCCAGCGCCAGTTCATCCAGGCCTTCCTGCGCGCGGGAATTCGCTGACCGCGTTGTGTTGCGTACGGGGTTTTCCCGCCGGTGCCGGTACGGGACTGTTCGCGTCGTGATATCATGTTGTGGGTGATTGCGGCGGCTGGCTAACAGGCTAAACTTGTTGAATGTCCGCGACTTCGCATTCTTTCGCTGCCCTCGGTCCCGGCGATCCGGCGCCGATGTTTCACCAGCGCTGCACGAGTAACCCGCGCTTCGCGTTCGATACTGTGGGCGGGCGCTATGTCGTGCTGTGCTTTCACGGTACCGCAGCCGACCCGGTCGGCAGCGAAATGATCAAGACCATGACCGACAATCGCTTTCTGTTCGACGACGAGAAGGTGTGTGCCTTCGGCGTAAGCATCGATCCGCGGGACGAGGCCGATAAGCGGATTGAAGAGTTGTTGCCCGGCATTCGCCACTTCTGGGATTTCGACGGGCTCATCGGGCGGCTCTACGGCATGTTACCGACAGACGCGAAGCTCGAAAGCGGGAGTGTGCCGCTCCGGCGGCTCTGGGTCGTGCTCGACCCGACGATGCGTGTCCTCGCGGTGTTTCCGGCGGCGGAAGGCGGGCGGCATAATAAGGACGTCGTCAATTTTGTGAAGATGCTGCCGGCGCCCGGCTTGCATGCGGGGCTCGAACTTCAGGCTCCCATCCTGTTCCTGCCGAACGTGTTTCCCGCCGATTTCTGTCGGCATTTGATCGGACTATACGAGCAGCACGGCGGCGAGGAATCCGGTTTCATGCGCGAGATCAACGGCAAGACCGTGCAGATGCACGATCACCGGCACAAGCGCCGTAAGGACTATACGATCGAGGATCCGGAGCTGATCCAGAAGACGCGCGCCATGATCCGGCGTCGTGTCGTTCCGGAAATCCAGAAGGCACATCAGTTCAAGGTCACGCGCATGGAGCGCTACATCGTCTCGTGCTATTCGGCGGAGGACGGCGGGCATTTTCGCGCGCATCGCGACAACACGACGGCCGGAACTGCACACCGCCGCTTCGCGGTCTCTATCAACCTCAACAGCGAGTTCGAAGGCGGACGGGTGAGCTTTCCGGAATATGGGCCGCGCGATTTCAAGCCGCCGGTCGGCGGCGCGGTGGTCTTTTCGTGCTCGCTGTTGCATGCCGTTTCGGCGGTGACGAAAGGAAAGCGTTACGCATTCCTGCCGTTTCTGTATGACGAGGAGGCCGCGAAAATTCGTGAGGCCAATAACGCCAGTCTCGGTGAGGGTGTCGGCGCCTACCGCGCCTGAGCGCCGGCGCCGCTAGTAAGGTTTGTGAGATTTCTCCTCGCGCAGCGAAGAATTGCAGATGCGATTGATTTCCGCCTTCAACGCCGCGCGCTTGTCGTTCTGCTTGTAGACAGAGCGGGCGAGTTCGACGAAGCGAGGACCGAAATCCGACCGCGCCTCGCAATCGCGGATATCGTCCTCGATCTCCCATAGCGCCTCGTTCACGGTCTTGATTTGCACGAGCAGCGGCCTCACGGCATCCGGAAGCGCGAGGGCCTCGCTCGTTTCGACCAGCGCCTGATATTCTTTCTCCACATTCGTACGCTTCACCGCGTCGGCAATGCGTTCGCGCTTGATCGCAAGAATCGAAATCTTGTCGAGCAACTCGCCGACCGAAACCGGTGCAACCGGTGCGACACCTGCTGCTTTTGCGGCACGCACACGCACTTCGGCGGTTACACGTTCCAGCAACTCGTGCCAATCGCCGGGCTTGCTTTGGCGGAACAACCGCAGCGATGGGTACCAGATCGTATCGGAGCGCTGATGAAGCCAGCGCCAATCGGCGCCGACGGCTTTGAGCAGTATGATACCCGGCCGGCCGAGCGCGCCTGCGAGGTGGCCGAGCGACGTATCGACGGTGACGATCAGATCGAGTTGTTCCATTACGGCAGCGGTGTCGAGAAAGCCGTCGGGACCGGTGTCGAAATCATCGCCGAGCTGCTCGAGCTTCGATCCGAACGGCACTTGCGCAATCTGATCAAGGCCATGATGTGTTTGCAGCGAAATCAGCCGCAAGCCGGGAACTCCCGCGAGCGGCGCAAAAGCGGAAAGCGGTGACGACCTTCCTACGTCGATGCGCTTGTCGGGGTTACCCTGCCAGGCGATTCCGACCTTGAAGCCATGTGAGCCGATCCGCGCTTTCCAGCGCGCAATGCGTCTGGGCTCTGCGCGCAGATAGGGAATCTCCGGTGCAAACTGCCCGGGCGCAAGCCCCAGCGCCTGTGGCAGCCCCATCATTGGCGCCCAGGCCTTGATGCCGCTGACGCTTCCGGCCTTTTCGCTCGGGCGCCATTCGACGTCCGCGTCGAGGGTTTTGAGAAGCGCAAGCAGCCGCTGCTGCACGACGCAGACGACGCGCGCGCCGGCCCGCCGCAGCAATGGCAGATAGCGCGCGAACATTATGGTATCGCCGAGACCTTGCTCGCCTAGGACGAGCACGGACTCGGGTACCGGGCCCTCGCGCCAGCGCGGTTTGGGCACCGGCTTGCCGTCCGGACCGGGCATGGTGACGGAAGGCGGCTGCTCCATGAGCCTGAACCGCACGTCGAAACTCCGCCAGGCTCTCGGCCAGTCTTCCTTGAAGAAGAAAGTGAGCGCCGCCGAGGAAAGCGCATTGGTGTTGTCCGGCGAGATACGCAGCGCATGCGCGAGCACGCGTAGCGCTTCGTCGAAGCGGCCGAGATCGCGAAGCGCGTTGGCAAGCGCGATCAGCGCCCCGACATGGTTCTTGTCGCGCGAGACCACTTCCATGGCCACCTGACGGGCGGCTTCGAAGTGTCCTTGTTCATGGAGCGTGACGGCACGGGCGACGAGCGCGTCGAAATCAACCGACGTGGACGATGTATTGGAAGCAACTCGTGCTTTTGTCACGACATCCGGCGAAGCTGCGCTGGGGTTTAGAACACGCCTAGCTCCTGCCAGCGCGACAGGCGGCTTTTGCGAAACTCCGCAACTGCGGCTGCGATCTCCCGGACGTTCTGGTCGTCTTTCGGGATCGCCTTGCCTTCGCGGCGGAAGCTCTGCCCGGCTTTCGCGAGACGGTCGAAGGCCTGTTCCGCAATGGCGACGTCATTTGCCTTCGGCGAAGCGGAGATGGATGGCGCGAAAACACGGTCGACAAATCCGGCGCCGATAGCTGAGCCCATCACAGGCGAGGCCAGGAAGCGGTGCGAGTCGGCAGAGAGGCTCATATCCATGATTACCGCGTTCAACTGATGCGACGGTTTTCGTTCGACCGTTTCGTAGTCCTTTCGCGCGGGCAGCAGGGTACCGCCGTTGACAAGCAGAAGCAGATACAGGATCGCGTCGGGCTCCTTGAGGCCGGCCTTGATCGCTGCCGCGATGACCTCGTCACCCGTCATCGGTTTCGGACCGATCCCCTTCATGAGTTCCGCCATGATCTCCGGCTTCGGCTTGAGTTCGCCGATAGGCAGCTGAAATTTCTCGGGGACTGCGTCGGACATCTGTGTCTTGACCAGAATCATTTCTCCGAGTCTCTGCCGCTGCTCGCGCGCATTCAGCCGCTGCGGACCTTTCACATAGATGTCCCGGCGGAACTGTTTGTTGATGGCATAGTCTTTGAGCAGCTCTTGCATCCCGATATCGGGTGCATTGCGGATCAGCGGAATAAGGTCGCGCGGCGCGCTGAGGTCTGGCCGATTCTCCGCGATCGAGGCCGAGCCGACATAAGTCGTCTTTGCCGTGGCAAAATCGTTCATAGCGTCGGTGATATAGATTGGCTGCCAGCCGGAATTCAGAAACTCATGCGCGAGGTAGACCTTGTCCTGTTTACCCATCTTCTCGATGCGCGACTTGATGGTCGGATTGTGGGCGATGAACGCGCTCGAATGATCGACGAGTTTCTTGAGAAGCTCCATGCCCTCGTCGATCACGGCGACGCTCTGGCGTGTCGAGCGTTCATCGACTTCCTTCAGCAGGCGCTGCATCGGCCCGACCGGCGCCCAGCCCGGCATACAGTTGTAGCTGACATAGGCCAGACCGCCGGACACGAGTTTCTCGCGGATGAAATCGAGAATTTGCCGCTTCACCTCCGGCATGACCCAGGTGTAGACGCCGTGCAGCGCGACGATATCGAAGTCCGCAAGCTCCGGACGCGACGAAACCGCCGCGTCGCCAAAACTCATTTCGAAGAATGTTACATTCCCGATGCCGGCCCGCTTCGCAAGGCCGCGCGCTTCGGCGACATGCGCGGGATTGAAATCGATTCCCACGAAATGACTGTTCGGATTTGCGGCAGCCAGGAGCACGGTGCCGTAGCCTCTGCCACAGCCGAGCTCGCAATAGCGCAGTGGCTTCTCCGGTTCTGGCGCCGCGACCCCGTTGATCACGCAGGCAAAATTCAGAAATGTTGGCGCAAGTTCTCTATAATAGCCGAGCGTATAGGCGACGTCGGCAACGTAGCCGCCCATCCAGTTCGCAGTCATTCTTTTCTAACCCCCGGCCATCAAAAAACGCAGACCCTGCGGTACTTTAGCACCAGGATTGCAAGCCTTCCTAGCAGCCCCCTAGTGTGCAGACGCAGCCGGGTTCTTGGGGCAAAGGCGCCAACCGTTAATTCATCCCCGGGAATATTGGGGTACGATGGGGCGATAACCCAGATGAGGTATATGGGCACCGACTGGCCCGGCAAATGTCGGTTTTTCAAGGCCTTGCGTGTATAGTCGAACGTGATTTCTGGAGTGGCACCCTTGCACGGGCAGGTTCCAAGCATCGGCGCGAATCCTCCGCCTTCTCAGCTCGCGGAGGCGGTACGCGAATGCAAGCAGGCATTCGCGGCCATCGGCCTGTTCAGCTGCTTCATCAATATTCTGATGCTGACCGGCGCGCTGTTCATGCTGCAGATCTACGATCGGGTGCTGCCGAGCCGCTCGGTACCGACCCTGATCGGCCTGGTCGTACTCGCGCTCGCGCTGTTCGCTTTTCTCGGCGCGCTGGACTTCCTGCGCGGCCGCCTGCTGGTTCGGGTAGGCGCCTTTCTGGACGAGCGGCTGAGCCCTAAAATCTACGAAGCGGTAGTCCGGATGCCTTTGCGGAGCGTGCGGCAGGGCGACGGCCTCCAGCCGATCCGGGATTTCGATCAGATCCGCAGTTTTCTCTCCGGCCTCGGGCCGACTGCACTGTTCGATTTGCCCTGGCTGCCGATCTATCTCGCAATCTGCTTTGCGTTTCATTTCTGGATCGGGATGACCGCATTGGTCGGCGCGATCATTTTGCTCAGTCTGGCGGCGGCGACCGAATACTGGGTGCGCGAGCCGCTCAAGGCCGCAGCCAGGCTCGGAATGCAACGCAACAACATCGGCGAAGCGAGCTATCGCAATGCAGAAGTGTTGAGCGCGATGGGGATGGGCGCGCGGATGGGCGAACGCTGGTCCGCCGCCAACAAGAAATACATCGAGCATCAGCAGGGTGCCACCGATATCTCCGGCGGTCTCGGTTCGGTATCGCGCGTTCTTCGCATGGTGCTGCAATCCGCGCTGCTCGCAGTCGGCGCGGTGCTCGTTCTCTACAATGAAGCGACACCCGGCGTGATCATTGCGGGATCCATTCTCGGCGCGCGCGCGGTCGCACCGGTCGAAATCGCGATTGCGAACTGGCGTCAGTTCGTCAACGCCAGGCAGAGCTGGGAGCGGCTGAACCGTCTCCTTGCGGCGTTCGTGGCAGGACCGCCGCCGCTCGCGCTTCCTGCGCCCAAGTCGCTGCTTTCCGTCGAGAATGTGAGCGTGACGCCGCCCGGCGAACGCAAGATCGTGGTGCAGGATGCGACCTTCCAGATCAAGGCGGGGAGCGCAGTGGGAATTATCGGCCCGAACGCTGCAGGCAAATCCTCGCTCGCGCGCGCGATCGTCGGCGTGTGGCCCGCCGTGCGCGGCACCATCCGGCTGGACGGCGCAGCGCTCGATCAATGGTCCGCGGAAGCGCTCGGCATCCACGTCGGCTATCTGCCGCAGGATGTTGAACTCTTTGCAGGTTCGGTGAAGCAGAATATTTCCCGCTTCGAGCCTGAGCCGAAGGCCGACGACATCATCGCCGCCGCGAAAGCCGCGGCGGTGCACGACATGATCCTGCGCCTTCCGAACGGCTACGACAGCGAGATCGGAGAGGGCGGTATCGCGCTCTCCGCGGGGCAGCGGCAGCGGATTGCGCTTGCCCGCGCACTCTACAAGAACCCGTTCATGGTCGTGCTCGACGAAGCCAATTCGAATCTCGACGGCGAAGGCGAGGCGGCGCTGTCGCACGCGATCGCGAGCGTCCGGCGCCGCGGCGGCATTGCGATCGTAGTCGCCTTGCGGCCGAAGGCGCTCGACGAATGCGATCTTGCGATGTTCGTAGCCGGCGGCCAGATCAAGGCATTCGGGCCGAAGGCAGAGGTGCTTGCGAAAGTCCTGAAGGCGATGCCGCAGCAGCCCAATCCTTCAAGTCCGCCCGGCAAGCCCGAGCCAGTGAAATGAACGAGCCCAATCCACCAAAACCGGTATCAGGCGCAATGCTGGTCATTCGCCAGCACATCGTAATCGGCCTGGCCGTGCTTGCGCTTCTGGTCGTCGGCGTGGGCGGGCTTGCCGCAATGACGCAGCTTGCCGGCGCAGTGATCGCGTCGGGTCTGCTTGTGGTCGATTCCAACGTGAAGAAGGTGCAGCATCCGTCCGGGGGCGTCGTCGGCGAAATCCTCGTTCGCGACGGCGTGCATGTTCGCACCGGCGATGTTCTGGTGCGGCTCGACGAGACGATCACGCGCGCCAACCTCGCGATCGTGGTCAAGGCGCTGGATGAACTCGCCGCGCGGCAGGCACGGCTCGAAGCGGAACGCGATGGAGAAGAAGCCGTCTCGTATCCCGAGAGTCTGACCAGCCGCAAGGAAGATCCGGATGTCGCGCGCATTCTGAATTCGGAGCAGCGGCTGTTCGAATTGCGCCGCGCTGCGCGAAGCGGTCAGCGTATGCAACTTGGCGAGCGCGTGACGCAGCTCAAGGAGGAAGTGAGCGGGCTGACCGGACAGGCCAAGGCCAAAGGGAGCGAAATCGAGCTGATCGCCAAGGAGCTTCAGGCGGTTCGCGACCTGTGGAACAAGAATCTCGTATCGATCTCGCGGTTGACTCAGCTAGAGCGCGAATCCACGCGTCTCGAGGGCGAGCGCGGGCAGCTGACGGCGGCAATCGCACAGGCAAAAGGAAAGATTTCCGAGGTCGAACTGCAAATTCTGCAACTCGACCAGGACTTGCGCAGCGAAGTGGCGAAGGAACTCCGCGAAATCCAGGCGCGTCATGCCGAATATGTCGAGCGCAAGGTTGCGGCTCAGGATCAGTTGAAGCGCATCGAGATCCGGGCGCCGATCGACGGCGTGGTTCATCAGCTGGCCGTCCATACGGTGGGCGGTGTCATCCAGGCCGGCGAAGCGCTGATGCTCATCGTCCCGGAATCCGAGCGGCTGATCGTGGAGGTGCGGGTGAATCCGCAGGACATCGATCAGGTCAAGATCGGGCAGCGCGCGCTCTTGCGTTTCGCCGCCTTCAACCAGCGCACCACGCCGGAAGTCTACGGCTCCGTAAGCCAGATTTCCGCCGATATCGTGCTTGAGCAGCGTACCGGTGCGAGCTTCTATGTCGTGCGGATTACACTCGAGGAAAAGGAAGTCTCGCGGCTCGGTGCCGTCAAGCTCGTCGCCGGAATGCCGGTCGAGGCTTTCATCGAAACGGACCGGCGCACGATCTTGTCCTATCTCCTGAAGCCGATCGCCGATCACGGTGTGCGCGCTTTCCGGGATCGCTGATCCGGCTACGGCTATCTCTCACGTGTATCGTTGCAATACTTCCGGATGCGTCGCTATCTGCGCCGAAATCTGGACCGGAAGAATACGATCAGCGCTGTGACGACGGCTACTGCCAGGAACAACGGAATCCAGATCAACACCGCGCTTGCGACGATCAGGAACACGATCAGCCCAAATACGGCAATACCCGCGAGCCAAGTCGCGCCGATCATGATGCGTTTGTGAAGCGGCAGGTCCCGAAAATCCTTGGCGTCATCCCCGAAAGAAACATAGACCCAGTCTTCCCGATCACGCCGAGGCTTCGCACCGGGCGGGATGATTTCTATGTCCTTTTCGTCCCTGCCTGAGTTCATCGCTGACCTTTCAGACGCCTTCGACAGCCGGCGCAGGCAATAGTCCGGTACCCGACGTATTAACACGGCATTAAGCGGCGCATGCAAGCATGTGTAACCAAGGCACTTAATTTCGATCGATACGCGAGTTCTCCAAGTGATTTCAACATCAAAACCTTACTTTGATCCGTTTCATCATGCAGGATTCCTGGTCTCTCATAGCTGAACTGGAAACTGCGGTCAGCGGCAGCGATCCTCAAAAAAGGGTCGAAATTCTTCGCAGGGTCACGGACCTTTTTCTTCATGACTCCGATCGGCTGAACGATCAGCAGGTTGCCGTTTTCGACGACGTACTGGTTCATCTGGTTGCCAATATAGAGGCGAGGGCGCTGGCGCAGTTGAGCAGCAGCCTTGCTCCGGTTCCGAACGCCCCGTACGAAACCGTGCGCAAGCTCGCTTTCGACGACAGGATTACCATTGCAGCGCCGGTAATCGCTCGATCACCGCGCCTGTCGGATGCCGATCTCATCGGAATCGCTTCGTCAAAGAGCGACGATCATTTGTTTGCAATGTCCGGCCGGGCAGTGCTGTCGGAAGCGGTGACCGATGTGTTGGTCGATCGCGGAAGCGCCAGAGTTGCCCACCGTCTTGCGGAGAACACGGGCGCGCGCTTCTCGAATGCCGGCTATACGTCGTTGGTGAACAGATCGGAACGCGATCCGCAACTCGCGGTCAAACTCGGCTTCCGTATCGATTTGCCGGTGCAACTGCTCAGGCGGCTGCTGGAGCGCGCGACCGAACTGGTCCGTACAAAACTGCTATCCGGCGCTTCACCGGAACGGCGCGCACAGGTTGAAAGCGCGCTTCTCGGAATCGCTTCGGATGTCAGCCGCGAAGTAACGAAGTCCTACGAGTTCACCTCAGCCGAAGACCTCGTCAAGAGAATGAATCGCGACGGCAAGCTTAACGAACAGGTACTGCTGGGATTCGTTAATGAGCGAAGATTCGAAGAGGCGATTTCGACGATCGCGCTGTTCTGCAGCGCAACGCCCGGCTTGATCGAAAATCTGATGAAGAACCGGAAGTTCGACGGCATCCTCGTCGCCTGCAAGGCGGCGAAACTGAGCTGGTCCACCGTCAGTGCTATCCTGCGGAAAAGATTTGCGCACTACTCCATTTCCGAGAACGAACTCGATGAGGCAAGGCGCGCGTTCCTCGCGCTTTCGCAAAGCGCCGCACAGCGCACGCTGCGGTTCATCCTCGTTCAGGAACACGGAAAGAAAACGGGCTAGGGAACGGATATGAGACTTGCATCCATTGGTTGGGATAACAGACGCAAGAGCAAGCGGCGTTCGTTCGTGTTTCCTGCAACGATATACCGCCTGGATCGTACGATCTTTTGCGGGTGTACGATTGTCGATGTTTCGGAAACCGGTGCGCGGTTTCGAATCTACAGAAAGTACGCCGAGATTGCCCTGGACCTCCCCGAAAGGTTTTATCTGTCGATGACGTCCCGCGACGACATTCTGCATAAGACGCTGAGTGTTGCCCGCGAATGCGAGTTGGTATGGAGGCGGGACCGGGACGTAGGCGTGAGATTCCTGCACCGTACGCCCGCGTCTTAGCAGCCAATGCGCTTGCGTAGGCTCGCAGGCACGCACAGTAAACAGTTTCTTAACGTGCGGTATCGTGGGGTTAGTCCGACGAAACGCATTGCCAACAATTGATCATTAGAACGGAACTCCTTGTGCCGCGGGTTTGGGGAATTCCGTGCCTGCTATTGTGAGTGTTCCGTCCGCTGGGGACCGCGCTCCCGCTGCCGAAGACCTACGGCCGGGCGCAATCGCGCACACTCTCAAGCAGCTGATGGACGTCAGCGAGGGCGCATCGCCAGCGCGAAACGCGCTTGCGGCTTTTAAGGCAATCTTTCCGTGGAAGCGTGCCGTCCTGCTCACAAACGAAGGCGGTGTGCTCAAGGCAAAGGTCTCCGAGAATTTTCCTCTGCCCGCGTCATTGCCCGCCTCGATCTCGCTCGGAAGTCTGCTGCAGGTGCGGTGGCTCGATCCCGGCGAAGCGAAGGCCTTGCTCGGAAGCACGGCCGCCTCGGAGCCGCTTTTACTAACGATTCCGGTCGGTATCGCCGGCTGTGCAGCGGTAGCGGTATTTGCATTGCCGCCGGAGACTGCCACGGCGGAGCTCGTCTCGCTCGCGCGGGCATGCTCAGTCGTCGGTATGGCGAGCATTCTAGCGCGGGGTTCGGGCCCGGCCCAGCCGACCGGCACAGCGGAAGCGACAGGAGTTGCGAAGCCCGCGCTCCAGGACCTGCACCTCCTGAAGATGATCCTCGATCATCTGCCGATCAGTCTCACCGTACAGGACAGCGACGGTAAATTTGTCCTCGCGAACGCTATGGCCGCGGCCGATCTCGCGGTCTCGATCGAAACGTTGCTCGGTAGTTCGCCCGCGGATTTCCTCTCGGAACAGGAAGCGATCAGCCGCCGCGAATGGGAGCGCAGCGTAATCGAGGGCGGCAAAACGATCATCTCGGAAACCTGCGTTCCGGACCACGAGGGACAGCGAACCCTGCTGACGTCCTACACCCCGGTCGCCATTACCAGTAACACGCTTCTGATTTCGAGTTCTGTCGATATCACCGAACACAGGGAGATCGAGCGCAGGCTCGTCGAGCGGGCGCACATCGACAAGCTAACCGGGCTCCCGGATCGCATCCGGATCGCCGAGTACGCCGAGTCGATCATTCACGGCGGGAATGCGCAGCCGTTTGCAATTGCCTTCATCGATCTCGACAACTTCAAGCATGTCAACGACTACTACAGCCACGCGGTTGGCGACGCGCTGCTCATCAAGCTGAGCGAGCGTATCAGATCGAAGATGAAGACCGGCGACATGCTTGCGCGTATTTCCGGCGACGAATTCGTGCTGCTGCTGCTTGGCTATGAGAGCAGAGAGGCAGTCAGCGCGTTGATCGAAGAGGTCCTCGCCGAGACCAAGAAGCCGTTTCATCTCGAAGGCTTCGAAATATTCAGTTCGTGTTCGGTTGGTGTCAGCTTTTATCCCGCCCACGGCAGGAACTATGAAACGCTGCGCCGCAACGCAGACGGCGCCATGTACGGCGCCAAGACCAAGGCCAAGGGCCATGCGCTTTACTTCGACGATGGGCTCGGCAAGACGATTGCCGCGCGCATGGAAGCGGAGCAGCGGCTGCGGCTTGCAATCCGCGATCACCGGTTCGTTTGTGCGTTTCAGCCAAAGGTGGACATTCACTCCCAGGAGGTGGTCGGCTTCGAGACGCTCGTACGCTGGCGCGATAGCGACGGCGAAATTCATCCGCCCGGACAGTTCATCAACCTCGCCATCGAGCTAGGACTGATCAATCCGATCACGAACTTCGTGCTCACCGAGACGATCAACTCGATCGAGCGGCTGGACGCCGCCTTTGGTGCTGGCACCAGCATAAGCATCAATGTGGGCGCGAAACAGGCCGGCGACGTCGTATTCATGTCCGCGCTCGTGGACATGATAAGAAGCAGCGGTTTCGGCGAGCGTCTTATCCTGGAGCTGACGGAAGACGCAATCGTGGACAACGGCAGGTTTCAGGCGGACGTGCTGTCGCTCCTTCGTGATGCGGGTGTACGGATTTCGATCGACGATTTCGGCACCGGCTATTCATCGCTGAGCGCCCTATCGGATATCATCGCCGACGAAATCAAGATCGACCGGTCCTTTATATCGCGCATCCACGAACGCCCCCGTAGCCAGAGCGTTCTCAGGGCGATCGAATCGCTGGCGCAATCGCTCGGCATGGAAATGGTGGCGGAAGGCGTCGAGACGAAAGAAGAACTGATCTACCTGCAGACTGCGAGCCGGATCAGGCTGGCGCAGGGCTACTACTTCTCGAAGCCGGTCTATCTCGACGATTTGAGATCCAGAACGTTTTTCGGAGAACGCGTTTCGGAATCGAGAGGTAGCGCGCCTGCGCGAACTAGCGGCAGGCTGGCGGCGCCGGCGCGCGCCGGCTGAACCCGTGCGTGCTTTTGCCCTTTCCGCTGCGCCGTCGTACTGCGCGCCTAGCGGCGGAGCAGAGCGGGATCCTCGGCAACAGCTGAAATAGGCTTCTTCAGCAGGCTGAGCCGCGTTGCGTCGATGGGTGCCACCGCGGGTTGCAGCGACGGCGCTTCCGGGATTGCGGGCGTAGAGGCGGACGGCATCTGCACCGGCTCCTCGTGCACCGCCTGCTCGCTCATGGTGGCGCGGCGCCAGCGATCGACCACCGTACTGATAAAGTCGCTTTCGAGCGAATCGACGTTTAGTCCCAGATTGCTCGCGAAAGACTCGCTCTTCGGAATCATGGCCTCGGACAGTTCCGGGAAAGTGAGCCGCGTCGGCAGCGGCACGCCTGCGCCGAACGCGATCGCCTCGCGGGTACCGAGCGAAGGCACGAAGTCGAACAGGTCGGCGCCGTGATCGGCGACCGCGGAACGCAACAGCGCCTGGTCGCGGTCGTTCGACATCCGCATCGCGAACAGGGTGCCGCACTGGGAAATGATGGTCGGGTCGAGTTCGGCGGGGCGCTGGGTGACGAGACCGAGATAGACGCCGTGTTTGCGGCCTTCCTTGGCGATGCGCGCAAGTGCACGGCGCGTCGGCGCAAATCCGGCCGTACGGTCGGCGGAAGCATATTTGTGGGCCTCCTCGCAGACGAACAGGAGCGGCACTGCGCCGTCGCTCCACAGGCCGAAGTCGTAGGCAAGACGCGTGAGCACGGAGACGACCGGCTCCACCACTTCGGACGGGAAGCCGGCAAGCTGCATGATCGTCATGGTGCGGCCGTCGGGCTGCAGCCGGAACAGCTGGCTGATCGATTCCGCCATGGTGTCCCCGCCGACATTGGCGCGCTCGAACATGAAAGCGTAGCGCGGATCGTTGCTGACCGTCTCGATGCGGGTGATGAGCCGCTGATAGATCATGCGCGAAGAGCGGTTCTCGAGCTTGCCCATGCGGTCGTCGATGATCGCGAGCAGGTCGGCAAGCCGGTAAGGCACAGGCGTATCGACGGTGTAGCCGATATTCTTTGCTTCCGGCCGCTTGATACCGGGGCGTTCGTTGATGCTGCGGTACTGGTGATAGTTCGCCTTCGCGATCGGGATCAGTTCGGCGAGAATATCGGTCTCTTCCTGCAACCCGGGGCGGCCCGCAAAATAGACGTCGACGATCTCCTCGAAGTTGAACAGCCAGAAGGGCAGGCGAAGGTTGCCCGGATTCATGACGTCGACACTCGAACCGAAGGAGCGGTGATATTCGTTGTGAGCATCGAGCAAAAATACCCGGAGTTTTGGCTGTAGCTTCATGGTTTGGGCCAGAATGTGGGCGACGCCGGAAGACTTGCCGACGCCGGTCGAACCGAGCACGGCAAAATGCTTGTTCAGCATTTCGTCCACGTCGATGCGGGCATTGACCGTGGTGTCCTGCTGGAGCGTGCCGATCCCGATGGTGCTCGAACCGGCTTCGTCAAAGATCACGCGAAGCTCGGCGTTGGTCAGCGCTAGCGCGGTATCACGGATTGTCGGATAGCCGGCAACGCCACGGCGAAACCTGGACGCCGCGCCGGAATGCACGATCTCACCCATGAGATCGACACGGGCGATGGCGCAATAGCTTGCAGGCAGCGAATTCTGAATCGATACCTCTGTAATGACGCCGACGAGCAGCGACTTTGCGGTCTTGATTTTCAGAAAGCGGCCGACGGTGATGCTGGCCCGGTTAGGCCCGCTCATTGCGGAATCGAGCAACCCCACGGTCGCCTGTGAGCCGCTGAACGACTGCACATGCCCGAGAGCTTCCGTTACGCCCGCCGCCATCGGAGGTGTGGGCATCCCGCTACGCTGTTCCAGCACTGGAATTTCTCCGCCGCCTAAGGTTGGGAAACCTACCAAGGGCGCGTCTAGATCGGATTAATTCGCGCGAATCAAGTTTCGCCGAAGCCGGTGATATTTCGTTAACCATCGACGGTGGGCTGCGCGGAAAGCGATAGATTGGGGCGCTTAAAGGCCCTTCGCCAGAAATCCGCCATCGACCGCGATGTCTGCACCCGTGACGTAGCTCGCATCTTTCGATGCAAGGAAGACAGCGGCACCGACGAGTTCGTCGAGTTCTCCGAAGCGTCCCATCGGCGTTCGCGAGGTCGCGAGTGTCACGCGTTCGGGCGAAAGCGCGCTGGTCAGTTCCGTCCGGAAGTATCCCGGCGAGATCGAGTTCACGCGGATGTTCTCCGCCGCCCATTCGGTTGCAAGCGTGCGCGTGAAGGCGAGTACCGCGTGCTTGCTAGCGGCATAGGGTGCCGCAAGCGGCCAGCCGCGATGACCGGCGATTGAGGCGATGCTGATGACCGCGCCGCCTTTCTTTCGCATTTGTAGATAGGCGGCCTGACAGCAGAAGAAGACGCTGTTCAAGTTTGTATCGATGACACTGAGATAGCCGGCTTCGTCAAGCTCCGCGGAAGGCTTAATGACGGTGATGCCCTGGCTGTTCACGAGAATATCGAGCGAGCCGAGCTCGCGGGCAACCGCGTCGATCGCGTCCGAACACG
This sequence comes from Pseudomonadota bacterium, assembly GCA_041694745.1. Taxonomy (GTDB): domain Bacteria; phylum Pseudomonadota; class Alphaproteobacteria; order Rhizobiales; family Xanthobacteraceae. The sequence goes on from JBGFSD010000001.1 coordinate 17,694, forward strand.
CCTGCTTTCCACGCATGTCGGCGGCGCGGCCTACGGCGGCCGGGCATCGCTTGCGGAGCGATCCAAGCGCCGCATCGACCTTTTCCTCCCGCCGCCCGATAATGCCGACACGCGCGCCTTCGCGGGCGTATCCCTCGGCGATGCTGGCGCCGATGCCGCTGGAGCCGCCGACGACGATCGCGTTCATGCCTGCGAGGCGCATGAGACCATTCCTGCACGCGAGGAGCAAAGACTAGTAGGTGGCGCGGCCGCCGGAAATATCGAACACCGCACCGGTCGTGAAGGAATTATCCTCCGACGCCATCCATGCGACAAGGGCCGCCACTTCCTCGACTTTCACGAAACGTGCGCGCGGAATTTTCGACAGCATGAAGTCGATGTGCTGTTGCGTGATCTGATCGAAAATCGCGGTTTTTGCAGCGGCCGGGGTCACCGCGTTCACGGCAATGTCGTAACTCGCGAGTTCCTTGCCAAGCGATTTCGTGAGTGCGATCACTCCGGCTTTCGATGCGGAGTAGTGCGCAGCGTTTGGATTGCCTTCCTTGCCGGCGATCGAGGCAATATTTACGATCCGACCGTACTTCTGCTTGATCATGTGCGGTACGATCGCCTTCGAGCAGACAAAGGGGCCGTCGAGATTGATCCGCATGACACGGCGCCATTCGTCGACTGTCGTATCCCACACAGTCGCGTTTGCACCGGCCACGCCAGCGTTGTTTACCAGGATATCGATCTTGCCAAAGTCCTTGATGGTTGCATCGCGCGCTTTCTCGACGGAAGCAAGGTCGGAAACGTCTAGACCATAGGACTTGGTGCCGGAGCCAAGCTCATTCGCCGTTCGTTGCGCGAAAACCTGGTCCAAATCCCAGATCGCGACCCGCGCGCCCGAATCGACAAAGCGCTCGGAGATCGCGCGACCGAAACCCTGAGCGCCTCCGGTAACGACGGCCACGCGGCCGGAGAGATCGATCTTGTTCATCCCAGTTCCTTCAAAGCGTCCAGCCGCCGTCGGCGACATGCGCGCCGCCGGTCGTGAACGAACTTTCGTCGCTCGCAAGATAAACGGCAAGCAACGCGATCTCCTCCGCGGTACCGAGACGCCCTAGCGGCTGGCGCGCGACGAAGTTCTTCATGCCGTCCGGTCCTTGCGCTGCCGCGCGCCCGAGCATTGAGGGCGTTTCGATGGTGCCGGGGCAAATGCAGTTGCAGCGGATGCCCTTGGTGATGAAATCGGCCGCGACCGCGCGGGTCAAAGCGGCAACTGCTGCTTTGGTCGCGCCGTAGACGTATCGGTTGGGTGCCGCTTTCAGCACACCTGCAGCGGAAGCGATGTTCACTATCGAGCCGCCCCCGGACGCGAGCATTGCCGGCAGGAAAGCCTTGATGGTGCGATGCATGGATTTCACATTGAGGTCGAACGAGAAATCCCAATCCTTGTCCGAGCAGTCGAGCACCGTGCCGTGATGGACGAAGCCTGCGGCATTCAGGAGTACGTCGATCCTGCCGATCCGCCTTGCTGCTCCGTTTACCGCCTCGTTGCTGAGAACATCGAGCTTGAAAGCCTCGGCGACACCGGACTGCTTCAAATCGGCAAAAGCCGTTTCGTCAATGTCGCTCGCAAAAACATGCGCGCCTTCGCGCGCAAAGGCGACCGCGCAGGCGCGGCCGATGCCGGCGGATGCCGCGGTTACGAAGGCCCGTTTGCCTTGCAGTCTTCCGGACATTCTATTTTCCCGGTCAGTGAGAGTGGCGGGGCGTGCCGAACTTCACGGCGATATTCTGATAACGCGTCGCAAGCTCGAGGCAAGCACCACTGGCGTGCTGACCCACCGTGTTGCGGTAGAGCTCCTGCCAGGGCGTGTGATGCTCAGGATAGGGAAAACCCCCCTTGGTTTTCAATTCGGCCTGCCGCTTCGCGACCTCCTCCGCGGAGATCAGAATGTTGGCTTCTCCCTTCCTGAGATCGATCCGCACTTTGTCGCCGGTTTTCAGGATAGCGAGCCCGCCGCCTGCGGCGGCTTCAGGAGAAGCGTTCAGGATCGAGGGCGAGCCGGAAGTGCCCGACTGCCTGCCGTCGCCGATGCAGGGCAGCGACTTGATTCCGCGTTTGATCAGCGCGGCCGGCGGCTGCATGTTTACGACCTCGGCGCCGCCGGGATAGCCGATCGGACCGGTCCCGCGCACGAACAGAATGCAATGTTCGTCGATATCGAGCGAAGGATCGTCGATCCGCTTGTGATATTCCTCCGGACCCTCGAACACGATGGCGCGGCCCTCGAAAGCGTCAGGATCTTTCGGATTGGAAAGATAGCGCTCCCGAAACTCCTTCGAGATCACGCTCGTCTTCATGATTGCGCTGTCGAAAAGGTTTCCAGAAAGCACGATGAAACCCGCGTCGTTCACCAGCGGCTTGTCGTAGGACCAGATTACGTCGCCATCGGGTTTGGGCGCGTCCTTGCAGTTAGCGCCTATGGTCTTGCCGTTCGCCGTGATCGCGTCTTCGTGAATCTTGCCCTTGGACATCAACTCGCGGACAACCGCGGGTACGCCACCGGCACGGTGATATTCCTCGCCGAGATAGGCCCCGGCGGGTTGCAGGTTTACCAGCAGCGGAATTTGGTGGCCGATACGCTGCCAGTCCTCAACCGTGAGTTCCACCCCCACGTGACGCGCGAGCGCATTCAAGTGAATCGGCGCATTGGTCGATCCGCCGATCGCGGAATTGACGACGATCGCGTTCTCGAACGCCTTTCTGGTCATGATGTCGGAGGGGCGCAGATCCTCCCAAACCATTTCCACGATCCGCTTGCCAGTGAGATAGGAAATCTGCCCGCGTTCGCGGTAGGGCGCGGGGATCGCGGCGCAGCCGGGCAGCGACATGCCGAGTGCTTCGGCAAGCGAATTCATGGTCGATGCCGTGCCCATGGTGTTGCAGTGTCCGGCCGACGGAGCGGACGAGGCCACGATATCCATGAATTCGTCGTAGCCGATCTCGCCTGACGCGAGCCGCTCGCGCGATTTCCAGACGATGGTGCCGGAGCCGGTACGCTCGCCGTTGAACCAGCCGTTGAGCATCGGCCCGCCGGAAAGTACGATTGCGGGAATGTTTACGGTAGCGGCGGCCATGAGACACGCCGGCGTGGTCTTGTCACAACCGGTGGTCAGCACAACGCCGTCTAGCGGATAGCCGAACAGTACCTCGACGAGCGAGAGATAGGCGAGGTTGCGGTCGAGTGCGGCCGTAGGGCGCTTCCCGGTCTCCTGAATAGGGTGACAAGGAAACTCCATTGCGACGCCGCCGGCGTCGCGGATGCCCTCTCGCACGCGATGAGCGAGCTCCAGATGATGCCGGTTGCAGGGCGACAGATCGCTGCCGGTCTGGGCAATCCCGATGATGGGCTTGCCGGACTGAAGTTCCTCGCGCGTAAGCCCGTAATTCAGGTAGCGCTCGAGATAGAGCGCGGTCATGCCGGGATCGGAGGAGTCGTCGAACCAGAGCCGCGAGCGGAGTTTCGGCTTCTTGTCGTTGCCGCTTTCTGATTTGGACATGGTACCCCCGCAATCTGCGCCAGCGCCTGCAAGACACTAGTCTCGGCTTAAAGATAGCGCTACCATTTTCTTGCAAGCAAGGCTGGCGGAAGCGCCCTAGGCGCGGCGAGGGGCCGAGCTTTGCCGGATCATCAGTTCAAAGCCGAGATCGACCACGCACTTTTCCGGCCGCCGGCCTTCGATGGCTTCGATGAGCATGGTCACGGACTCTCGGCCCATCTCGTAGCGGTTGGTGCGCACGCTTGAGAGCGTAGGAACTGCAGTTGCCATGAAATCGAGGTCGTTGAACCCGACGATCGCGAGCTTTTCCGGGATAGCGATGGCCCGCCGCTGGCACTCGAACAGCACGCCGAGCGCAAGGTCGTCGTTCACGCAGAAGACGGCATCGAGATCGGGCGCCTGTCCCAGAAGATCTCCGAACAGTGTACCACCAAGGGAGACTGCGGTCGGAGTAGGGGTCGTCAGAATGAGCGCCGGATCGAACAAACCGGCGTCCTTCATTACCTTCAGATACCCCTCTAGACGACGCTGCACGCGCGGATCCATGCGTGCGCCCAGAAAGCCGATGCGCTTGCGGCCGAGCGAAATCAGATGGGTGACGGCTGCAGAACTCGCGTCGTAATGGGAGAATCCGACCATCATATCGACAGGCTCGGGGCCGATTTCCATGATTTGGACGATCGGGCAGGCCATTCCTTTCATCAGGTTGCGGGAATCCTCGGTCTGGTTGATCCCTGTCACGATCAGACCTGCTGGTTTCTGCGCCTGAAACAGCCGCAGGAGTTTTTCCTCCTGGAAGATACTGTAGCGCGTATTCACGAACTGGATCGTGTAGCGACTGCCCTCCGAGGCGTCGTAGATGCCGCGAAGCACGTCGTTGAACACATTGTTGGTCAGTGACGGAATCAGAACGCCGATGACTTCGGTGCGCTGCGAAGCGAGCGCACGCGCGTGTAGATTAGGCACATAGCCGAGCTCCTTGGCTGCACTTTCGACTCTCTCGCGCTTGCTCAGCGATAGCGCTTCCGGATTGCGGAAGAAGCGGGATGCGGTAATCGGGCTTACACCCGCAAGTTTGGCAACTTCGGTGAGGCGGATCGGTCCGATGCTCTTGCTTTTACGCGGCATTTTCCCTTCATATCACGCACGGTGGCCAATTGACAGCGCTACCAACAGCGTCCAAACTCGCATTAACGAATAAGAGCAGAGAGGCCAAAGCGCCCGAAAACTGCCCGGGGAATTCAGGGAGAAGGCGTCATGGCGTCCGTGCAGATACGCGACGTGCGAAAGTCGTTCGGCGACGTCGAAGTGCTGCATGGCGTTTCGGTACCCATCGAAGACGGAGAGTTTGTCGTACTTGTCGGACCATCCGGTTGCGGCAAGTCAACGCTTTTGCGTCTGCTCGCGGGCCTCGAGAACATCACCTCCGGCACCATCTCCATCGGCGGGCGCGTCGTTAACAACGTGCACCCGAAAGAGCGCGACATCGCGATGGTGTTTCAGAACTATGCGCTTTATCCGCACATGACGGTCGCGAAAAACATGGGCTTCTCGCTCATGCTCCGCGGTGCAAACAAGACCGAAATCGACGAGCGCGTACGCAAGGCCGCCCAAATTCTCGGCCTGATGCCGCTGCTCGAACGCTATCCGCGCCAGCTGTCCGGCGGTCAGCGTCAGCGCGTCGCCATGGGCCGCGCGATCGTGCGCGAGCCGCAGGTGTTTCTTTTCGACGAGCCGCTTTCGAATCTCGACGCTAAGCTGCGGGTCGCTATGCGCACGGAGATGAAGGAACTGCATCAGCGCCTGAAAACCACGACCGTCTATGTCACGCACGACCAGATCGAGGCCATGACCCTGGGTGACAAGATTGTGGTCATGCATGACGGCGTCATCGAACAGATGGGCGCGCCGCTCGATCTCTACGATCGTCCATCCAATCAGTTCGTGGCCGGCTTTATCGGCTCACCGGCGATGAATTTTCTGAGCGGCACGGTGCGCGCGAACGGCTCGCTCTACGTCGAGACGCCGGGCGGCCACAAGCTGCCGCTGAAGAATAGCCCGCAGGGATCGAACGGCCGTGATGTCATTTACGGTATCCGGCCTGAACATTTCGAACTGGGCGAGGGAGGTTTGCCGGCGGAAGTTGTCGTCGTCGAGCCGACCGGATCGGAAACCCAGGTCGTCGCGCGGATCGGCGGCCAGGAAGTGATTGCCGTGTTCCGCGAGCGCCAGAGCGTGAAACCTGGCGATAAGATTTTGCTGCGCCCGCGTGCGGACGCAGCTCACCTCTTCGCCAAGGATAGCGGAAAAAGAATCTAGCGAAGCTCGAAGCATTAAGACCGTCCACGGGAGGAAATCATGGACAAGAAGTTTGAGATGAACCGCCGCTCGCTGCTGAAGGGTTCGGCCGCTGCGGCGACGATTGCGACCGTAGGTGCCGATCAACTGTTGAACTACGCGACCGCCTGGGCGCAGGCCTCGCCGTTCAAGCCGGAGAATGGCGCAAAGATCAGCGTACTGCGCTGGCGCCGCTTCGTCGAAGCGGAAGACAAGGCCTTCATGGCGATGGTGGACGCCTTCCAGAAGGCGACCGGCGTTTCCGTCACCGTTACGAACGAGTCGTTCGAGGACGTGCAGCCAAAGGCATCGGTCGCTGCGAACACCGGCTCGGGTCTCGACATGGTGTGGGGTCTTTACTCGCTGCCGCACCTTTTCCCCGAGAAGTGTCTCGATATGTCGGACGTCGCCGACTACCTAGGCAAGAAGTACGGCGGCTGGACACAGTCGGCCGAGTTGTACGGCAAGTCGAAAGGCAAGTGGATCTGTCTGCCGGTTGCGACGACCGGCGGGCTGATGAACTATCGCATCAGCGCCATGAACAAGGCGGGCTTCAAGGAATTCCCGAAGGATACCGGCGGGTTCCTGGACCTCGTAAAGGCGCTGAAGAAGAACAACACGCCGGCCGGCTTCGCGCTCGGCCACGCCTCCGGTGACGCCAACACATGGCTGCACTGGGCGCTCTGGTCGCATGGCGGTAATCTCGTCGACAAGGACGACAAGGTCGTCATCAACTCGCCTGAGACCGCTAAGGCGCTGCAATACGTCAAGGATCTCTACGACAACTTCATTCCTGGTACTGCGTCCTGGAACGATTCGTCGAACAACAAGGCCTTCGTCGCGGGTGAACTCTATCTCACCTCGAATGGCATCTCGATTTACGTCACCGCATCGCGCGAGAACAAGGCGATCGCGGAAGACACCGACCACGCCTACATGCCGATCGGTCCGGTCGGACGTCCGACCGAGCTGCATCTTGCATTCCCGATCCTCACCTTCAACTTCACAAAGGCACCGCAGGCGTGCAAAGCGTTCGCGGCCTTCATGCAGGAAGCGGAGAATTTCAATCCGTGGATCGAGGCTGCGCAGGGCTATCTCTCGCACTTCCTCAACGCCTACGACAAGAATCCGGTCTGGACAGCGGACCCGAAACGTACGGTCTATCGCGACGTCTCGAAGCGCACACTCACGCCCGCCGGCCTCGGCTCGCTTGGCGAGAAGGCGGCCGCGGCGATCGCCGACTTCGTCGTGGTCGACATGTTCGCGAACTACTGCACCGGCCGCGAAGACATCAAGGGTGCGATCGCCATCGCGGAACGGCAAGCGCGGCGCATCTATCGCTGACACCTCCCTCGGCGGCGCGGGTAACCGCGCCGCCGGCATTTTCAGGATCGGAATGCGGCTGGCATGAGCACGGTCGAGGACGCAGAAGGGAGAACGCCACGCCGGGGTGAATTGTCCTGGTGGGGGCGGCTGCAATCCAATCGCAACTGGCTTGCGATCTGGTTTATGTTGCCTGCAGCGATCTTTCTTCTGATGTTCCTCGCCTGGCCGCTCATTCTAGGCGTCTGGCTTTCGTTTACCGACACGCGGCTTGCACGTCCCGGTAAGTTCATCGGCTTCGAGAATTACGAATGGCTGTGGGACGACGGCGTATTCTGGCTCTCGGTGTTCAATACGCTGCTCTATACGATCGTCGCGAGCATCATTAAGTTCGCGGTTGGTCTTTATCTCGCGTTGCTACTTAACCGGCACATGCCGTTCAAGGCGATGATCCGGTCGGTCGTACTGATCCCTTTCATTGTGCCGACGGTGCTGTCGGCGATCGCGTTCTGGTGGATCTACGACGCGCAGTTTTCGATCATTTCCTGGAGTCTCAGGCAGATGGGATTGATCGAGCAGAACATAAACTTTCTCGGCGACGGCAATCTTGCGCGCGCAAGTCTGATCTTCGCCAATATCTGGCGCGGCGTGCCGTTCGTGGCGATCACATTACTTGCAGGATTGCAGACGGTATCGCCGTCGCTGTATGAGGCGGCGACGCTGGACGGCGCAAGCGCATGGCAGCGCTTCCGCTATGTCACCTATCCACTACTGACGCCTATTATCGCGGTCGTCATGACTTTCTCTGTACTTTTCACCTTTACCGATTTCCAGCTGATCTGGGCGATGACGCGCGGCGGGCCGGCGAACGCCACGCATCTCATGGCGACGCTGTCTTACTCACGCGGAATATTGAGCGGGCAGTTGGGAGAGGGTGCCGCGATCGCGACCGCGATGATTCCGTTCCTGCTCGCGGCGATCATGATCTCGTGGTTCGGGCTCCAGCGCCGCAAATGGCAGCACGGTGAGAACAATGAGTGACACCGCTGTGCAGAAGCCGACGACCACGACGCATGTGCTGACGGCCGACACGCAGGAGGGGATGACTTACCTCGAAAGTTTTCCGCGCCGGCTTGTCACGCTGTGGCTGCCGCTCGGCATCATCATGTTTATCCTGTTGTTTCCGTTCTACTGGATGGCGCTCACATCGGTGAAACCGAACTCCCAGCTCATCGACATGAACACCTACAACCCGTTCTGGGTGGTCGAGCCGACGCTCGATCACATCAAGCGGTTGCTGTTTGAAACCGCCTATCCGCGTTGGCTCTGGAACACGATGTATGTCGCGGCGGCTTCCACATTTCTGTCGATCTTCGCGAGCGTGCTCGCGGCTTACGCAATCGCGCGGTTGCGCTTCCGGGGCTCGCAGATGATCGGCGCCATGATCTTTATGGCCTACCTGATCCCGCCGTCGATCCTGTTCATCCCATTGGCTTCTGTCATCCATTTCTACGGGCTGTTCGATACACCGCTCGCCCTGATCCTGGTCTACCCGACCATCCTAATCCCGTTCTCAACCTGGCTCCTGATGGGGTACTTCAAAACCATACCTTTTGAGCTCGAAGAGTGTGCGCTGATCGACGGCGCCAGCCGGTGGCAGATTCTGACGCGCATCATCGTGCCGCTGGCCGTACCGGGGCTGATCTCGGCCTTCATCTTCTCGTTCACGCTATGCTGGAACGAATTCATCTATGCGCTGACGCTGATCTCCTCGGTGCAGAACCGTACCGTGCCGGTCGCCATCGTGAGTGAACTCGTGGATGGCGACGTTTACCGTTGGGGTTCGCTGATGGCAGGCGCGCTCGTGGGCTCGCTGCCGCTCGTGATCCTTTACGCATTCTTCGTCGAACACTACGTTTCGGCGATGACAGGTGCGGTCAAGGAATAGACCATGCATGTTTTGATTGTGGGTGCGGCCGGCATGATCGGTCGCAAACTCACGGAGCGTCTGCTGAAAGAGCGGCGCATCGGCACGCAAGAAATTACCAGGCTCACGTTGCACGACGTGGTTGAGCCTGATGCGCCGGCGAAGGCGCCGTTTCCAGTGAGCGCTTCGGCGTCGGACTTTTCGCTTCCCGGCGAAGCGGAAAAGCTTGTAGCGCCGAAGCCCGATCTGGTTTTTCATCTGGCGGCAATCGTTTCGGGCGAGGCGGAAGCCGATCTCGACAAGGGCTATCGCATCAATCTCGACGGCACCCGTCTTCTGCTCGACGCGATCAGGAAAACCGGTAGTGGCTACAAGCCGCGTGTCGTCTTTACGTCCTCCATCGCAGTGTTTGGCGCGCCGTTCCCGGACAAGATTGCGGACGAGTTTTTCAACACACCGCTAACGAGCTATGGCACGCAAAAGGCGATGGGCGAGCTGATGCTCGCCGACTACACGCGCCGCGGTATCCTCGAAGGCATCGGTATCCGTCTGCCGACGATCTGCGTCCGTCCCGGCAAGCCGAACAAGGCTGCTTCGGGATTCTTCTCGAATATCATCCGCGAACCCCTGAACGGCGAGGAGGCGGTGTTGCCGGTTTCTGAAGATGTGCGGCACTGGTTTGCGTCGCCGCGCTCCGCGATAGGATTTCTTATGCACGCAGCGGTCATCGACATTGCAAGGTTGAACAACCGCGTAAATCTATCCATGCCCGGCTTGTCAGCGACCGTCGGCGAGCAGATCGCCGCACTTGAGCGCGTTGCCGGAAAGAACGTAGCAAAGCGCATCCGGCGCGAACCGGATCAAACCATCATGCGGATCGTGTCAGGCTGGCCGCGCAATTTCGATACCGCGCGGGCAAAATCGCTCGGCTTCACAACCGCCGAACAGACATTCGACGACATCGTGAAGCTGCATATCGAGGACGAACTCGGCGGGAAGTTCGCTGCCTGAGCCCCCTTAGTTTGCGCGCTTCTTGCTCTCTTCGGCGAGATAATCCATCGCCGCCTGCACGCCGCCCTTCTTATGCGGAACGCCAGCAAGCCCTAGCGCCATTTCGGTCAGTGCGAGCGCGCCGATCATGGTGCCGTCATTGGTGTCGCCCAGATGCCCGATCCGGAACACCTTGCCGAGAATCTTACCGAGGCCCATGCCGTAGGAGATGTCGAAATGCTCGAGCGCGACGGTGCGGAACTCGTCGGCGTTGTGGCCGTCTGGCAGCATGATCGCCGTGATAGTTGACGAATACTGATGCGGGTTCTTGCAAAGAACTTCGAGCCCCCAGCCACGGATGGCGCGGCGGGTAGCCTCCGCGTGCCGGTCGTGGCGGGCGAATACGTTGTCGAGGCCTTCCTCGTGCAGCATGTCGATCGCTTCCGCGAGTCCGTAAAGAATGTTGGTCGCGGGCGTATAGGGAAAGAAGTTATTCTTGTTGACCGCGATCATTTCCTCCCAGCCCCAGAAAGATTTCGGGAGCCTAGAGTTTTTCGAAGCCGCAAGCGCTTTGTCGCTTACCGCGTTGAACGAGATTCCGGGTGGCAGCATCAGGCCCTTCTGCGAGCCACCGACCGTGACGTCAACGCCCCACTCGTCATGGCGATAGTCGATCGAGGCGAGCGACGAGATCGTATCGACAAAAAGGAGTGCGGGATGACCCGCGGCGTCGATCGCCTTGCGCACTTCGAGCGGATGCGAAACGCAGCCGGTCGAAGTTTCGTTGTGTACGATCGCGACCGCCTTGATCTTTTTTTCTTTATCTTCGCGGAGCCTGGCTTCGATCGCCTTGGGATCGGCGCCGGCGCGCCAATCGCTCTCGATGAAGATCGGATTGATTCCGATCTTCTCCGCCATCTTCTTCCAGAGCGTAGCGAACTGGCCGGTTTCGTACATCAGCACCGTGTCGCCCGGCGAGAGCGTGTTGACGAGCGCTGCTTCCCATGCGCCCGTGCCGGAGGAGGGAAAGATCACGACCGGATTGCGGGTCTTGAATATCGTCTTGATGCCGTCGAGCACGCGGCGGCCGAGCTTGCCGAATTCCGGCCCGCGATGATCGATGATCGGCATGTCCATCGCCCGCAGTACGCGGTCGGGAATGGGGGTCGGTCCGGGAATCTGGAGAAAATGTCTGCCTGCCGTACGCGAACGATTAGACGCCACTGTGATCCCCCGGTAATCTTGAACGCGCGAGAACTGCGCGGGAATGAAACAACAAGTCGGCCAGTCCTGTGAATTATACACGCATCCCGGTCAAGCTGCGCACCCGCCATAGCCGCCATGCAGCGATAAAGGCGCGCAGCCGATGAATGTGTTGATGCCGGTTCTGGAGCGAAAGCTCAGGCGGGAAATCACAGGCGATGTACTGTTCGATGCCTTCAGCCGCGGGCGTTATGCGACCGACGCTTCCCATTATCAGATGATGCCGGTCGGCGTCGTTGTGCCTCGCACAATAGAAGAGGCGAAAGCCGCGATTGGTTTGGCCAATCAGGAAGGCGTCACGGTGCTTGCACGCGGAGGCGGCACATCCCAGTGCGGGCAGACCGTCAATCATTCGCTGGTGATCGACAGCTCGAAGCATCTCAATCGGGTGCTCGAACTCGACGTCGAAAACAAACGCTGCGTAGTCGAACCCGGCATTGTGCTCGACGATCTGAACCGGCAGCTGCGCAAGCACGGGCTGTGGTATCCGGTCGATGTGTCGACCGCGTCGCGCGCCACCATCGGCGGCATGGCCGGCAACAATTCGTGCGGCGGACGCTCGCTGCGCTACGGCACCATGCGCGACAACGTACTGTCTGTGGAGGCAGTACTCGCGAACGGAAGTTCAGCGCATTTCGGCCGCGCCAATCGCGATCTCTCGGATATTCCGGATGGCTCGCCACTGAAGCCGCTTGCGCAGGATTTGCTCGCGATCGGCGCGCGCGAGGCCTCGGAGGTCGAGACCCGCTTTCCGAAGGTGCAGCGCCGCGTTGGCGGATACAATATCGACGCGCTCGTACCCGGCAGGAACGATCTCAATCTCGCGCATATACTGATCGGCTCCGAGGGTACGCTTGCCTTCACCACGAAAGTAGAACTGAAGCTCTGGCCCGTGCTAGGCAAGCGCATTGTCGCTGCCTGTCACTTCGGTAGCTTCTACGAGGCGATGAATGCAGCCCAGCACCTCGTAAAGACCGGCCCGATCGCGGTCGAACTCGTCGACCGCACCATGATTGCGCTCGCCCACGACATTGCGATGTTCCGTCCGACGCTCGAGAAATTCGTTCGCGGCGCGCCGGACGCCGTGCTGTTGGTCGAATTCGATTCCGGCGACGGGGAAAATAGAAAGCGCCTCTCGCAGGTCCACGACGTCATGAGCGACCTCGGCTTCGGCTGGGACAGGCAGGGCACGAAGTGGGGCGGTGTCGTAGACGTGATCGAGCCTGCGCTCCAGACTGCGATCGCGGAACTGCGTGCATCCGGCCTCAACGTCATGATGTCGATGAAGGAGCAGGGCAAGCCGATCTCCTTCGTCGAGGATTGCGCTGTGCCGCTTGAGCATCTTGCGGACTATACGGCACGCCTCACCGACATTTTCAGCAAGCATGGTACGCGCGGAACCTGGTACGCACATGCTTCGGTCGGCTGCCTGCACGTCCGGCCTGTGCTGAACCTGCGACTGGACAAGGACGTGAAGGCAATGCGCGCGATCGCGGAGGAAGCCTTCGCGATGGTGCGCGAGTACAAGGGATCGCATTCCGGCGAGCACGGCGACGGGCTCGTGCGCTCCGAGTTTCACGAGCAGATGTTCGGCTCCAGGCTCGTCCGTGCTTTCGAGGAAGTGAAGGATCGCTTCGATCCTAAGCCGCTGTTCAATCCGGGTAAGATCGTGCGCGCACCGAAATTCGATGACCGGACGAACTTCCGTTATTCGCTGGACTACGGCACGGCGAATTTCACGCCTGCGCTGGACTGGTCGGAATACGCCGGCAGTGCTTCGGGATTCCAGGGCGCCGTCGAGATGTGCAACAACAACGGCGCCTGCCGCAATGATGCCGGCAACGTTATGTGCCCGAGCTATCGCGTGACGCGCGACGAGCGTGACGTAACGCGCGGTCGCGCGAATACGCTCAGGCTCGCGATTTCAGGCCAGTTGGGCGACGGCGCGTTTACCTCCGATGAGATGATGGAGACGCTGAAACTGTGCGTTTCCTGCAAGGGTTGCCGCCGCGAATGTCCGACCGGCGTGGACATGGCGCGCATGAAGATCGAAGTACTGGCCGCGCGTGCGGCGAAACGGGGTTATTCGCTGCGTGACCGGCTCGTCGGCTGGCTGCCGCGTTACGCTCCCTACGCGCGAAGAGTTGGCTGGCTCCTGAACCTGCGGGATGCGCTGCCCGGCGCGGCGAGGCTTTCGGAATGGATTACGAGTTTCAGCGCGAAGCGCAAACTGCCGAAGTGGCGCCGCGATATATTCCAGGAGCCGGCTACCGGCCGCGGAAACGGCGGCAAGGAAGTCGTTGTATTCGTCGATACCTTCAACCGGTATTTCGAGCGCGAAAACCTCGACGCAGCGGTCCATGTGCTGGAGCACGCGGGTTATCGCATCCATTTCGCAAAAACAGCTGGGCGTCCGCTTTGCTGTGGCCGGACCTTCCTGTCGGTGGGAGCCGTGAAGCAGGGCCGCGAGGAAGCGGAACGGACGGTCGCTGCGCTCAAGCCGTTTGTCGAACGCGGGATGACGGTGGTCGGTCTGGAGCCGAGTTGTATATTCGGATTCCGCGACGAAATTCCTGCGCTTCTGAAAGGAAGCAGCGATGCCGCCGCGCTCGCCGGGAAGGTTGTACTTTTCGAGGAGTTTGTGGCCGCGGAAACCGCGGCAGGGCGCATGAAGCTGGACCTGAATCCGGTCGCTGAGAAAGCGCTGCTCCATGGCCACTGCCACCAGAAGGCTTTTGGAGCGATGACGCCGGTTCAACAGACGCTAAAGCTCGTTCCGGGTCTCACACTTGAAACGGTCGACTCGAGTTGTTGCGGAATGGCCGGCAGCTTCGGTTATGGCAAGGATACGATCGCAGTCTCGCTCGCGATGGGCGAACTGAGCCTGCTTCCCGCGGTCCGCAAGGCGGACCGAAGCACGATTGTCGTTGCGGACGGCACGTCATGCCGGGAGCAGATCGGACACGGCAGCGGCCGCAAGGCAATTCATGTCGCTCGGGTACTTGCGCAAAGTCTGCGAGGCGAGCGCATAGGATAAACAAGAAGCGAACCTGGGAGGGTAACGATGTCGGAACTTACACTCGAGAAGGCACAGACCATCGTAGGCGCGGGCCTGAAGCACGGCCGCGACAAGAAGCTCAAACCGCTCGGCATCGTCGTGCTCGATGCGCGTGGCGCGATGGTCGCCTGTGCGATCGAAGACAATTCCTCGCTGCGCCGCTTCGAGATTGCGCACGGCAAGGCGCATGGCTGCCTCGCCATGGGCATCGGCGGTCGCGCGGTCGATGCCCGCGTGCGGGAACGGCCCCATTTTGGTGCCGCGCTCGCGCACGTCTTTGGGGGCGATTTCATTCCGGTTCCCGGCGGTGTGTTGATCAGGAACCCGGGCGGCGCGATCATCGGCGCAGTCGGTGTTTCCGGCGACACCTCGGAGAACGACGAGGCGGCGGGCATCGCCGGGATCAAGGCTGCAGGTTTTGTTGCCGACGCGGGCTAGGGCGAACCGTAAGGAGAGCGCTATGAGTGGCAGCGTCAGCTACATGAAAGACGGTGCGATTGCGACCGTCGTGATCGAGAACGAGGGCCGGCTGAACGCGCTGTCATTGCCGATGTGGCGGCAGCTGCGCACGGCGTTCGAGGAGCTTGCGCATGACAGAGAGCAGACGCGCTGTGTCGTTTTGCGCGGTGCTGGCGATGCGTTTGCCTCGGGTGCCGACATCGCCGAATTCGAACGCGAGCGCTATGACATCGCCTCCGCGCGCGCCTACGGCAAGGCAATACACCCGGCACTGGTCGCGATCTCCGAGTGCCCGCATCCGGTTATCGCGATGATCCGCGGCCCCTGCGTCGGCGGCGGACTGGAGATTGCCGGCCGCGCAGATATCCGCATTGCCGCCGAGGACGCGCGTTTCGGTATTCCCGTCAATCGCCTCGGCCTTGTCGTGGCCTACGCCGAGTTGAAGGCGCTGCTCGATATCGTCGGACCGTCGGTGGCCTTGGAAATGTTGCTCGAAGGCAAGATCGTAAACGCGAAGGAAGCCGCCGACATGCGTCTCGTCAATCGCGTGGTTCCGGACGTGAAGCTCGAACGCGAAGTTTACGACACCGCGAGACGTATCGCGGAAGGCGCGCCGCTCGCCGCGCGCTGGCACAAGAAGTTTGTGCGGCGATTGCTTGAGCCGAGGCCATTGCGCGAGGACGAACTCGACGAGAGTTTCGATTGTTTCGGCACCGAGGATTTCCGGATCGGCTACCGCGCTTTCCTCGAGAAGAAGAAGCCACAGTTCAAAGGGCGCTGATGACCGCGAACAGGGGCCCGCTCACCGGCCTAAAGGTTATCGAACTGTGCCACGTCATGGCCGGGCCGGTATGCGGGTTGATGCTTGCGGATATGGGCGCCGACGTAATCAAGGTGGAGAAGATTCCGGGAGGCGACGACACCCGCCGTACCGTACCGCCGGCGATCGAGGGCGAGGCCGCTTCGTTCATGATGATGAACCGCAACAAGCGCGGCATCGCCGTTGATCTCAAGACGGAAGACGGCAAGAAAATCCTGCGCCGTCTGCTCAAAGATGCGGATGTGGTCACCGAGAACTTCCGCCGCGGCGCGATGGAGCGCATGGGCTTCGGCTACGAGACGCTGAAAGAGTTGAATCCACGTTTGATATATTGTGCGATCTCGGGTTTCGGCCGTACCGGTCCTTATGCCGATCGCGGCGGCTTCGACCTGATCGCACAGGGGATGAGCGGTCTGATGTCGATCACCGGCGAGGGGCCGGGACGGCCGCCAGTGAAGGTCGGTGCGCCGATCACCGACATTACCGCAGGCATTCTGGGCGCGATGGGAGTGCTCGCAGCGCTCCACGCGCGTACCCAGACCGGGAAAGGACAGTTCGTCGATACCTCCCTCTTCGAGGCGGGCATCGTGCACACTTTCTGGCAATCCGCGATTGCCCTTGCAACCGGCGTTGCGCCCGGGCCGATGGGCTCCGCGCATCCGTTGAATGCGCCCTACGAGGCTTTCGCGACCAAAGACGGCTACATCAATCTGGGCGCCGCGAACCAGGCGACCTGGTTGCGCACGATCGAAGTCCTGCAGCGGCCCGACCTCGGCGAAGACAGCCGCTTCAAAGAGGCGTCCGGCCGTCTCGTCAATCGCGCGGCACTTGCCGGTGAACTTGCAGTCGAGTTCAGGAAACGTACGAGTGCTGAATGGCTCGCCGCGCTTGAGCAGGCGAAGGTCCCTGCGGGCCCCGTATTCGATGTTCTACAGATGCAGGCCGATCCGCAGACGCTCGCCCGGGCGATGGTGGTAGAAGTGAGACACACAAAGATCGGGTCCATGAAAACGTTGGGTGCGCCTGTAAAGTTCTCCACGACGCCGGGCGGCGTGCATCGCAGTGCACCCACGTTCGGCGAGCACACCGAGGAAGTTCTGCTTGAATACGGCTTCCAGCCTGCGGAAATCGAGCGCTTCACGGCTTCAGGCGTCGTTTTGAAACCATGAAGCGCCGCGTTTCAGCCTGGATAGATGTATCCAATCGTACCCTAAAATTTCGCACCGCAATATTCCGGCGTGGCAATGTGGCTTCGGAAAACGGCTATTGTAGTCATTGCGGAAGTGATTGGTTATAAAACCAATAGGGACAAGAAGAACGAAGTAACAATCGAGTCTCGGGGTGGAAGCACAAGTTCGGTCTCATTCGCGGGCGGCGCAGAATACGGTGCCCTTGCTCGCCGTAGAAGATTTACACGTTCAGTTTGAAACGTCGCGTGGCATCGTGCGCGCGGTTCAGGGCGTTTCCTACACCGTCAACCGCGGCGAGGTAGTCGCGATCGTCGGCGAATCCGGCTGCGGAAAGTCGGTTTCCGCGCTCACCATGATGCGTCTGCTCGCCAAGACCGGGCGCGTAACGAACGGACGTATTCTGCTCGAAGGGCGCAATCTCCTCGAACTTTCCGACGAAGAAATGCGTGCGGTCCGCGGCCACGAGATCTCGATGATCTTTCAGGAGCCGATGACCTCGCTCAATCCGGTTCTGTCGATCGGCATGCAGATCATGGAGCCGCTGCTGATCCATCTGAAAATGTCGGAGGAGGACGCGAAGAAGCGCGCCCTCGAACTCATGCAGCAGGTCGGGATTACCGACGGCGAGCGGCGTCTTTCGCAATACCCGCACCAGCTCTCCGGCGGCATGCGCCAGCGCGTGATGATTGCGATCGGCCTTGCCTGCAAGCCCAAGCTGATTATCGCCGACGAGCCGACTACAGCGCTCGACGTGACCATCCAGGCACAGATTCTGGAACTGATGAAGAATCTGTCTCGCGACCTCGGAATCGCGCTCATCATCATCACGCACAACCTCGGCATTGTCGCGCGCTACGCAGACCGCGTGAACGTGATGTACGCGGCGAACATCATCGAGAAGGGCACCGCCGACGATATCTTCCTGAAACCGGCGCACCCTTATACGAACGGGCTCATGCGCTCGGTGCCGCGACTCGACGAACCGCGCGGTACTAAGTTGCAGACCATAGAAGGGCTGCCGCCCGATCTGCGGATGCCGCCGGAGGGCTGCCGTTTCGCACCGCGTTGCCCCCATCGGATCGAGAAATGCTCGCAGCCGATTTCGCTGGTCGATCTCGGCGGCGGACACGAGGCGCGCTGCCACCGGGTGCAGGAAATCTTCAGCGGCAGCCTGAAAGTCGAGTTCCCTAGCGGAAGTTCCGGTCACGCGGAAGCGAAGGTCGGTACAACGCCGATCCTGGAAGTGTCGGGTCTGAAGAAGTTCTTTGGGGTGAAGGCCGCGGGTGCTGGATTTTTCTCGAGTGAAATGGCGACCGTACGCGCGGTGGATGATGTTTCTTTTTCGATCGCTGAAGGAGAGACGCTTGGCCTCGTGGGCGAGTCCGGCTGCGGCAAGACGACCGTCGGCCGTGTTGTGCTACGGCTCGACGAGGCGACCGGCGGCACCATCAAGTTCAACGGCACGGATGTTACGCATCACTCCGGTCGTGAGATGCGCGGCCTGCGCCGCAAGATTCAGGTGATCTTTCAGGATCCGTACTCGTCGCTGAACCCCCGCATGACGGTAGGCGAGATCATCGGCGAGCCGCTCAAGGTCTACGGCATTGTGCCGGAGAAGAAGGCGCGCCTCGATCGCATTGGCGAACTGCTGACGCAGGTCGGACTATTCGCATACATGTCGGAGCGCTACCCGCACGAACTGTCCGGCGGGCAGCGCCAGCGCGTGGGCATCGCCCGTGCGCTGGCGCTCGAGCCTTCCCTGATCGTCTGCGACGAACCGGTTTCGGCGCTCGACGTTTCGATTCAGGGCCAGGTGATCAATCTGCTTGAAGACCTTCAGGCCCGGTTTGGCCTGACTTACCTCTTCATCGCGCATGATCTTGCCGTGGTGCGACATATCTCGGATCGTGTCGCCGTCATGTATCTGGGCAAGATCATGGAACTGGCCGACCGCGACGAAATCTACCGGCAACCATTGCATCCATACACAAAGGCTTTGCTGGATGCGGCACCGATCCCCGATCCGCGCGTCGAAAAGGCGCGCGCGCCGCGTGCACTGCGGGGCGAAATTCCTTCGCCCTTGACCCCGCCGTCGGGCTGCGTGTTCCATACCCGCTGCCCAATCGCGACTGACATATGCAAGCAGGATGTCCCGAAGATTCGCGAACTGAAGACGGGGCATCTCGTGGCGTGTCACCACGCCGGATGAGTCTACAAGTGCCGGTCAACAGGCACGATCAACAGGAAGACGCCTAACAAGAACGAAACGGGCTTTAGGGAGGACAAAAAATGAAAAGGCTACTTCTTGGCCTCGTCGGCGTAGCGGCATTGTCGCTCGCGGCGGCGCCGCAAGCGGAAGCGCAGCAGCCGAAGCGGGGCGGGCACTTCAATTTCGCAATCAGCGCGGAGACCCCGCAATACGATCCGCATGGCAGCGACACCTACGCGACACTCCATTTCTCGTCGCCGTTCTACTCGACGCTGCTGCGATACAATCTGAGCAAGTTCCCTGAAATCGAGGGCGATCTGGCGAAGTCGTGGACGATCTCGCCGGACAAGCTGACCTATACTTTTACGCTGCATGAAGGCGTGAAATTCCATGACGGTACGCCGTTCACTTCCGCGGACATCAAAGCGACCTATGATCGCCTCCGCGCCCCTCCGCAGGGTGTCGTTTCAAACCGCCGCGCGACTTTCGCGGACATCGAAAGCATCGAGACGCCGAATCCGACAACGGTCGTGTTCAAGCTAAGCAAGGCAAACTCCTCGATGCTCGATCACTTTGCGAGCCCTTGGAATACTGTTTACTCGGCCAAGGATCTGGCGGCGGACCCGAACTTCCCGCGTACCAAGATCAACGGTACCGGGCCGTTCACTTTTGTTGAACATGTGAAGGGCAGTCACGTTGCCGGCAAACGCAACGAGAACTACTTCAAGAAAGGACTGCCCTATCTCGACAGCTATCGCGGCATATTCACCTTGCAGGCGGCAGCGATGCTGAACGCCTTGCAGGGCGGCCAGGTGCTTGCGGAATTCCGCGGCGTGTCGCCGGCGGACCGCGACCGCATGGTCGCTGCAATGGGCGACAAGCTTCGGGTTGAGGAATCGAGCTGGACGCTTAACCTTCTCGTCCTCTTTAACACCGAGAAGCCGCCGTTCAACGACGTGCGCGTGCGCAGGGCGTTGCTTATGGCAATCGACCGCTGGGGTGGCAGTCAGGGTCTTGCCAAGATCTCGACGCTGCGTGCGGTTGGCGGTGTCGTACGGCCGGGCTCGCCGCTCGCGACTCCGGAGGCCGAACTCGTAAAGCTCCCCGGCTTCTCGAAGGACATGAAGGCGGCGCGTGCGGAAGCACGCAGGCTCCTGAAGGAGGCCGGTCAGGAGAATCTGAAGTTCGTGCTGTGGAATCGCAACCTTGCGATGCCTTACACGCCTGCGGGTATCTTCCTGGTCGATCAGTGGCGCCAGATCGGCGTCGAGGTCGAGCACAAGCAGTCCGATACCGCGCCCTATATCGCCGCGATGCGGAGCGGCAACTATGAGGTCGCGATCGACTTCTCGAACCTCTTCAACGACGATCCGACCCTGTCGCTGACGAAATATCTGTCGGCGAGCAAGAATCCGCTCAATCTGTCGCGCTATGACGATGCCGAGATCGACAAGCTCTACGAGCTGCAGCTTCGCGAGACCGATCTCCAGAAGCGCCGCGGATATATTCAGGCGCTCGAAAAGCGTCTGTTCGAGCAGGCCTATAAGCAGCCGCTGTTGTGGTGGCACCGTATTGTACTGACGCACAAGACGGTCATGGGCTGGAAGATGTCGCCGAGTCATAACCTCGGACAGGATCTGGCCGAAGTCTGGCTCAACCAGTAACGAAAGGGCCCGCGGCCCGGCCCCGGCGCCGGGCCGCGGAAGTTTCCGGATGCTTGTTTACACGCTCAAACGCCTGCTGCTGACGATCCCGACGCTGATCGGCGTTGCGGTGCTCTTGTTCTTCATGCTTCGCATTGTGCCGGGCGACATCGTGGAAGTGAAGTTGCGCGGCGACGGTGGTAATGTCACGCAGGAGGTCGTCGATGCGGAGCGCAAGCGGCTCGGTCTGGACCGGCCGTTGATCGTGCAGTTCGGCGATTACATGTGGGGTCTCGCGCGCGGCGATCTCGGCATTTCCATGTGGACCGAACGGCCGGTGATCGAAGAAATTCTGATCCGCCTCGAACTGTCGCTGGAAGTCGCGATCCTCGCAACGATATTCGCGACCCTAATATCCATTCCTCTGGGAACGGCTGCTGCGCTATTCCGAAATACCTGGATAGACTACGTCGTCCGCATCATCACGATCGGCGGACTGTCGATCCCTTCTTTCTGGTTCGGCATGATTATCATGCTGAGTTTGCTCGCGCTTTTTAACTGGCTGCCGCCGATAACGTTCACCCCGATTTACGAGGACCCTGTCGCCAATCTCTCGCAGTTGATCTGGCCGGCGCTTGCAGTCGGCTACCGCTACTGTGCAGTGACGGCGCGCATGATCCGTTCATCGCTGCTCGAAGTGTTGGCCGAAGACTACATACGTACGGCCCGCGCGAAAGGCGTTTACGAGAAGCTGGTGGTCTCGCGTCACGCGCTCAGGAACGCTCTTCTGCCTGCGATCACGGTCATGGGTCTGGAATTCGCGTTTCTGATCGGCGGTCTGGTCGTGACGGAGCAGGTTTTCAACCTGAACGGAATCGGCCAACTCTTCGTGCAGAGCGTATCGCGCAATGATTTCATGCTCATTCAGGGCATGGTCATCATGATCGCGGGATTCTACGTCATCATCAACCTTGTGGTTGACCTGCTCTATGCAGTGTTCGACCCGCGCATCCGGTATGGCAACTAATGGCCGATAACACACAGGTTATGTCGGCGAATTCGATCGTGCTGCCCAGGCGGCCGAACCCGGTCATGCACTTCGTTCGCGAGCAGCCGATGGGTGCCGCAAGCTTCGTCGTGATTGCGCTGATGATGTTTGCCGGTCTGTTTCCTCAGTATGTGGCGCCATATGATCCGCTGAGTATCAATTTTGCGGCCATTTTGGCGGCACCTTCCTGGGATCACTGGCTCGGCACCGATGCGTTCGGACGAGACATTCTTTCGCGCATTATATACGGCTCGCGCACCGCTCTCGTGATCGGATTCGCGTCATCCCTCTTGGGTTCTTCGATCGGCGCCGTGCTTGGCATCGCGTCGGCTTATTTCGGCGGTCGAATCGATACCTGGATCCAGCGCTTCGTCGATATTCTGCTAGCGTTTCCGATCATCGTGCTGGCGCTGGTCGTGGTGGCCGCGCTTCGCAAGACCGTAATCTACGGCGTGGATGTAAACCTGATTATTGCGATTGCGATCCCGATCATTCCGCGTGTCGCGCGCGTGGTTCGCGCCGCAGCGTTGTCGGTGAACGTGATGCCCTATATCGATGCGGCACGGGCGGCAGGCTATTCGGACACCCGCATCATTTTCCGGCACATGGCACCGAACGTCGTTGCGCCTTTCCTGATCATGTTCACGGCCTTTATCGCACAGGCGATCCTGCTCGAGGCATCGCTTTCCTTCCTCGGTCTCGGCGTTACCGAGCCGACGGCCGCCTGGGGGTTGATGCTTTCCGGCAATGCGGCTGATTTCTTCCGTGAGGCGCCGTGGATGATTATTTTCCCCGGTGTCGCGATCAGCCTCGCGGTCTTCGCGTTCAACCTGTTCGGCGACTCGCTGCGCGACTATCTCGACCCGCGGTTCAAGACCTGAGGGCCTTCAAGGCCGCGCAAGAAATGCGCGGACGGCCTGGTTAAAACTTTCCGGATCCTGCAGCAGCGCGAAGTGGCTGACGCCGCGCAGCAGAACGAAATCTGCGTTTGGGATATTGCCGGCAATCTCGCGGCTATGGCTAAGGCGAATGATTTCGTCATGCTCCGCATGAAGGAGCAAGGTGCGGGCCTTGATGCCGGCAAACTGCTTTTTGGTAAGCGTCGGCTGCGTTTTCCACATCTGGCCGAGTAGCCGGGTAACCGCGTCGCGCCGCTCTGGATGCGGCGAAAGACTACGGTATTCCATATTCGTTCTCCTGGCATAGGCTGCCATGATCGCGGAGTTTGTGCTCGGCTGATAGCCTGTTGGGGTCGCGTTGCCTGCGAAGGCCATGAGCGCATTAATGCGCCCCGGATACTTTAGGGCGAGATAGAAACCGATATTTGCGCCGTCGCTCCAGCCTACCACAGCGGTTTGGCTCACGCGCAGATGGTCGAGTAGTGCGACGGCATCATCGGCCATCTGCGCGTAGGAGAGTGCGGCGCCCTCATGTGTGCTGCGGCCCTGGCCGCGGCAATCGAACACGATTACGCGGTGATCCCGCTGCAGGTCGTGGATCAGATGTGCCCAGTAATCCGAACTGCCGCCGCCGCCATGCAGGAGCAGCACGGCAGGTTTCGTCTCGTCACCGAACGTCGCATACCACAGCACGGCGTCTCCACGATCGAGATGTCCGCCGCTTGACTGCGCCGGCAGCGACGGCGTCGGGGGCAGGGAGAGCCATTGCGGTTGTGCTTCGCCGTTCGCCCCAGAGAGAATGAGCGTTGCTGCCAGGAGCGGCGCCGCGAGTGCAGCCTGGCTAGCTCTTGCAAATTGCATAGACATAGAGCTCGCCCCGACGGTCCTGCTGTTCAAGGTGATGACCTTCCTGCTGCGCATAGTGCGGGACGTCGATCTGCGTCATGGGATCGGTGCATTCGAGGATCAGACGATCGCCCGGGTCGAGCGCGTGCATGGCTTTGCGCGCCTTCAAAACAGGCAGCGGGCATTTTAGACCGCGCAGATCGAGGACGTGATCGGGCATGTTACTGTTCCGGACCGCACAATAATTTGAGGGACGCTATTTTCGCAAATTGCCAAAAAAGCAAAGGCGCAGCCCGCGAAGGCCGCGCCCTTGTTCCGGATTGTTCGCATCAGAAGTTGAGGCCGAGCATTGCTCCAACATAGGGCCTCAACTCGAGACCGCCACGGAAAATCATCTCCAGCGCGACATAAAGAATGACCGCAAGGCCGACATAGGCGATCCAGCGGTACTTCTGCAGCAGATTGGCGATGAACGAAGCGGCGATTCCCATAAGCGCGATCGAGAGCGCAAGGCCGAACACGAGGACCCAAGGGTGCTCGCGCGCGGCACCTGCGACCGCGAGTACGTTGTCGAGCGACATTGTGACGTCGGCGACGACGATTTGCCAAGCCGCCTGCGCGAAGGTCTTGCGCGGAGGTCCGCCGATATGGCCGTCTTTATTCGTGTCTTCTCCGGTCACTGCTTCCAGGGCATCGTGCTCTTCGTGGGCGCTGACACGCAGCTCACGCCACATTTTCCAGCAGACCCACAGCAGAAGGATAC
>JBGFSD010000032.1:0-41006 GCA_041694745.1 Pseudomonadota bacterium
CGGCCGCCGGCTGCTCGAGGTCAGCGCGCTCTCGCCGCTCGAATTCGTGCACCGGGAATTCGAGCACCCCGCGGTGAAAGCGGGGCTCTTGTTCTTCAACGGCCTTCGCGAAGTCGATCTGCGCGCCAAGGGTTTCGGGCATCACATCGCGGCATTGCTCGCTTCACCTGCGAAAGCGCAGATGTCGCGCGGCGGCACCGCGGCGCTCGCGCGTGCGCTGGAAAATGCGGTGCGCGAGAGCGGCGGAGAAATCCGTCTGCTCACCGAGCCCGCCCGCATCGTGGTCGAGGACGGCAAGGCCGCAGGCGTCGAAACGCGAGAAGGGGAGCTGCTGCGCGCGAAAATTTTTGTTGCCTCCGCGCTCAACCCGCAGCAGACCTTTCTCGACTTGCTCGACGAGACGTTCGTTCCGCGCGAAATCCGCGGTCTCGCGTCGAAGTTTCAGTACAATCTGCTGGCGCCGCTGTTTGCGCTGCATCTCAATCTCTCCGAAGCGCCGCAATACGCGGCAGCAAAGCACAACCCCGCGCTCGCCAAAGCCTTCATGGTCATCATGGGGCTCGATCATGTCGATCAGTTCGACGACATCGTGCGCCATCACGAAGTGGGCACCGTGCCGGATACGGTGATGTGGGGTGCGACGCCGACCTTGTTCGACCCGACGCAGGCGCCCGCCGGCAGGCACACCGCCTTCATGTGGGAGAAGCTGCCTTATCGCCTGCACGGCGACCCCGAGAACTGGGACGCCAACAAAGACAAGCACGGCGAAAAGATGCTCGCGCTCTGGCAGAGGCACGCGCCGAATTTAGAGGGCGCGGTGATCGACGCCTTCACGCGCTCGCCGCTCGATGTCGAACGCGAACTGCCCAACATGCGCGAAGCCGATCTTCTGATCGGCGCTTTCACGAACGGACAGGTTGGTCATGACCGGCCGTTCCCCGGCGCGGGGAGCTATCGTGCGCATATTCCGAATCTCTATCTCTGCGGCTCATCAAGCCACCCCGGCGGCAACGTCACCGGCCTTCCGGGCTACAATGCCGCGCAGGTGATTCTTGCCGACCTCGGTATCCGCGCCGATTGGGCGCCGCCGCCGATTGCGGATCGTTTGAAGGCATTGCATTGATGGCAACCGCGCTCGCAAAGAAAACGGCGCCGAAGCGCGCGAACGGCAATGCCCGCGATCCGGAGCGCACGCGCGCGGTGATCCTCGCCGCCGCGACCGCGGAGATCACCGCGAAAGGGCTGGGCGGCGCGCGCGTCGACGAGATCGCGGAGCGTGCCGGCGTCAACAAGCGGATGATCTATCATTACTTCGGCGACAAGGAAGGGCTGTATCTCGCCGTGCTCGAAGCCGCCTATGCGGAGATCCGCTCGGAGGAAATCAAGCTCGATCTCGGCAGCCGCGATCCGATCGAGGGCATGCGCGAACTCTTGCTGTTTACCTGGAACTATTATCGCAATCATCCCGAGTTTCTCAGTCTGCTTGCGACCGAAAACCTTCATAAGGCGGCGTATCTGAAGCGTTCGAAAAAAATTCGCGAGCTGCACTCGCCTCTGGTCGGCATGATCGACGATCTGCTGCAGCGTGGCGCGAAGCAGAAGATGTTCCGCAGGAACGTGGACCCGGTCGAGCTTTATATTTCCATTGCTGCGCTCGGCTTCTTCTACATGTCGAACCGCTACACGCTTTCCACGATCTTCGGCCGCGACCTGACCGCGCCGGAAAACATCAAGGCGAGGGGCCGGCATCTGGTCGATGTGGTCCTCGGCTATTTGCGGCCGTAAGCATGATCCCGAAAAAGCGGGTACCGGTTTTCGGATTATATCGCGCTCAAAGAAGCCCGCTATTGACGGAAAACCCGCGCCGTCGTACTTGTAACCAATTGGTTACTTAAGGCCGCAGGCGACGGCCATTCAAGCAAAACCTTCCGGGGAGAGCGAAAAATGGCGACGCAGCGCCTTGGCATCATCATGAACGGAGTCACCGGGCGCATGGGGCTGAACCAGCACCTCGTCCGCTCGATCGTCGCGATCCGCAAGCAGGGCGGCGTACAGTTGTCGAACGGCGACCGCGTGATGCCGGACCCGATTCTCGTCGGCCGCAACGCGGAGAAGGTGGCCGCACTCGCCAAACAGTACGGCATCGAGCGATCGACCTCCGATCTCGACGCCGCGCTGAAAAACCCAGACGACACGGTGTTCTTCGACGCCGCGACCACCCAGATGCGCACCGATCTGCTGACGAAAGCGATCGACGCCGGTAAGCACGTCTATTGCGAAAAGCCGATCTCGGATCAGCTCGACAAGGCGCTCGCGGTCACAAAACTCGCGAAGCAAAAAGGAATCAAGCACGGCGTCGTGCAGGACAAGCTGTTCCTGCCGGGCCTTCGCAAGATTCAGCTCCTGAAAGAGTCCGGCTTCTTCGGCAAGATTCTCTCCGTGCGCGGCGAGTTCGGCTACTGGGTGTTCGAGGGCGACTGGGGCCAGCCGGCGCAGCGGCCGAGCTGGAATTACCGCAAGGCTGACGGCGGCGGCATCATTCTCGATATGCTCTGCCACTGGCGCTATGTGCTCGACAATCTGTTCGGCAAGGTGAAGGCCGTGAGCTGTCTCGGCGCCACCCACATCCCGTCGCGCGTCGACGAGCAGGGCAAAACGTATAAAGCGGATGTCGACGACGCCGCCTACGCGACCTTCGAACTCGAAGGCGGCGTGATCGCGCAGATCAATTCCTCCTGGGTCACGCGCGTCAAGCGCGACGATCTCGTCACCTTCCACGTCGACGGCACGCACGGCTCCGCGGTCGCGGGCTTGACGCGCTGCTACACCCAGCATCGCGTCAACACGCCGCGTCCGGTCTGGAATCCGGACGAACCGCAGACCATGAAGTTCCAGGACCAGTGGGAGGAGATGCCGGACAACACGGTTTACGACAACGGCTTCAAGGTGCAGTGGGAAGGCTTCATCCGCCATCTTGCCGAAGGCGCGCCGTGGAAATTTGATCTGCTCGAGGGCGCGAAAGGCGTGCAGCTCGCCGAACTGGGCTTGAAAAGCTGGGCCGAGCGCCGCTGGCTGGACGTTCCCGAACTGAAAGTGTGACGAATGGCGACGCTTTCGCTTCCCGGCCTCGACCGGAAACTTGTGCCCTACACGACCGGCGAGCCGATCCGGTTTCCGTCGAAAGAAGAGATCGCGGCGTTCAACCGCGTGGCCTTTGCCGCCGCACACGTCGTCGCCGATCCGCTCGCGGACAACGATCCCTGGGTCGATCCCGCGATCGACTGGGACCGCACCATCGCCTTCCGTCATTATCTTTGGGACCTCGGCCTCGGCGTCGCCGAAGCCATGGACACCGCGCAGCGCGGCATGGGCCTCGACTGGAGCGGCGCGCAGGAACTGATCAAACGCGCGCTGGAAGCGGCGAAGTCGCGTCCCGGCGTGAAGATCGCCTGCGGCTGCGGCACCGATCACATCGCACCGGGTCCGGATGTTTCCGTCGATGACGTCATCCGCGCCTACGAGCGGCAGATCGAAGCGATCGAAAGGCTCGGCGGCCGCCTGATCGTGATGGCGAGCCGCGCGCTCGCTTACGCTGCGAAGAGCCCGGAAGACTACAAGCGCGTCTATGACCGAATCTTAAGTCAGGTGAAACAGCCGGTGATCCTGCACTGGCTCGGCGAGATGTTCGACCCGGCGCTCAAGGGCTACTGGGGTTCGGACGATCACGCAGCGGCGATGAACGTCTGCCTCGACATCATCGCGCGCAACGCCGCCAAGGTCGACGGCGTGAAGATTTCGCTGCTCTCCAAGGAAAAAGAAATCGAAATGCGCCGTCGCCTCCCGCAAGGCGTGCGCATGTATACCGGCGACGACTTCAACTACGCCGAGCTGATCGCAGGCGACGAAGAGGGTTACTCCGACGCGCTGTTGGGCATCTTCGACGGCATCGCGCCGGCGGCTTCCGCCGGTCTCGCGCGGCTTGCGAAGAACGACCTGCAGGGCTTTCACGGCATTCTTGAGCCGACCGTTCCGCTCTCGCGCCACATCTTCAAGGCGCCGACGCGATTCTATAAAACCGGCATCGTGTTTCTCGCCTGGCTCAACGGCCAGCAGGACCACTTTTTGATGATCGGCGGGCAGGAGAGCGCACGCTCGATCCAGCACCTTGCCGAACTGTTCC
Source organism: Pseudomonadota bacterium (assembly GCA_041694745.1). Taxonomy (GTDB): domain Bacteria; phylum Pseudomonadota; class Alphaproteobacteria; order Rhizobiales; family Xanthobacteraceae. The sequence continues at coordinate 4,181 of JBGFSD010000032.1, forward strand.
GACTCGCGGATAAGGCTCGGGTGTTGCACGATCCAGAACTCGCCGCATCGCGCATGAAGAAGCTGCTCGCCGTTCACGGCATCGGCTGACAATGAACGCGGAAGGCCTCTCGATCAATCTCGCCACCGTGCGCGAACAATGGAATCTGGGCGAGGCCGTCGAGGCCTGCGCGAAGCTCGGTATCAAAGCCATCGATCCCTGGCGCGATCAGGTCGCAAAATTCGGCCTCGCCAACTCCGCGAAAGTCATCAAGGACAACGGCATGCAGGTCACCGGTTATTGCCGGGGCGGCATGTTCACGGCTGCCGACGCGAAAGGCCGCGCCGCTGCGATCGACGACAACAAGCGCGCGATCGACGAGGCAGCGACGCTTGGCGCCGAATGTCTGGTGCTGGTCGTCGGCGGTGTGCCGCAGGGCTCGAAGGATATCGAAGGCGCGCGGCTTCAGGCCGCCGAAGGCATTTCCGCGATACTCGACCACGCGCGCGGCGCAAGAATGCCGCTCGCCATCGAGCCCCTGCATCCGATGTATGCCGCCGAGCGCGCCTGCGTGAACACGCTGAAACAGGCGCTCGACATCGCCCTGCAGCTCGGGCCGGACGTCGGCGTCGCGATCGACGTCTATCATGTGTGGTGGGACCCGGAACTGAAAGCCCAGATCGCGCGCGCAGGCGAGGAAAAGCGCATCTTCGCGCATCACATCTGCGACTGGCTGGTGCCGACCAGGGATTTGCTGCTCGACCGCGGCATGATGGGCGACGGCGTGATCGACCTCAAAGGCTTCCGCCGCATGATCGAAGCGGCCGGCTTTCACGGCCCGCAGGAGGTGGAAATCTTCTCCGCGGGCGACTGGTGGAAACGCCCCGGCGACGAAGTGCTGAAGGCATGCATCGAGCGGTATAACAAGTTCTGCCGCTGACTCAATGATCCGTCATGCCCGGCCTTGTGCCGGGCATCCAAATCTTAACAACCTATCAGCGCGGTAAAGGCGTGGATGGCCGGGACAAACCCGGCCATGACGATTAAGGCGCCAACGCCCCGCGCGGCAGCGCGCGAAAGCGAACGACGGACGGCGTTACTTCTGCGACAGATCGATGCCGGCGGCCTTCGCCGCCATCGCTACATACTTCTGCGTTTGCTGGAACGCGCCTTCGAGAATTTGCGCGGTCTTGATGTCGGAGATTTCCGCGAACTTTGCGGCGATCGCGTCCGCCGTGCGCTGATCAGGCGGGAAGTAAACGCCCTGCGTCTCGACGATCCGGATCACCGAATAGACGCCGGCGCCGGCGCCCATGATGGTGCGGGAAGGGGCGTTCTCGCTCACCATATAAAGCACGGCGGGCGTGATCGCTTCCGGCTGCATGAGAGAAAGCACGTTCGGCGGCAGCAGTTCCTCGGTCATGCGCGTGGCTGCCGTGGGCGAAAGCGTGTTCACGCGGATGTTGAATTTCTGCCCCTCGTGATGCAGCACGTTCATGAGCCCCACCATCGCCGCCTTCGCAGCCCCATAGTTCGACTGCCCGAAATTGCCGAACAGGCCGGATGATGACGAGGTCAGCACGATGCGGCCGTAGTTCTGCTCGCGCATGGTTTCCCAGGCCGCCTTGCAGCAGTTCACCGAACCCATCAGGTGCACTTCGAGCACGGTGCGGAAATCTTCGAGCTCCATCTTGGCAAAGGTCTTGTCGCGCAGGATGCCCGCGTTGTTCACGACGATATCGACGCGGCCCCACTTTTTCTTCGCCTCCGCGACCATCGCCTGCACTTCGTCGAACTTGGCGACATTGGCGCCGTTCGCCATCGCCTCGCCGCCCTTCGCCTCGATCTCCTGCACGACAGATTCCGCGGCGGACAACGAACCGCCGGAGCCGTCCCGCCCGCCGCCGAGATCGTTCACCACCACCTTCGCGCCGAGCGCGGCGAGCGATAGCGCGTGCGATTTACCGATGCCGTTGCCGGCGCCGGTGACGATGGCGACACGATTGTCGAAGCGGATGGTCATTGCTTTCCTCTCGGTACGTTCTTGTTCTTGATGATCAGAACTTCTGGCTCTGCGCGTAACGGTCGGCGTGGAAATAGGCGTCGCCGAGAAATTCCTGCGCGGCGCGGGAGCGCTTCATGAAGAGGCCGATATCGACTTCGTCGGTCATGCCCATGCCGCCGAACATCTGCACCGCTTCGGAAACCGCAAGCCTGCCGACCTCGCAGGCTTTATATTTAGCGGCGCTTACGGCTGCACCCGCCGCGTCCGGAGACTTGTCTAGCGCAACACAGGCCGCAAGCACCAGCGAGCGCAAAAGCTCGATCTCCCCGAACAGATGCGCGGCGCGATGCTGGAGCGCCTGAAACGCGCCTATCGGCTTGCCGAACTGCTTGCGCTCCTTCAGATACGCGACCGTGCGGTCGAAGCTCTCGCCGGCGACGCCGAGCAATTCCGCGGCCACGCCGGCGCGTCCTGCGTTCAATGCGTTTTCGAGCAGCCCGAAGCCTTTGCCGGTTTCGCCCAGCGCATCGACCGCGGTCACGTTCTCGAACCTGATCCGCGCATTGTTGCGGCTGTCGACGCCGATCACCCGCTCGATGGAAATGCCGGGCGCCTTCGCATCGACCAGAAACAGCGAGATGCCGTTTCGGTCGCCGGGCTCGCCTTCGGTGCGGGCGGCGACGATAATGGCATCCGCGACATGGCCGTCCACCACGAAGGTCTTGTCGCCGTTGAGCTTGAAGGCATTGCCGGCCAGCTCCGCCTTCAAAGCGGTCTTCTCGGGAGCGTGCTTGCGGCCTTCATCGACGGCAAGCGCGATAATCGCCTTCGCTTCTGAAATCGCGGGCAGCCATTTCTTCTTCTGATCTTCCGAGCCGCCGCGACGGATCGCAGTCGCCGCCATCACCGCGGTCGATAGGAAAGGGGAGGCCGCGAGCGTGCGTCCCATCTCTTCGCAGACTAGCGCCATGCCGACATGACCGAAGTCGGAGCCGCCATGCGCCTCGTCGATCAGCATGCCGGTCCAGCCCATGTCCTTCATGCCGCGCCAAAGATCGCGGCTGAAGCCATCCCTGTCTTTGGTGTCGCGCAGCCTGCGCAGTTCGGAGACCGGCGATTTGTCCGCGAGATACTCACGCGCGGAATCGCGCAGCATGATCCGGTCTTCGTCGAGCGCGATCATGTCAGGCCTCCGGCAGATTTAGGATTCGCTTGGCGACGATGCCGAGCATGATTTCGGAAGTGCCGCCCTCGATGGAGTTTGCCTTGGTGCGCAGCCATTCGCGCGCGAGCGTGCCCTCTTCGGAGCGCGTGCTTTCCCATTCCAGCGCATCCGAGCCGCCGATGGTCATGAAAGCCTCGTAGCGGCGCTTGTTCAACTCCGTGCCTGCATATTTCAGGATCGCGGACTTCGCACCGACGCCCTGGCCGGCTTTCGCCTCGGCGCGGTAGCGCTCGATCGTAGCTAGCAGCGCGCGGCCGTCGATCTCGGCGCGGATCACCTCCTCGCGCACGAAGGGGTTGTCGAGCCGGCCGCTTGCGTCGCGGCCGAAGGCCTTGATCGCTTCCGCGGGCAGCGAGCGCATCCCGGCAAGCGACAGTCCCGAGCCGATCGAGGCGCGCTCGTGCGTGAGCAGATATTTCGCGATCGTCCAGCCGTCGTTGAGCGTACCGACCAGATTCTCCTTCGGTACTTTCACGTTATCGAAGAAGGTTTCGCAGAACGGCGATTTGCCGGAGATCAGGAGAATGGGTTTGGTCGAAACGCCCGGCGTATTCATGTCGAACAGCACGAACGAGATGCCCTTGTGCTTTGGCGCGGCCGGGTCGGTGCGCACGAGGCAGAAGATCCAGTCGGCCTTGTCGGCATAGGAGGTCCAGATCTTCTGGCCGTTGACGAGAAAATGGTCGCCTCTGTCTTCGGCTTTGGTCTGCAGCGAGGCGAGGTCGGAGCCGGCACCCGGCTCGGAATAGCCCTGACACCAGCGGATTTCGCCGCGCGCGATTTTCGGCAGGTGCTCCTTTTTCTGCGCCTCGTTGCCGAATCGCAGGAGCGCGGGCCCCAGCATCCAGATGCCAAAGCTCTCCAGCGGCGAGCGTGCGTTGATCGCGCGCATTTCCTCGCGCAGGATTTTTTCCTCCTCGCGCGAGAGCCCGCCGCCGCCATACTCCTTGGGCCACAGCGGCACGGTCCAGCCGCGCGCCGCCATGCGCTCGAGCCAGATTTTCTGGTCTTCGGACTGGAACACCCAGTTTCGCCCGCCCCAGCAGATGTCCGGCTCGCCGCGCGAGGGCTTGCGCATGCCCGGCGGGCAGTTCGCCTGCAGCCAGGCGCGTGTTTCGTTGCGGAAGGTTTCGAGCGGCATAGCTGCGGTCTCCGGCAGACATTGCGAAGGTGCAGCGTGCAGTCTTAGCGCGCCGGTCTGGGACCGGAAAGCCCGTTGGCGCCGGGCCGCGGGCTTACGCAGCGTTCGCGGGCCTCGTTCCGCCGCGCGGAAACGAACAAACCGGCCTGCCGTAAGGGCGGCCCGGCTTTCGGCGCTGACCGCTTATCGGCTCAGTAGCGGCAATGCGTGATGTAGCAGTTGTAGCCGCGCGGCGTGCGGATCGCACACTCGTAGAGCGCGCGCTCCCTCGCCCTGCGCACGGATTGCGACTGACCCCAGCCGCTGGCGTAGCGGCTGCGCGCCTCGCAATACGCTGCTTCCGCTGTCGAGGGTGTAACGAAAGCTGTGGTGGCGAACGTTGCCGTGGCGATAGCCACGACGGCGAGAATCTTTTTCATGTCAGGCTCCCCAGTATCGGTGCCGCATAGTAGCGCGACCGGGACCCCACTGCGCAATCACGTTTTATCGCGCGGCAATAACGAAAAATTGTCCCTACCGGACTGGCTCGCCACGAAGCGGTCGCGATTGCCCAAGTACCATGCAAACCATACGGTCGGTCTGGTGCTGGCGAGGCATCCGGCGTGGATTTTTCTGGGGAGTTTTCGATGCGCAACTCGTTCCTTGGCCTGGCGGCCTTGGTGTTACTGCTCGTTCCTGTTTCGGCGTCGTCACAGGAAAAATCGTTCTCCCGCTCCGATCTGAACGCCGGTGCCGCGCGATTGGAGGCGCAGCTCCAGCGCGAACTGGCGAGTCGACCGCGTTCGCCGGCAGAGCTTCGCAAGGAAGCGGACGCGGCGCGCACCGCGAACGACGCCCGCACCCATGCGCAGCGCCTCGGCGAGATCGCCGTCAACGCGGAGAAAGATGCGAGCCTGTGGCTTCGTTACGCACGCGCGCTCGGCGATATCCGGCCGCAGAACGCTGCCGAGCGCAATATCATCCGCGACCGCACCGCCTCCGCGGCCTATATCGCCTATCGCCGTACCGCCAACCGCGCGCAGGAATCCGAGGCGCTCGAGATCGTCGGCCGCATTTACGCCGACCGCGAGTTGTGGCGTCCGGCGCTCGACACATTGAAATTCGCACTGGAGCGCCGCGAGACTGCGGAGCTGAAATCATTCTACGAAAATTTGCGAGAGACGCACGGCTTCCGCGTGCTCGACTATTCGGTCGATGCCGACGTGGCGTCGCCTCGCGCCTGTATCCAGTTCTCCGACCCGCTCGCCGCCAAGGTCGATTTCGCGCCGTTCATTTCCGTGCAGGGCATCGACAAGCCTTCGGTGACCGCCAACGAGCAGCAGATCTGCATCGAAGGGCTGCGCCATGGCGAGACCTATGCCGTTACTGCGCGGCGCGGCATTCCTGCGAGGAATGGCGAAGCGCTCGGCAACACAGCCGAACTTCAGATTTACGTCCGCGACCGCAAGCCCGATGCGCGCTTCACCGGCCGCGCTTACGTTCTGCCGCGCACCGGCCAGCGCGGTATCCCGGTTATTTCGGTCAACACAAAGAAACTGAACGTCCAGATCGTGCGGATCGGCGAGCGTTCGCTGATTCCGTCGGCGCTCGACGGCCAGTTCCGCCAGTCGTTGTCGCGCTACGAAATCGGCCGGCTCGCGGAGAATCAGGGTGCGCTCGTCTTCTCGGGCGAACTCGACGTTGCGTCGGAACTGAACAAGGAAGTGACGACCGCATTTCCGATCGACGAGGCGGTCAAGGACTTGCGTGCGGGCGTTTATGTGATGACCGCGGTGCCGGCCGATACCACCGGCCGCGAACAGTATTCCGGTCTTGCGACGCAATGGTTCGTCGTTTCCGACCTCGGTCTGACTGCGATCACGGCGGCCGACGGTCTCCACGTCTTCGTGCGCGATCTCGGCACGGCGAAACCGGTTGCCGACGCGGAATTGAAACTCCTTGCGAAAAACAACGAAGTGCTCGGCGTCATCACGACGAATGCACAAGGGTTCGCGAAATTCGACGCCGGTCTCGTGCGCGGCAGCGGCGGACTTTCGCCGGCGGTGCTGATCGCCGAACGCAAGGGCGCCGATTACGCGTTTCTTTCGCTGACCGAGGGTCCGTTCGATCTCGCCGACCGCGGTGTTGCAGGCCGCGTCACGCCGGGGCCGCTCGATGCCTATGTCTTCACCGAACGCGGCGTCTATCGCTCCGGCGAAACGGTGCATGTTACGGCACTGTTGCGGGATACCAAGGCGAAGGCGATCAGCGTGCCGCTCACTTTCGTGCTGTCGCGTCCCGACGGCGCGGAGGATCGTCGCATTGTCTTGAATGCCGATGAAATCGGCGGACGCAGTTTCGACATGCCGCTCCTCCCGGGTGCTACGACCGGAACGTGGCGGCTGCGCGCCTATGCCGACCTGAAAGCCGCACCCGTGGGCGAGGTGGCGTTCCTCGTCGAAGACTACGTTCCGGATCGCATCGAGTTCGATCTGAAGGCAAAGACGTCCGAGATCGCCGTCAACCAGCCCGCGCAGGCGACGCTGGAAGGACGCTATCTGTTCGGTCCTCCTGCTGCCTCGCTCGATCTCGAAGGCGAGATCGAAGTTCGTGCCACGCAAAACCGCCGAGGCTTTGAGGGTTTCAGCTTCGGTCTGACCGACGAAGCCTTCACGCCGATCCGCCGGCCGGTTTCGGACCTGCCGAAGACCGACGCAAAGGGACAGGCCGAGCTTTCGATCGCGCTGCCGGAATTGCCGCGCACGTCGCGCCCGCTCGAGGCGCAGATCACCATTCGCATGCAAGAGCCGGGCGGCCGCGCCATCGAGCGCCGTATCGTCATGCCGATCGCCTCGGAAACGCCGGCAATCGGAATCCGTCCGCGCTTCAAGGGCCGAGTCGGCGAGGGCGAAAAGGCTGCATTCGACGTCGTGCTCGCCGGCTCCGATGGCAGGCTTATCGCAAAGCAGAATCTCAAATGGGCGATCTACAAGGTCGAGACCCGCTACCAATGGTATCGCGTTTCCGGCTCCTGGGATTACGAGCCCGTGCGCCAGACCCGCAAGATCGCGGAAGGCACGCTGAACACCGCCGCGGACAAGCCGGTCACAGTCTCGGCGGATGCACCCTACGGCCGCTATCGCCTCGAAATCACCTCCCCGGAAGCGAACGGCCCGGCGGCAAGCTACGCCTTCGATGCCGGCTGGTACGGCGAGACATCCGCCGATACGCCGGATCGTCTCGAAGTCTCGCTCGACAAGACCGAATATGCCGAGGGCGAGACCATGACGGTGTCCATCGCGCCGCGTGCCGAGGGTGCTGCGACCATTATGGTTGTCGGCGACGACAAAGTGCTTGCCACGCAGCAGGTGCAGGTGCCTGCGAACGGTACCCGGGTGACGTTCCGCGTTGGCACGGACTGGGGTCCGGGCGCCTATGTGGTCGCGTTCCACCATCGTCCGCTCGATGTGCAGAAGAGCCGCATGCCGAGCCGCGCCATCGGCGTCGCCTGGTTCGGCGTCGGCCGTACCGCTCGGACGCTCAACGTGAAGATGGATCTTCCGGCGCAGATCCGCCCCAATACCGTGTGGGACGTTCCGGTGACGATCAGCGGACTGAACGGCACCGATGCGCGCATCGTGATTGCCGCGGTCGATGTCGGAATCCTGAACCTGACGAACTACAAGTCGCCCGCGCCCGACAACTATTACCTCGGGCAGCGCCGCCTCTCCGGCGACATCCGCGATCTTTACGGCGCGCTGATCGACGGGATGCAGGGCACCCGCGGACGCATCCGGCAGGGCGGCGATGCCGCCGACATGAACATGGCCGGCAATCCGCCGTCGCAGGCGCCGCTCGTGCTTTATTCCGGCATCGTCGCGCTCGACAAGGACGGCAAGGCGAACGTGAAGTTCGAGGTGCCGGCCTTCGACGGCAGCGTGCGGGTGATGGCGGTCGCCTGGACAGCGGACAAGCTCGGCCACGCGGCATCCGAAGTCATCATTCGCGATCGGGTGGTCGTGCAGGCGACGCTGCCGCGCTTCCTGGCTGCGAACGACCGCTCGACCTTGCGGCTCGACGTCACGAATGTCGAAGCGCCTGCCGGCGACTATCAGGTCGATCTCGTCACGGAAGGTGCGGCCGAGGTTTCGGCTTCGAGCCACAAGCTCAATCTCGCGGCGAACGCGCGCCGCGGGCTCACGCTCGATCTGATCGGGAAGGGCGTCGGTCCGGCTTCGCTGAGCGTTCGCATCAGCGGTCCGGACGGGCTTTCGATCGAGCGCAAGTATGCGCTGCTGACGCGGCCGGCCTTTCCGGCGATCGAACGGCGCACCGTGCGCGAGCTTGCGCGCGGGGAAAGCATCGTGATCGACAGCAATCTGCTCGCCGACGTCGTCCCCGGCACCGGTGCGTTATCGATCACGGTCTCGCCGCAGAACGGCATCGACGTGCCGTCGCTGCTGGTCGCGCTGGATCGCTATCCCTATGGGTGTTCGGAGCAGATCACGAGCCGCGCGCTGCCGCTGCTCTATGTCAACGAACTCGCGCAGGAAAACCAGCTCGCGCTCGACAAGAGCATCGACGAGCGCATCAAGGAGGCGATTACGCGCGTGCTGGCGCGGCAGAATTCCGAAGGCGCGTTCGGCCTCTGGAGTTCTTCGAGCGCCGCCGACACCTGGCTGCACGCCTATGTCACGGATTTCCTTACGCGCGCGCGAGAGAAGGGTTTCAGCGTTCCGGAGGCGCAGTTCAAGCTCGCGCTGAACAAGCTCCGCAATGCGGTGCAGCTCGGCAGCAACCGCGGCGGCGATCAGAACACCGAAGCGATCGCCTATGCGCTCTATGTTCTTGCGCGCAACGGTGTCGCTCCGGTAGGCGATCTGCGCTATCTCGCGGACGCGAAACTCGAGGATCTTGTAACCCCGCTCTCGCGCGGACAGCTTGCGGCGGCGCTGTCGCTTCACGGAGACAAGCTGCGCGCCGAAAAGGTATTCAATGCGGCGCTCGAAGTCCTGCCGCGAGACGAGCTGGCGCCGGTTGCTGGACGCGACGACTACGGCTCTCCGCTGCGCGATGCGGCGGGCATTGTGGCGCTCGCAACCGAAGCCGGCGTCGAAAATACGGTTCGCGTCGCGCTCACCCGCCTGCAGCTTGCGCGCGCGGTAACCCCGCACACGAGCACGCAGGAGAATGCATGGATGGTGCTGGCGGCCCGCGCTTTCGCCAGGGAAGCCCAGCGCGTCTCGCTCTCGATCGACGGCACCGAGCACAAGGGCAACTATTTCCGCACGATCCGCGCCACCGATCTGCAGGGAAAAACCATCCGTATCGCAAACAACGGCGATCGTCCGGTGCAGGTCGTGATCGGCATTCGCGGGGCGCCGGTGGACGCCGAACCGGCGGCCGAGAAGGGCTTCAAGATCAGCCGCACCTACCGGATGCTCGACGGCACGCCGATTGCGGATGTTACGAAAGTCACCCAGAACGAACGCATGGTGGTCGTGCTGCGCACGGTTCCGACAGAGCTTGTGGCAGGCCGTCTGCTGCTCGTCGATTTCCTGCCGGCGGGGTTCGAGATCGACAATCCACGGCTCGTCGCGGGCGGCGAAACCGGCAATCTGAAATGGCTCGGTCAGATGTCGGAAACGACCCACTCCGAGTTCCGTGATGACCGTTTCGTCGCGGCTTTCGACCGCCGCGACGGCGACAAAAATCCGATCGCGGTCGCCTATATCGTGCGCGCGGTATCGCCCGGAAAATACGCGCATCCGCCGGCGATGATCGAAGACATGTATCGCCCCGACCGCTTCGCACGCACCGAAGCGGGCACGCTGGAAGTGGTGCCGGCGTCGCGATGATGCGGCAGCGGCTGGTCATACGGATCGGCACGGGCGCGCTCGCACTGCTCGCGGGCGCGTTCGGCGCCGTCTTTCTGATCCGCGCCAGCGCGCCGCCGCCGCCCCAGATTCTGCGCTCGGTCGAAGTCGTCGACCGCAACGGATTTCTGCTGCGGCCTTTCTCGCTTCCCGACGGGCGCTGGCGGCTGGCAGCAAAGCTAGATCAGGTCGACAAGCGCTATCTGGAAATGCTGGTCGCCTACGAGGACCGGCGCTTCCGCGAGCACATCGGGGTCGATCCGCTCGCTTTGCTCCGGGCAAGCTGGCAGTTCGCCGTCAACGGCGAAATTGTTTCCGGCGGCTCCACGCTTTCGATGCAGGTCGCGCGCCTGATCGAGCCGCGAAAGCAGCGCACGCTGGCTGCGAAGCTCGCCGAGATCGTGCGCGCGATGCAGCTCGAAGCCCGGCTTTCCAAGCAGGAAATTCTCGAACTGTACCTGACCCTCGCGCCCTTCGGCGGCAATCTCGAAGGCGTGCGCGCGGCCTCGCACGCCTACTTCGGAAAAGAGCCCTTGCGGCTGACGACCGGCGAAGCGGCGCTGCTCGTGGCATTGCCGCAGTCGCCGGAAGTGCGGCGTCCGGATCGCGCGGCGGAAGTGGCGACCCGGGCACGCAATCGCGTGATCGACCGGATGCTGGCCGCAGGCGTTATCACCGTCGCGGAAGCGGCCCGCGCTCGCGAAGAGATAGTGCCGCGCGTACGTCGTGAGTTGCCTCAGTTCGCTCCCCACGCGTCGGAGGCCGCGATTGCCGCTTTCCCGAAATTGCAGCGCCACCATCTCGCGATCGACGCGACCATTCAGCGCCGCCTAGAGGAACTCGTGCGCGAGAAAATTCCGGCGCTCGGCCCGCGCGTATCGGTCGCGATACTCGTGGCCGACAACGAAACCGGAGAAGTGCTTGCCCGCATCGGCTCCGCCGATTTCAACGACATCGAGCGTGCGGGCCGGATCGACATGACCCGCGGGGTGCGCTCGCCGGGCTCGGCGCTCAAGCCCTTCATCTACGGTCTCGCGTTCGAGGACGGTACGGCTCATCCTGAAACGCTGATCGAAGACCGGCCGACCCGCTTCGGCAACTGGCGCCCGGAGAACTTCGATCTCACCTTCCAGGGCACGGTGACGCTCCGCCGCGCGCTGCAGCTTTCGCTCAATGTCCCGGCGGTGGCGCTGCTCGAAGCTGTCGGCCCGCAGCGGCTGTTCGCGCGGCTCGAAACCAGCGGTGCGCAATTGCAGCTTCCGCAAGGCGAAGTGCCGGGACTTGCGATCGGCCTTGGCGGTCTCGGACTGCGGCTCGAAGATCTGACGACGCTTTATGCGGCGCTTGCGCGCGGCGGCGAAGCGTTTCCGCTCGTGCATCGTCTAGATACGAAGAGCGAGAAGCGGCTCCGCGCGAAGCTGCTCGATCCCGTTGCCGCCTGGTACGTCGGCAATGTGCTGATCGGTGCGCCGCCGCCGGATAATGCCGCCTTCGGCCGGATTGCCTACAAGACCGGCACTTCCTACGGCTATCGCGATGCCTGGGCGATCGGCTTCGACGGCAAGCGCACCATCGCGGTATGGGTCGGCCGCCCCGACGGTCAGCCGGTCCCCGGCATGATAGGGCGCTTGGTTGCCGGGCCTGTTCTGTTCGATGCATTCGCCCGCGCGGTGCCGAAGATCGAGCCGCTGCGCGCGGCACCCGCCGGGGCGATTGTGGCATCCACCGCGCGCCTGCCGCTCCCCTTGCGCCGCTTCACGCCTGCCGGCGAGGCGCGCAATTTCGCGAGTGCCGAGCCGCCGCTGAAAATCGTTTTTCCGCTGCACGGCGCCCAGCTTGCACTTGAACCAAGCGAGCGAACCGATCCGGCAGCGCCTCCGCAGCCGATTGCGATCAAGATCAATGGCGGCAGTGGGCCGTATCGCTTTCTGGTCGACGGTTCTCCGATCGGGGAGGCCGACCTCCGCAAAACCGCCTTCTGGCAGCCGGAGGGTCCCGGCTTCGTCCGGCTGACCGTTATCGATTCCAGCGGCGCGACCGACAGTGTCATCGTGCGTTTGCAGCATTAGCTTTCGGGTATCTTCGCGCGACTTGGAACCGTGCTAGGCTGCTCCTGTTATCGTCAGACTGAGTCCTGAAACCTTTGGGAGACGTAGCATGTCCGCGGCACCGCAAAGCCACCCGCAGGGATACTCTGGTGTTGCAAAGTCGCTGCATTGGATCGTGGCGCTTTGCGTTCTGGTCATCGTGCCGGTGGGCATCATGATGGGGCGCCTTCCCGACGGTAGCTTCAAGAACAATCTGTTCGAGTTTCACAAGTCGCTCGGCGCGCTCGTGCTGATGCTGATGACGGTGCGGCTCATTTACCGGCTGGTGCATGGTGCGCCGCCCGAGCCGAAAATTCCCGCGTTCTACCGCTTCGCAGGCAACGTCACGCACTGGGCGCTTTATGTGCTGCTGATCGCAACCCCGATGGTCGCCTGGATCGGCTACAACGCGTTCGGGGTGCGGGTACCGTTCTTCGGTCTCTTTGAGCTGCCTGCGCTGGTCGGCAAGAATGACGCGCTTTCCGAAACGCTGTTCGGTTTCCACCGTGCAATGGGACTTGCCGTCGGCGCGCTCATGGTGATGCATATCGGCGCCGGACTGTTCCACTACTTCATTCGCAAGGACGAGGTCTTGCAGCGGATGCTGCCCGGAAAATAGCTACTTCGGCAGCGCCAGCAAATCCTTGTGGCCGACAAGGCAACTGGTGCCGCTCGTCTTTCGTGCGGCAAGCCAGGATTGAATCGCGGCTTCCGGCACGGCGCCGGTTTCGCGAACCGCGGCTGCCCATCCATCCGCGAGTTGCTCCAGCAGCGGACGATCCTCCGCGGAAAGACGCCACGCGCTGTCCGCGAGTTGGGTTTCATAGCCGAGCGACTTCAGCCTCTGCGCCATGCAGGCGATTGCACGATTGCCAGCAGAAGGACCGAAGCCTTTATCCTTCCCGAAGTCCCGTTCGAAAGCCTCCGTCATCGCCGAATCCGCTTCATGCGGGGGCGACCATTTCGCCGTTTCGTCGTGCACGAGCGTCGTGTAGAGCGCGACTCCGCCCTTCGCCAGCCCCGCGCAAAAGCGGTCGATCCAGTTTTCGGAAACGAGATCGAACAGCGCGGCGGAGGTGACGAGATCGGGGGTCGTGTCTCCCCAAGGCGAGGGATTCGTATTCAGGTCGGCGCGTTTGACTTCCACGCGAACGAGCTTGCCGCCCTTTTCGAGTTCGAGCCCGGCCGCGGTCGGCCGCGACTTGTCCGCCCACGCGCTCAAGAATTCGAGCGAGGCAGAAAGAAGTGCGGGGTCGTAGTCGACCAGCACCCAGCGCTGGCGCTGACCGAGTGAGAGCGCGGTTCCGCGCAGGTTCGAGCCGGCGCCGGCACCGAGATCGTAGATGACGGGCTCGTCTTTGCCGGAAAGGTAGCCCGCGGTTCTTGCGAGCAACGCCTTGTCGCGCGAGCGATGATCGACCGGTTCGCGCAGACGCAGCCATTCTGCGGAGAAGCTCATGCGGGCGCCTTTGAACTTGCGCGTTCCAGCGCATCCGCAACGCGTTTCGCTGTGTCGCGCCAGCGCGGCAGGTTTTTTGCATAGTCCCACGCCGCATCCGCGCGTTTCGCGAGTTCGGCAGGATTGGTCAGCAGCCTGCGCAGCACGAGCGCAAGCTCGCCGAAGTTGCCGGGTACGACGAAGGCGCCCGCCTCCTTCGGCACGGTTTCCACCAGTGCGCCGCCGGAGCCGGCGACGACCGGAAGCCCGCGCGCAAGCGCCTCGGTGAAGGCCATGCCATAACCCTCGAAATGCGAAGGCAGCGCAAAAAGCGCGGCACTCGAATATTCTCTTTCCAATCCTGCGTCGTCGAGCGGCCCCAAGAGCGCGGTTCGGTCCTTGATCCTGCCGTCCGCGATTTCGCGCTCGAGCGTCTGTATCGCGGCGGGGTCGCGGTCCGTGCTCCCGGCGATCCGCCATTCCCATTCGAGGTCGCGAATCTTCGAGAGCGCTTTCGCGAGCGTATCATGTCCCTTGCGCCGCGTGATCGCGCCGACAGAAAGAATGCGGGGAGGTCTTGCATCGCCCTTGGCACGCGGGGCGGGTTCGGTGCCCGGCTCCGCGACCGTAAGCTTATCCCCCGCGACGTTGAACTCGCGCGAAAGCAGCTCCGCGGTTGACCGGCTGGTCGCAATGGTGGCGATCGAACGCGAGAGCGCTTCGCGCTCGGTGCGATGCAGATAATCGATGCGCTCGGAGGTGAGGCCGGTCTCGAACGCAAGCGGGTGGTGGCACAGCGCGACGAGTTTCGCCCGTAGCGCCTTCAGCGTGGTTAGCGGGATCGCGCCCAGCGCAAGCCCGTCGACCATCACGAGCGCATCCGGTGCTATCGCTGAGAAGGCTTTGGAAGTTTCCGCGAGCGCTCTATCGGACGGCGAAGGAAATTCGGCCGAAAGCTGCAAATGCTTCACGCGCCAGCCGAGTGCCGGGAGTTCCTCGATCACCCGCTTGTCGTAGCGATAGCCCCCGGTCGGTGTATCGAGATCGCCCGGAATGGCGAAGATCACTTCGCGCATGAAGCTCAGACCGCCGCCTCATACCAGCCGCGCGCAACGTGCGACTCGTGCATGGTCACGCGGATTTTCGAGACGCCTTCGGAATCGGCGCCGAGCTTACCGGCCTTCAGCGCCGCTTTCATCTGCTCGAAGACATGACGCGCGAGAAACTCGGTCGTGGTCTGCTTGCCGTTGAACTCCGGCACCTCGTCGAGATTGCGGTAGTTGATCGGCGCCAGCACGGCTTTGAGCGTGTCGATGGCGGCACCGATATCGACCACGACTTCGTTCGGTCCGAGCTTCTCGCGGAAGAAGGCGACGTCGCAGACGAAGGTCGCGCCGTGCACACGCTGCGCGGGGCCGAAGAATTCGCCTTTGAACGAGTGGGCGATCATGATGTGGTCGCGGACTTCGACGGCGTACATGGCGAGGCTTTCCTTGTCGAGATGTCAGTATCGGACGAGCGCGCCGAGACCCGGCGCTTTTGGTGACAGCAGGCGCGGCAATTGCTGCGGAAGTTCGGCAAACGGCACTTCCTCCCCGATCAGCGCATCGAGCCGCTCGTCGGCAAGGAGCCTGATGGCAGCCTCCAGCCGCCGCCGGGTGGTCCAGCGCTTCGCGCGGCTCGCGCAGATGTTTCCGACCTGGCTCGAAATCAGCCGCAGCCGGCGCGAGTGGAAGGCATCGCCGAGCGGCACATTCACCATGCCGGTTCCGAACCAGCTTGCTTCGACAATCGTTCCTTCGATCCCCGCAAGCTTGAGTGCGAGCGAAAGACCGCCCGCAGATGCGGTCGAGTGGATAACAAGATCGGCGTCCCCCGGCGCTTGATCCGGCAGGGCGAAGCGGACGCCCAGCTTGTTCGCAATGGTTTCCCGGGAAGGTTCGATATCGACAAGTGTTACCTTCGCACCCGGAAGGCGGCTCGCCAGACTCGCCACCAGCATCCCGACGATGCCGCCGCCGACGACCACGATGTCGTCCGCCGGCTGGGCACTGCCGTCCCAGAGAATATTGAGGGCCGTTTCCATGTTCGCGGCGAGCGTCGCCCGGCGGGGCGGGATGTTGTCCGGGATGACGTAGGCCCGTTCAGCCTGAACGATAAAACGGTCCTGATGCGGGTAGAGCGCGAATACGTGCCTGCCCTTCAGTTCAGCAGGGCCTTCCTCGACCAAGCCTACAGTGGAGTAGCCGTACTTAACGGGGAAGGGGAATTCGCCTTCCTGCGCCGGGGCCTTCATTCGGCTCCATTCGACTTCGGGTACCTTGCCCTCGAAGATCAGGCGTTCCGTGCCGCGGCTAAGGCCGGAATAAAGCGTGCGAATGAGCAGGCCGTTCGCGCCGGGCTCACCGATTGTTGCAGGACGTAACTCGGCCTTGCCCGGAGCGACATACCAAAGCGCACGGGCGGCATTGTTCTTATGTTTAACGGTCGGGTTCACGCAGTAGGCCTTAGCAAAAAATCCGGAACGCGGTAGGAGTTAGCGCGTTTTCGCCACGGAATTGTACCGGTTGTCGGCGAGAACGCACCGACGCGCAAGCAAGGGACGGCTTTACCAAACATGTCAATCGAAACCACATCCGCTGGCGCCAAAACGGCAGCCGGCGCAGCTATCAATGCGGCCAATGCCGGGGCCGGAGAAACCACACCGACAGGAACGCAGTCGGTCCGGGAAATCAGCCGCCGCCGGCTGATCTTCGCGGCGCTGTCGATTGCCACCATCCTGGGCATGACGGTCTGGCTGGCAGGCATTCTTGCGCATGACGGTTTTGGTTTTCTGGATCTTTTGCTGCTTGCATGTTTTCTGACCTATGTGCCGTGGATCGCAATCGGCTTCTGGAATTCCGCGATCGGCTTCTTCTTCATGAATCTCGTGAAGAGCCCGGTGCCGGCAATCACGCCGGTCGTTCTGAAAGCGAACGACAGCGATCCGGTTTTCGTCCGCTCGGCGATTACGATGACGGTCCGCAACGAGGATCCGGCCCGCGCTTTCGCGCGTCTGCGCGTGATCAAGCACAGCCTCGACAAGACTGGTCAGGCGGACATGTTCGACTTCTTTGTACTGTCTGACACCAACCGCGATGATGTCGCAAAGCTCGAGGAAGCAGCGGCCGCAGCCTGGGCCAAGGAGTTTCCGGGCGGGTCCAAGCTCTATTATCGACGCCGCGACAACAATGTCGGCTACAAGGCCGGCAACATTCGCGACTTCTGCGAGCGCTGGGGCAAGAACTACGAATTGATGATTCCGCTTGACGCGGATTCGATCATGACCGGCGAAACCATCGTGAAGATGGTTCGAATTCATCAAGCCAACCCGCGGCTGGGCATCCTTCAGAGCCTGATCGTCGGGATGCCGTCGAAGAGCTTCTTCGCGCGCGTCTATCAGTTCGGCATGCGTCACGGCCTGCGCGCCTACATCGCCGGCTATGCGTGGTGGCATGCGGACTGCGGTCTGTTCTGGGGCCACAATACCACGATCCGCATTCAGCCCTTCTATGACTACTGCAAGCTGCCGCTGTTGCCCGGCAAACCTCCTTTCGGCGGGCACATTCTTTCGCACGATCACATCGAGGCGATGATGATGCGTCGCGCGGGATATGAAGTGCGCGTGATTGCGGAAGAGATGGGCTCCTACGAAGAAACGCCGCCGACGCTGCTCGACTTCGAAGCGCGCGACGTGCGCTGGGCGAACGGCAATCTGCAATACGTCAAACTGCTCGACATGCCCGGGCTTCAGCCCGTGAGCTGGATCCAGCTGCTCATGGCGATTCAGATGTTTGTGGGTCAGGGCGCGGTGGTGCTGTTCGCGGTTCTGGCGGCGCTATCGCTGGCGCTCGCGCCTGCTTCGTCCGCCGTGACCTTCCCGCTATGGTCGGCGCTCGGCTTCTATGCGCTCTTTATATTCCTCTTCATAGCGCCGCGCGTATTCGGCGTGTTCGACGCGCTGCTGCGTTCCGCGGCCCGCTATGGCGGCACCGCGCGGCTGTTTCTCGGCGGCGCGATCGACATGGCCTTTACCTTCATCCACGCGCCGTTGCAGATGTTCGCCGCGAGCTACTTCATGGTAGCTGCACTCTTCGGTCGCAGGACCAAGTGGGACGGCCAGCAGCGCGACGGCTACCGCGTGCCGTGGAAGGCTGCGGCGAAAACCTTCATGCCGCACACGCTGTTCGGTGGAGGTCTCCTGCTTTTCGTGCTGATCGTTTCGCCGCAATCTGCGATCTGGTTCGTTCCGTTCGTGTTCGGACTGATCGCGGTGATCCCGTTCGCGGTCTATACTTCGGACACGCGTCTCGGTGCCTGGGCCGAGCGCAACAGGTTTTGCGCCATGCCGGAAGAGTTCGATATGCCCGAAGAGATTCGTGCCGTGCAGGCAGCGGCAGCATAACATGCTGGCCTGGCTGACGACGGGGCGGGCGATTCTTCGCTCGCTCCGCATCTATTATGGCGACCGCAGCCGCAGCAGGAAAATGGATGCAATGTACGCCCGCTTTCTCGAAAGCGGAGACCTTGCGTTCGACGTCGGTTCGCACGTCGGCGACCGCGCCGGGTCGTTTCTCCGGCTCGGCGCCAGGGTGATCGCGGTAGAGCCGCAACCCTCGCTCGGCTCCGTGCTGAAATTTCTTTACGCGAGAAACCCGAAATTCGAGCTCGTGCAAGCGGCCGTCGGCAGGCGTGAAGGCGAGATCGAACTGAAGCTCAACACCCGCAATCCTACCGTCGCGACGGCTTCCGAAGATTTTATCAAGTCTGCCGATGCCGCTCCGGGATGGGAGGGCCAGCGCTGGGATGACAAGATCAAGGTCCCGATGACGACGCTCGACGCGCTGATCGTGCGCTACGGCAAACCCGCCTTCGTAAAAATCGATGTCGAAGGATTCGAAGACGAGGTGCTTTCCGGTCTGTCCCAGCCGATTGACGCCCTGTCGATCGAGTTCACAACGATCCAGAGGAATGTGGCCTTGGCGGCAATCAGGCGCCTCGCCGGCATGGCGGGATACCGTTTCAACGCGGCACTCGGGGAGAGTCAGGTCTTCGCCCACCCCAAATCGCTTTCGGCTGACGAAATCTGCCGCTGGATCGAGGGGTTGCCGATGGAGGCAAACTCCGGTGACGTCTACGCGAGCCTGAATGACGCAGCTCTTGGGGCCAATCCTTCAAGCTGATCCCGCAAACGGGCATGGGGTGGCTTCCGCACCCGGCCTAATCTGGAATAAAGACGAATAAGGTCGCGCCGCACCCGCGGCACGGAGGGAACATGGCCGACGTCATTCCGTATAACCGCGAGGAAAAGGGCGCGCAGCCGCCGTCGCTTTATCTTCCCTACAAGTCCACCGAGTTCCGTGCGCCGAAGCAGCCGCTCGTGATTCTTCCGCACACGCTCTCCGAGGTGACGGGTCCGGTCTATGGGCACGGTCGCGTGCTGCCGGTCGATGCCGATCTCACAAAACAGCATGCCGGCGAGCCGCTGGGAGAACGCATCATCGTAAGCGGCAAGCTGCTCGACGAGAACGGCCGCCCGGTTCCGAATACGCTGGTGGAAGTCTGGCAATGCAACGCCGCCGGCCGGTACATTCATGCGCGCGACCAGCATCCAGCGCCGCTCGATCCGAATTTCTCGGGCGCCGGCCGCGTCGTCACCGACGCCGAGGGCAACTACAAGTTCACCACAATCAAACCCGGTGCCTACCCGTGGCGCAATCATCCGAATGCATGGCGCCCGGCGCATATCCATTTTTCGCTGTTCGGCCCGAGCTTCATCAATCGTCTGGTGACCCAGATGTATTTCCCCGGCGATCCGCTGTTCGCATTCGACCCCATTTATCAGGGTATCCCCGATGTGAAAGCGCGCGAGCGCATGGTCAGTCGCTTTGATATGGAGAACACGATTCCGGAATGGGCGCTCGCCTATCGCTTCGACATCGTGCTGCGCGGCCGCAACGCTACCCCGATGGAGCATTGATCTTGAGCAAGCAGCGTTTCGGCCAGACGCCGTCACAGACGGTCGGCCCGTTTTTCCATTTCGGCCTGCCCTACGAGAACGACAGCAATCTTATTGTCGGGGACGCGCAAGGGCAGCGGATAGTCGTCGAGGGCCGCGTCACCGACGGGCAGGGCGAAGCCGTTCCGGACGCCATGATCGAAATCTGGCAGGCGAACGCCGCCGGCAAATACGATCATCCGGAAGACGTGCAGGATAAGCCGGTCGATTCGGGCTTTCACGGCTTCGGCCGCTGCGCGACAGACAAGGACGGCGTTTTCCGTTTCCAGACCGTTAAGCCGGGAGCGGTACCGGGCCCCGGCAATACGCTGCAGGCGCCGCATCTCGTGACGTTCGTATTCGGACGCGGAATGCTCAAGCAGTTGCTCACGCGAATCTATTTCGAGGACGAAGCGCACAACGCCAACGATCCTGTGCTCGGTCTGGTGCCCGAAGCACGCCGCGCGACATTGATTGCGCGTAAAACTAATCCGGCGACCTACCGGCTGGACATTGTGTTGCAGGGCGAAGGCGAGACGGTCTTTTTCGATTACTGAGCGTTTGAGCGGGCAGGGCTCGCCGCGCTGCAACCTCCGCATGTCTTTTTGCAAGCCGGAGAACGCCGACTGAGCAGGGATGTCGGCAGCCCGCTCGCGATAGGCATTCCGTATCAAAGTCTGGTGGGTTACGTCGCTTTTGCTGATTCAGTCGTCAGGCCGCGTCAATTTGCCGATATTTCCGAACGGGATGGTGCGCCGCAAGATAAATGAAGGCTTGCGACCGCATTGCGGGTTTTGCAAAATTGTTTGAGCGCCTACGTGCGCTGTCACGGAACGCGGCGAAGACCGCGGCTCGGCCGTTCGTCTTGAGCGGCCGATCTCAGGGAGGACTATATCTATGCCGAACAAAAATGGTTCGGGCGCGCCCGTAGCTGGCCGCCGGAAATTCTTGAAAACTGCCGGTCTGACCGGCGCCGCTGCGGTCGCGACCGTTGCGATGCCACAGGTGTCGCGCGCGCAGACGACTACGCTGAAGCTTCAGACCTCGTGGCCTGCGAGCGATATCTTCACCGAAATGGCGCAGCAGTACGTCGATCGCGTCAACCAGATGGCCGGCGGCCGTCTCAAGATCGACCTGCTCCATGCCGGCGCAGTCGTGCATCCGTTCCAGGTGCTGGACGGCGTGCATGGCGGCCAGATCGACATGGCGCATACCGTCACCGTGTATTGGTATGGCAAGCACAAGGCCGCTTCGCTGTTCGGCACCGGCCCGGTGTTCGGCTTCAACGCCAACGAAGGTCTCGGCTGGATTCATAACGGCGGCGGCAAGGAGCTGTTCGAAGAGCTTCAGGTCAACATCATGAAGCTCAACGTGAAGAGCTTCTTTGCGATGCCGATGCCGACCCAGCCGCTGGGCTGGTTCAAGAAGCCGGTTACCTCCGCGAACGACCTGAAGGGTCTCAAGTATCGTACCGTCGGTCTCGCGGCCGACCTCATGCAGGCGATGGGTCTCGCGGTTGCGCAGCTTCCGGGCGGCGAAATCGTGCCGGCCATGCAGCGTAACGTGATCGACGCCTTCGAGTTCAACAACCCGACCTCGGACCGCCGTTTCGGTGCGCAGGACGTGGCCAAGAACTACATGCTCGGCAGCCATCACCAGGCGACCGAATACTTCGAGATCATGATCAATCGCACGAAGTTCGATGGACTTGCGAAGGAGCAGCAGGCGATCATCCAGTACGCTGCCGAAGCCGCTTCGTCCGCAAACGAGTGGAAGGCCTACGACCAGTACTCGAAGGATCTTCAGGAACTGATCGACAAGGACAAGGTCAACGTGATTCGCACGCCGCAGAGCGTGTTCGACGCTCAGATCAAGGCGTGGGACGGTCTGATCGCGCAGCTCGGCAATGACCCCTTCATGAAGAAGGTCATGGACTCGCAGAAGGCCTGGGTGCGCCGCGTCGTCTTCTACAACATGCTCAACGCGACCGATTACAAGGGTGCTTTCAATCACCACTTCCCGGGCGTTCTGAAAATGTAATGAGGCGGTGGGGAATCCACCGGTTGAAATGGGCAAGGGCGGCGCGCTAGCGTGCCGCCCAAGCCACATGGGGCAAAGCAAGCGTTTATGGCGCCGTTACACGTGAGCGGCAGCGCGGAACTCAATCCAAATGAATCGTATCCTTCTAGGCATAGACATGCTCAGCATGTGGGTCGGCAAGTCGTTCGGCTGGCTCATTCTGGTTCTGACGCTTGGCACCAGTTACGAAGTCTTCATGCGTTACCTGCTGAGGGCGCCGACGACCTGGGCGTTTGACTTCAGCTACATCACCTACGGCGGCCTGTTCCTGATGGCGGGCGCCTACACGCTCTCCCGCAACGCTCATGTTCGCGGCGACGTGATCTACCGGCTGTGGCCCCAGCGGGTACAGGCCGGTATCGACCTGACGCTCTACATCATTTTCTTTTTTCCCGCGGTGCTGGCCTGGATCTATGCCGGCTGGCAGTTCGCGAAAATGTCGATCCAGTTCAGGGAAGTCAGCATTTTCAGCCCGGCCGGTATTCCCGTGTTTCCCCTCAAGACGCTGATTCCCGTGACCGGCGTACTGCTTCTGATCCAGGGCGTTGCCGAGGTTTCGCGTTGCATCATCTGCATTCGCCAGGGCTATTGGCCGAAGCGGTTGCATGACGTCGAAGAGATGGAAACCGCGATCCTGATGGAGCAGAAATTCAAACGCGAACACCCGGAAATGACCGGCGGTAAGGGAGCCTGAACATGACCGACCCGCAAATCGGCATGTTGATGCTGGGGCTCTTCATCTTCATCATCATGCTGGGCTTCCCGATTGCCTTTACGCTGATTGCAATGGGCGTCGGCTTCGGTTTCTATGCCTACTACACGCCGGGCCAGGATATTTTTGCCAATCGCGTATTCACGCTGCTGGTGCAAAAGACCTTCGAGGTTACATCCAACGACGTTCTGATCGCAGTCCCATTATTTCTGTTTATGGGGTACGTCGTCGAGCGATCGAACATTCTCGAAAGGCTGTTCTACTCGATTCAGCTTTCGATGCGTAACGTGCCCGGCGCGCTCGCGGTCGCCGCGCTGATCACCTGCGCGCTGTTTGCGACCGCGACCGGCATTGTCGGCGCGGTCGTTACGCTCATGGGTTTGCTGGCCTATCCGCAAATGCTGAAGGCGGGCTACGACAAGAAGATCTCCGCGGGCGTCATCTGCGCCGGCGGCTGCCTCGGCATTCTGATTCCGCCGAGCATTCTCCTGATCGTCTATTCCGCGACTGCCGCGGTCTCGGTCGTCAAGCTCTATGCCGCTGCAATGATCCCGGGCTTTCTGCTCGCGATGCTGTACATTCTCTACGTAATCGCGCGAGCGATCATCAACCCGAAACTGATGCCGAAATTGCCCAAGGAGGAAACCGACGTCCCGCTGGGAACCATTTTGCTGGCGCTGCTGACTTCGTTCTTCCCGCTCGCGATTTTGATCCTGTCCGTGCTCGGCGCAATCCTGTTCGGACTTGCGACTCCGTCGGAAGCGGCGGCAGTCGGTGCGCTGGGTGCGTTGGTACTCGCGGCCGCCTATCGGGCGCTCACCTTCGAGCGGCTGAAAGAGGCGGTGTTCCTGACGGCGCGCACCACGGCGATGGTCTGTTATCTCTTCATAGGGTCGTGGACGTTCTCATCGGTGTTCTCCTATCTCGGTGGCCATTCGGTCGTGGAACACTTCATCCTTTCGCTCGACATGGGCACCGTCCAGTTCCTGATCCTGACGCAGATCATCATCTTCCTGCTCGGCTGGCCGCTGGAGTGGTCGGAGATCATCATCATCTTCGTGCCGATCTTCCTGCCCTTGCTCGCGAAGTTCGAAGTGGATCCGATTTTCTTCGGCGTGCTCGTCGCGCTGAACATCCAGACCTCGTTCAATACGCCCCCGATGGCAATGGCGGCGTACTATCTGAAGGGAATCGCCCCGCCGCATGTGCAGCTCACGGACATCTTCGCCGGTTCGCTGCCGTTCGTCTTCATGGTCTTCCTCTGCATGGTCATGGTCTATGTGTTCCCGGGCCTCGTGCTTTGGCTGCCGAACTATCTCTACAATTAGTGCGGTCGCCAGCGCGTAGGCGTAGCGGGAGAGCCGTGAATGAGTCTGAGTGCCTATTCGCTGGTCGAGGCCGCCGAACATATCCGGGAAGGCAGAATAAGTTCTGCTGAGCTGGTCGCAGATTGTCTGGCCCGTATCGACGAGGTGGAGCCGCAGGTTCAGGCTTGGGCTCATCTCGACCGTGAACACGCGCTGGCACAGGCCAAGGCGCTCGATGACGCGCGTGCGCATGGTGGGCCGACCGGGCCGCTGCACGGCGTACCTGTCGGCATAAAGGATATTTTCGATACTTCGGACTATCCGACGGAGTTTGGCTCTCCGATCTGGGCGGGGCGGACGCCGCGCCGCGACGCGGCCGCGGTCGCGATGCTTCGTGCAGCCGGCGCGGTCGTCATGGGCAAGACGGTTTCGACCGAGTACGCCTATTACAATCCTGGCAAGACCAGAAACCCGTACGATGCCACGCGCACGCCGGGCGGGTCGTCGAGCGGATCCGCCGCCGCCGTTGCGGCAGGCATGGTGCCCGGCGCGGTCGGATCGCAAACCAACGGCTCGGTCATTCGCCCCGCGTCCTTCTGCGGCGTGGTGGGGTTCAAACCCAGTCACGGAATGATCCCGCGGGCCGGGGTGCTGCTTTTGTCCCGCACGCTGGATCACGTCGGCGTCTTTGCGCGCTCCGTGCCCGACGCGGGGCTGCTCGCGCAAACCATGTTCGGCTTCGACCGCGAAGATCCCGATACGCGGCCAGTGGCAAGGCATCCGTTACTGGAAACGGCGGTTTCCAAACCGCCGCTGCCGCCGCGTTTTGCCTTCGTGAAGACTTCCGCTTGGGATAAGGCCGACGAGGTTACGAAGGAGGCGTTCGGTGAACTCGTCGAGGCGCTCGGCGAGAATGCCTCCGAGGTCGAACTCGGCCAAAGTCACGAAGCCGCCTTTGGGTTCCATCGCATCGTGATGGATGTCGAGATGGCGCAAAATCTGCACCGCGATTACGAGCAGAGCGCGACGGCGATGAGCCCGGTGCTGCGGGAGCTTATCGAACGGGGCAGGAGCCACAGGGCGATCGAATATGTGCGGGCGCTGGATGCAATCCCTGCGCTGCGCAGCTCCATCGACGAGATTTTCGACGAGTACGACGCGATTATCACGCCTGCGGCCCCCGGCGTGGCCCCTAAGGGGCTCGATAGCACCGGCAACCCCGTCTTCTGCTCGCTTTGGACCTATCTGGGCCTGCCCGCTGTGAGCGTGCCTCTAATGAGCGATGAGGCAGGCTTGCCGCTCGGCGTGCAGGTTGTCGGTCGATATGGAAACGACGCCAGGCTATTGCGCTCCGCCAACTGGCTGGTTCAAACTCTGGTCGGCAAGCCGAAGAGAAGCCGGAAACGCTGACGGCAGGGAAAACGGAGAGAAACGTATCATGGGCGTTATGCTGTTCTCGGGCATTGTCGGCATCGGCATGCTGGCGGTTTTTCTCGGGATTATGGTGATCTGGGTCCCGGCGCCTCCGCTGATCATCATTTGTGTCTTCGTGATTGGCCTGCTGGTGTACGATTTCGTATTGTCGCTTCGCGAGGAGGGCGCAAAGGGAAAGCGCTGACTACTGCACACGGTTTCCGCTGATCGTCAGCTGCGCATATTGCGCCTGCTTGTCGCTTGAGAGGTCGCCGGTCACGCGCTTCAGTCCGTCCATCCCGAGAATCGCACCCATCGCGGTTCCGGAGATCAGGTTGTCGGCGACCAGCGCCGAGCCCGCGCCTTTCGAGACCTGAACGGCGATCCCGATGCGCGATTGGCGCACGATGTTTCCGGTCACCGAGACGTCGCGCAGATATTCCTTCCAGCCGAGCCAGATGCCGGCGACCGGCGCCTTTTCGATCACGTTGCCGGAAACGACGGTGTCGGCCTCGACTCCGATACCGATGCCGCGTGCCTCCTGATCCACGAAAGGCTTGCCGCGCGTCACCAGATTGCGGATCAGGTTACCCTGCACGATGGCAAGGCGGCCGCCATGGTTGAAATTGGTCACCGAAATTCCGAGCGCGGCGCCGTCGATCGTATTCCCGGCGATGACCGCACCCTCGAAATCGAACTCGGAATAGATCGCCACTTCGCCCATCGACGAAACGGCGTTACCACGCACCTGCAAGTTCGAGGCAGCATTGCCGCGCACCGCGCTGAAGGCACAATTCTTGATCCGGTTGTCCGCGACGATCACGTTTGCGGAACGGAAGATGTTGACGCCGTTGCCGTTCTGTCCCGAACCGCCGTCGCGCGCGGCGATATCCTCGATGCGGTTGCCCGAGACGATCGTGCCGTCGTCGCCTTTCTCGGTGCGCCAGACCAGAATGCCGTTGTTTCCGGCATTGCGGACGGTGTTGTTGCGGATCGCAAGCCCGGTCGCGTCGAGTGAGAAAATCGCCGCCTTCATGGCGCCCGTGAAGATGTTGTTCGCGAGTTCGCCGTCCACGCTTTCGAGAACAATGCCCGTGCCGCCGGCCGAGACGACCGCACAGTCGCGCATTATGAATTCGCGTGTGTTGCGGATCGTGAGCAATCCGCGTTTCTCCGGCAGCGGCCGCGAGGCGCCGTCGAATGTCAGTCCCGAAAGCATAATCTGTTCGGCGCGAGAACTGGCGGCGAGCGATGCGCCATAGCCGAGCAGGATGCGAGAGGCACCCGGTACGCCGACGATATGTGTGCCGGAGGGCAACACGAGATCGCCCGCACGATACACACCGGGAGGGAAGAACAGCGGTACGCGAGACCCTGCCGCTGCATTGATGGCTTCCTGGAGAGCGCGACTCTGGTCATCGAGGCCGTTCGGCCGGACCCGGAACTTCGTAACATCCATGCCGAAGCCGCCGCCGGGTGCGGTTGCGGCATAGGCTGCGCCGAGTGGTGCGCTGGCGCCTGTGATGCCGATGGCGGCGAGCAGCGTGCGGCGGTCGAGGGTCATGGCGCGTCTCCGCGTGGGAATCCGCGGAAGAACGCTTCAAGAAGCGGGCCGGGTTAACCGTCCCGGTGCGGTACAGCGCGGGCCTTGATTGCCTCGTGCGCGGCCAGCCAGACCGCGGCTTCGCCTGCGCGGACCAGCATCCGCATCGAAAAGCTGCGCGTGCCGACCGGCGGAACGTGAATGAAATAGGTTAACGGCGGCGGACGATGTGCCGCTGCCGCCGTGAGTGCCCGGTAGAACACGGCATTGCAAAGATAGCTTCCGGCATTGATCGAAAGTTCCGCCCCGCTGCCGCTTTGGCGGATCGCGGCACGCATGCGGATGGCGCTGCCGCGAAGTTTGAGAACCGGTTCTCCGCCGCAGGAAAGTTTCCTGGATTCAGGAACGAAGCGCAGATGATCGGGGTGCAGAATGGAAACGCGATTATTCGCGCGCGTTTCCACCCGGATGTGCTTTGCGCTGCCGGCGACGCCGAAAAGAACGACGGCAGCGGGACTATTCGCGAGCATCTTTTCCAGCCCGGCTTGCGCCGCGCCATAGGCGGTTGGAAGGACCGCAGTATCGAGGATAACGCCCGCCGTGCGAAAACGCGGACGCTGCGGAAGTGCCCGCACGATCTCGCCGGAAGGATTTCTCGGCACGCCGGGAAACGGCCCGAAGCCAGCGACGGCAACGCGGATGCGCGGCGGGCTCATTCGTCGGTGAGGCCAATCAGCTTCGCCAGTTCGTCGGCGGCCATGGCGGGAGGAAGCTTGCCGTCGGCAACGGCCTTTTCGAGCGCCGGAATGCGCGCACGAATCTTCGCGCTCGAGCGGATACGCTCCTGAAAGTGTTCTTCCACAAGCGTCCACATCCACTTGATTTCCTGCGCGCGGCGCTTTTCGGCGAGCCGGCCGGTCTTCTGCTGGCGGTCGCGATGCGCGATCACGTTTTCCCAGAGCCCGCCGATGCCGTCGCCGGTAAGGGCGGAATAGGTCAGCACTGGCGCCGCCTCGTTCGCATTGGGCGAGAAAATATGAATCGCGGCCTTGAGTGCGCTTGCGGCGGCGCGCGCACGCGCAAGATTGTCGCCGTCTGCCTTGTTCACGGCAATGATATCGGCCACTTCGAGAATGCCTTTCTTGATGCCTTGCAACTCGTCGCCGGCGCCGGGCAGCATCAATACCAGAAACACGTCCGTCATTCCGGCCACCGCGACCTCAGACTGGCCGATCCCGACCGTCTCGACCAGGATCACGTTATAGCCAGCGGCCTCGCACAGGAGCATGGATTCACGCGTGCGCGCCGCGACGCCGCCGAGCGTGCCCGCGGAGGGCGAGGGCCGAATGAAAGCGCTTTCGTCGGCGGAAAGGCGCTGCATTCGCGTCTTGTCTCCGAGAATGGAGCCGCCGGTTCGCGTGGACGACGGATCGACGGCGAGTACCGCAACCCGGTGGCCTGCCGCCGTGAGATGCGAGCCCAGCGCATCGATCGAGGTAGACTTGCCGACCCCCGGCACGCCGGAAATCCCGACCCTGACCGCCTTGCCGGTTTCGGACAGCAGCTCGCGCAGAAGCTCCTGCGCTTTCGCACGGTGCTCGCGCTTCTTCGATTCCACCAGCGTGATTGCCCGCGCCAGCGCTGCGCGGTCGCGAGCCAGAACCTTGCGGGCGAGTTCAGCAATTTCGGGTGAGACGCGGGAAGCCTTGGGCATAGCCGCTGTCTACAGCAGATCGTCGAAGTTGGGGAGTTTGGGATCTGGCGAAAGTACCAGGGCCTTCTTCTCATACCGGAAGTCCGCGCCCAGCGGCCAGACATTGTTGGGAAATGCAGCGATCAGACTCTCGATATAGAAATCGAACTGCGGTTCGCGGCAGATCATGTATTTCGTCTGTGCCGCGATGTCTTCGCGGTCGACGACACAAAAGACGCGCAGCGACGGCTCGCCCTTGAGAAACTCATGCACCGTAACCGGCAGTGTCGGGTATCCCGCGTGCAGCATGTCGTCGAGGCAGATCACGCCGCGATCGTCCAGCACCGCCGCTGCAAGCGCCAGATCGTTCGAGAGGTGCTCGGGCGTATGTTCGCCGTCGACATGGAAGAAGCGGACTTTCTTGCCCGGCGCCAGCTTCAGAATATCCTTCGCGCTGAGCGTCAGGCTGTCCGCAGCGGCCATAACCGAACGGTCCGGAATGCCATATCTGGCAATGTTCTCCTCGAGCTTCGTCTTCACTCTCGGGCTCGGCCAATGAAAAGTATCGAAGCCGATCGCCCGTTCGTCGTCTTTCAGGGCATGCGATAGCGCGATGAAATAGCGGCCCGCGAAAGCGCCGATCTCGACAAAGTGGCCCGTGATGCCGTTCTCGGATTGAATCCGCATCGTAGCTGCGCCGACTGTAGCCGCGAAGCTCGAAGACATGCCATGCACCGAGAAGTAGTGCTTCTCGATGTATTCGTCCGCCGCAGCGACACCGGATTTCGGTCGTGCCTGCAAGAAGTTATTCCGCCGCCGCGCGGTCGTGACCGAGTTTCTTGGAAAGCGAGCGCAGGAGATCCTCCGCCGCTTCGGCGATTACGGTTCCGGGCGGGAAGATTGCCTCGGCGCCCGCGGCCTTCACCTCCGCGTAATCCTGCGGAGGAATGACGCCACCGACCACGATCATGATGTCGTCGCGGCCCTCCTTCCTGAGCGCCGCCTTCAGCTCCGGCACCTGTGTCAGGTGACCGGCCGCAAGTGAAGAGATTCCGACGATATGCACGTCGTTTTCGACCGCCTGCCGTGCCGCCTCGGCCGGTGTCGCAAACAGCGGACCGATGTCGACGTCGAAACCGAGATCGGCGAAGGCGGAAGCGATCACCTTCTGGCCCCGGTCGTGACCGTCCTGGCCGACTTTCGCGACCAGAATACGCGGGCGGCGCCCTTCGTCTGTCTCGAATTTCTCGACGAGCTTCTGCACGCGGACTACTGCGTCGGACATATTCCCGACCTCCCGCTTGTAAACGCCGGTGATCGCGCGGATTTCGGCACGATGACGGCCCCATACTTTTTCCAGCGCCGACGAGATCTCGCCCACGGTTGCTTTCGCGCGGGCGGCATCCACGCCGAGCGCGAGCAGATTGCCTTCACCCGACTGCGCAGCTTTCGTCAGTGCGTCGAGTTTCTCTTTCAGCACCTTCTCGTCGCGCTCGGCACGAAGCCGGTTGAGCTTTTCGATCTGACGCTTGCGCACCGCCGAATTGTCGACCTTGAGCACTTCGATTTCGGCTTCGTTCTCGGGCTTGTATTTGTTCACGCCGATCACGGCCTGCACGCCGGCGTCGATCCGCGCCTGCGTCTTTGCGGCGGCTTCCTCGATCCGGAGCTTGGGAATGCCGGCCTCGATCGCCTTCGCCATGCCGCCAAGGCTCTCGATTTCCTGGATATGATCCCACGCCTTTTTCGCAAGCTCGTAAGTAAGTCTCTCGACGTAATAGGAGCCGCCCCACGGATCGGCGATGCGCGTGGTGCCGCTCTCCTGTTGGAGAAAAAGCTGCGTGTTTCGTGCGATCCGCGCCGAGAAATCCGTCGGCAGCGCGAGCGCCTCGTCCAGCGCGTTGGTGTGCAGCGATTGCGTGTGCCCTTGCGTCGCCGCCATCGCCTCGATCGCGGTCCGCGTTACGTTGTTGTAAACGTCTTGCGCGGTCAGCGACCAGCCCGACGTCTGGCAATGGGTACGGAGCGAGAGCGAACGCGCGTCTTTCGGATTGAACGCCTTCATCAGCTTCGCCCAGAGCAGGCGCGCCGCGCGCATCTTCGCGATCTCCATGAAGAAATTCATGCCGATCGCCCAGAAGAAGGAGAGGCGGGGCGCGAACTTGTCGATGTCGAGGCCGGCGGCGATGCCTGCGCGCACATACTCGACGCCATCCGCGAGCGTATAGGCGAGTTCGAGGTCCTGTGTAGCGCCGGCTTCCTGCATGTGATAGCCGGAAATCGAAATCGAATTGAACTTCGGCATGTTCTGCGAAGTGTAGGCGAAGATATCGGAGATGATCCGCATCGAGGGCGCTGGCGGATAGATATAGGTATTGCGGACCATGAATTCCTTCAGAATGTCGTTCTGAATGGTCCCGGAAAGCTTGTGCGGCGGTACTCCCTGTTCCTCTCCCGCGACGATAAAGAGCGAGAGCACCGGCAGCACCGCTCCGTTCATGGTCATCGACACGCTCATCTGCTCCAGCGGAATGCCCGCGAACAGCGTGCGCATGTCAAAAATGGAATCAATCGCTACTCCCGCCATGCCGACGTCGCCCGATACGCGCGGATGATCCGAGTCGTAGCCGCGATGGGTCGCGAGATCGAAGGCGATCGAGAGTCCCTTCTGTCCGGCCGCGAGGTTGCGGCGATAGAAGGCGTTGGAATCTTCCGCGGTCGAAAAGCCGGCATATTGCCGGATCGTCCACGGCTGCGTGACATACATCGTCGGATAGGGGCCGCGCAGATAGGGCGCGATACCGGGCCAGGTGTCCAGAAAATCGATGCCGGTTAGATCGTGCTCGTCGTAAGCCGACTTTACCGGAATGCCTTCGGGCGTGAGCCACGGTTCGACGCCACCCACGGGCGCTCCGATTTCGCTTTCGCGAAACTGAACCTTGGAGAAGTCCGGCAACTTGCTCATGGGCTATTTATACTCCGGCTTCGGGGATAATCACGCACTGCAATAAGCCTTTATATTACAATGACTTACATCGACAGGTGTTAGTCCGGCAGATCGAAACGAAGCACGGCCGCTGCGCGGACACCGCCCGCGCGATTCCTGCTCGGTAAAGACAAAAAAGGCCGAGCTAGAGCTCGTTCTGCGCTTGCTTCAGCGTCGCGATCGCATCGCAGCCGGCATAAATGAAACCGCTGATGCCGGCTGCCTTGTAGGCCGCTTCCTTCTCGCCGCCGCGGCCTGCAAGCCAGACTGAAGCACCGGAATCTTTCATTGCCTTCGCAGCGGCTTCCGCCTGTTCGGAATAGATTTCATCCGACGAGCAGATGCAGGCGAGCTTCGCGCCGGAGGCCTTGAATGCCTTGGCCGCTGCTTCCGGTGACGCGAGGTCGTCGCCGGAAATTGCGACAATGCCGCCTGCCTCGAAGAAGTTGCGTGCGAATGTCGTACGCACGGTAAAATCGGCCGCCTTGCCGAGATTGGCGAGAAATACTTTCGGCCGTTCCTCCATCGCATCCGCAGCATCGCGCAGCGCCTCGAACGGCTCGGCGAGACGATAGCGGGAAAGAGGCTCGCTGATGGCAGGAAAGGGCAGTTCAGCCGCTACAGGCTTGCCGTCGAGCACGGTCTCCTTGCCCTCACCGATATTCGGAAATTCGCTGGTGCCGGTAATCGCGTCCTTGCGGGTTGCGATGTTGCGCGCGCGCGCGGCACGCGTTTCCGCAATTTTTTTCTGCAAGAGACCGGAATGCAATGCTCCGGCAAGTCCACCGGCTGCCTCGATCTCCTGAAATAGCTTCCAGGCCGTTTGGCAGAGTTCGGAAGTCAAGGTCTCGATCCCGCCCGAACCAGCGGCGGGATCGCCGACGCGGAAAAGATTGGATTCTTCCAGGAGAACCGTCTGCGTGTTACGCGCGACGCGCCGCGCGAAGCCGTCAGGCAGCCCGAGCGCCGCCGTGTGAGGGATTGTCGTGATCGCGTCGGCACCGCCGAACCCTGCCGCCGCAACGGCCATTGTCATGCGCAGCATGTTCACGTTGGGGTCGCGCTTGGTCATCATCCGCCACGCCGTCTCAGCGGAAACAAAGACCGGCTTCGGCTGCAGGGAGGATGCTTCCTCGATGCGCGCCCACAGCTTTCTTAGCGCCCGGAATTTCGCAATCGTGAGAAACTGGTCGGTATCGGCGGCAAGCCGGAAAAACAAAACGCCTCGTGCGTCATCGAGCGGGATGCCGCTCGCTTCCAGCACACGCAGGTACTCGACGGCGCAGGCAAGCACATAGGCCAGCTCCTGCGCTTCCGAACCTCCGCTGGCATGTACCACCCGCCCGTCGGCGGCGGTCAGGCGGCTGCCGAAACCGCGTTTCATCAAATCTGCGATCAA
Organism: Pseudomonadota bacterium; assembly: GCA_041694745.1. Classification (GTDB taxonomy): domain Bacteria; phylum Pseudomonadota; class Alphaproteobacteria; order Rhizobiales; family Xanthobacteraceae. The sequence goes on from JBGFSD010000032.1 coordinate 37,080, forward strand.
GGATGCAAACAGTGGCGCGGTTTCCTGCCAGGAAGCGGGGCTCCTGCCGTGCAGCGCGATCGCACCGAGTGGATCATGACCGAAACGGAATTTCGTTTTGGCCGGATCGTTGCCGCGTTCTTTTACTATCTCGGCAATCCAGACCGGCACATCCCGGGAGAGCGGTCCGATATCGAGCTCTATATCGGCGGCTTCAAGCCAGACGTTCTCCAGGGCCTGTGCGACTGCGTTCTTGGTCGCGGGCAACGCAAACCCGTAATCGCCTGTGGCGCTCGGGAAAATGAGAGCGAGTCCGGTCGCGCCGTTCTCCAGATCGCGCAGCGCCTGCCGGTTGGCTTCCTTCGGATCGGGGAAATCGATCCGCTGCAAGACGGCCCAGGGCTCTCCGTCCGGACGGCCTGCGACGCGGCTTGCATTCCGCGCGCGTTCGTAGAGCGGCTGGATCGGAATGCCGTCATAGGTCTTCGAGACGAGCTTCTTCTCGAACGGTGCGCCCTTGAGCACGGCGTCGACCAGCTTGCGCCAGTCGTCGCGGGTAGCGGCGGGAAATTCGGAGGCGAAAGGAAGTTCGGACATGGCAAACTCGATACCCCATCAGCTTTGCCACGGCAAAGCCGCCGAAGCCAAGACGTGCCTAGATCGGGTCGTAACGGGCGACGGTTTTCGAGTCGATACGGCCAAGCAGTTCGCGCACAGTGAGGCCGCCGACCTGAAGGTCGGGCGCGATCTCCGCGAGCGGCGCCAGCACGAATGCCCGCTCCGTTAGCCTTGGGTGCGGAATTGCGAGCCCCTCCTCGTGGAGAACGCGATCTCCATACAACAGTATGTCGAGATCGAGCGTGCGGGGGCCGAAGCGGATTTCGCTCTTCCGGTCGCGTCCGGCATCCCGCTCGATTTCGTGCAGCACGGCGAGCAGCTCGCGCGGTTCGAGTGCAGTCGAAATCCGTATCACCTGATTGAGAAAATTGTCCTGCGGCACCGGCCCCCACGGCGCGGTGTCGTATATCGAGGAAGCCGCCGTGATCGTGCCTGCCTTGCGCTCGATCCTATTGCGGGCATCGGCGAGGCGTTGCATGCGGTTGCCGAGATTGGAGCCGAGGCCGAGATAGACGTCAGCCATCGCGTTTGCGTTCGACCGTGGTGGCGACGTAATCGAACACGGCGGAGATCGGCGCCGAAGGCTTTTTTACGGTCACGCGCGCGCTTCTGACTTCGGGAAAGTGAGCGAGAATGCCGGAAGCGACGTGCGCCGCGGCCGCCTCGATCAGATAAAATCGTTTGCTGCGAAAAATCGATTCCGTCACCGCGACCACTTCGCCGTAATCCACCGTGTCCGCAAGCCGATCGTGCTTCACAGCTTCGGTGACATTCGCCTCAAGCCGGATGTCGAGCACGAAGCGCTGTCCGAGCCGCGCTTCGTCCTCGCCGACACCGTGTTTTGCGAACAGCACGAGTCCTACGATGTCGATTGTCCCGATCAATCCGCCGCTCCGGTGGCTTCTACGACCTTAAGCGCCTGCATGTGGGTCGCGACATCGTGCACGCGCACGATCAAGATACCGGCAAGTGCCGCTAAGACGGTCGTCACGACGCTGCCGCCGATGCGCTCGCCGGGGCTGCTCGGCGAAACTTTGCTGATGAAGGATTTGCGCGAAGCGCCGAGCAGAACGGGAAACCCGTAGTCGTTCAGTCGCACCAGATTGCCCAGGATTGCAAGGTTCTGCTCGAGCGTCTTGCCGAAACCGATACCCGGATCGAGCACGATCTGATCCTTGCCCACGCCCGCACGCAGCGCCTTCTCCACGGCTTTCGTGAAAAACGCCCTCATGTCCTCGAATATGTCGAGTGAAGCGTCTGCCGTTTCGCGGTTGTGCATGACGATCGCCGCTGCGCCGCTGTCGGCAATCACCTTCGCCATATCGGGATCGCGCGACAGTCCCCAGACGTCGTTGACGATATGCGCCCCGGCCGTGAGCGCGGCTTCCGCCACCCTCGCCTTGTAGGTGTCGATGGAGATCGGCACGTCGGAGATTGCCGCAAGTCCCGCGATCGCCGGAATGGCGCGCTGCATTTCGGATTCGGCATCGAGTGGAGCGTGGCCCGGCCGCGTGGATTCGCCGCCGATATCGATGATGGCGGCTCCTTCCGCCACCATGCGCTGCGCTGCCTGCAACGCCTCTTCCAGCGAAGCGTAGGCGCCGCCGTCCGAGAAGGAGTCCGGCGTCACATTGAGGATACCCATGATGATCGGGCGGGCCGGCAGCGCAATCGCGCGGCCCCGGGCGCGGAGCGTTCCCGCTGGCGGCTTTGCAAGCATGGCCTGACTAGAACGCCCGCCTGCAAAAAACGCAAGCAGGGTCGTACCGAGGGTTAATATGTGATCTCGATCGGCAGCTCGCGCGCGCGCTCAATCCACTTCTGGATCGCCTTCTCGCTGGGAAGGAACTGAACCGGCCTCGCATTCTTGTTCTTGGCCTTCTTCTCCTGCCGTTTCGCGTTCTCGGCGGCCATCTTCTCGGCGAGATGTTTGGGGTTGCGGTGCCGGAGCGACCGGAGCGTATCGACCCCGACCCCACGCAGGAGGCAGGTATAGTCGCCGCCGAGCCCTTTGACGCGCATGAGGTCGGCTCGGTTGACGAGGTCGAGGATGTCCATCGCTGGAATACCGGTCTTCGACGCCAGGACCTTGCGGCCTTTGACGTCTCTTGCCGCCTTCAGCAATCCCGCAGTGGTACGAATGCGCGCGAGCCGGAGTTTATCGACCAGCGCTTTGTCGATTCCGCCGATTTCCTTGATCGGATAAGACGGACTTCTCCTCTGCGACACGCTTAATTCCTTCACACGGCGCGGCGGCTTCGCCGCGGCCTACGGCCTGTCTAACGATTGAAGCGATTTTGCATTGCGGAGAGAAAGACTGCGCGCCGGATTACGAAAACGTTACTTCGCTTCGCAACCGCCAGCATCGCCGCCCCCTTCGTCCGCAAAGGCATTTGGTTTCGCTTTCTGTCGTCAGGCAAAAGCGGCTCACTGTCAAAATGTTTTTTTCCAATTTTCCTGTTGACTGTAACGCTGACTTGGGAATCGGAAGGCGGTTGGAAACTTGACCGAAGGCGGACTATAACTTTTCGAGAGGCCTGGCAGCAGGAGCGATGCAATGGCGAACGCAGACACCGACGACAAGCTCTTCATCGGCAAGGCGGCGAAGCCGCAATACCTGAGTCTGAATCTGGCGAACCGTCACGGCCTCGTGACCGGCGCAACCGGCACCGGAAAAACCGTGACCTTGCAGACGATCGCCGAAGGATTCTCGCGCGCCGGTGTCCCGGTATTCGCAGCGGACATCAAGGGCGACCTCTCGGGCGTCTCGCAGGAGGGTGAAGGCAAGGACTGGATCGTCAAACGCTGCAAGGAAATCGACGTGAAGTACGAGGCCGACCAGTTTCCGGTCGTCTTTTGGGATTTGTTCGGCGAACAGGGGCATCCGATCCGTGCGACCGTCTCCGAAATGGGCCCGCTGCTGCTTTCGCGCATGATGAATTTGAACGACACGCAGGAAGGCGTGCTCAATATCGCGTTCCGGGTCGCAGACGAGAACGGCCTGCCGATCCTGGATCTCAAGGATTTGCGCGCGATGCTGACCTTTATCGCCGACAATTCCGCCGATCTCACGAGGACTTACGGCAATGTTACCTCGACCACGGTCGGCGCCATCCAGCGCCAGTTGCTCGTGCTCGAAAACCAGAACGGCGAAAAGTTCTTCGGCGAGCCCGCGCTCGAAATCAAGGACCTTATGAAGTCGAAAGACGGCAAGGGCGTCATCAATCTGCTCGCCGCGGACAAGCTGATGGCCAACCCGCGCCTCTATGCGATCTTCCTGTTGTGGCTGCTTTCCGAGCTCTTTGAAGAGCTTCCGGAAGTAGGCGATCT
>JBGFSD010000029.1:0-9270 GCA_041694745.1 Pseudomonadota bacterium
TTCGGGTGGGTGATGACGGTCTTCGTCGCGCCACCCAGAATGAAGTCGCGCAGGCGGGAGTGTCCGTAGGCTCCCATCACGAGCAGGTCGATTTTGTGCGCGGCCGCATATTCTTCGAGCGCCTGACCGACGGTTCGCCCGGCGGCCTCTTCCTCTTCCAGGCCGACTTCGATCCCGTGACAGGCGAAATGCTTGATCAGCTCCGCCCCCGAGCGCTTGGTAACGATCGTCTTTTCCTGTGTGATCGTCACCACCCGCACGGCTTTGGCGCGCTCCAAGATCGGCATGGCATCGGCGACGGCCCGTGCGGCGGGTCGGCTGAAATCCCAAGCCACTCCGATGACGTCGAGAGACAAAGGACCGATGCGTTTCGGCCCCTCTGGGAGGACAATCGTCGGCCGTCCGGAGCCGAATATCACACACTCGGCGACATATTGCTGAAGCCCCACCTCTTCGCCGACCGGGATCATCGTGACGTCGTGCATCCTGGCGTGCTCGGTCACGATGGCCGCGACTTCGGAGGTCGTGCACGACTCGATGATTTGCTCATGTGGAACGCCGCGCTCCGTCGCCATGCTTTCGATCATGCCAGTCAGGTTCCGGGCATTCGCCACACTCTTCTGCCGCTCGGCCGCAATCATCCCAGGAATGTCAAGCAACGTGTTCGCGAGCACGTTGCTGACTCTCGGGATTTCGATATTGAAAGTCAGAGCTGAGATGTTTGCTCCTAGCGTTTGAGCAAATATGACCGCTTGCTCGATCGCCGCTGCTGGAGTGGGTTCGGGATAGCTGCTCACCTGTAGCAAGACGTCTTTGAGGGCCATTATCTAGTCTCCTTGATCGACGCGGCTTCATGCCGCCCGCGCACAGCAGTCCTGCACATCTGCTTTCATCTTGAGTTTGGGGGATTCTCGTCTGCGTTTTCAAGCGCAGCGATCCGCTCATCCAAGGGCGGATGGGTTCTGAACAGGCGCATCAGTCCGTCCCGCGCAGTCCCCGAAACGCCGAATGCGGCCATCTTGTCCGGCAAGGGCGCCGGCTGCAGCGACGCCAGGCGGCGGAGGGCGGCGATCATGTGCGGCCGGCCGGCGAGTTCCGCGCCGCCCCGGTCGGCGCGGAATTCCCGCTGGCGGGAGAACCACAGGACAACGATGGATGCGAGAATCCCGAGCAGCAGTTCGGCAGCGATCATGGTGACGAAGAAAGCGGGGCCGTGACCGCTCTCGGTCCTGAACACCACCCGGTCAACCACATGGCCGATGACCCGGGACAGGAACATGACGAAGGTGTTCACCACCCCCTGGATCAGCGCCATCGTCACCATGTCGCCGTTGGCGGCATGCGACACCTCGTGCCCCAACACCGCCTCGGCCTCTTCCCGGCTCATCTTCTGCAAGAGCCCAGTCGATACCGCGATGAGCGAGGCGTTCTTGCTCATGCCGGTGGCAAAGGCGTTCACCTCCGGCGAGTCGTAGACGGCGACTTCGGGCATCTTGATGCCAGCGGCCTGGGCCTGGCGGGCGACAGTTTGCACCAGCCATTGTTCCGTTGGGTTCGTCGGCTGAGAGATAACTTGGGCGCCGACCGCCCGCTTGGCCGTCCATTTCGAGAGAGCCAGGGAGACGAAGGCGCCGCCGAAACCGAAGACGGCCGCGAAGACGAGCAAAGCGTTGAGATCTAGGCCCTGTTCGTTGAGGTAGGGCTCGACCCCCAACAAGCGCAGGGTGACCGACAGCACCAGCACCACGGCCAAGTTGGTTGCCAGAAAGAGTGCGATGCGTTTCACGCGATACTCCTTGCCCGAATTCCTACTGCGCCGGAACCGTCAAGCGAATCTCGACACGCCCAGCCGCTGGGCGAAGCAACAAGAGATCGATCGATTCTTGGTCACGCTTGAAGCGGTGATGCTCAGTCTCGGGCGTGGCCTCCTTCACCTCGTGCGCGTATCCCGCCGCCGCAAAGCCCTGGAAGCCTTGAATGTAATGCGCGCGCACGGCCTCGAACGGGGCACGCCCCGTGTAGCGGACCTCGATCGTTGACTCCCCGCGTGCGAAATAGGAGCGGACCAAACCCGGAAAGCGCGGCACAGGCCCAACGTCAACCCCACTCACGTCGCTCGCCGGTGGCTCTCCGACGAGATCCGGCACCCACTGCACGATCTCGTCTTTCAGACCCGGCACCACCTGTTCGATCTGCGTCATTGCATCGCTGGCAAGGCGCCTGCCTGCCTCGGTTGCCGTCGGAAACAGCCCCCACAGCCAGGACAGCAGCGCGATCCCGGCCCAGGTCACCAGACCGAGAATCCCGACAATGGCGGCGCCGAGGATCAGCCAAGTGCGCGCCCGCACCTTGCGCAGAGCCGACACTACCAGGGCCGAGAAACGTTGCTGATGGAGGGAGCCGCGCATCGCACGCTCACGGAATCTGTTTACTGAAGGTGCCACGCAGGCGCCGAACCAGTGTCCGCTTGGCGCGGTCCGCAGCGCGATCGACCGCGACATGAAAGTCCGCCTCGGTTTCCTCGACGGCGATCTCGGACAGCCCATTCAACCGTACGCGTAGATGGCAGCGCTTGTCTATGCCGCCCTTCGGTCCGCTGAAATCCAACAAGATAACGACCGCGCCCCGAATGTAGTCCGAATATTGCGACAGCGCGAACGCCACCCGATGTTCCACATACTCGCGCAGTTCGGCCGTGAGTTCAAAGTTGCGCGTTTGAATCGCCATTCTCATCGCTCGTTCTTCCACCCCCCAGGCACGTGCGAAATATGGGCTTGAATCATCATCGAAAAAAGCAGACAATTATATGGGTTATAGTCGAAAAATTTTGCGAATATGATGGCTAGCCGTGTTGAATTACAAGCAGCTCCACTATTTCTGGAAGGTCGCGAAGACGGGCAGCATCGCGCGCGCGGCCGAGCAGCTGCGCCTTGCGCCACAGACCATCAGCGCCCAAGTCGGCACGCTGGAGGAGGCGCTCGGAACCGAGCTGTTCCGCCGCGTCGGGCGACGGCTGGAGCTGACCGCGGCGGGGCAGTTGACCCTTTCCTACGCCGACGAGATCTTTCAGATCGGAAGAGAGCTGGAGGAAATGGTGCGCAACCGTCCCGGCCGAAGCGACATGCTGCTCCGAGTGGGCGTGGCCGATGTGGTTCCCAAGTCGATCGCCTATCGCCTGCTGGCTCCGGCACTGGATAGCGCCGGGCGTGTGCGGCTGATCTGCCGGGAGGACAAGCTGGATCGGCTGTTCGCGGAGCTCGCGATCCACAAGATGGATCTCGTGATCGCCGACCGGCCGCTGCCCTCCGATCTGGGGGTGAAAGGCTACAGCCACGCTCTCGGACGCACACCGATCGCCTTTTACGCCGTGCGCGCGCTTGCCAACCGCTATCGGAAGGACTTCCCGCGATCCCTCCAAGGCGCACCCATGCTGATCCCAAGCGATGGCTCAACGATTCGGGGGGCGCTTACGCGGTGGCTCAGCGAACATCAGATCGAGCCACGCATTGTCGGAGAGTTCGACGACACCGCGTTGATGAAGGCCTTCGGCAAGGCGGGCGCGGGCATATTCCCCGCGCCGGCAATACTGACCGACGAGATTCGCAGCCAATATGAAGCCGAGAGCATCGGTCGCGCCGACAGCGTCACGGCGAGATATTACGCGATCTCGATCGAACGCAAACTGACCCATCCTGCCGTCGTGGCGATCAGCGAAGCGGCGAAGGCGGACCTGTTCGTCGAGGACAGAGCCTCGGTTTCGTCTTGAGCGGAGTTTATTCGTCGCGATCGTCACCCCAAGACGAAGGCAAAGGCAATCCCGTCAGGCGCGGCGAGCGCTCTTGCGGGAGGGGCGGGAGCGCTCTCGTCTTCCGGTCACCATCCCGATCAATTCGGCGATTGTGCAATGGCTTTCGACCGGATGCCGGAGGAACAAGTCTTCATGGACAATGTACCGATTGGCGCGCCCTTCACGCATGCGGCTGAGATAGCCGGCCTCCTCCAACTCGGCGACGATGCGTTGCACGGCGCGTTCCGTGATCCCGACCCGGACTGCAACCTCGCGCATTCTCGCCTCCGGGGCCCCGACCAGGCAGAGCAGCACATGGGCGTGGTTGGTCAGAAAGGTCCAGCCGGCGGGGGAGAATGCGTCGGATTGGGATTTAAGTGTTGCCGGCATTTTCCAAAACCTCTATACAGGAATATACGAAATGTAATTCGCGTTTTATATATCGTAACATGGAGTTCGCATCTATAGGGATATATGGAGGGCTAATCGTGCCCTGACCACCCGTGCTCGGACGGGATGCTGGCGGTGTCGCGCGTGACCAAATGCTTCTTGCTCTTGGTGCGGTCCAGTTATGATGTTCCCCGCGCCGGCCGGGAGGCTGGAGAATTTCTGGCGTTTCAGCGTGCTCGGCTTCCAACCGTGCATGCGGAACAGGACCGCAGGCTGATCGGGATATGGGTTGATGCTGTGATGGTGGATGTGCCTCCCCAAGTCTTCGATTGCATCTCGACCTCCGGCCGTGGGCCGTTCCAAATCCGTGAGACGGTCGGCCTGGGCGGAATCTGGCAGTTGTGCTGGCTCGATGTCGCCTCCGACGAAAGACCGGACACCTTGGCCGAGGCGCGCGAAGCTCTCGTATCGGCGCTCCTCGGTGAGCGGCCGCGATCGGCGGATCGTGCCGATCAGAGGTTTATTCCCGTGTTCGACGCTGACGACACGCTCGCCTTCATTCAACCGCGGATCAAGCGGCTCCAAGAACGGTTTCCGGATCTGATTGGCTCGCCCGCGACGTGGAACAGGACGACAGCGACTCTGGCGACATGAGCAGGTGACGCGATAGCTCGCCCTTGAACCTTGGCTTCGTTCTTCAACTCCACGGCATCAGGACAATACCTGTGGATACACTTCTCCAGTCTGCGCTTGACAATCTCATCTCGCCGATGGTGCTGTTCTTCGCTTTGGGCGTTGTCGCCGGCTGGCTTAAATCCGATCTCGCCATTCCCGAGCCAATCAGCAAGGGCCTGGCGCTTTATCTGATGTTGGCCATCGGCTTCAAGGGCGGAGTCGAACTCGCCTCCAACGGCTTGGGCGGCACTGTCGTGGCCGCGATGGCCCTGGCGCTCGCGCTCAGTTTTAGCATGCCTTTACTTGCCTATGCCTTGCTCCGCGCCGCGACACGGCTCGACGTTCCGAATGCGGCCGCCGTCGCGGCGCACTACGGTTCCGTCAGCGTCGTGACCTTCGTGGCGGCCACCGGGTTTCTGGGATATCGCTCGATTTCCTACGAAGGATCCGTCGTGGCGATGCTCGCCCTCATGGAGACGCCGGCCATCGTGACCGGGCTTCTTTTGGCCCGTCGGGGCATGTCTGAAGCCGCAGGCAATCGCGCGCCCCTTCTATCCGCGGATGTTACCCGCGAAGTGATCCTCAGCAGCAGTGTCGTCCTGCTCATTGGTAGCCTGTTGATTGGGTGGATGACCGGAAAAGACGGAATGACCGTGATGGCGCCGGCAATCGTCGATCCATTCAAGGCCGTGCTTGCCGTCTTCCTTCTTGACATGGGCTTGCTTGTCGGCCGCCGACTGCGTGATTTCAGAGCAGTGGGCTGGTCCCTGGTGGCGTTCGGCCTTTACATGCCTCTGCTCGGGGCCATGGTCGGACTGATCACGGCCAAGGCCATCGGCCTGTCGCTGGGCGGGATGACGCTGGTTGCCGTGCTCGCCGCAAGCGCCTCCTATATTGTGGTGCCAGCGGCCATGCGAATTTCGCTGCCGCAGGCCAACCCGGCCATCTACGTTCCCTTGTCGTTGGCCGTTACCTTTCCGTTCAACCTGATCGTCGGTATTCCGCTCTATTATGCGGCCGCGCAATGGATCGCCGGCATGTGAGGCCAAAGGAGCATCTCATGGTGCAGCTCTACCGGAAGAAGAGAATCGAAATCACCGTCGAAGCTGCTCGCGCCCGTGCCATCATTGAGATGATCGAGTCGGTCGGCGCCAAGGGCTATACCCTCGTTTCCGAGGTTTCCGGCAAGGGCAACCGAGGTGTACGCAACGATGCGCACCTGTCAGACGTGTTTCGCAACGTCATGATCATAGTGATCGCCGCCGAGGAGATCGCGAGTAGGATCATCGAGCAATCCCCTGGCCTCCTCGAAAACTACGCCGGTATCGTAGTGGTTTCCGATGTGGAGGTCATTCGTGACGAGCATTTCTGACGAGCGGACGGCATCCCTTGCGAAATTGGATGGCAGCCGTTCGTGGCGCAAACCAGAACGGATTCTGCCTATGAACGAGGGCATATCGGGGAGCAGGTCACTACCACAAAAGCCCGGCCATCGCCCCGGCAAGCGCGGTGGCGAGCGTGCCGGAAACGATGGTCTTGGGCCCGAGCCGCACGATCTCGGCGCGGCGTCCGGGCGCGAGGGTCGCGAGCCCGCCGATCATGATGCCGAGGCTGCCGAAATTGGCGAAGCCGCAGAGCGCATAGGTCATGATCAGGCGCGAGCGCGGGCCGAGATCGTCGTCGCCGTATTTGGCGAGTTCGAGATAGGCGAGCAGTTCGTTGAGCACGACCTTGATTCCGAACAGCCGCCCGGCGGCCAGCGCCTCGTCCCACGGCACGCCGACGGCGAGCGCGAGCGGCGCGAGCGCCAGGCCGAAAATTCTCTCCAGCGTGATCCTGGTCCCGCCCACGTCGGGCAAGAGCCCGAGCGCCTGGTTGACCAGGCCGACGAGGGCCACCAGCACGATCAGCATGGCGACGATGTTGACCAGGAGTTGCGCGCCGTCGAGGGTGCCGCGGGTGATCGCTTCCCACGCGCCGCCAGGCGCGTCTGTCGTAGGTTGGCCGCGCGTATCGGACGGCGGCAGCGTCTCCTCGGCCGCGCCCGGCCGCTCCGTCGCGCCCGAGGGCACCATCACGCGCGCGATCACGATCGCCGCCGGCGCGGCGAGCAGCGAGGCGACGAGAATATGCCCGAGCGCGCCCGGCACGGCGGTCGCCAGGAACGACGCATACAGCGCCATCACCGTTCCGGCGATGGTCGCCATGCCGCAGCTCATCACCGAGAAAAGTTCCGCGCGCGACAGCCGTTCGAGATAGGGCCGGATCAGGAGCGGCGCCTCGACCATGCCGACGAACACGTTGGCGGCGGCCGAAAGTCCTTCCGCCCCGCCGACGCCCATGGCGCGGCGCAGCACCCACGCGAACGCCTTGACGATCGCCGGCAGCACCCGCCAATGGAACAGCAGCGCCGAGAGCGCGCTCATCACCAGGACGATGGGCAGCGCCTGGAACGCGAGCACGAAGCTGGCGCCGGCGTGGGTTTCCGCGAACGGCAGCGGCCCGCCGCCCAGGTAGCCGAACACGAAGCTGGTGCCGGCCTGGGTCGCGCGCTGGAGCGCGAGCAGCGCGTCGTTGAGCAGCAGCAGCGCGTCCTTGACCAAGGGCACCTTGAGCAGCAGCAGCGCCAGCGCGAATTGCAGCGCGAGGCCGCCCGCGACCAGCCGGCCCGAAACCGCGCTTCTCTTTTCCGACAGCGCAAACGCGATCGCGACCAACGCGGCGATTCCGCCCAGGCTTTGCAACGCCAACCAATTCAACGGTTTATCCCCCTTGCCCGGACCCGCCCCGGCTTGACGGGGGTCGATGCGCGCTCTATGTCGGGGCCATGGCCCGGCTTCCCATCATCATCGCTCCCGACCCCCGGCTCAAGCAAAAGGCCGAGCCGGTCGCCAAGGTCGACGCCGACATCCGCCGCCTGATGGACGACATGCTGGAAACCATGCACGGCGCCAACGGCATCGGTTTGGCGGCGCCCCAGGTCGGCGTCTTGAAGCGCGTGATCGTGGTCGACACCGCCAAAAAAGACGAGCCGCCCATGCGCCTGCGCATGGCCAACCCGGAGATCGTCTGGGCCTCCGACGACGAGGTCGCGCGCGACGAAGGGTGCCTGTCGTTTCCCGAGCAGTTCGCCGAAATCCGCCGCCCCGGCAAGATTCGCGTCCGCTACCTCGACCACGAAAACGAAATCCGCGAAATGGAGGCGGAAGGCCTGCTCGCGGTCTGCATCCAGCACGAAATGGATCACCTCGACGGCGTGCTGCTGGTCGATCGCGTGTCGGCGGTGAAGCGCGACATGATTTTGCGCAAACTGGCCAAGGCCAAGCGTCTCGCCGAAGCCGAGGCGGTTTGATCCTTTCGTCACCCCCTCCCTGCCCTCCCCCATCGAGGGGGAGGGAAATGTAAAGTAATATTCCCTCCCCCCGTCGCGCCGACAGGCGCGCCTTCGCGCGACGCGGGGGAGGGTCAGGGTGAGGGGGAATCAGGTTGAATGCGCGAATGTCGATGCCATCCTTGAATCTCGTCTTCATGGGCAGCGCCGAATTCGGCCGGCCGTCGCTGAAGGCGCTGCTGAATGCCGGGCACCGGATCAAGGCGGTCTACGCCCAGCCGCCCAAGCCCGCCGGGCGCGGGCAACACGAACGCCCCTGCCCGATCCACGCCGCCGCGCGCGATCTCGGAATCCCCGTGCGCACGCCGAAGTCGCTCCGCGCCGCCGACGAGCACGAAGCCTTCGCGCGCCTGAAGGCCGACGCGGCCGTGGTCGCGGCCTACGGGTTGATTCTGCCGCGCCCGATCCTGGAGGCGCCGCGCTTGGGCTGTCTCAACATCCACGCTTCGCTCTTGCCGCGCTGGCGCGGCGCGGCGCCGATCCAGCGCGCGATCCTCGCGGGCGATTCCGAAACCGGCGTCACCATCATGCAGATGGACGAAGGGTTGGATACCGGCGCCATCCTGCTTATGGGAAAAATCCCGATCGGCCCGAAAGCGACGGCGGGCGAGTTGCACGACGCCCTCGGCGATCTCGGCGCCCGGCTGATCGTGCGCGCGCTCGAAGGCGTGGCGGCGGGAACGCTCGCGGCGACGCCGCAACCGAAGGACGGCGTCACTTATGCCGCCAAGCTTTCCCGCGACGAAGGCCGCCTCGATTGGCGCAAGCCGGCGAGCGAACTCGCGCGCGCGGTGCGCGCCTTCGATCCCTGGCCCGGCACCTGGTTCGAAAAAGACGGCGAGCGGATCAAGGTGCTGGCGGCTAAAGCGGTCGAAGGTCGCGGCGCTCCGGGCACCGTGCTCGACGACGTTCCCACGATCGCCTGCGGCGCGGGCGCGTTGCGTTTGGTCACGTTGCAGCGCGCGGGCCGCGCGGCCATGACGGCGGCGGAATTTTTGCGCGGGTTTCCTCTGCCCGTCGGCACGGT
>JBGFSD010000092.1:0-39593 GCA_041694745.1 Pseudomonadota bacterium
GCAATTCGAGCACGGTCTTGCGCGGCAGATGCGAGAGGGTATCGATCATGTCCTGCTCGAGCATGACGAGCAGCTGTCTGAGCTTGGCATCGTCCGTTCTCGCGTCGAACGGCAGGATCGCAATGGAGTAGACGGGCTCCACGGCGCTGGTTTCGGGGCCGGTTTTCGCAGTCTGCTGGCTCTGGACCACACCGGTCAGATAATCCCGGTACGACTCGGATGCGAACAGAAACGCGGCAAGCACGGCAAGGCCGGCCGCCGCGACAGCGGCAAGGGGGCGCCACCTGACTTTCGCGGGAGCGGAGTTCGAGTTCGCATGAATTGCCGTGGCCGGCTTCTTTCCGTTGCGTCGCTTCGCATTCAATGCGCCCGAGTCGGCGGCGATCGCAGCTACCAGCGTCTCGGTTGCGGGCTCGGGCTTTACGCCAAGCTGCTCGCGCAAAATACCGGAGAGGTGTTCGGCCCGCTCCAGCGCGGAGCCGCGGCCGTTGACCGCGAGTTCGAGCGAAATCAGCCGTCTGTGGGTCGCCTCGCGGATCGGATCCAGTGCGAGCAGGCGCTCGCAAATCGCAAGGGCCGTTTCGCGGCCGTCTTCGTTTTCCAGGCAACGGATGCAGCGCTCGAATGTATCCACCGCGAGCGCGTGCAGGCGGCGCCGTTCGCCCTCGATCCACTCCTCGAAGGCGCTCGATCTAACCTCGATATCTCGCGTCAGGTCTCCGCTGTAGAGTTCGGTTGCCGAAAGAAGCTCGGCGGTTGCATTGCTACGGCAGAGCGACTGGAAGCGCACGGCATCGACCACGAAATTCGAGGATGCCAGCACGAGATCGTCCTTGCCGATTCCGCTCTCGAACTTCTTGCCGATCGTGGCGCGTAATTCCGTCAGCACCTGGCGCAGGCTGTGGCGTCCCTGTTTCTCGCCGCGGTCTTCCCAAAGCAGGGCCACGATCTGCGAGCGCGGCACGGGCTGGTCGAGATGCATGCCGAGATAGGCAAGCAGCGCGCGGCCGCGCCGCGAGACGATCTCAAAGGGTTCGGAAGGCCGCTGCGCCGGCGCTATTCGAAACCGTCCGAGCAGTCTGATTCCGACGGCTACAACTTTGTTGGTGTCGTCTATTGTCGAATGCATGGACCGGCCTGGATAACCGCCCCGGAGAAATATCGCGCATCAGTAAATGCGAACTGCGCCCTCCCGTAAATAGCGCGTCAGAACTTGGAAGAGGCCGTTTTCCTGACGTTGGATTGACGCCTGTATCACAGGCAGCGGCTATTCTTCCGGCTGAAAAACGCATTGCAGCATTCTACGCGCCGGCACGGGTTTGAGGTCGCTTGACGTGCGAAGGATGCGGCACTGGAATAAGAGTTGCGGCACAGGGAGGGGTCCATGTCGCGCACGGGCGTCTTCAGGGGGAGACGCTTATCGCCGCCGAAACGCGCTGTGGTAATATTTTACCGCAGCCATTTTTGTTCGGATATCTTGCCGTCTTGGTCCTGGTTGTCCGGCCGCGCGAATGAGGACCGCTGTTTTTTTCTTCGCAAAACTATCGACGCAGTCGCCGCCCGTCAGGCGAAAGCACTCGCGATCATGGTGGCAAGAACAGTCTCTACGGCGGTGCGGGCGCAATCCGGCGATGCTGGCCATGCCCGACAAACGGCTTGCGCTCGTCGGCAGACAAGAACGCGTAGCGCCGTCCGCGCACAAGCAATCTGGAAGTAAGGAATTCAGGAGCAGGTCATGGCTATCATTTTTGACATCGTGAACTTTCCCGTCGGCAGCCCGGCCACCCGCGCGGACGTACAGAAGTATTTCTCCAATCTGGAAGCAGGCGTAGACGTTGGCGACCAGCCGCCGGAAGAGCGCTCAGACACCATCTACAGACTCAAGAATCTCACCGACAACGTATTCGGTGAGTTTCTGGTATTCGAGTTCGTCAGTGGCGGCGGCGACTTCACCTATTCCGGTAACGACGAGGTTACCGGCGGCACTGTCACGCAGCTCAATGTTTACAGCGGCATCAAGTCCGGCGTGAACATCAACAATCGGGTGCTTCGTGCAGAGCTTACCAACCTGAACTGGAACGCGGCGAATCTTTATAACGCCGTTGTAACCGGTAATACTGCCGCGTTCGATGCGATATTCTATGGGCAGGATAGTTTCGTTTACTCCGGCGATATCGGCGCCGACAGTTTCACGGGCAGCATTTTTGCTGACAAGATCGACGGCGAGCAGGGCAATGACGTGCTGTTCGGCGACAACGGCGACGACGTCATTTTCGGCGGCACCGGCAACGATACGCTGGTCGGCGGCGACGGCAACGATATCCTGAACGGCGGCACGGGTGCCGACAAGATCGCTGGCGGTCTCGACACCGACACTGCGGATTATTCCGGCAGCGCGCTGGCGGTGACGATCGACCTCACCAAGCAGGGCACCTTCGACCCTGTAAAGAACGTGATCACCAAGGCGACTGCCCAGACAGGCGGCGACGCGCAAGGCGATCTCCTGTCCAGTATCGAGAACGTTATCGGTTCGGATTCCAACGACATCTTCATTGCCAATCTCGATGCGAACGAATTCGATGGCGGCAAGGGCAAGGATACGGTGAGCTACGCCGCTTCGACGGGCAAGGTGACGGCAAACCTGGCAAGCGGAGAAGGCAAGGGCGGCTTCGCCGAAGGCGACAAGTATACCGCAATCGAAAACCTCATCGGCTCCAAGTTCGATGACGTGCTGACCGGCGACGGCAACGACAACACGCTCGACGGCGGCTTGGGCGACGACATTCTCGCGGGCCGCGGCGGCGCGGACCAGCTGATCGGCGGCGCCAATGGCGCGGGCGGCGACACCGCGGATTATTCCGCGAGCGGCGACAAGGTGACCGTCAACCTGCTGCAGCAGGCAACCGGTCTCGATGCCAAGACCGGGCTCCTTGTCGGAGGCACCGCACAGACCGGCGGTCATGCCGACGGCGACAAGCTGTTCGGCATCGAGAACGTGATCGGCTCGGCGTTCGACGACGTGATCACCGGCAACGCCAGCGTCAACATCATCGAAGGTGGCGCGGGTGAGGATATCCTGACCGGCGTCGGCGCCGGCGATATCGTCAGCTACGCCAGTTCATCCAAGGCAGTCTATATCGACCTCGACAAACAGGACGGCGCGGCAAAGCAGTCCGACAAGTATTGGAACGGTATCGATCCGAACGGCGATGCTGCGGGCGATGTTCTGAAAGGATTCGTCGGCATTATCGGTTCGGATCACGACGACTTCCTGTTTGGCGTGCAAAACGACGCCAAGGCGGGCGGTACGTTCTACGGCGGCAAAGGCAACGACTACATCCAGCCGGGCAAGGGCAAGGATACCGTCTTCGGCGGCGACGGCGATGATGAGGCGTTCCTGGGTCTCGGTGGCGGCGACACCTTCGATGGCGGCAATGGCGAGGACTGGGCCACCTTCAACAGCGGCAGCGAAACGGCAGGCATCACCATCACGCTCGGCAAGGACGGGACGCTGAGCGGATTCTCCGCGTCCGGCGGGGCGGCCACGGGTTTGAAGCTGGTCAACGTCGAGAACGTCGGCGGCACCACCAAGAACGATAGGATCATCGGAAACAATCTCGCGAACGAACTGGATGGCGGCGCAGCGGGCGACGACTATCTCGATGGCGGCGCGGGCGATGACATCCTTACTGGCGACGCCGGTAATGACATGCTGATTGGCGGTGCGGGCGCCGACAAGCTCGACGGCGGCGACGGCATCGATACCGCAAGCTATGCGCTCTCGAAAGCCGGAGTGAGCGTAAATCTCACGACCGGGGAAGGCAACGGCGGAGACGCCGAAGGCGACACGCTGATCGACATTGAGAACCTCATCGGGAGCGCCGGCAACGACATTTTCATCGGCAGCGCCGGCGCCAACATGCTGAACGGCGGCGCGGGCGACGACATTCTCGCCGGCCACGGCGGCGCGGACCATCTGATCGGCGGTTTGAACGGCGCGGGCGGCGACACCGCGGACTACAGCGGGAGCAAAGGAGCGGTGACCGTCAACCTGCTGCAGCAGGCGACCGGTATCGATGCGAAGACCGGGTTGCTCGTCGGCGGCATGGCACAGAAGGGCGGCCACGCCGAAGACGACAAACTGTTTGGCATCGAAAACGTGATCGGCTCCACAAGCGCCGACACGATCACCGGCGACGCCAAGAACAACGTGATCGAAGGCAGGGGCGGAGCGGACACGCTCGACGGCGGGCTCGGCATCGATACGGTCAGCTATGCCGGCTCGGGCGCGGGCGTAACCGTCGATCTCGGCACGCAGGACGGCGTGATCGAACAGAAGGGCGGCGATGCCGAAGGCGACACGCTCAAGAACTTCGAAAATATCACCGGCTCGTCCAAGGACGACGTTCTGATCGGCAACGCGCTTGCAAACATTCTGACCGGTGGAGCCGGCGACGACAAGCTTTCCGGGATGGCGGGAATCGACACGCTGATCGGCGGCGACGGCGATGACGTGCTGAACGGCGGCGCGGGTGCGGACAAGATCGTCGGTGGCGACGGCGTCGATAGCGCCGATTACTCGGGCAGCAACGCCGCGGTCACCATCGACCTGACCAAGCAGGGCATCTTCGACGCCGTCAAGAACGTCATCACCAAAGCGACAGCCCAGAAGGGCGGCGATGCCACCGGCGATCTCCTGTCCGGCATCGAGAACGTCATCGGTTCGGCGTTCAACGACCTCTTCATCGCGAACGGCGTAGCCAACAAGTTCGAAGGCGGCGCCGGCACGGATACCGTGAGCTATGCTGCCTCTGCCGCAGGCGTGCACGCTTCGCTGCTAGGCGGCGGTTTCAGCAACGACGCCACCGGCGACGAATATGTAGACATCGAGAATCTCGTCGGGTCCAATTTCAACGACCAGCTTTTTGGTGATTCCAAAGCCAACAAGCTGGAAGGGCTCGGCGGCAACGACACGCTGGATGGCGGGGCGGGGGGCAACATCCTCGATGGCGGCGCGGGCAACGACCAGCTCCGCAGCGGCAAGGATGCCGACCAGCTGATCGGCGGCACGCATGTCGCGTCCGGCGACGGTGCTGGGGATACTGCGAGCTACGGCAACAGCGATGCGGCGGTCACGGTCAACCTGAGCCAGCAGGGCACCGGCTTCAACGCGACAACCGGCAAGATCACCGGTCCGGCGACCTTCAAGACCCAGACGGGCGGCTACGCCGAAGGCGACGCGCTGTTCGGAATCGAGAACATATCCGGCAGCAACTTCGACGACGTGCTGACCGGCGACGCGAACGCGAACGTGCTGTGGGGTAACGACGGCAACGACACGCTCTCCGGCCTCGGCGGCAACGACCATCTGCTCGGCCGAGACGGCGACGATATCCTGGACGGCGGCGCCGGCGCCGACATCCTCGAAGGCGGCGACGGCATTGATACCGTGACTTACGCCAACTCCACGGCGGCCGTCACCATCGGCCTCGGCTCCGGCGGGAATTTCGGTGTGACGGGCGTGGGGGGTGACGCGGCCGGCGACAAGATCAAGAACGTCGAGAACCTGATAGGCTCTAACTTCAACGACAAGCTGACTGGCAACGAAGACGACAACGTCATTACCGGCGGGAAGGGCAACGACATCCTCACCGGCGGAGCCGGTGCGGACACCTTCGTCTACAACGCCGGCAACGGCCTCGACACGATTACCGACTTCAAGAACGGCGTCGATCTCATCGACATCAGCAGCATGGACGGGATCCAATTCGGCGATCTCGACATCCAGCAGAGTGGGGCGAACACCCTTATTACGTTTAACGCCACGAACAAGATCACGCTGCTGAACTTCGCCAAGAACGATCTCGACGCAAGCGATTTCAAGTTCGGCAACGCGCCTGTTCCCACGCCGCAGGATGACGATCCCGACGGCAACGCCGTCGATGAAAATGCGACCAACGGCACACTGGTCGGCATTACCGCGAAGTCGGTCGATCCGGACGACGGCGAAACCGTAACCTATTCGCTGACCGACAATGCCAATGGCGCGTTTGAGATCGACGCCAATACCGGCGTCGTGACGGTCGCCGACGGTTCCAAGATCGACCGCGAGCAGGACGCCTCGCTCAATATCACCGTCAAGGCGACTTCGACCGACGGGACACACGCGAGCAAGACCTTCACCATCGCGATCAACGACGTCGACGAATTCGACGCCACGACTCCGTCCGACAGCAACGTCGCCGCCAACAGTGTGAACGAGAATGCGGCGAACGGCACTCTCGTCGGCATCACCGCCTTCTCCGAGGACGAAGACGCCACCACGAGCACGATCACCTATGAGTTGACCGATAGCGCCAACGGCGCGTTCCAGATCGATGCCAATACCGGCATCGTGACGGTCGCCGACGGCTCCAAGATCGACCGCGAGAGCGACGCCTCGCTCGACATCACGGTGAAGGCCACGTCCTCCGACGGCTCGTCCGCGAGCAAGACATTTACGATCAACATCAGCGACGCCGACGAGTTCGCTCCCGAGATCACCTCGAACGGCGGCGGCGCCAGCGCCGCAGTCTCGATAGACGAAAACACGAAGGCTGTAACGACCGTCATGGCGACGGACGGCGATGCCACCGCGAGCATCGTCTATTCCATCAGCGGCGGTCTCGACGCTGCGCTGTTTACGATCGACGCGGATACCGGCGAACTGACGTTCAAGTCGGCCCCTGATTTCGAGGATCCGGCTGACGCCGACTTCGACAATGTCTATGAAGTCGAAGTCACGGCGACCTCCGGCGCGAAATCCGACACCCAGACCATCAAGGTCACGGTCGACAACGCTGAGGAAGCGCCCGTCTTCACCTCCGGCAACTTCACGATCGGCGAGAATACGACCGAGATCGGGACGGTAACGGCCTTCGACCCGGACGGCACCGGCACGCTCGTCTATTCCATCGACGGCGGCGACGACGCGG
Source organism: Pseudomonadota bacterium (assembly GCA_041694745.1). Taxonomy (GTDB): domain Bacteria; phylum Pseudomonadota; class Alphaproteobacteria; order Rhizobiales; family Xanthobacteraceae. The sequence continues at coordinate 6,975 of JBGFSD010000092.1, forward strand.
CGACCTTCGAGATCGACGCGAACACCGGCGTGCTCAGTTTCGTCAAGGGGCGCGACTTCGAAACGCCCGGCGATCTCGACAACGACAACGTGTACGAGGTGACGATCAAGGCCTCCGACGGCACCTCGAGCAAGACCCAGAACCTGACCGTCACCGTCACCGACATCAACGAAGCGCCGACCAAGATCGCGCTCGACAACGCCGCCGTGGACGAAATGTCCGCAATCGGCACCGTGGTCGGCACGCTGGCGACCACCGATCCGGACGCCGATGACGCCAGCCAGAACGTCTTCACCTACAAGCTGGTGGATGACGCCGACGGCCGCTTCGCGCTCGACGGCAACAAGATCGTGGTTGCGGGCGACATTGACTACGAAACCAATCTCGACGGCATCTCGATCCAGGTGCAGGCGAAGGATTCCGCAGGCAACGTGTTCGGCCAGACGCTGAACATTACCGTCAACGATCTCGAGGAGGTTACGGCGCCGGACGGCTATATCGCGGGCGCCACCATCTTCGCCGACAAGGACGGCGACTTCGAGCTCGATGCGGGCGAAGCCTCGGTCACGAGCGATGCGTTCGGCAATTTCAATTTTACCAGCGCCACGAATCCGATCGTGCTCACGGGTGGCGCCGACATCGCCACAGGCAAGGCCTTCACAGGCTATATGTCGGCCCACGCGCAGGCGACGGTGGTCTCGCCGCTCACCACGCTCGTGCACCATCTGCACCTGCAGTTCGACGGCGATTACAACGAGTCCACGGCAAATAGCGCTGTTCTAAGCGCGCTCGGCCTGAACGCCGGTATCGGTAACCTGAAGAACTACGACCAGATCGCCGCGGCCATCGCCGGCGATCCGAACGCACCGGACGCCGCCAAGGCCGCAACACGCCTGCAGGAATTCCTTGCGATGGGAATTGCGGTGCTTACCGCTGCGGGCGCGAGCGCCAAGGACGCGCAATACGAACTGCTGCGGCAGGTCAACACCGACATCTGGGCTTCGACCCCGCTCGCTTTCGGCGCGGCGCAGGTCGAAGGATACATCAACGGTGCTGCAACGGCGCTGTCGGTTACAGTCAGCGCCGCCGATGCAACGGACGCAGGCCAGATCATCGCAGCAATTCTCGCAGCGATGGATGCGCTTGCAAGCACTGGCACGACGCTGCTCGAGGAACTCGCCGAGATTGCGATTGTCGCGTCGAACGCAGCGGCCGACATCTTCTCGAACTTCGGAGATATCGGAAGCATCGAGAGCATCTATACCGCCAACCTGGCCGCGACGATCTCCGCTGAAAGCGGCAACGCGCAGAACGTGGCCGGCATCAACGGCGACAACACGCTAAACGGCACCGACGGCGCCGACTTCCTCGACGGCGGAGCGGGCAACGACACGCTGAACGGCGGCAAGGGCAACGACGTGCTGGTCGGCGGCGAGGGCAACGACACGCTCAACGGCGGCGGCGGCAAGGACGTGCTGGTCGGCGGCGCCGGCGACGACGTTATCGACGGCGGCCAGTGGTACACGGCCTATAGCAACGAAGGCAGCGGCGATCTCGACCGCGTGAGCTATGCTGACGCGCTGTCGGCGGTGACGGTCGATCTCTCTATTAAGGGCACACCGCAGAACACCGGCGGCGGCGGCACCGACAGCATCGTCCATGTCGAGGGCATCATCGGCTCGGCCTTCGACGACGTGCTCAGCGGCGGCGGCAACGACTACATCGAAACGTTCCGTGGCGGCGCGGGCGACGACTACATCGACGGCAACGGCGGCTACGACCGCGCCGAATATGTGGACGCCATAGGTTCGGTGACGATCGATCTTGGCGCCGGCACGGTGGACGGCACCGCGGCGGGTCTCGGCACCGACACGCTGCGCGGAATCGAAGAGATCTTCGGCGGCAACTTCGACGACATCTTCGACGCTTCCGGGTTCACCGTGAAAACGGCCGATACTCCGAGCGTCAATGCCGGCGATACAGCCAACGTGAACAGCTTCCATGGCGGCGGCGGTGACGACGTCATCATCGGCAACGGCCAGACCCGCATCGACTATATTCTCGCGACGCACGGCGTGACCGTCGATCTCACCAACCGCGACGTCGATGCCAATACCGGCAGGGTCTATGGCGGCGATGGCGTCGGCACCGACACCTTCTCCGGCGTGAACCGCATCCGCGGCTCCATGTTCGACGACGTGCTGCTCGGCGGCCAGCAGGAATACGGCGCGGCGGGTGCGGCCGAATTCTTCAACGGTATGGCCGGGGATGACTTTATTTTTGGCGGCTCGGGCTTCGATTACGCACAATACGGAATCGCGGCCTTCTTCCTTGACGGCGTCGTGGCTTCTGCGGCGAACACTGCGCAGAGCGACTACTGGGGCCAGACCTTCGGCATCATCGTCAACATGGCCGACGGCACCGTCTATGGCGACGCCAGAAGCTTTGGCACCGATACGCTGCGCGAAGTTGAGGGCGTCGTGGGCTCGGTGCGGGCCGATCTCTACGACGCTACCGGCTTCGGACTCTCCAGCGACAACAAGATCTCGCAGGGTCTGCTCATCAACGAGTTCGAAGGCGGCGCCGGCGACGACATCATCATCGGCAACGGCAATACGCGCGTGTCGTATCGCAACGCGACTGCGGGCGTGACCGTCGATCTCTCGGTCAACAACGACGGCTCCGGTACCGTGAAAGGCGACGACTCGGTCGGCACCGACACGCTGGTCGGCGGCATCTCCAGTATCCGCGGTTCGGACTTCGCCGACACGCTGATCGGCTACAACAACACCACCGGCATCCAGATCTTCGACGGCCAGGGCGGCAAGGACTACATCGACGGCGGCGGCGGCTTCGACCGCGCGACCTACAATCAGGATGCCGGCGTTTCGAAGGGGATCACGGTTACCCTGACTGCAACCGGGACCTTCGGATCTGGCGGGACGCTGACAGGCGCCGTAACTGGTAACACCGCGGAAGTCGGCGATGACGAACTGCACAACATCGAATCCGTTACCGGTACGGACTTCGCGGACGTACTCAAGGTCGTAAATGGTGGCTCTGCTGCGAACTTCGGCGTGATTGAGTTCGAAGGCGCAGGCGGCAATGACACGATCACCGGCTTGTTAGCGAGCGGCACGTTTACACGCGCCTCATACATTACCGCGACGGACAGTGTGACGGTTACCTTTAACAATTCTGGCACTGGTACAGCGAATACCGGTACTGCCGTAGGAAACTCGTCTGTCGGCACCGACACGCTCACCAACATTCGTGACGTGCGCGGTGGCAACTACGACGACGTAATCAATGGCAGAACGTCCGGTGTTACCGCTGGCGGCATAGACAACAACGCCTTCCAGGGCGGAGCCGGCGGCAATGATCTCATCGAAGGCGGCCTCGGCAACGACATCATCTGGGGCGGCGATGCTGACAACACCAACGGCACCGAACGCATGGACGGCGTCTCCGCTGCCGGCTTCGACGACTTCGACTGGGCGAGCTACGTCAACGCCAGCGCTGGCGTCACTGTCAATCTTTACGCGGGAACGGGTAGCATCACCTGGAACGGTGGCCTAGCGACCGGCCAAACCGGCGACTACGGCACGGCGACGACATCTACCGGCAACACCGGCGCCGACACCCTCGTCAACATCGAAGGCGTGCGCGGCTCGGCTTTTGATGACGTGCTGAACGGCGGCAATTACTTCTTCGAAATCTTCCGCGGCAACGGCGGCAACGACACCATCAACGGCGGCGGTGGCACCGACGTTTCCGATTACCGGAACGCGGGGTCTGCGATCACGGTCGATCTCGCCGCGGGCACCGTGACCGGCGGCGCGGGCAGCGACACGCTCACCGGCGTCGAGGGCATCTACGGCTCGGCGCATGCCGACAAGTACGACGCGACCGGCTTCAGCGGCTCCAGCACGAACGCCGGCTCGCTAGGCACTTTCAACTTCTTCCGCGGCGGCGCCGGCGACGACATCATCATCGGAAACGGCAACACCCGCATCGACTATGCAGACGGCTCGGCCGGTATCACCGTCGATCTCGGTGCGGCGAGCGTCGATGCGAGTGCCGCCGGTCTCGGCATCGACGACATCTCCGGCGGCGGCATCAACCAGGTGCGCGGCACCGCCTACGCCGATCACTTCATCGGCACCACCACCGGCGATGGGCTATTCGAGGCCTTCATCGGTGGTGGCGGCGACGACAAGATCGATGGTGGCGGCGGCTTCGACCGGGCGCAGTATCACCTCGACGGCAACATCTCTACCGGGCTCAACGTGCAGCTCGCGCTCGGCATCGTCACCGGCGACGCCGATCTCACCGGCACGGATACGCTGATCAGCGTCGAAGCGATTACCGGCTCGATCCTTGCCGACGTCTACGACGCCCGCGGCTTCGGGCCCGGCAGCACCAACGCCGGCTCGAACGGCACCTTCAACGAGTTCGAGGGCCACGCCGGCAACGACGTGATCCATGGTAACGGCAATACCCGCATCGCATTCTATAATGCGCAGGAGGGCGTCACCGTCGATCTGGCAAACGGCGTCGTGAATGGCGGCTATTCGGTCGGCACCGACACCATCATGGGCGGCGTGAATGCCGCCCGCGGCTCGAACTTCGCCGATACGATCATTGGCAATGGCGGTGCAAACGTGCTTGAAGGGCAGGCCGGCGATGACCGTCTGATCGGTCTCGGCGGCAACGATAAGCTCACGGGCGGTGCCGGCAACGACACCTTCGTGTTCAACACCGCGAACTTCGGCGCCGACGTCATTACCGACTTCGGCGTGAGCGGTGACGACGCCATCGAGTTCGGCACGTCGATCTTCGCGGATTACGCCGCAGTGCAGGCGGCGATGACGCAGGTCGGCGCCGATGTGCTCATCACCTCGAGCGAAGGTTCTATCCTGATCAAGAACATGACGGTCGGAGGCCTCAGTGCGGGCGACTTCGCCTTCGTCTGATCGGGGGCAATGGGTGGCAGCCGCCGGGGTTTTCCCGGCGGCATGGCGCCATGCGCGGATGCGGGAGCGCGTCCAGGTTCTGTACTCATAAAGGGATTTCGCTGACAGGCGAAGCGTGATTCATTCTCTCCGAGTGGGAGGATGAGATGGCACGTTTCGAACTGAGCGATGCAGAGTGGGCGTTGATCAAGCCCCTGTTGCCGAGCAAGCCGCGCGGCGTCGCACGGGTGGACGATCGACGCGTCTTGAACGGTATCTTCTATATCTTGCGGACCGGCTCGCCCTGGCGCGATCTGCCGGAACGCTATGGCCCCTAAACGACGGTCTATAACCGGTTCAACCGGTGGGCCAAGGCAGGCGTCTGGGTGCGGATTTTCGAGATTATGGCGGCAAAGTCGCCAAGATCGATAGCGCTCATCGACAGCTCGATCATCCGCGCGCACCAACACGCTGCCGGCAGAAAAAAGGGGGCGAGGATCACGCCATCGGCCGTTCTCGTGGAGGACTGAGCACCAAGATCAATGCGGTCGTCGATGAGAAAGGCTTGCCGGTACGGCTCGCGCTGACCGCGGGTCAAGCTCATGATCTGCGCGCCGCTCCGCATCTGCTCGAAGGGCTTAAATGCCTTCACGTCGTCGCAGACCGTGGCTATGACGCCGATGCCCTGCTCAACCTGATCCGCGCCAGCGGTGCCAAGGCGCATATTCCCTCAACCCGTCAGCGCCTGGTACGTCGCTCCGTCAGTCGGCGTATCTATCGGCAGCGCAATCTCGTTGAGCGGTTCTTCAACAAACTCAAACATTTCAGGCGTATAGCAACCCGCTTCGACAAGCTCGCCCGCAATTTCCTCGCCGCCGCCGCTCTCGCTTCAGTTCGAATTTGGACCAGAGCTTATGATTCCACGAGCTAGACGCGGCCCGACGGTTTGCAGACGCATTGGACTGGATGATCTTGCGCTGTGTGATAGCGCTATCACCTCGGTGCAAAACGGCGAAGAAGGTCACGTAGCGAACCCTCGACAAGAATTGCAATACCGATACGCGCACCTATCACCATTCCGGCGACCGCAATCGGCCAGGAAAGCGCCAGCATTGAGCCGGCGGTGAGGCCTTGGCCAATTGTGCATCCGCCGGCGAGGATGCCGCCGAAGCCCATCATCGCGGCGCCGAGCAAGTGACGGCGCATTTCGCGCTGATCGTCGAACGCTTCCCAGCGAAATTCACGCAAAACGAGTGTCGACAGCAGCGAGCCTAGTACCACGCCAAAAACAGAGCCAACTCCGAAGTCAATCAAATTGGCTGGCGTCTGAAGTACAGCAAATAAAGTCCGGGCGACCGGTGCTACGAAAGTTAAACTCTGTGGTTTGAGGTTGCTGTCGAAAGGATCGGCGAGATAAGTCGTCGCGGCCCAGCCGCAAAAGGCGCATAGCCCCAACGTTATCCCCGCAATTAGGAGACGGGGCGAGCTTCTGAGTTTTCGGTGTGTGAATGCAACGACGATGAGGCCAAACCCGATCGCCAAACCCAGTGCGAGGCGAGGGACGTTTCCGAAAGCGAACGCGAACAATCCCGGAAGATCCGTCCTCGACAACGATTCATGACGCAGCGGTGCCGCTTCGAAGATTGAAATTCTAACCGGCGCTAATCCACCCCTGAGCACGGCGTAGGCAACCAAAGCAAAAATGATAACAACGACAAAACTGCGCAAGTCGCCTGATCCGAGGCGAACGAGCGAGCCGTAGCTACATGTGCCGACTAGCGCCATTCCTAAGCCGAAGATCAGGCTACCAGTAAGGATGCCGATCCAGGGAATTGCGGAAGGCACATACGTTGTGTTCTCGGGGACAAGGTCGCCGAGGTGAATCAGAAACTGCGTAGAAATGATCGCGATACCAAGCGCGAGAGCAAAAACGCGAATCCGTCTGGTGTCGCCACCCAGAACCGCATCTTCGATTGCGCCGAACGAGCAAAGTCGGGCGCGATGGGTTGTGAAGCCCGCAATTAAGCCGATCAGAACGCCAGAGATGAGCAGGACCCAAGACGAAAGAAGCTCGTTCATTTCAAGCTCCTATTCAGGATGATCAGCGCGGCTTGCGTTTTTGCTTCTTGCCGCGCGACTCGCAGAAAATTCGATATATGACCGAAATCACCTGCCGGACATCGTCGTTTGCGAGGCTGTAATAGATCGTCTTGCCGTCGCGCCGCGTCGTCACCATACCGTCGAAGCGTAGGCGCGCAAGTTGCTGCGAAACTGTCGGTTGGCGAAGAGAGAGAATATTCTCGAGTTCGGTGACCGTTCGCTCGCCTTCCGCAAGCAGGCACAAAAGTAGCAAACGCCCTTCGTGAGAAAGCGCCTTCAAGAAATCGCTCGCCGAGCGGGCGTTCCGCATGAGTTGATCCAGCTCTTCGGAATATTCTGCGCCGTCGCGCAATTCGTTTTCGAGTGATTTTGAAAGGATGCGAGCCATTTTTCGTCTCAAGTGTGTCCAGGAATCATTGGGCCGTTCGCTTCTTTAGCAGTTGACCCAACAGACCCCAGAAAGCCTCTTCGTTGTTGTAGCCTGTAATTCGGCCAACTTCGTTACCTTGGTCGATCAGCACGAATGTGGGTGTAGCATTTACGGGGGCGGCGAGGCGAATGCCGGCGGGAACGGCAGCATGGATTGAGATCCTGCGAAGCGGGGCCGCTTTGCCTTCATCCGTGTTCATATAGACCTTTCCAATTTCTCGGTTCCATTTGTGGCACCAGGGGCAGCCAGAATGCTCGAACATCAACAGTTCGGCGCTCGCTGCTACGCCGAGGCTCGCGACGGCAATCGAGACCGCCAAGATGGTCCTCGCAGCCAAATTTATTGCTGCGGTGCGAAGCAGGATTTCAACAGCCAACCCGATCTCTCCGGACAAAAGCCATGCGCTAGCACACTTTACATTCGTAAAATCATATATGAGAATATGTATAATTAAAAGAAGCGGCCAGAGCCGTTCCCGAGGCAACCAAGGAGACCGAAAATGCCCGTATTGGGCCTAAAACCATCTCGTCGACAGCTTCTTGGGGGACTTTCAGCATCGCTGTTCCCAGCACTTCTGCCGAATCTCGCCTTTGCTTCCGCCGCGGACGTCGCGCGCGAAATCAAGAAGTTGGTCGGAGAGAAAGTTCCTGTTTCCGGGAGAATCAAACTCGACATACCGCAGATCGCGGAAAACGGGCTGATCGTTCCGATCAATGTCGAAGTCGACAGCCCAATGTCGAACACGGATTTCGTGAAAGCGATTCATGTCTTCGCGGACGGAAACCCGCTTCCGGGTGTCGCGACCTATCGGTTTACCCCCGCATCAGGGAAGGCGGCGTTCTCACTCCGCATTCGTCTCGCTGAAACCCAGAACGTAATCTGTCTCGCAGAGTTATCGAACGGCGAGGTCTATGCAGCGAAATCCGAGGTTAAAGTGACCATCGGCGGCTGCGGCGGTTAGTACGGGAGAATCCATCATGAGCACCAAACCAGTTCCTCGTGTGCGCGTCCCGTCGAAGGTGAAGGCCGGCGAGCTTGTCGAAATCAAGACGATCATTTCGCACGAGATGGAATCTGGTCAGCGCAAAGACACAGCCGGGAAGACCATCCCGAGAAAGATCGTTCGCCAGTTCACGGCTTCGTTCAACGGAAAGACGTTTCTAGAAGCTGACTGGCATCCGGCGATTTCCGCGAATCCGTATCAGTCGTTCTTCTTCAAAGTGACCGAGCCCGGCGAGTTTCGTTTCGTCTGGAAAGACGACGACGGCAGCGAATACGTCGCGACGAGCAAGATCGATCTGGGCTGATCGGCACATTGGTAATCGCAAGCCATGTTCTCGCGGAGAGATTTCCTAAGCGCCTCCATTGCAGCTTCCGGATTGGCTGCATCGGGCGGCTTTGGTGAAATCGGTCGTCTGGCTGCTCAGCAGAATCTTTCTCTTGATTTGCTCAGTAATTTTGAACCGCTGGGCAACATAACGCTGCTGCATATCGCGGATCTACACGCGCAACTGCTGCCGATATATTTTCGCGAGCCCTCGATCAATATCGGCGTCGGTGAAGCCAGCAGGCAACCGCCACACCTGACCGACGACGAATTTCGAAAATTTTACAATGTGACCGCTCGTTCACGAGAGGCATACGCACTCACGGCCAGCGATTTCTCCAGTCTTGCGAAGAACTACGGCAAGATGGGCGGGGTCGATCGCATCGCGACCGTCGTGAAGAAAATCAGAGCGGAGCGTGGGGCGGATAAGGTCTTGTTGCTCGATGGCGGTGATGCCTGGCAGGGTAGCTGGACTTCTCTCAAGACGAACGCCGCCGACGTCGTTGATGTCATGTCTGCGCTGGGCGTCGATGCCACCACGGGACATTGGGAGTTCACCTACGGCGCAAAGCGAGTGAAGGAACTCACTGATAGCGCACCGTTCGCATTTCTCGCGCAGAACGTGCGCGACATCGAATGGCGCGAGCCGGTATTTGCTGCGAGCAAGCTATTCGAACGTGGCGGCGCAAAAATTGGCGTCTTAGGCCAGGCATTCCCGAGGACGCCGGTATCCAATCCAAAATGGATGTTTCCAGAGTGGGAGTTCGGCATTCGTGATGCCGAGCTTCAGAAGGAGGTCGAGGGTCTGCGCGCGAAAGGCGCAGACGTCATTGTGCTTCTTTCTCACAACGGCTTCGATCTCGACAAGAAACTTGCTAGCCGCGTGAAGGGTATCGATATCATCCTGACTGGCCACACGCACGACGCCTTGCCAGATATCGTACGCGTTGGTGAGACGGCGCTGATAGCGACAGGATCGCATGGCAAGTTCGTATCTAGAATCGATCTGGACGTGCAGAACAAGCGCGTGGCGGCTCTTCGCTATCGTCTCATTCCAATTTTCTCCGATTCCATTGCCGCAGACAATGAGATGGCAAAGATCGTTTCGAAGCATCGCGCGCCGTACGAGAAGGATTTGAACCGCGAACTCGCTCGCACCGAGTCTCTGCTATACCGCCGCGGCAACTTTAACGGTTCTTTCGATGATCTGATTTGCCAAGCTATGTTGGCCGAACGCGACGTAGAGGTTGCGCTTTCGCCAGGCTTTCGTTGGGGGGCAACTTTGCTTCCCGGCGACCCGATTACCTTCGAGGCCATCACCAACGCGACTGCGATCACTTATCCTGCCTGCTACCGCATCACAATGACGGGCGAGCAGATCAAGGGAATGCTCGAGGAGATCGCCGATAACCTGTTTCATCCCGACCCATACTTTCAAGCGGGCGGTGACATGGTCCGCATGGGTGGCATTGGTTACGCAATCGATGTTGCTAAGCCGCTGGGGCATCGCATCTCAAATCTCACATTGACCCGCACGGGCAAATCGCTCGAGGCGTCGGCGAACTATCGCGTCGCCGGCTGGGCCAGTGTGAACGAAGGTGTCGAAGGGCCTCCGATCTGGAGCGTTCTTGAAGATTATCTCAAGCGGGCAGGCACTGTGAAAATTCAAGAAAACGCAAGCGTGAAAATTCAAGGAGCTTAGGAATGAAAAAGACCGAAAAAACTAGCTCCATCGACGGTGTAGAGGCGATGGATGGGGTATCGCAAATGGCTCCGATCAGTCGCCGCAAGCTGTTCACAGGGGCAGGCGCGATGGCGACTAGCGCGTTGATCGCGCCGGGATTGGCCGCCGCGAAGCAAGTGCCGGATTCGGCTATCACCGAAGTGCCGGATTGGTCGCGTTACCTCGGCGATGGCGTCGCAGCCTTTCCATACGGAAAGCCTTCAAAGTACGAAAAGCACGTCGTCCGTCGTGATGTCGAGTGGCTCACGGCGAGCAGAGAATCTTCCGTCAACTTTACGCCGTTGCACGAACTCGATGGGATCATTACGCCGAACGGGCTTTGCTTCGAGCGCCATCATTCCGGGATCGCGGATATCGATCCTGAGCAGCATCGGCTGATGATCAACGGGCTCGTTGACAAGCCGTTGATCTTCACGGTTGCCGACCTCAAGCGATTTCCAGGACGGGTAAACCGCGTTTACTTCCTCGAATGCGCCGCGAACGGTGGCATGGAGTGGCGTGGCGCGCAGCTCAACGGCTGCCAATTTACGCACGGGATGGTGCACAATGTGATGTACACGGGCATCCCGCTTAAAGCAGTGCTCGATGAAGCGGGGATAAAGACGAACGCGAAGTGGATTCTTGCGGAAGGTGCGGATGCCGCGGCTATGACGCGCAGCATTCCGATGGAGAAAGTACTCAAGGACTGCATTCTCGCGTGGGGCATGAATGGTGAGGCGCTTCGCCCGGAGCAGGGCTATCCGCTGCGTCTCGTCGTTCCCGGCTGGGAAGGAAACATGTGGGTCAAATGGCTCCGCCGCATCAAAGTCGGCGATCAGCCTTGGCATCACCGCGAAGAGACTTCGAAGTACACCGATCTAATGGCCGATGGACGATCACGCCGGTTTACCTGGGTAATGGATGCCAAGTCTGTGGTGACGAATCCAAGCCCACAGATGCCGCTGAAGCACAAAGGCCCGAACGTTCTTACCGGCCTTGCGTGGTCAGGCCGTGGAACGATCACACGTGTCGACGTTTCGATCGATGGCGGCAAGAACTGGCGCACGGCTCGCATCGATGGTCCCGTTCTTCCGATGTCGCTCACGCGCTTTTATCTCGACATGAACTGGAACGGCCAGGAAATGCTCGTGCAGTCGCGCGCGCTCGACTCTACCGGCTATTTGCAGCCAACCAAAGACGAGCTCCGCAAAGTACGCGGCGTGAACTCGATTTATCACAACAACGGCATCCAGACTTGGCTGGTGCGCGACAATGGCGAGACCGAGAATGTCGAAGTTTCTTAAGATCGCGGCCGTTCTGTCTTTCTGCATTCTCGGCATCGACGCCGCCTATGCTCAAAAGCTGAATCTCGGGCGCGCCGCGCATCCCGACGAGATCAAGGCCTGGGACATCGATATCCGTCCTGATGGCGCGGGTCTTCCGCCGGGCAGAGGAAGCGTCAAAGACGGTGAAGAAATCTATCTAAAGCAGTGCGCGTCTTGTCATGGACAGTTCGGTGAGGGCGCAAATCGTTGGCCAATCCTTGCGGGTGGCTTGCGCTCCTTGAAGACAGAGAATCCAGAAAAGACTGTCGGGTCGTTCTGGCCATATTTGTCAACGGTATACGATTACATTTTTCGCGCTATGCCCTACGGCAACGCGCAGTCTCTGACACCCGACGAAACCTACGCAATTGTCGCTTTCCTTCTGAATATGAATGAAATAGTTCCCGACGATTTTGTTCTGTCGAAGGAAAATTTCAGCAAGGTCAAATTGCCTAACGCTGACGGTTTTTATGACGATGATCGGGAAACGGCGGAACGCATGTTTTGGAACAAGAATCCTTGCATGGTGAATTGCAAGAAGAGTGCAGTCGTACTGAACAGGGCCCGGGTTTTAGACGTGACGCCAGATTCTAAGAACGCACCAAAGGTTGACTAGTGACAAATCGCTCTGTCGACAAAGCCGCTATTGCACTTCCAGCGAGCATTGCCGGTATCGCGCTTATTGTTCTTGTTGTGTTGTTGGCAGGTACGAAAGCAAAGGCGACCAATCCCGCGTTGGGGAGATATCTATCTTCTGAGTGTGTGACTTGCCATCAGATCAGCGGCGCGCAAACCGAAGGAATTCCGCCGATCGTTGGCTGGCCGAGAACAGCATTTATCGCTGTTATGAAATCTTATCGCGCCAAAGAGCGCGACAGCACCGTGATGCAAACGATTGCGTCGCGTTTATCGGACGACGAAATCATGGCACTCGCCATTTATTTCGAAACCATCGAAAAAAAATAGAACAAAGACACCAATCGAAGAAAACAATAGCAGGGAGAAAGCGATGAAACTGACAAGACGTACATTACTGCAAGGCAGTGCGGCGATTTCCGGAACATTCGCGCTCGGTGTGCCGGTCATCCTTGGCCAGGCCAAGCCCAAGGTCGTCGTGATTGGTGGCGGGGCAGGCGGCGTTACCGCGGCGAAATACATCGCCAAAGACAGCAAAGGCGCTGTCGACGTGACCCTAATCGAGCCGCTGAAGCGCTACCAAACGTGCTTCCACTCGAACCTGTATCTGGGCGGTGTCCGCAACTACGATTCAATCACGCACGGCTACGAGAAAATCGCTTCCGCCTACGGTGTGAGGATGAACCATCAGTGGGCTAAAAGTATCGACCGCGACAAGAAAGTAGTCATCCTCTCGGACGGCTCGACAGCTCCGTACGACCGGTTGGTGGTCTCGCCAGGTATCGCACTCAAATACGACTCGGTGCCGGGTTGGGGAAAGGAGCATGAGGAGGCTATGCCGCATGCATGGTTGCCGGGTGAGCAAACGCAGCTCCTGAAGAAGCGCCTCGATGCAGTGCCTGATGGCGGCCTGATCGTGATGATCGCTCCGCCGAATCCGTATCGCTGCCCGCCCGGACCATATGAGCGCATCTCGATGATGGCGCATGCGTTGAAGACGGCGAAGAAGACGAAGTCCAAGATCGTCGTCATCGACCCCAAGGAAACGTTCTCGAAACAGGCACTGTTCCTGCAAGGTTGGGAGCGGCACTACAAGGGTATGGTCGAGTGGCTGGGCCCGAAGGTCCATGACGGCGTGAAATCGGTCGATCCGAAGACGAATACTGTCGTCACCGGCTTCGAAACTTACAAAGCCAGCTTGGTGAATGTTATCCCTGCTCAAACTGCCGGGGCCATCGCTGTCGAAGCAAAGCTCGCTAATGCGAGCGGATTCTGCCAGATCGATCCAGCGAATATGAAGTCCGTGGTGGACTCTAACATCTACATTCTCGGCGATGCATGTATTGCCGGCGACATGCCCAAGTCTGCGTTCTCCGCAAACAGCCAGGCAAAGGTCGCTGCGCTCATGATCCTCGGCGAACTCACAAAAGCGGAGACCTTTCCCGCGCGTTACTCCAACACTTGCTGGAGTCTCATTGACACGGATGACGCCGTCAAAGTGGGTGGCCGCTACGAAGCAAAAGACGGCAAGATCACTGCGACGGAAACGTTCGTGTCTCAGACCAACGAAACGCCCGACGTGCGTAAGGCTACGCAGGCGGAGAACATGGCTTGGTACAGCGGAATCTCTGCGGACATGTTCGCGTAGGAAATCCTCAGAGAAACCCCGGCACGCCCTACCTCCCCAGGGCGTGCCGCACTACTCAACGAAGGAAAAGAAAAATGCGATTGTTACTTGCGACGTTCGTAGTGTCGTCCTTGCTGGCGCTTTTTGCGGGAAAGACTTTCGCGCAGGATGTGGATGCTGGCCAGAAGTCGTTCAATAAGTGCCGCGCGTGCCACACGGTGGGCGAAGCTGCCAAAAACGGTGTTGGACCGCAGCTTAACGGTCTCTTTGGTCGCAAAGCCGGAACGGTCGACGGATTCAAATATAGCAAAGCCAACCAAGAGTCTGCGGTTGTCTGGGACGAGACGAACTTTGCTACCTATATAAAAGACCCGCGCGCTTTCATGCCAGGAAATCAAATGACGTTCCTAGGCATTAAGAACGATAAAGAGATTCAGGATCTAATCGCGTTTCTCAAGCAATACGACGCTAGCGGTAAAAAGAAATAGCGCTTTGAGAACAGTCAAGCCGAGTTAATCCCATGACCAGCCCCCAGTGAGTGGTCCAGTTGGTCTGCATCTCTGCCATCTGTTTTGTTACGGGCCAGATGAGGGCCTCGGATACCGGTGGTCGGTATCCGAACGATGAGTGCAGACGGGCCGTGTTGTAGTGATGCCTCCTTTATTCTCCCATTTCTTTTCGAGTGTCTGCAAGGCACACCGGCGGACAAGTGATCACTCTCACAGGGCTGCGGCGGCAATTCTTAAGGTCGCGCTGGTGCGCGGCTTGCCGTTCTCCACGCCGCCGGCTGGGTCCACAGGACGAAGCTGGCCGTTTCTCATATAAAGAAGTCTGTCGGCAAACAGCTCAGCCAGATGGGGTTGATGAAGCGAACAAAGCACGCCGATATTTTGTGAACGTGCGAGGCGCGACAGCGTCTGAAGTACCGAAATCGCATTCTCGGGGTCGAGGCTTGAAACAGGTTCGTCGGCAATGATCAGGACCGGGTTTTGAACAAGCGCGCGCGCGATCGCCACGCGCTGCTGCTGTCCGCCAGATAACTTATCCGCCCGTTGCTGGCCCAGATCGCTCAGGCCGACGGTCTCGAGCGCGCGCGCAGCTGTATTCAGGTCCTCCGGCGCGAATTTTCTCGTTAGCACCCGCCATAGCGGTATTCCTGCGAGCCGTCCCGCCAGCACGTTCTCGATTGCCGTACGCCGTCCGATCAGATTGGATTGCTGAAAGATCATGCCTATGCGTCGTCGGAAGTCGGCAAGCGCCCTACCGCGAAGGCTATTCATGGAATGACAGCCAAGCTGCACTTCACCCGAGTCGATGTCGGTGAGCCGCGCAATGCACCGGAACAGCGTCGTCTTGCCCGAACCGCTAGGCCCGAGTAGTACCACAAACTCTCCCCGCGCAACCGAGAGCGACACGCAGTTGAGAGCGGCCGAATTTCCGAACGACTTCGAAAGTTCAGTGACCTCGAGAATGCGTGTCATGCGAAGTAACGCCTCAAGCGAGCGCTGATGGCATCAACGATTGTAACCATCGCCAGAATAATCAGTACGATCGCCAGCAGGCGATCGAATGCGAGCAAATCCACGCTGTTCTTGAGCTCCTGCCCGATGCCGCCAGCTCCGACAATGCCGAGTACGGTGGATGCGCGAACGTTGAACTCGAGCAGGTACAGGAGCGTTGATGCGAGCGCCGGCATGACACCTGGCAATAGCGCATACACGAAAACCTTGATTCCGCCGGCTCCGCTCATGCGTGCGGCGTCAATGGGGCCGCTGTCCGCGGTCTCGATCGACTCCGCCCAGAGTTTTGCAATCGATCCCGCGTTGTGCACGGCGATGCCGAGGACCCCTGCAAAGGGACCAAGTCCGACCGCGGCAACGAAAATAAGCGCGAAAACGAAGGAATCTATGCCGCGCAGTGCATTAAGAAACCATCTCGACGGAAAGTAGAGCAGGGGCGAGGGCGATGTATTGCGCGCGGCAAGAAAGCTCAGCGGCACGGCTATTGCAGCGGCAAGACTGACGCCGACAGTCGCCATCGCGACGGTTTCGAATGCGCGGTAAAGAAGCGTCGGAAAGTCGGAGAAGTCCGGAGGCCATGAGCGTAAAATCCACTTGCCCAGGCGAGGCAAACCATCCCACAATTTTACAGGGTTGAGCCCGGAATAGAATACAAGCGATCCATAGATTGAGATCGCGCACAAGACCAGCAGAACGCTGAGCCAAGCGGCTCTCGGAGAGCGGCCGGTCGAAGGAGGTGTCATCAGGGATCGGAACCTTGCTCAGGGTTTGGGTTTGATGCGGCCTACATCAATTCCCGCGTCCTCGATAAGCTTGTAGCTGGCATGATCCGCTTTCACCCATCCGGTGTAATGCTTCGGCATGATCGCCTTGGCGGTCGTTTCGTCGATGCTTTCCACGATCGCTTGGATCATCTTCGCGAGGACGGGATCGAAGCCGGCGCGGACGACCAGCGGATCGTTCGGTAGCGGATCGGAGGTCCATACGATTCTGGCGTCGGTGCGCTTTACAATCCCCTTTTCCACCATACCGTTGAAATTGCGGTCGAAATCCGAAGCGAGATCAACCTGGCCGTTTACGACTGAAGTGACGTTGGCGGCGTGAGACGCGCCGTCGCGATAGACGAAGAAATTCTTCGGGTCGATTCCCTTACTTTTGAAATAGTAAGTCGGAATGAGCCACCCGGAAGTTGAACCGACGTCGGCGAGCGACAGGCGGAGTCCCCTCGCATCTTCAGGCCACTTCTCAAGTTTGAGATCCGGCCGGGCAAGCATGATCGAGTGGTAGAAAGGTTTGCCGTCGTATTTGACGGTCGCAATCGCTTGTGCGCCGCCGGAGTGATGCGCCAGAACGTAGCCCCACGGCCCCATCCAAGCGACGTCGATGTGCTGGTTGGCCAGCGCAACAGAAATGCCGGCCCAATCGTTGGTAACGATCAGTTCGTAGTCGCGGTTCAGTTTTTCCGCAATGTATCGGAAGAACGGCTCGAAGGCGTTCCGCGTATCCTGCGTGGTAGGCTGATAGGGTCCGACCGCAAAGCGGATCTTTTCCATGGCCGCGATCTGCTTCGCGGGGAGCATGGTAACCCCAGCAACGACTCCGAGCGAAAGCACGATTGAAAGAATCGTACCGAAGAAAGGTTTTCTGACGGCCATCTCTCGGTCCACTCCTGTTTGTGCACGACTACGAGCGAGAGAAGGATTTCGTTACAAAAAGTCATTCGGCGTTTGCGGTCACGGACACGAATGCCGACTCTTTCTTTATTCCTGACGCATCATTCTTTCCGGACGTGGCAGGCGCAACACAGGACGCGCCGCCGAGCACGCAGAAGCGCGCACAGTGGGGATGATTGAGATGGATAGGTTTCGACGCGTCTCGAAGGGTGGGTCCGAGCTCAAAGCGCTGATCGTATGGAATAAGCGTGCAGGCAAGAACTGTCGGCGTGCCGGCACCTTTTCGCTTCACTACCATTCGCGAAGAGGAGCACATCAGATCGCCAGGCGACTTGTGCAGGATGTTCCAGCACGCGGTCGTGATCTCTGGCACGTCAACCGTTTCGTCCATCTCGGGAAACAGCACGAGAGCGGCGGGGTCAAATGCATCTATGGCAATTCCCTCGGCGGCGAACAGTTTCGCAAATCCCGCGCGGGCTGCCCCCTCCGGTTCGTTCCACATCGTGCGTCCGGCAGCAGAAAGGCGGAATCCGCTGTCGGAAAGCCACTTCATGCCGTTGACGGTTGGCGCAAAACTACCCGTCCCGCGCTCCTCTTCGTGGCGTTCGGGAGTATAATGATCGAGCGAAATACGGAGCGAAAGAAGATGGGCGTAACGCGCATTCAGTTCGAGAAGCCGTAGCTTAAATCGCTGCATTGGCTTCATCGCGTTTGTCAGCACAAGCGCGCGGTATCCGCGTGACAAAACTTCCTCGAGCATTTCGAGAAACTCGGGGTTCATGAAAGGCTCGCCGCCGGTGAATCCGATTTCTACGGTTTCGAGACCGTCGCGCTCGATCTCGTCGAGATAGCCGCTTACCTCCGCTTGCGTGATGTAAGCCAGTCGGTCGTTACGAGGGCCGGATTCGATGTAGCAATTTGAGCAGGCGATATTGCAAAGGGTGCCGGTGTTTACCCAGAGCGTATCAAGCCTATGCAAAGCAACGCTCGCTCGGGGCTTGCCGTCGGCAGTTGTAAGTGTATTCGAGAATTTATTCTTTGCGAGTTTTGTTCTGTTGTCGCGATCTCCGGCCGGCCACAGTAGCGTGGCAGCCATCGTCTTCGCTCGCGCGCTCTTTTCGTCAGCGTCCGCGCGTTCGTGCCTCTCGATAAGACAGGTCCCAGGCACAAGCGCTACGCCACGCTCTGTGATTTCGCGGTAGGGCAGGATATCGCAGCTCGGCCACAGACCGGTTGCCAGCGATTCGGCATACTCGGGCGGAAGTCCGGCGGCGTACATCTTGCTCGCCGCGGGGCGGTGATCGTACTCAAGTTCCCTATGCTCGATCCACAGTCTTTCACCTTCCGGCCTGAAGAAGCTGAACCAGACGCGAGGGGTGCCGTCATTGGCGGGAACGCCGATCGTGCCCGCATTATGCCAGAATCGCGAACCGATCGACTGTGTAAACGGCAGGCCGCAATGGCCGCCGATGACGCCATCTGCGCCAAGGTGGTCCAGTTCGGCAGCTTTTATCTGCGCGCTTGTCGAGCTGAAGATGAAGCGATTGATGCGCGTAGCACCGCCATGAATGACGGCAATACGCATGCCGGACGCCTCGATCATAAGCGAATGTGGCAATCCCGCCATCCACGCTCGCGCGTCTGCATCGATCGTACGATCGGCATGTTCGAACCATGCCGCAGATAGCTTCTCGCACGAGCTGCCCGGTATAAACCCGCATCCGCAGTCGCCGGCGGCGAGCGCAAGACTCTCCTCGCAGTTCCCCATGATGACATGGATTCCTGACGCGCGGATCGTATCCACGCACGCGGCGGCATCGGCGCAGTAGGCAACCACATCGCCGGTACAGATGATTTGGTTTCTGGGAACTCCGAGACGTGCCGCCTCGCGAAGCAGTGCTTCCAGGGCCTCAAGATTGGAATAGGGTCCGCCGAAAACCAGAAAGGGCGAGGCGAACTGCAACGGCCGTCCAAAGGTCGCATGAATGTTCATGTTCGTTCCCAAAGAACTGTTGCGGACTGAGCATGGACACTAGTCGGAGGAAACAGCCGTTCCAACCGGGCTCGAAGAGGAAAATAAAAAAACTTCGAAGGTTGTAACGGTTTGCCTAGACGGATCGTAAGAGTACGGTGCTATTATGCCTGCGCAGACTCTTGATCGAAGTTGTATTGAAGGGCTGCCTGTTGAAGAACTGCGAGACACGATGCTCTCGATCATAGTTCCAGTCTTGAACGAGGAGCCGGGAATCGCCGTATTCCTTCAAGAGTTGCAACGTTTCCGCCGTTGCGGAGTGGAAGTCGTAGTCGTGGACGGCGGCAGCACCGATCACACAATTGCTGCGTCGGAGCCGTGGGCCGATCGGATTGTTTCCTCTGCCAAAGGCCGTTCGAGGCAGATGAATGCCGGCGCCGCGACCGCGCGCGGCAACAATCTATTATTCCTTCATGCCGACACGATTCTTCCGGAAACCGCATGCCGCGACGTCGAGCGTGCGCTTGTGGCGGACGCGCATGTATGGGGAAGGTTCGATGTCTTTATTGACTCCGAAAATGCAATGCTCCGTTCCGTATCGCGCCTGATGAATATGAGGTCGCGGTTGACGGGAATCGCAACTGGCGATCAGGCCATCTTCGTCCGTCGCGACGCTTTCGAAAGGATCGGCGGGTTTCCGGAAATAGCGCTGATGGAGGACATCGCTATCTCGAGATTGCTGAAGCGTCTCTCACCGCCCGTATGCCTCGCCGCGAAGGCAGTTACATCCGCCCGACGGTGGGAGCAGGCCGGTGTCGTTCGGACGATTCTATTGATGTGGGCATTGCGGCTTAGGTACTTTCTCGGCGCGGACCCGGATCGCTTGGCAAAAAAGTATGGTTACGCGCCATACAGGAGCGGCTCGTGAGCGCATTCTTCCTTCCTGCCAAGATTGTCTGGCGAGATCAGTCTAGCGCAACACTCGACCGGCAATGGCATCGAGTTTTTCGACCAGGGCGTGGTCCCGATGCTCGGGAGGCGTAATGATTGCATATTCGAGCGCCTTATCGGACCCGGCAGGGCAGGGCTCGCGTTCCGCGGGAAAGCCGGTAGCCAGGCGCTGCACGAGACGCACTGCCGCCTCCGTATTCTTCCTCATCACCTGCAGTATCGAGCTGATGTTGATCGGTCCCGTCTCATGCCAGGAATCGTAGTCCGTAACCATGCCGACCGTCGCATAGGTTATCTCCGCTTCGCGCGCGAGTTTGGCCTCCGGCATGTTGGTCATGCCGATTAAGTCATATCCGGCGGCTTTGTAGGTAAGACTCTCGGCAAGCGTGGAGAACTGCGGCCCCTCGATGCACACATAGGTCCCCCCGCGTTTGCATGGGATGTTTTCCGCCGAGGCGGCGGCTTCGACTCGCGCCACGAGCCGCGGCCCGACCGGATGTGCCATGGATACATGAGCGACCAGGCCCTTTCCGAAGAAGCTGGTTTCACGCCGGAAAGTTCTGTCGACGAACTGGTCGGCGAGTACGAAGGTTCCCGGCGCCAGCTCGTCACGGAATGAGCCGCACGCCGACAGCGACACAAGATCGGTAACTCCCGCGCGCTTCAAGACGTCAATGTTGGCCCGGTAGTTTATGTCGCTCGGCGGGATGCGATGCCCCTTGCCGTGGCGTGAAAGGAAGACCACATCGGCGCCGCCGATCTCGCCACGCCGCAAGCGATCCGATGGTTCGCCCCACGGCGAGGAAATAGCCAGTTCCTGAACATTGCTGAGCGACGGCAATTCATAGAGCCCGGATCCGCCGATAATGCCCAGGACCGCTTTTACCATTCTGCTGTATCCTCTTTTTCCTCTTTCAGGAGTCTCAGCGTGATCGAACGCTCTTGAGAAAGCGCCGGTCGATCCAGTCTTTCAGCAAGAAAGCCGATCTGCCGTACCACCAGTGCGAGCCGCGCGTTGCGAGCCCGTTGCCATCTCCCAGCGTAACAATGCTTAGAAACTTTCGCTGCGGCGCAAAACGCCGGAGTACGGCCCGTTCAAGCAAGGCCTTAATATTGTGAAAGAGAACGGGAGCCTGCCGAATAGCGAAAACACCGATCTTCGGAAGCGGCCTGCTTTCGAAACTCGCGCAATCTCCGACCGCAAAAACGTTCGCAAATCCCAACGCGCGAAGCGTGTCATCAACGCGAATGCCGCCAGACGAATCGAGCGAAAGTTGCAGATCTATTCCGGAAGTATTGGGTATCAGCCCGGTCGCATTGACGAAATAGTCGAAGCGGAACCGGCGGCCGTCGCTGAGTGTTGCATGACGTCCGCAAATCTTGCGAACCTTGCTGTCGGTTTCGATATGAATGCCTCTGTCGAGAAAGTTGTTCAATACTCGATGGGCGGCTCCGTCCGGCAGATCGCGCAAGGGTTGCTGCGACCCGCACAGGATCGTGATGTTGCATGGGCTGTCATGCCTGTCAGCAAGCGCTCTTATATTTCCTGCGATCTCAAAGGCCGTCACACCGCCTCCGGCAACGGCGATGACAGCAGGGGTTGCCCGCGTATGCGTGAAATCGAGTTCCAAATCGTGCCGCAGCCCGGCCAGCCTTTCGATCGGCTTGACGCTGTAGCAGCGTTCGTTCTCTCCGGGAATTGGGCGGCACATGCTGCCGACACTGATCGACAGGACATCGAACAGAAGGGACGTGCCGTCGTCCAGCGTGATGGTGCGGGTAGCGTGATCGATCGACCGCAACTCACCGGTTATGAACGAACCGCCTCCGGTGTGCACCATCTCGCCAATGTCAACCTGATCGAGTTCAGGCGGGTAGAAGCCGCCGAGCATTCCGGTTGCAAGTCCTGAGTACCAGAATCTGCCGGGGGAGATAACTGTTACGTCGACAGCTCGGCCCAAGAAAGTACCAAGCCTCTTGATTGTATGCAGGTGTGCATGGCCGGCCCCGGCGAGCACTATATGTCGTCTATCGGGAGTTTTCATTGTCCGAGGTAAAAGCAATTCAGATAAGCAACTCGCCCCAGCCCAGCACAGGGTAGGAAATCGTGCGGTCGGAGGTTTCGATCGTGCCGCGCACAATGGACATGGCGAAGCCTCCGGTGTCCCAGTCGGTCACGTACTTGCGGTTTATTGTGTGAAGATCGAGTCGATAGTCCTTCCCATCGTAATGAAAGGAAACGTCCCAGCGCGCCGGCCAACGAAATCGCTTCTCAGGCACGGCCTCGGACTCGGCGATCCTGAAGCCGATATTGCTGATTGGGGCTGGATTCCCCCAGCTTGCCATACCCACGAGCTTTCCGGTCAGATCGGATCCCCAATCGCGCTCGTGCGAATGCACGTAGAAGTCGCGGTCTCGATCTACCAGCAAGTAAAGGCCATTGAAATTCTTCCAGTTGGCTTCGAAGGTGCCGGTGAAGCGGTTCCAGTCGTGGCGCTGCAAATACTCGAAAATCACGCGGCCTCGTAAGGTTCGGCCACGCCAGTGCATGACAGCACCCGCGCCGCCGACCCAGAAAATGCCGTCCTTATTTTCTCTGCGCAGCGTCTGCGGCAACGAGGCGACGGTCATCTCCATGTCGTTACTTCTACTAACCATCGAGATCCCTGTCTGCGGAGTGCCTTCGAAAACGAAGTGCTTTGAGGGGGGTATTCTCTCCAGCAGCTTCGAGCTGTTCTCGTAGTGCTCGCTTCCTACGACGTCGATCCAGCCGTCATGCTGGTCGTACATGACAATCCAGTGATCCGCCTGAAATGAATCGCCATCCTGTCCGCGGTTGTTGTCGTGCGCGAGCATTACATAGCCGCGCTCATCACTGCCGACAAAGGAGAAATAGTCCGAGTAATAAAGCAGGGGAGAACCTTGCCTGCGCGGCAGCTGGTTCTGTGCCAGAAGCGGCGCTGTGCTTGCGAGCATCGCGGCGGGAAGCGAGGCGAGGAGGTAACGGCGTGTGAGGGATCTCTGGATCATGCTGATTTCGTATTTCGACGCGTATATTGCTGCGCAGAAACGGCGGAAACCAGCGGAATATTTTCACCTGATGACGAATTGAGGGTGTAACGAAAGCCGGCTTCGATACGTATTACGCACACGGTGCCGAACAGGTGAGGAAAGCGTGCATCAGATTGCCGCAAAGACCAGCTACAAAATACCGGAGGTCAGCGGCGGTCGCATCAGAACGGACCTGCTTGTCATTGGCGGAGGATCGGGCGGCCTGTCGGTGGCCGCTGGTGCAATCCAGATGGGTGCGTCGGTCGTTCTCGTCGAGAAGGGCCGAATGGGCGGGGACTGCCTCAACACCGGCTGCGTTCCGTCGAAGGCCTTGATCGCCGCCGCAAAGGTCGCGCAATCGTTCAGGCGTGCGGAACCATTCGGAATCGGCGCCCGCGAGCCCGAAGTCGATTTCGGGAAAGTGCACGGGCACGTGCATGACGTGATCTCCGCGATAGCGCCACATGACAGTGTCGAGCGCTTTGAAGGTCTCGGTGTCAAAGTTATTTCCGGCGCGGCGCGGTTTGTGTCCCGCGACACTGTTGAGGCAGATGGCTTGCATATTACTGCGCGGCGGATCGTCGTCGCGACGGGGTCAAAGGCTTCGGTCCCGCCAATACCAGGAATCCGCGATGCCGGGTTCATGACGAACGAGAACTTGTTCGACATGAAAAGCCTCCCCAGGAAACTTATCGTAATCGGGGGCGGACCGATCGGGATCGAGATGGCGCAGGCCTTCCGCAGACTCGGGAGCGAAGTCGCCGTTCTCGAAAGATTCTCGATTCTGCCGAGGGACGAACCCGAGGCAGCCGAACTGATCAGGGAAGTGTTTTGCGAGGCTGGAATCGAAGTGCGAGAGAACGTTTCCATCTCCCGCGTAGAGCGGCGCCCGGATGGCGTGAGCGTTCTCCTTGAAGACAGCGGACAGCCGCAGGTCAGCGGTACTCATATTCTTGTTGCGGCCGGCCGGGAGGCGGTAACGAACGGCCTCAACCTGGAGGCCGCAGGTATCGAATTCGATCATAAAGGTATCAAGGTCGACGCGGGCCTGCGCACTTCGAACAAGCGCGTGTTCGCGATCGGGGACGTGGCGTCAGGCCCGCAGTTCACGCATGTCGCGGGCTACCATGCCGGAGTAGTGATCCGCCGGGCGCTGTTCGGCCTGCCCGCGAAAGTGAATTACAGCGCATTGCCATGGGTTACCTATACTGACCCGGAGCTTGCGCATACTGGGATGACAGAAAAGGCCGCACTCGATGCCGGACACGCCGTTCAAATACTTCATGCGCGGCTGAACGAGAACGACCGTGCGCGCGCAGAGCGGGAAACCAAGGGCTTTGCAAAGATCGTACTTGGAAAGCGCGGGCGCATACTCGGTGCGACGATTGCAGCTCCGAGTGCCGGAGAGATGATCGGAATGTGGACGCTCGCGATCGCGCAGAAAGCGAAGATCGGTACCATTGCGTCTATGACTGCCGCCTATCCGACGCTATCCGAATTGTCGAAGCGGGCGGCGGGAAGCTATTACACGCCGTCGCTGTTCTCGCCGCGCACTCGGCGGATCGTCGGCTTCCTGCAAAGGATCATCCCCTAGCTGGCGGAAAGCATAGCCATGAAGAAGCTTCTTGCAGACCGAAGACTCTGGCTTGTATTGGCAGCGATCGCCTTAGTTGTCCTGCTGAGGTGGTCCGGGCTGCACGCCTATCTGTCGCTCGATACGCTGAAGCAGCACCGTGCGTCGCTTACCGCATTTGTAGAGGGAAACTTTATCGCCGCCGCTGCAGCTTTCCTTTTCGGCTACGCCGCGGTGGTTGCGTTCTCCCTTCCTGGTGCGACGATCATGACCCTCGCTGGCGGATTCTTCTTCGGGGTTTGGGCCGGCGCGCCGCTCGCGGTTACGGGCGCAACGATCGGCGCCACTCTCGTTTTTCTCTTCGCGCGAAGCGTATTCGGGGAGAACGCAATCGACCGGTTTGGCGAGACCGCGGCCAAGCTCGCCGCCGCTATCCGTCGCGAGGCGACTGTATATCTGCTTGTGCTGCGACTGGTGCCGTTGTTTCCATTTTTTCTCGTCAATCTGGTGCCGGCTTTTGTCGGCGTGCGGCTTACCACCTTCGTCTTCACGACGTTCTTTGGCATTATTCCGGGGACGACGGTTTACTCGCTGGCCGGAGCCGGTCTGGGCAGCATTCTCGATCAGGGCGGAGAAGTATCCGCGCGATCAATTCTTACCCCGGAGATTGTCGCAGGCTTAGTCGGACTGGCTCTGCTCACGCTGGCGTCGATCCCTGTGCGTGCCTGGCTCGCGAAGTCTGGCGATCGGAGTTCGCCTGTCCCTGCTTCCACAAGAGATAAGTAGAGGGGTCGAATGCGGGTTGGCAGAAGGACTTTACTCAGCGTTTTCCTAGCAATCTGTGCTTGCTCAGCCGCGCTACCGGCTGCGTCTGAGAAGGATCTGAACGACGTTTACGAAGGTCTCCTGGCCAAATACATCGAGAGCTCCCCCGACGGGATCAATCGGGTGCACTACAAGCGCTGGAAAGAGCATCGCGGTGACAGGCAGGCGCTCGACAGTTACATCGAAAGTCTGGCGGCGATGAAACCGTCCAAGATGCGCCGCGACGAAGCCTTCGCGTACTGGGGAAATCTCTACAACGCGATCACGCTCAAGGTTGTTCTCGACGCCTATCCGGTGAAGTCGATAAAAGAGATCAGCAGCCCCGGTGCATGGCTTGATCCGAAGGCTTGGCTAGGCGGGCCGTGGCGTGCGGTGCGCGTACGCGTAGAGGAGCGTAATCTGTCGCTCGACGACATCGAGCACAGAATTCTGCGTCCGAACTTTCGCGACCCGCGCGCGCATTACATGCTGAATTGTGCGTCGATCGGTTGCCCAAATCTTGCGCCGCGCGCCTGGCGTCCGGATACCCTCGATCAGGATCTTGACCGCGCCGCTCGGGATTTCATCAATCACGCGCGGGGCGTATCTCGCACATCTGACGGCGAACTTGTAGTTTCCTCGATTTTCCGTTGGTTCGCGGAAGACTTCGGCGGCAGCGACGCGGCGACGATCGCTCACCTGATCAAGTATGCTGAGCCGGCGCTCGCCGTGGTGCTGAAGTCGAAGAATCGGATCGGCTCTGATCGCTACGACTGGTCGCTGAACGACGCCGCCGTAAGGAAGTGATTGGATGTGCGAAGTAGCCGGCTTTCTTAGGGAAAGCACGCTGTCGATCTTGGTGCTGGTTGCGGCTGGGGCGGTGTTTGTTGTCGCTGCACTCGACTTTGGAGGCGGGCTCAATCCTTCGTCGCATTCTGTATCGCTCGCGACGGTCGAGGAATATGTCGAAAAGAAGTTCCCCGTCCGCAACCTGTCAGCGGCTGAACTCGTGGAGCGAAGGCGAAATCGAAAGATCGTTTTGCTCGATGTTCGCGAGAATGAGGAGTTTCAGGTCAGCCATATCGCAGGAGCAATCCGGGTAAGCCCGCAGGAAACAGTGCAAGGATTCATGACGAAGCTTGCGAACGAACTTCGCGGAGCGGAGGTTGTATTCTACTGCTCCGTCGGCGTTCGTTCGTCCAAGTTGTTGCACGAGATGGAGCCTGCCTTGCGCAAACTCGGTGTCGAGCATGCCTACAATCTTCGGGGCGGGATCTTCCGCTGGCATATCGAAGAGAGGCCGGTTTATCGGGGTTCGTTGCAGGCCCAGAGCGTACACCCGTTCGATGAGGCATGGGGAAAGTTGCTGGAGCGGAGCCTGAAACGAGAAAAAGGCGACAGCTAGGGCGTTCAGGCGGTGCGGGTAGAACACGGTCCGGTGTCAAGGCCTCTCTCAGGTGACGAACTGTGGCTTGTTCTCGCCCCGGTTCTTGCGTTCGCTGTTGCTGCGCAGATCGCGCTCGCGCACTACTTCGGTGGGCTCGACGGCTTCACGGCCCGGTCTGTGTCGAGCGTCCTTCCGGTGATTGCCCTCGTGGCGATACCGGCATTGTTTCTTGTCGTGCTGCTTCCAGTTTTTGCAAAGCATACGACATCGTTGCTGCCAGTCGCGCTGGTTTTCGCCGTCGGCTTGGCAATGCGGCTTGTCCATTTGGGAACTGATCCGATTTTGGAGACGGATCATTACCGGTATCTTTGGGACGGAGCGCTGGTTGCCAACGCACTCAATCCCTATGCAATAAGCCCGCAAGCCGCTTTCGCAGGCGGTGCAGGTGAGGCAAGTGCTGAACTGATAACGGCAGGCCGCGATATCGCGAGTCGGATAAACTTTCCAGAACTGCGCACGATCTACCCTGGAACGGCGCAGGTTCTGTTCGGTATCGCCCACTTGATCGCGCCATGGAAAGTAGACGGGCTTCGTGTCGTGCTTTTGCTCGCGGAGCTGTGCACTTTCGGCCTTCTCATCGCTTTGCTTGGAGAGCTGGGCCGACCTTTGTTACTGGTATCGCTGTATTGGGTAAATCCGCTGATTGTATTTTGTCTTGCAAACCAGGTTCATGTCGATGCGCTAATTCCACCATTGCTGCTCGGCGCAATTTTGTTGGTGCAGAAGAATCGGAGTCATGGGATTGCCGGCGCGTTGATCGGAGGCGCGGCCGGCGTGAAGCTCTGGCCTCTGCTCATGGTGCCGCTCTGTCTTGGCGCCGTCTGGCCCGACAAGATCAAGGCTACAAAGCTGGTTCTTGGATTCGGGGTAGTTTCCGCAATTGCCGTCGCTCCTCTCGTATTCTACTCGGCGCAAGAGGGCTCCGGGCTGGTTGCCTACGCCACGCGATGGTCGAATAACAACGCCATCTATGCGTGGTCGGTCACCGCTCTCCGGCAGCTGGGTGCCACGCCCGCTGTGGCGGAGGCCCTTCTTCGAGGCCTCTTGTCCGCCTCGATCGTGCTGACAGTGATCTGGCTCGCATTGCGTGTTTCAAGAGCGGCTCTCCCGCTTGCAAGCGCGGCCTTGTTCGCGACGGCAGCACTGTTCTACTTGTCTCCCGCGCAGTTTCCTTGGTATGTGGTGTGGTTCCTTCCGTTCGCCGTGCTGGCCGGGAACCGTCCGTTGCTTCTTGCGAGCGCAACGCTTCCTTCCTATTTCCTGTTCTTTCCGCTTTCGCTGCGCGGCGAGACATCGTTGTTCATGCACTATGTATCGTTAATTCACGCGGCTCCTGTTCTGCTCTGGCTTTTACTCGAGCAACGAAGAAGCAAGTTCCGATGAGTACGTCGCCATTCCCGATCTCGGTAGGCGTAATCATCCCGACAAGAAACGAAGCGCTAGCCTTACCTCGAGTTCTTGGTGCCCTTCCTGACTGGATAAATACGGTCGTGGTTGCAGACTATGCCTCGACCGACGGAACAGGCTCGATTGCAAGAGCCGCCGGAGCGCACACGATCAATCTTTCGAAACCCGGCTATGGCCATGCGTGCCTTCGTGCCGTCGCCGCGATGCCAGATAAAGTGGACACGATTGTCTTTCTCGACGGGGACGCGAGCAACGATACCGGCGATCTGATTGCACTGCTTGGTCCGATCGCAAGAGGAGATGCGGACTTGGTGATCGGTTCCAGGGTAACCGGCTCGCGGGAGCGTGGCGCGCTGACACCGCAACAGATCCTCGGGAATTGGCTAGCTTGTACCTTGATCAGGTGGCGCTGGGGCGTTCATTATACTGACCTTGGCCCGTTTCGTGCGATAACACGCGCGTCGTTCAATACGTTGTCGATGCGCGACGAGAATTTCGGCTGGACCGTGGAGATGCAGGTCAAGGCTGCAAAGAAAAACCTGCGGGTGCAGGAAATTCCGGTGCGTTACCGGCGCAGGATCGGGACATCAAAGATATCCGGAACGATCTCAGGCACGATTCGCGCCGGCACAAAGATTCTCGCGGTCATCGCCCGGGAGGCGTTGTCGCGTTAGATGTTTCGGGTGATCCAATTCCCAATACGCCGCGAGTGGCACTGGCCGGGCTGATCGAGCGAATGCGTTCGCTCGTGGAAAGTTCGGAAACAAGACGGTCGAGTCCGGAGATATCGTCGACATCGTACCAGCTTTCGATCTCTGCAATGCGCAAGCCGAAGTCGGATGCCCGCCCGCGTGTCTCCCGCATCACGGTTGAGGTGCTCCAGTTGATTCCGCAAAACAGTGGCGTCGCGGCCTCGTTCTTGATCGCTACGAGATAGTAACCGCCATCCTCCGACGGTCCGAACACGGCGTCGATATCGCTTTCCTGCAGCCGCCTAAAAGCCTCGCGTATCAGGCGGACCGGCAAGGTCGGTACGTCGGCGCCAATGAGCATGGCTCCACGGCGGCACTCCTTCAGGATTGTTCGCAAGGCCGACAGCATCGTCGCGCCGAGATCGCCACTATCCTGGAGTAGCAACTTCATGCTGTCGCCGGTGAACTCGCGTATTTCCCGCTCTGAGTCGAGCGGTTTGAAGAAGCAATACGGCTGCGCGGGAACGTCTGCCGCCGCGGTTCGCAGGGTAGCTATCGAGTCGATGAGAAAGGCTCGTGACAGTGCAGCCGCGCGCTCGAATCCGATTTCGCGGGCGAGACGCGTCTTGCTCACTCCGGGCCGGGGCGGTTTGCACATCAGACCGATGCCGAAGCCGGGCATGCAGAACCCCCAAAAACGTTATCTGGCAGGGATATGGCATGAATTGCCGAACCGTTGGTTAGAAAAATTGGCCTCAAGACCTTGTAACGAACTCAGCCCCTCCATCGTATTACAATCGTCGAAATGCGCCCTGAACTGGCGATGACGGATAGGATGTGCAGGCTATCAGGCATGAGGATCTTCGCCCTTTCGGCGTCGGTGCTGCTTGTCGCGGCAGGAATGGCTGCCGCGGATAGCGTGCGCTGGCAGGCTGATTGGCCGCGAACGGACTTTTCCAGCCATTCCGTCCCGCTCGCCGACTTCAAGTCAGGTGGTCCGCAGAAGGACGGAATCCCCCCGATTGACGAACCTCTGTTCACTCGTCTTGCAGAGATGAGGGCGTCTGCTTGGCTGCGCCAGCTCGATGAACGCGAGCCCGTCATATCGGTGTCCATCGGCGGAGACCATCGCGCCTATCCGCTGCGGGTCATGATCTGGCACGAAATCGTGAACGATACCGTTGGCGGCGAGCCCATATTGGTGACTTACTGTCCGCTTTGTAATTCCGCTTTGGTTTTTCGCAGAGTGGTCGAAGGTGAGATTCTCGACTTCGGTACAACGGGTATTCTGCGCCATTCGGATCTGGTGATGTACGATCGGAAGACGGAGAGCTGGTGGCAGCAGTTCACTGGCGATGCGATTGTCGGGCGCATGACCGGCAAAACGCTGAAGCTCGTCCCGTCGCGTCTCGAGTCTTTCGCAAGTTTCAAGGAGCGTTTTCCGGGAGGTGTCGTACTAACGCCGCGCCGCCTCGACGAAAGGCGGTACGGAGAGAATCCGTATTTTGAGTACGATGCGGTTCACAAGATTCCGTTTCTCTATGAAGGCGCCTGGCCGGACAATATCAATCCGATGGAGCGGGTTGTCGCGATAGAGACGGTCCCCGGCAAGCACGAAGCGTGGTTGCTTTCCTTCGTTCGTGAGCGAGGCCGT
The DNA here is from genome assembly GCA_041694745.1 of Pseudomonadota bacterium. Lineage (GTDB taxonomy): Bacteria > Pseudomonadota > Alphaproteobacteria > Rhizobiales > Xanthobacteraceae. Next base: position 37,842 of record JBGFSD010000092.1, read on the forward strand.
ATTGAGTCGGGAGACATCGTAATAGAGTGGAGCGCTGGCCAGTTATCCGCGCTGGATGCGGTTCGCATTGCGGAAAGCAAGGACGTGGGAAACGTCACTGTGCGAAGGAAAACTGCAAAGGGATTTGAGGATATACCTTACGACGTGACTTTTGCTTTCGCGTTTCACGCATTCAGAAATGCGCCTATTTACTCCCAGGAGAAGCGGGAGCGCTAGAATGTTCGCCGTGATTAGGGCTGAAAGTCTGGGTGCGACGCTCGGCACGGAAAGGGCTTCCGCAGTGGACACTATGGAATCTGGACGGACAAAAACATTGCATAAACCGGCCGGAGCAAGAACCGATCGGGAAGCGCGTTGGCTGAAACTGATGAATGATTCGATTGGCGGCAATACGGTTTCATACCGCCGCCTTCTGGAAGAGGTAAGTCCGGCCATTAGAGCTGCTGCCCTGCAGGCTTGCCGCAGGTACGCCGCGCATTTCTCAGATATCGAGGATATCGTTCAGGACACGCTGCTCGCGATCCATTTGAAGCGGCATACGTGGAAACGCGGAGAGCCGGTTGGTCCATGGGTTTCTACTATCGCGAGAAACAAGCTGATTGACTCGCTGCGCAAGCGGAACAGACAGGCGGAAATCGACATTGACTCTCTGCCGGAGGAGATTCCCGAAGAGGCTTCAGGCGAAGCCGGTAGCGCGCGAGACGTCGGCGTGCTGCTCGCAAAGCTCAGTCAACGCGATCAGGCAATCGTTCGCATTGTATCGATCGAGGGCAAGTCGATGCGCGAGGCGGGTGTCCAGTTAAATATAAGCGAAGGCGCTGCGCGGGTAGCCCTGCATCGCGCATTGAAGCGCCTCGCGAATCATATCAGGAGAGAGCAAAGTGAGAACTAAGGATTTAATCGAATTGCTGGCCAAGGATGGCCAGTCGCCCGCAACCGAATTGAACCGCGTTGTCGCCTTAGCTTTTCTTGGTGGCGTCGCGCTGATTGCTCTCGTGTTCGCATTGGCTATCGGCGCTCGCGCCGACTTGAGCGAAGCAATTTGGACCACTCGTGTGATTTTCAAGATGGCAGTGGTAATAGCGCTTGCTATTGTAGGATTCGGTTTGCTGATGCAGCTCGGCAGGCCGACAGGGCGTTTTACGTCGTGGGTTTGGCTCGTCGTCGCAGTCACGGCTGCCTTGGTGGCCGGTGTGGTGTTTGAACTTGCGGTAGTTCCTTCGGGTCAATGGATTACAAGCCTTAACGGAACCAATCGAATGCTGTGTCTGGTAGCCGTGCCAGCCCTCTCGATCATTCCGCTTGCCGGGGCATTTGCTGGACTTCGCCATGGCGCTCCTCGTGACGCTGTATGGGCCGGAGCAGGCGCGGGGCTCGCCGCAGGTGCGGTAGGAGCTACGCTCTACGCATTGAACTGCAACAATGATAGCCCGCTCTTTGTGGCAACGTGGTATCCGATCGCCATCGGAATGGTCGTTCTCCTGGGAGCGATGATCGGACGCGTGGCGCTGCGTTGGTAGTTCGCCGATCCTGATATTGCCCCCGTCGCTTAATCCGGGTTGAGCTGGGGTCTGACTCTTTTTTTGCGGGATCCCGGCGAGAAAACCGGCCTGCATAACTTAATCATGGAGCGCCTGCTTCTGCGCGAGAGCAAATGTTTTTGCCAGGGCGGTTCTCACCTGCGCCTGCTGCGCAACGAACCGCGGATCCGCCGAAGCGGTCGGGCCCACCCGGCCAAATCGCTCCACACTG
>JBGFSD010000034.1:0-38254 GCA_041694745.1 Pseudomonadota bacterium
CCGAAGGGCCGAGCAGCACGACGAACGAGCCTTTCGCAATGGATAGACTGACATTATCGATGCCGACGGCGCCAGCCCACCGCTTCGTAGCATTGCGAAGTTCGATGAAAGCCATGCCGCCCTTGCGCCGATCTTTCTATTGTCGTTCTCGCATTCATATTACAGTTTGATGACAACGGCGGCGACACGCAAATTGCGAACAGTTATGTCTGTTTGTGCGCATTGCTGCGCTGCACTATCAGCAGTGAAGCCAACGGGAAGGAAGCGGACCAGTGCAAATTGTACAGATCACCGACATGCACGTTTCCGTACCTGGAAAGCTGTTCGGTAAACGCATCGACAGCCGCGCCGCTTTCGAACGAACGATTACACGCGTGCTCGCACTGAACCCGGCTCCCGATCTCGTTCTGCTCTCGGGCGACCTTGCGGAAACAGGCGCACCGGAGGAGTACGATTTCATCGCCGCACAGATCGCGCGCCTCTCCTGCCCTGTATTCGCGATTCCCGGCAATCACGACGTACGCGAAGAATTGCTGCGCAAACTTCCTCAATGCGTTGAAGAGCAGCGCGGCGGGCATCTCAGCCTTGTCCGCGATGAATTTCCTCTTCGTGTGATCGGTCTCGACACAATCATCCCTGGCAAGGTGTACGGTGAAATATGCGGGCAGCGGCTTGCATGGCTGCGCGACTCCCTGGCGGCGAGTGAGAAGCCGACGGTGATCGCCATGCATCACCCGCCGTTTCTCACCGGCCTCAATGCCATGGACAATTACGGGATCAAGCACGGACTTCCGGAGTTCAAGGCAATCGTATCCGAACATGCACGGCATATCAGCGCCATCGTCTGCGGTCACGCGCACCGCATGATTGCCGCCAGCATCTCCGGCGTTCCGGTCCTGCTCGCACCCGCCTGCTCGCTCGCATTCGACCTCGATCTCGGCGACAGGCCGAAACTCAACTTTACGGAAGAGCCGCCGCAGTTCCTGCTGCATACTTGGAGCCGCGATGCGGGCTTCGTGAGTCACGTTGTTTTCACGGACGCGTTTCCCGGGCCGTTTCCGGTGCTTTAGCAAAGAGGAGAGAAATTAACGCGAATGGGGGCGCGATGCAGACCTGCGCTTCAAGTAGAGCGCGGCTGCTCGCGTTGACTGGCTTACCCAACACCGGCTTTGCCTGCGTTGGCGAGGTTATCCCTGCGCGTTTATGGAGACCGTCGAACCGAAGGCGCGACTGCGCAGGAAGCTCAGATCTGCAGAAATAAGACACCCAGCTACTTCACCAGGCGCACTTTACCCGTCTCGCCAATGTCGTAACCCGGCAGAGCCTTTGCGCGACTTCTGAACGCAGCACTTCCCAGAAACGAAAACAGCTCCTGCTGGGCTGGCAAAAAGTAGTCTCGCTGCCGCAGCACGAGATCGAAGCGCTCCCAGACAAGCGAAATGAAATCGAGGCCGGCGGCAGCGGCGACCGCATGCGTAGCAATTCCGCAATCAGCACGACCCTCGCGAATAGCCTGCGCAAGATCCGCTCCGGTATGGCAGAGCGGTGCCGCCTTCGAGAACTGCGTGAACTCGACTTCCGCGGATTTCAGGAGTGCCAACAACAACAACTGCGCACCGGCGCCTTGCGGCCTCATGGCCAGGCGAGCCTTTTCGTTTGCGACCGATCGCAGATCGCTCAGCCGTTTCGGGTTGCCGGGCGGCACCAGCAGTCCCTGTTCCCGCCTGGCGAACGAAACGATCACCGCATCGTAGAGGCTCGAATCCGCCGACACCGCTTCGAGGTTGGCTTCTTCGTCATCGCCGTCGAGCCGGTGCAGATGGATGGCGGCCGCGACAACCTCCCGGTTTCGCAGGCGGCGCAGGCCGCTTTCGCTCCCTTCGGGCAGGCTTGCCAGACCCGAGCCGCTTTCGCGCAGCGCCCAGTCGAGCAGCGGGTCCTGACTCCCGCCCACGATGGCGGGCGCCGGCTTGCTAGCGAGCGCAGCCGGCCTGATCGCTTCGGCGGCGAGCCAGTGGTCGAGTTCCGCTTTGGGGAACAGCCAGCGCCCCGTGGCCTTCGTACAGGGCACCGTTCCTGCGGAGACCAGGTCATAGAGCTTGCGCTCAGAAAGCCGCAGATAAGCCGCAGCCTCTTCCGTCGTCAGCAGATCGCTCATATGCATAACCCTGCATATAAATGCATATTATACGATATTTGACCAACCCTGCGGCAAATGCAATTAATTTCATAGAGGTAGGGATTGTGTTTTCAAGTGCTTTCGAGCTGCTGTTTACCGGCGACCCGGGCCTCTACCGCATCATCGGGCTCTCTCTGTATGTCAGCCTGACGGCCACCTTGATCGCAGCGCTGATCGGGCTTCCGCTCGGTGCGTTCCTTGCGCTCAAGGAGTTCCGGGGCCGCGGTGCCGTCATTGTGCTCGTCAATGCGCTGATGGGCATGCCTCCGGTCGTGGTCGGCCTTGCGGTCTTTCTCCTGCTCTCCCGATCCGGTCCCCTTGGCTCGCTCGGAATCCTGTTTACGCCGCGCGCGATGATCATCGCGCAGGCAATTCTCATCACGCCCATCATCGCTGCGCTGGCGCGCCAGACCATCGCCGACCTCTGGCTTCAGTATCGCGACGAACTCGCGGCGATGAACGTAAGCACCGCGGACGGCGTCGCGACGCTGCTGTGGGACGGACGTTTCAGCCTGCTCACCGCCCTGCTCGCCGGCTTCGGACGCGCCTCTGCGGAGGTCGGCGCCGTCATCATCGTCGGCGGCAATATCGACGGCTTCACGCGCACCATGACGACGGCGATCGCGCTCGAAACTTCGAAAGGCGATCTGCCGCTCGCAATAGGTCTCGGGACCGTCCTGCTTCTGATAGTGATTGCGATCAATGCGCTGGCCTGGTTTATCCGCCGCACCGGCGAGCGCATGGCGGGAGTCGCATGATGCGCTCCCCGGAAAGCGATCTTCCGCTTCAGTTCGAGCGAATCCGCCATGAGGCCGGCAACCGTCTGATCCTCGATATCGGTTCGCTTGCGATCGTAAACGGCCCGCCGACCGCGATCGTCGGTCCCAACGGCGCCGGCAAAACGACGCTGCTTCGCATCGGCATGGGTTTGGCTGCACCAACCGGCGGGCGCGTGACCTGGGGCGGCCGCGAGAATATTCCGCCGTCCCGCCGCGCATTCCTGTTTCAGCGGCCGGTGATGCTGATGCGCTCCGCCGCCGGCAACGTCGAATATGCACTTGCGGCGGCGAGAACGCCGCGCTCAGGCCGCAAGCAGAGGGTGGCCGAGCTGCTGGCGCTGGTTGGCCTTTCAGGGTTCGAGGACCGTCCCGCGCGCCGCCTTTCCGGAGGCGAGCAGCAGCGTCTTGCCCTGGCACGTGCGCTGGCCCGAGATCCGGAAATTCTGTTTCTGGACGAGCCGACCGCCAGCCTAGACCCGGCTGCGGCGAAGTCGGTCGAGGACGTACTTCGCGCGGTAGCCGGCAGTGGCGTAAAAATCCTGATCTCGACGCACGATCTCGGAACAGCGCGCAGGCTTGCCGGCGACGTCGTGCTCCTGCACCGGGGCCGCGTGATCGAGCACTCGCCATCCGGGACTTTCTTCAGCGAACCAAAAACCGAAGAAGCCCGCCGCTTCCAGGCGGGCGACCTGCTGCTCTGAAAACCAACGGGAGGAACTGCTCATGTTGAGACTCAAACATGCATTCGTTACGGGTGTTGCCGCGCTTGCGCTCGCACTTGGGCAAAGCGCCATCGCCCAGGACAAGTCGATCGTCGTCGCCTCAACCACCTCGACCGTGGATTCAGGCCTGTTCGGCCATCTGCTTCCGCTCTTCAAGTCGAAGACCGGGATCGATGTTCGCGTGGTCTCGCAGGGCACCGGTCAGGCTCTCGATACCGGCCGTCGCGGCGACGCCGACGTCGTTTTCGTCCATGCCAAATCGCAGGAAGAGAAATTCGTCGCCGACGGCTTCGGCGTGAAGCGCTTCGCCGTCATGTACAACGACTTCGTTCTGATCGGACCGAAGAGCGATCCCGCGAAGGTGAACAGCAGCAAGGACATCGCCGCGGCACTCGTGAAAATCAAGAACGCGGGTGCGCCGTTCATTTCCCGGGGCGACAAGTCCGGCACCCATTCCGCCGAACTCAGACTCTGGAAAATCGCGGGCGTCGATATCGCGAAGGACAAGGGTCCCTGGTATCGCGACATCGGCCAGGGGATGGGTGCAGCACTGAATACGGCATCCGCATCGAACGCCTATGTGCTCGCCGACCGCGGTACCTGGCTTTCCTTCAAGAACCGCGGCGATCTCGTGATCTCGGTCGAAGGCGACAATCGGCTCTTCAACCAGTACGGCGTGATGCTGGTGAACCCGGCGAAGCACGCGCATGTAAAGAAGGACCTGGGCCAGGCCTTTATCGACTGGCTGGTCTCGCCGGAAGGCCAGAAGGCGATCGCTGACTACAAAGTCAACGGCGAGCAATTGTTCTTCCCGAACGCAACGGTGCCTGGCGCCTAGACGCGATCGGAGCGCGCCAAAAGCAAAACGCCCGGCAGCGATGCCGGGCGTTTCATTTTCAGGTTACGTTCGTCAGAGACGAACGCCGGTGCCGGTGTAGGATTCGGCCGGCAACTGCACGGTGTTCAGCACCGCCCAGGAACCAAGCGCAATGGCGATTGACGCCGCGCATGCAAGCAGAAAACTCTTCATATTACCCTCCAGACTTCTACAGGCGCGCCGGCTATTCTGCCGGCTGCGCCTTGGCACGGGCACTGCTGCCCTTGCCCATTTCTTCCTCGAGCCAGAGCTTGTGATGCTCCTTGGCCCAGTTCACGTCAACTTCGCCGGAGCCCATCGCCTCGAAGGCGCCTTCCATACCGATCGAGCCGATATAGATATGGCCGAGCATGGCGGCAATGAAGAGCGCGGCCACGATGCCGTGGATGATCTGCGCCAGCTGCACGCCGCTGACGGTCGTTCCGTAGAACGGGAACATCAGGATGTAGCCGGTGATCGCGACGGCTGCGCCGCCGATTACCACGATCCAGTAGATCAGCTTCTGGCCGCCGTTGAAGCGGTACGCCGGCGGATGATCCTTGCCGATGATTCCGCCGCCGCGCTTGAGCCATTCGATGTCGGTCCGGTTGGGGATGTTGCCGCCGATCCACATCAGGAAGATCAGCACGACGCCGATGGTGAACGGGAAGCTGAGATAGTTGTGGAAGTACTTGCCCCACTGCGAGATCGCGGTGAAGGCCTCCGGGCTCATGATCGGCAACAGCAGTGCCTTGCCGAAGGTGATGTTCAAGCCCGACAGCGCAAGGATGATGAAGCAGGTCGCCGTCATCCAGTGCACGAAACGCTCGAACGCATTGAAGCGCGTAACCGTGCGTCCCGACCGACCGCTTTCGAGCTTCACCATGCCGCGGGTGAGATAGAAGATCACGATCACGGCGAGCATGCCGAGGACCGAAATCGCGGCGATCCAGCGCAGCGTGACCTGGTGGAATTCGCGCCAGTCGCGGTTGGCGGGTATTTCGATGTTGCACGCGATCTGGTTCGGCAGCGTGCAGCGGCCGGAAATCTGGTTGAGCTCCTTCAGGAGCTTTTCCTCGTTCACTGCGCTCGCGGTCGGATTGACCGACTGCGCCGCGGCTGGCGTCACGAAGGCGACCGCGAGTGCAATCGCAAAGACGCCGAGAATGGTGCGGATGCGCGTATGAAGCGTCATGCTTCTACTCCCGTCTTGAATCTTGTTCTTTTGCCCCTGAAAGAAGCGCGGCAGGTTTCCCCGCCGCGCATCCAACCCGTTTGTCAGCCCGCGATCGTTTCGCGGTAGGCCGTCTTCCAGCCCCACGCGCCCGAGCCGTAACCGCGCTTGGCGACACGCTCCTTGTAGATCTTCGCGATGATGTCGCCGTCGCCCGCGAGGAGCGACTTGGTCGAGCACATCTCCGCGCAGAGCGGGAGTTTGCCTTCGGCGAGACGGTTCATGCCGTACTGCGCGTAGTTGGCCGGCGTGTTGGCCGGGTCCGGGCCGCCGGCGCAGAAGGTGCACTTGTCCATCTTGCCGCGCGAACCGAAATTGCCGACCCGCGGATACTGCGGCGCGCCGAACGGGCACGCGTAGAAGCAGTAGCCGCAGCCGATGCAGAGGTCCTTGGAGTGCAGGACCACGCCATCGGCGGTGGTGAAGAAGCAGTTCACCGGGCAGACCGCCGCGCAGGGCGCGTCGGTGCAGTGCATGCAGGCCATGGAGACCGAACGTTCGCCCGGCAGGCCGTCGTTGATGGTCACCACGCGGCGGCGGTTGATGCCCCACGGTACTTCATGCTCGTTCTTGCAGGCGGTGACGCAGGCGTTGCATTCGATGCAACGGTCGGCGTCGCAGAGGAATTTCATACGTGCCATGGTCGTTGCTCCTTATGCTGCTGCGACTTGGCAGAGGGTTGCTTTGGGTTCTTGCATACCCGTCGCCGGGTCGAATCCGTAGGTGGTCACCGTGTTCACGCTCTCGCCGAGCACGATCGGATCGGTACCTGCCGGATAGTTCTTGCGTTGGTCTGCGCCCTGGTACCAGCCCGCGAAGTGGAATGGCATCCAGGTGACGCCTTTGCCGACCCGCGGTGTGACCAGCGCCTTGACCTTGGCGCGGGCATTTTCCGGTCCCGAGACCCAGACCCACTGGCCGTCCCGGATGCCGCGGTCTGCTGCATCCTGCGGATTGATCTCGATGAACGAGTCCTGCTGCAACTCCGCGAGCCACTTGTTGGAGCGGGTTTCTTCGCCGCCGCCTTCATACTCGACAAGACGGCCCGAGGTCATGATCAGCGGGAACTGCTTGGCGATGCCCTTGTCCACCGCTGCCTTCTGCATGTCGAAACCGATGTCCGGCACGCGGAAGCGCTGGGCGTTGGCATAGGTCGGGAACTTGCCGACCAGTTCAGGCCGCGGCGTGTAGATCGGCTCGCGATGCACCGGCACCGGATCCGGCAGGTTCCACGCGACCGCGCGGGCCTTGCCGTTGCCGTAGGCCATCACACCGTGCTCGAGCGTCACGCGGATGATGCCGCCGGAAAGATCGACCGCCCAACCGACACCGTCGGGGTTGTTGCCGCCGATCCGTTCGATCGTGGCACGCTCCGCGTCGGTCAGATCCTTGTCCCAGCCGAGCTTCTTAAGAACGCCGTAGTTGAACTCCGGATAGCCGTCCTTGATCTCGGAGCCGACCGAGTAGGAGCCTTCCGCGAGCAGGTTGAAGCGCTGCTCCTTCTCGACCTCTACGCCGTTCTCCATCACCTTCGTCTTGACGACGCGCTCCACACCGAAGCGGGCGCGGAAGGTGCCGCCGCCGTCCTTGGCGTGAAGGTTGGTGTTGTAGAGCGTGTGCGTGCCCGGGTGCCGGATTTGCGGCGTGCCCCAGCACGGCCACGGCAGGCCGTAGTAGTCGCCGGCGATTTCGGGCGGAGCGTCTTTGGCGGCGCGCAGCGTCACCAGGTCGAACTTGTCCTGGTGCTTCATGTGCGCCTTGAGGCGTTCCGGCGACTGGCCGGAGTAGCCGGTCGAGAATCCGCCGCGGTTGATTTCGCGGAGAATGTCTTCCGCGAGCGGCTGGTTGTTCGTGACCTTGATGTTCTTGAACATCTCGTCGGCGAAGCCGAGCTTCTTTGCGAGGAGATACATCACCTCGTAGTCGTTCTTCGACTCGAAGATCGGCTTGACGATCTGCTCGCCCCACTGCAGCGAACGGTTCGAGGCCGTGCGCGAGCCGTCGCATTCGAACTGGGTGCAGATCGGAAGCAGGTAGGTGTTGTCCTTCCGGTCCGAGAGCGCGGCCCAGGTGGTCGGATGCGGGTCGGCGACGACAAGCAGATCGAGCTTCTCGATGCCTTCCTTCGCTTTCGGCATACGGGTCACGGTGTTGCCGCCGTGTCCGAACACCATCATGGCCTTGATGTTGTCCTTCTGCGTGACGCGCTCCTTCGGGAGCGTCGTGGCATCGAACCAGCGGGTCGACGGAATGCCGACCGCGCCCATCATCTTCTCGTCGGCGAAACGCGCCTTGAGCCAGTTCAGGTCGGTGCCCCAGACGCGCGCCCAGTGCGCCCACGCACCCGGTGCGAGGCCGTAGTAGAGCGGCAGCGTACCGATATCGAGGCCGAGGTCGGTCGCACCCTGCACGTTGCAGTGACCGCGGAAGATGTTCGCGCCAGTGCCGAACTTGCCGACGTTGCCGGTGGCAAGCAGCAGGTTGCAGAACGCGCGGACGTTTGCGGTGCCGACCGTGTGCTGGGTCGAGCCCATGCACCAGATGAAGGTCGAGGGCTTCTCGGTCGCAAACTGCTTCGCGACCTTGGCCAGCTGCGCCTCCGGAACGCCGGTGACACGCTCGACTTCTTCGGGCGTCCACTTCTCGACTTCCTTGCGGACGAGGTCCATGTCGGCGACGCGCTGGGCGATGAATTCCTTGTCTTCCCAGCCGTTCTTGAAGATGTGCCACATCATGCCCCAGATCAGCGGGATGTCCGTGCCGGAGCGGAAGCGTACATACTCGTTCGCATGCGCCGCGGTGCGGGTCATGCGCGGATCCATCACGATCCAGTTCGCGCGGTTCTGCTCCTTGCCGGAAAGAACGTGCTGCAACGAAACCGGATGCGCTTCGGCGGCGTTCGAGCCCATGAAGATGATCGTCTTCGCATTCCGGATGTCGTTGTAGGAGTTGGTCTGTGCGCCGTAGCCCCAGGTGTTGGCGACGCCGGTCACCGTGGTCGAATGGCAGATACGCGCCTGATGGTCGACGTTGTTGGTGCCCCAGTAGGCCGCGAACTTGCGGTTGAGGTACGCACCTTCGTTCGAGAACTTCGCGGAGCCGAGCCAGTAGACCGAATCCGGTCCCGACTTCTCGCGGATCGCCTGCATCTTGTCGCCGATCTCGTTGATCGCGACGTCCCACGAAATGCGGGTCCACTGACCGTTCACGAGCTTCATCGGATATTTCAGACGGCGGTCGCCGTGCACCAGCTCACGGACCGCGGCGCCCTTGGCGCAATGCGAACCGCGGTTGATCGGGCTCTCATAGCCGGATTCCTGGCCGATCCAGACGCCGTTCGCGACTTCGGCGACGACGGTGCAACCGACCGAGCAGTGCGTGCAGATGTTGCGCTTGATCTCGATCTTCGCGTTGGCGGGAGCGACGCCCGCCTCCGCCTTGCGTGCGCCGGCCAGCGGCAATGCACCTACGACCGCGAGACCGCCAGCGGCAAGGCCGGAGCGGCGCAGGAAGGTACGGCGGTTCATCCCGCCACTTGAGTTCGCAGCAAGCGATGCCGCCAATTGGCTGCGGCGCGCTTCGCGTTCGGTTCTCTTGATAAGCACGAGCGCCTCCCTCTTAGCTGTTCACGCGGTAGAAGGTCTTGACGTGATCAGAATTCTGATAACGCGCCTTCGTCCTCGGATCTTCTTTCTGTTGCGCGGAGGCGGAAGTTGCCGCCATCGGAGTCGCAGCTACCGCAGCAACACCCGCGCCTGCGCCGATCGCGCGCAAGAACTCGCGCCTTCCGACCGTCTTCTTGTCCTGCTGTTTCATCGCGTTTCCTCCTTCAGTCCGTTTGATCGCGCGCCTTACGAGGGCAGCGCGAAAGCTTCCGTTTCGATTTCAATGAACGCACGGCCCAGTTTGCCGACGCTGCGGTAGAACCTGGCATTTTCCGCGGACTCGAGATCCGCAAAGAAGCGGGCCGCCCACGGCTTGATGTGCTTCTCGAAAAACTCGCGGTCCGCGCCGACCGGCGCAGGAAAGCGCTTGCTGACAATGCCGGCCATGATCTCGCAGAGAAATGCGATGTGATCCTCCGGATCGGGATTGTCTTCGTTCTTTTCGATGCCGAGCAGGAAAAGATCGCCGCGAAGACGCGCCAGCGGCCGCTCGTGCAGGAACCCGGTCAGATAATAAGAGGCATAGGGCAGCAACTCGCCACGGCCGACACCGATGAAGACGTCGAAATATTCGCGATCGACCTGCTGCGCGTTCACTGCGGCGGCGGCATCGGCGAGATCGGCATGCGCGCGGCCCATCTCGCTCTCGTCGCCTTCCAGATTTTCGAGGCGCTTGAGCAGCGAGGCATCCGGGGCCTTTGCAAGCAACACGGAGAGCAACGCATATTCCTGCGCACGCGCGACATCGATCTCGTCCAGCGTCCCGTTCACGTGAAAATCCGTTCCGAAAAGATCAGGGCGCAGGATTGCGCGGGATACGCCGGTTGCCGCCTCGACAGCTGCGACCCGTTCCGCGGGAACGCGGTTCCAGTTCGAGACGGATGGCTGCGCGATGCCGATGCGGCGCGCGAGCTCGCTGACTCCGCCGACGGAACGAATGGCCTTCTCCAAGCCCTGGTCGCGCAACTCAGTCCCCACTCTAGAATTAGAATTCTTTTGATCGGCTCTTCTTGAGAACCGTTTCAAAGAGGGTAACCCGCGAGGCGGAATAGCTGCAATAGCCGATGCCTATATTGGCAGCAGCTATTTTCTTGTGCGACGCAAAAAGGGAGTGAAGCTAGCTCGGCAGTGCACTACCGTGACGGCGCACCGGCAAAGGCGTCTCGATGTTCTCTGGCTTGGGCTGCTGCGGCGCATCAGCAGCTTGCGCGGTTTTGTCGCCAAATTCTGTGCGGATGGGCGTCTCGGTGGGACGCGACTCCGACTCAGCATCGTTTTCGTGCCGTCGCAGTTCTACGGAGTTCGCAGGTGCTTCTTGCGCAGGCGCAGGTTCTGTTTGCGGTGCCAGCGTTTCGGTTTTCTCGACGAACGCCTCAGCATCGGTGGCCGCCTGCTTCACCTTGCCGAACATTTCGGCGACCATTTCCTGAACATTCAGTGACGGATCGAGCTCACCGAAACCGAACTGTCCCGGCGCATTGAAGTCCCACGAATATTCGGACAGTCCGATGTAATCGCGAATCGCGGGATCGGCGCTCCAGGCACGCCGAAGCGCGGCTTGCGTGAGTGCCGCCGGAACGCCCTTCGCCAGAAACGCGCGAATGTCGGTTGTTGCTGTAATCGATTCGACCGGCGGCAATTTCGAGATGTCGAATTCCTGTTCCGGAGTTTCCTCCACCGCGTTTTTACCGTCGGCGGCAGCGGTTTCCTCCGAAGTCTTTGCGACTTCGGGCTGCGCGGATTCCTTTTCCGCTTCCTGCTTTCGTCGCGACCAGCGATTGAGGAAGCCTTCCTGCTCTTCGCTCACGGCTTCTTATCCCTCATATCCTTCAAGCTGCCTCCCGGTCGGCGGCCCAGCGCTTCCGGATCGGCCCTGTCACGCTTGCGCTTGAAGAAGGGCTCATGAACGTAGTGTTGTTCGACGAATGAGGTGATCGTTGCTTGCATGGACGCGGGCATCGGAACCGGCTCTACAAGATCCGCCGCGTTCTCCGTCAGGCCTTCGCCTTCGAACGGATTGGCCGTCACCATCACGAGTTCGAGCGGCGGTTCGACGCCGGTGGGCCGCAGAATAACCCAGAGCTTCGGAAAGCCAGTGGCCAGATTCTCGCGATAGTGCGCAGCATCGCCAGCATACAAACCAACTTGCGCCGCGCCCGCATAAAATAGCGCGCGGTCGTTGTTGCCCTCCAAGAGCGTCCATGGCTGCAGGCCCGGTACACCTTCCAGTACGTTGGCGGGCCGCCAGACATAATCGATCCATTGGCTTTGCGCACTGATGCGCTCAGCCACTACCCCCACCGGGATCGAAATCAGTGGCTCGCTCACGTTGCCGCCTCCAGCCGTTTTACTTGCAGGCCAGTGAGAAGATTCTGCGGCTTCATCCGCACCGACTTCGATTCCGACATGGCGAGTATCAGATAGGCAGGCGGTGCATCCTTGTCTGCGGGCGCATCGGCGCCTTCCATGCGAAGCGCATACAGCGCCACCAGCCGGCCTTGCGTGGCAGCATCCAGGGCTTCGCCGTTCCAGAGCATATCGCCGATCCTAGTGCCTTCGGTATCGAGGCCGACATACCAGGTGAAACGGGCATCTTTGAGTTCGATCACCGGCACCACAACCGCCTCGACCGCAAGCAGATGCTTGACCCAGCGTGCGATCACCTCACCCAGCGCCTCATGCCCACGCCGGCCGGCCGTGAGATCCAGTGCCATGTCGTAGCGGTCGCTGCGCTCGTAATAGGTATCGGCGTTGTCGTCGTTCAGAACGTCGATCTCGGCCGATTTTTCGATGCCGAGCATCCCCACCAGCGGCGAAACCTGCGCAGGATTGTTTCCTGCGATGGTCTCCTCGTCGGCGACCAGCAGGGAGCCCTCGTGGGTCGTAACCCGCTGCGTGCGGAAGAACAGTTCGCCCGCGCGCAGAACAAACGGGTCCTCGCATTCGTCGAGTACGTTTCTGAGGATCACGTGGACGAGCTGGTTCAGAAACAATGGCGGCGTACGGCCGACCCCGCCCCGGATCAGGGCAAGATAGGCTGCTTCCAGCGTCGGATGCTTCAGCAAATGATCGCGGAATTCGAGCACCACCTGCCAGTTCTCGCGCGCATCGGCATCGGCCATGGCCGCGATCTCGTCGGCACCCACCGCGCGGTGTGGGTCTTCAAGGAGCGCCGCATGCAGCGCGCGTTCGACCACGCAGGCATCCGGCGGCGGCGTCAGTTCCGGTCTTGCGAAATAAACCTTGAGAAAATCGTCGGTCACGATCAATCCGCCGCCTTCGCCGCGGTCGAGCAGGTGGTGCCCGCAGGAAAGCCAGAAATCTTTCATCGCTGCTTTCCTTCGATCATGCCGGCGAGGTCCACGCGTTCATCAGGTTCGTCTTCACCGTGGACTTCGTGAAAGGTGAAGGCGCGAAAGCGTCTGGGACCACTCTCCGCCGCCTGCAACGAACGAAACGCCTCGCGTATCGTGCCGTCCTCGAACGTGCGGTGCACGGCGACCAGTATGTCGGGCGGGTATTCGCAGAGCGACTCCGCGAAGGCGACTTCTTCCTCTGCGGCCGCCCGTGCAGTGTCGACATCGGGTGCGCCGAAATGCTCGACAAGCTGCCGCGCCAGCAATTCAACGACTTCCACGCGATCGGTATCCTTTGCCTCGACGATCTGTACGAGCGTGGAGCGGCCCATCGACGACACTCCAAGAAAACCGCTGCGGAACGCCGCACGCTCTTTCCCGGCGAGCGCGCCGAGGTCTCGGTCCCAGTACTCGAATGCACCCGACACAGCCCATTCACCCGGCTCGGCGGGCTTCTCGAACACGAAAGTGTCCGAAGGATCGAGACGAATGGTACGCAACAATTTCAATAGAGAATGTCTCCCGTCTTGTGATCAAGCCAGAGCGCACGTTCGATCGCGGGCAGCAGCTTGCGCTTCTCCACGTCGAGCTTGCCTTTCCGCCGGATCAGCAGATCGCCGACGGTATCGATGCTGCGCTCGACATTGGCCGGTGCCGGCACGCGAGAAAGATAGGCTTCAGCGACCTTGCCAAATCCACTGTTCTGCCACGCGTCCATATGCACCATGAGGTGACGCGCGAAACTCTCGACCAGCCGCCCGCCGCCGACCTCGTCGAAGCCTTCCTCATGCAGACTGGCGATATGCGCACGCTCGCCCGGCTCACGATAGTCGAGGATGTCGGTGCGAACCATCGCGCCGAACACGAGCCAGTCCGGCCGCTCCTTCTCGTTCGCATTCATGGGCCAGGCCAGCTGGCCGCCGCCAACGAGCCCTTCATTGAAGATCAGAGTTGCCGGAAACTCGTAGTGCATCGGCATTTCCGGCGGTGCATGCACTGCGAGCGCGTCGGCGAGTGCTGCGAGGCCAGCGTAGATCGCACGGCGCGCGTAGACGAGCGGCTCGTCCGGCTCGAGTACGACGGCGAACTCCGCCACGTCAAAGCGCCCGACCCAGACCAGCGTCCCTGCCCCCGCCTCCGGCGCTATTCTCTGCGCGTGGGCAAAAGCGTCACCCGCCTCGCGCAACATGACATCGCGAAACACGGGCGGCAGGTCGAGCTTTTCGTTGTAAGGCGTCTTCGCGCGGTTACGCGCTTCTGCGGTCATCGATCGGATACGCTCCGGCCCGGGGGTTTTACTTTTTAATTGTTCTCATTATAGCGTCCCGCAGGGCAGCCGAGAACCTTGGCTGCTGAGGGTTTGGGCGTCTGGAGCGTTGCGTTTATGGCCGAGAAGTCCCGCACACTCTTTATATGTAGCTGCGAACGCACCATGCCGCTCGATGAGGGCGCGATCGGCCGCGGATGCAAGGGCTCCGTCGTAGAGGCTGCAAACCACCTCTGCCGTGCCGAAATCGAACGCTTTTCGAATGTCGCGGCTAAGGGCGGCGAGATCACGGTCGCCTGCACGCAGGAAGTTCCGGTTTTCTCCGAAGTCGCAAGCGAGAACGGCGGTAACGCCGCGCTCACATTCGTCAATATTCGCGAAAACGCGGGCTGGTCCAAGGATGCCAGGGCGTCCGGGCCGAAGATGGCAGCACTGCTCGCAGCCGCCGCGGTTCCGATGCCGGAGATCCCGCTGGTTCCACTCTCCAGCGAAGGCGTAATCCTCGTATATGGGCGAGACGAGAAGGCCGTCGAAGCGGCGGGGCTGCTCAAACATCGCCTCGACGTCACGGTGCTGCTGTCGAAACCCGGCGCGGTTGCACCTGCACGCGTCAGCGAATTTCCCGTTGCCAAGGGTACGGTCGTCGCTGCGCGCGGACATCTCGGCGCGTTCGAACTGACGGTCGACGACTACGCGCTGCCTGCGGCCTCGTCGCGGGAGAAGCTCGATTTCGATACGGGGCGTGACGGCGCAAAATCGCGTTGCGATCTGATTCTCGACCTCTGCGGCGGCGCGCCGCTCTTCCCCGCGCACGAATTGCGCGACGGCTATCTCCGCGCCGACCCGAACGACCCTGCGGCAATCCTGCGCGCAGTGATGAAGGCCGCCGATCTGGTCGGGACCTTCGATAAACCGCGCTACATCACCTTCACCGAAAGCCTGTGCGCACATTCGCGCTCCAAGATCGTCGGCTGCAACCGCTGCCTCAATCTATGCCCGACCGGCGCAATTGCACCGAACGGGGACCAGGTTTCGATCGACGCGAATGTCTGCGCGGGCTGCGGCGCCTGCGCTGCGGTATGCCCGACAGGTGCTGCCGCCTACGCGTTCCCGCCGGTCGATACGCTGATCGGGAAAATCCGCACGCTGCTTTCGGTCTATCGCGAAGCTGGCGGCGCGAACCCCATTCTCCTGCTGCACGACTGCGAGCATGGTCTGGAAATGATCGAATTGCTTGCGCGCCACGGCGACGGCCTGCCCGCGAACGTGATCCCGGTGCAGGTCAACGAGGTCACGCAGATCGGTCTTGAGACCTTTGCGGCCGCGTTCGCCTACGGCACGGCTTCGATGCGGCTCCTCATGCGCGCGCGCCCGAAACACGAGACCGGCGGCACCGTGCGCACGATCTCCTACGCCGATACGATCCTGAAAGGTCTTGGCTTCGGCGAGAACCGGATCGCGACCATCGAGACCGACGATCCGGATATGCTCGGTAGCTCGCTTTATGCGCTCGCCGGTTCAAAGAGCCATGGCAAGACTGCTAGTTTCATGCCGCTCGGGCGCAAGCGCGACATCATGCGGTCGGCGCTTCGTGAATTGCAGGGTGTAGCGCCCGCGCCCGTCGATGTAATCGCGCTCCCCGAGCACGCGCCATTCGGCAAGATTGAGGTGAATGCCGAAGGCTGTACCTTGTGTCTCGCCTGCGTCTCAGCCTGCCCGACCGGCGCACTTTCCGACAACCCCGAAAAGCCGATGCTGAAATTCTCGGAGGACGCCTGCGTTCAGTGCGGACTCTGCAAGGCGACCTGCCCGGAAAAGGTTATTTCGCTGCATCCGCAGATCGACTTCCGCGCGGCGACAGCCGAAGCGCGGATCATGAAGGAGGAAGAGCCGTTCGAATGCATCCGCTGCGCGAAACCGTTCGGCACCCGGAGCACGATCGAGCGTATTACCTCAAAACTCGAAGGCCGCCACTGGATGTTCCAGGGCCGCGCGCAGCGGCTCGAACTTCTGAAGATGTGCGAGGACTGCCGTGTGATCGTGGCGACCGAAGAATCTTTCGACCCGCATGAGGCGCCGGCGCGGCCGCATGTGCGGACGACCGAGGACTATCTCCGCGAGCGCGAAGAGCAGAAAAACAAGCAGTAAGCCGCTACTTCTTCGTGGTCTTCAGCAGAAACTCGATCAGCGCCTTACGGTCTTCCTCGGTAGCGATCTTCTGCTCCGGCATCTTCGTGCCGGGCGTGTAAGCCATCGGGCCCACTTCGAAGAGTTTTGCGACCGTTTCCGGCGTCCAGACGATATTCATTTTCTTGAGCGCGTCGGAAAACTGGTAGCCGGGCAGCGTCGCGATCCGGCGTCCGAAGATTCCGTGCAGCGTCGGACCCGCGCGGTTACCTTCGTCCGGCGAGAGCGTGTGGCAGGCGACACAGGCCTTATAGACTTCCGCGCCGCGGTCGCCTTCGAAGGCTGCAAGAATGTTGTCGGGCCCGCGCATCGCGACCTCGCCGATGTGTTCGCCCGTGGTTGCATCCCAGCGCCGCACAAGCCGGTCGTTGCCGCCGGAGACGAGCGTCTTGCTGTCTTTCATAAAGACCACCGCCCATACCGGAAGACCAGGGCCGACAAGCGTGCGCGCGACCTTGCGCTCCTGCCGTTCGATGATCGCAACCGAGCCGGCAATCGCGGCGGCGGCGACAAAGCGTCCGTCCGGCGAAACCGCGAGCGAAATAATCGGGCGCTCGGCCGCCTGCACCGAACCGCGCAGCTCCCCGGTCGGCGAAAGGAAATAAACCTTGCCGTCTGCGCCGGAGACCGCGATCTCGCCGTCGCGCGCAATTGCAATGGAGTTGAGCGGACTAGGCACCTGGGCGGTAACGGGCGAGTCGAGTTTCGCGAGCGGCCAGATACGAACGGTCGTGTCGTAGCCCGCGCTAACGAGCGCGCTGCCGTCGGGCGTGAACGCGAGCGCGTTCACGTTGTCCTGATGACCTTGGAGAACTTTGGTTTCGCCGCCGGCAACCGGCGTCAGGCGAATGCTGCGGTCCCAGGACGCGGATGCGATCCACTTGCCGTCAGGCGACGCGGAGAGCGCCACAACCGGCGCAGTGTGACCCTTCAGAACGGTCGCGGGCGCTGGTTGTCTGTCGTTCCAGATTGCGACCTGTCCGTCCTCACCGCCGGTCGCAAGCTTGCCTCCCGGAATGACAACAACCGCATTCACAGCACTCTCGTGAAAGCGCAGCACCTGCTCCGCCGTATTCTTCGAAAGCGACCAGCGGATCGCGGATGTGTCGAAACTTCCCGAGATCGCGAAGGCGCCGTCCGGAGCCAATGCGATCGATTTAATCGGCCCGCCATGACCCTGCAATTGCGCGGCAGACGGCACGGCGCCGCCAAGCAGGCCGATTGCAATAAGAATGAGAGCGAGGGGTAATTTTCCAATCATCGGCGTGAGCCTATCTTTTTCCGAAGTGGCGTCCATAGAGTTTTTCTATCGCCGCATGTACTTGAGGCCATTGTATCTTTTGGAAAGTCCTTCCATTTGTCTGGAATGACAACTGTAGTCGCGCCGCCCACGCATGTCCCGCAGGGCAAACGCAAACGCCCCCGCGGAACACCTAAAGGACGTCAGGTCGACCTCCGCGCA
This sequence comes from Pseudomonadota bacterium, assembly GCA_041694745.1. Classification (GTDB taxonomy): domain Bacteria; phylum Pseudomonadota; class Alphaproteobacteria; order Rhizobiales; family Xanthobacteraceae. Next base: position 17,708 of record JBGFSD010000034.1, read on the forward strand.
CTGGACGAAGTGCGCGCGGTCCTTGGCGGCAAACCGCGTCGGCGCGACCTTCTGATCGAACATCTGCATCTTATCCAGGACAAGTATGGCCATCTCTCGGCTGCGCATCTTGCAGCACTTGCCGAAGAGATGAAACTCGCGCAGACCGAAGTCTACGAGGTCGCGACCTTTTACGCCCATTTCGACGTGGTCAAGGAAGGCGAGACACCACCGCCCGCGACGACCGTGCGCGTCTGCGATTCCCTCTCCTGCTGCATGGCCGGTGCGGATAAGTTGCTCGGCGAGCTTCCCGGCAAACTAGGAAAGGATGTCCGCGTCGTGCGTGCGCCCTGCATGGGGGCCTGCGACCGCGCGCCGGTTGCCGCTGTCGGACACGCGCAGGTGTTTCATGCAACGAACGAGAATATTGCCGCCGCGGTCAAGGCGCACAAACATCCGCAAGCTTTCCCGACGCCGAACGATTTCGACGCCTATCGCAGGCAGGGCGGCTACAAGCTGCTCGAGGATTGCCTTGCCGGGAAGCGCACGCGCGAGGAACTGACCGCGATCGTGAGCGACGCCGGGCTTCGCGGCCTCGGCGGGGCCGGCTTTCCAACCGGACGGAAGTGGTCGCTGGTCAGCGCGGAACCGGCACCGCGCCTGATGGCGGTGAACGGCGACGAAGGCGAGCCCGGTACCTTCAAGGACCGCTACTATCTCGAGCATGACCCGCATCGCTTCATCGAAGGCATGCTGATCGGTGCGTGGGTGGTCGAGGCGAAGGCGGTCTACTTCTATCTCCGCGACGAGTACCCGGAAGTGCGTCTGCTGATCGAACGCGAGATCGAGAAGGTCCGCGCGGCCGGGCTCATCAGGCACACCGAGTTCCATATGCGCCGCGGCGCCGGCGCCTACATCTGTGGCGAAGAATCCGCGATGATCGAAAGCATCGAAGGCAAGCGCGGGCTGCCGCGCCATCGCCCGCCGTATGTCGCGCAAGTCGGCCTGTTCGGCCGCCCGACGCTCGAACACAATGTCGAGACGCTGTTCTGGATCCGGGACATCGTCGAAAAAGGCCCGGCATGGTTCACTTCGCACGGGCGGCGCGGCCGCAAAGGTCTGCGAAGTTTTTCGGTTTCGGGCCGCGTGAAGAATCCCGGCGTGAAACTCGCGCCCGCCGGCATTTCGGTCCGCGAACTCATCGACGAATATTGCGGCGGTATGGCCGAAGGCGAGACCTTCAAGGGCTATCTGCCCGGCGGCGCATCTGGCGGCATCCTCCCCGCCTCGATGGCCGACGAACCGCTCGATTTCGGCACGCTCGAAAAATACGGCTGTTTCGTCGGCTCGCACGCGGTCGTCATTCTTTCGGAAAAAGACGACATGAAAGCGGTTGCGCTGAACCTCATGAAGTTTTTCGAGGACGAGTCCTGCGGCCAGTGTACGCCGTGCCGCGCCGGCACCGAGAAAGCAGTGAAGCTGATGGCACAAGGTCCGTGGAACGAAAGTCTTCTGACCGAGCTGTCCGCTGCCATGCGGGACGCTTCGATCTGCGGGCTCGGACAAGCGGCGCCAAACCCGCTGACTTCCGTCTTCAAATATTTCCGCGACGATCTCACGAAGCCGCTCAGGTCATGGTGACGCGATGAATGCGATGAACGGCATGCCGAAAGTGATCCGGTTCACGCTCGACGGCAAGGAAGTCGAAGCCTTCGAGGGCGAGACGATCTGGCAGGTCGCGAAGCGCCAAGGCACCGACATCCCGCACCTCTGCTACCTGCCCGAGCCCGGCTATCGCCCGGACGGCAACTGCCGCGCCTGCATGGTCGAGATCGAAGGCGAGCGCGTGCTCGCGGCCTCCTGCATCCGCACCCCGACCGACGGCATGAAGGTCAAGTCGCAGTCCGAGCGTGCGGACGCCTCGCGGCGCATGGTGTTCGAGCTGCTCGCGACCGATCAGCCTGAGCGCGCGACCGCACCCGATCCGCAATCGAAGTTCTGGTCGTGGGCCGACCGGATGGGGATCGAGACCGGCCGCCTGCCCGAGCAGAACAAGGTCGCTCCTGACCGTTCGCATCCTGCGATGGCGGTCAATCTCGACGCCTGCATCCAGTGCAATCTCTGCGTCCGCGCCTGCCGCGAAGTGCAGGTCAACGACGTGATCGGCATGGCCGGCCGCGGCGCCAACGAGAAGATCGTATTCGACTTCGACGATCCGATGGGCAACTCGACCTGCGTTGCCTGCGGCGAGTGCGTGCAGGCCTGCCCGACCGGCGCGCTGATGCCCGCGACCCGCGTCGATCAGAACAACAAATATGCCGGCGGCATCGATCGCGAAGTGGACAGCGTCTGCCCCTATTGCGGCGTCGGCTGCCAGCTCACCTACCAGATCAAGAATGACAAGATCGTCTCGGTGGTCGGCAAGGAAGGCCCCGCGAACGCAAACCGTCTCTGCGTCAAGGGCCGCTTCGGTTTCGACTACGTTCACAACAAGCAGCGCCTGCTGAAACCGCTGATCCGCAAGGACGGCGTGCCGAAGGTACCGCACGAGTTCATCGATCCGTCGAACCCGTTCACGCATTTTCGCGAGGCGAGCTGGGAAGAAGCGCTCGACCGCGCCGCCAGCGGCCTCGTCAAAATCCGCGACCGGGACGGGCCGAATGCGCTGGCCGGTTTCGGCTCGGCGAAGGGCTCGAACGAAGAGGCCTATCTGTTCCAGAAACTCGTTCGCACCGGCTTCGGCACCAACAATGTCGACCACTGCACGCGGCTTTGTCACGCGTCTTCGGTTTCGGCTCTGCTCGAGGGCGTGGGCTCGGCGGCGGTGACCGCCACCTTCAACGAAGTAAAGAACTCCGACTTCATCATCGTGATCGGCGCCAATCCGACCGAGAACCATCCGGTTGCCGCGACCTTCTTCAAACAGGCGGCGAAACGCGGTGCCAAGCTCGTCGTCATGGACCCGCGCGGCACCGCGATGTCGCGGCATGCCTGGAAAATGCTGCAGTTCAAGAACGGTACCGACGTCGCTATGCTGAACGCGATGCTGAACGTGATCGTCGAGGAGAAGCTCTACGACCAGCAATATATCCAGACCTACGTCGAGGGTTTCGAGGCCTGGAAGGAAAACATCAAGGACTTCACGCCAGAAGAAATGGCACCAATCTGCGGAATCGATGCAGAAACGCTTCGCGAGGTCGCGCGCGGCTATGCCCGCGCGGAAAGCGCGATCATCTTCTGGGGTATGGGCGTTTCGCAGCATACGCACGGCACCGACAACGCGCGCTGCCTGATTGCGCTTGCGCTCATTACCGGCCAGATCGGCCGCCCCGGCACCGGCCTGCATCCGCTGCGCGGCCAGAACAACGTGCAGGGCGCATCCGACGCGGGTCTGATCCCGATGTTCTTCCCGGATTACAGATCGGTCGAAGCCCCGGAAATCCGCTCGCTCTACGAAGACAAGTGGGGCGTGAAGCTGTCGCCGAAGCGCGGCAAGACCGTGGTCGAGATCATGGACGCGGTGCATGCTGACGAGATCAAAGGCATGTATATCGAGGGCGAGAACCCGGCGATGTCGGACCCCGATCTCAACCACGCACGCGAGGCGCTGGCGCGCCTCGAACATCTCGTGGTGCAGGATCTTTTCCTTACCGAGACTGCCGTTTACGCCGACGTGATCCTGCCCGCCTCCGGCTGGCCGGAAAAAGACGGCACAGTGACGAACACCAACCGTCAGGTGCAGATGGGCCGCGCGGCGATCCCGCTGCCTGGGGAAGCGCGGCAGGATCTCTGGATCATCCAGGATATCGCCAACCGCATGGGCTGCGGCTGGAACTACAAGCATGTCGGCGAAGTTTTCGCCGAGATGGCGTCGATGATGCCGGCACTCGCAAACATTACGTGGGAGCGCGTCGAGCGCGAAGATGCGGTCACCTACCCGACCGACGGGCCGGACAAGCCTGGCCGCGATGTGGTGTTCGACAAGGGTTTCCCTCGCCCCGGCGGGTTCGCGAAACTCGTCGCAGCAAAACTCACGCCCCCGGACGAAGTGCCCGACGCAGAATATCCTTTCGTGCTTTCGACAGGGCGCCAGCTCGAGCACTGGCACACCGGCTCAATGACGCGCCGCGCGCAGGTGCTTGACGCAATCGAGCCTTCGGCAGTCGCGCAGCTTTCGCGCGGCACGATCCGAAAACTCGGCATCCAGCCCGGCGATCCCGTGCGCGTCACCACGCGGCGCGGCTCGGTCGAGCTTTATGCGCGGCAGGACGACGGAGTACCCGACGGGGTCGTATTCATTCCCTTCGCCTATGTCGAGGCGGCGGCGAATCTTCTCACGAATCCGAAGCTCGATCCGTTCGGCAAGATTCCCGAGTTCAAGTACTGCGCGGCCAAGGTCGAGCCGGTATCCGCTACCCAGGTTGCCGCGGAGTAGCCGCCGCATTCGCGCCGCGGCCCGTGCTATAGTCGCGCCATGGCAGGCGACCATTACATCATCAAGCCCGATCCGCGGGACCCGCGGCTCACCGAGCGCGTATCCGGGATCGACCAGACCGGCGCGCGTGTCGAAGCCTCGGTCACGGTCGAGCGCGCGCTCACGATCTACCTCAACCGGCAGGAGATCGTCACCGCGATGACGATCAACGACTACCCCGAGTATCTTGCGCTTGGATTTCTGCTCAACCAGAACATGCTCCTGCCGGACGATGTCGTGACCGGTGTCGATTACGACGAAGACCTGTCCGTTGCCGTCGTCCGCACCGAGCGCCAGACTGACTACGAAGAGAAGATGCGCAAGCGCACGCAGACCTCGGGCTGTGCGCAGGGCACCACCTTCGGCGATCTCATGGAGGCGCTGGAAGGCGTGAAGCTCCCGGATGCCGAGTTGCGTACGTCATGGCTCTATGCACTGACGCATGAGATCAACACTACGCCCTCGCTCTATCTCGAAGCCGGCGCAATCCACGGCTGTGTGCTCGCGCGCGAAGACAAGTCGCTGGTCTACATGGAAGACGTCGGCCGCCACAACGCAGTCGATAAAATCGCGGGCTGGATGTTCCAGAACAGGGTGCCGGCACACGACAAGATTTTCTACACCACCGGCCGCCTCACTTCGGAAATGGTCATCAAAACCGTGCGGATGGGAATTCCGATTCTCGTCTCGCGCTCCGGCTTCACTGCGTGGGGCGTCGAACTCGCGCGCAAGGCTAATCTGACTTTGATCGGCCGCGCGCGCGGCAAACGCTTCATGGCGCTCGCGGGCGAAAAGCGCATCGTGTTCGATATGGACGTCGACAACGTCCAGGAAGAAAGCGGACGCTTCCGCCGCAAGGCTGCAATATATGAAGAGTAAACCGCTTGGCTTGATACTTGCCGGCGGTCTGGCGCGCAGGATGGGCGGCGGCGACAAGGGATTGATTGCGGTCGGCGGCGAAACTATTCTCGACCGCGCACTTTCACGCATGAAACCGCAATGTGCACGCATGATCATCAACGCGAACGGCGATCCGTCGCGTTTTGCTTTCACCGGGTTGCCGGTCGTTGCGGACGACATTCCGGATTTTGCCGGGCCGCTTGCGGGAATTCTCGCAGGCCTCGACTGGGCGGCGGCGAATCAACCGGATGCGGACTATGTCGTGAGCGCGCCGGGCGACTGCCCTTTCCTGCCCCGCGATCTCGTGGAACGTCTGGAAAGCGCCCGCGTGAAGGAAGGCAAACCGCTCGCCTGCGCGAAATCCGGCGACTGGCGGCATCCGGTCGTCGGGCTATGGCCGGTCGCCTTGCGTGCCGATCTGCGTCACGCGCTGATGGAAGAAAGCCTGCACAAGATCGAAATCTGGACCGCGCGTTATGGCGTTGCGATTGCCGAGTGGCCCGACCAGCCGGTCGATCCGTTCTTCAACGTGAACACGCCGGGAGATGCCACGCGCGCGAATGAGATCGCGGCACGGCATCCTGACTCATAGATTCCGGTTCAGTTCTTTTTCTTATTGTCAGGCATAACCGGGTCCTCTTTGCATTTCGGATCGATCATGACGGTTTCGCCGTCACGCTTTACCGTCGGCGCGGCCGAGTCCTTGTGACCTTCCGCCGAAGGCAGAATGATGCTCTGTTCCTGCGCCTTGGCGTTGGAGGGATTGCCCGGTGGGCAGTTGGTTTCCGTCTTTTTCTCGTCGCCCTTTATCTGCGGCGCCTGGGCATGCACACCGAGCGCCATCATACTCGCCAGCAGGAGACCTGCCATCAAAGTCTGTTTCATCCTGAAATCCGATTCTTGATTTCGGGTGATAACAGGTGCCGGGCGGTATGGTTCCATGACTTGCCGCCAAATCAGGCGGCATCGTCAAGATATAAGCGAAGCGTAGGAAAGAAACCGTACACGCTCGCCGAAGGCGATCTGCGTAACTTCTTCCGGAAGTTCCACGAGTCCGTCGGTTTCGGTGAGCGAAGTGATGACGCCCGCGCCGTCCTGCGGATGCTTGATCGCCTCGTAACTGCCGTCGGCCCGAGACTTCAGCGCGACGCGCACATATTCGCGGCGGCCCGATTTCTTCTTGTATTCGAAAGCGGCACTGACGGAGAGTATTTGCGGCGGCTTCGGAATGGCACCGGCGAGACGCGAGAGCAGCGGCAGAACCACGCGAATGAAAGTAACAAAGACCGCGACCGGATTGCCCGGAAGGCCGACGAAAGCGGCCCGGTTTCCGTTCGTATGCGGCAGAATGCCCATCGCGACCGGACGCCCCGGCTTGATTGCAATCCGCCAAAAGACCAGCGACCCGACCGCTTCGACCGCGTCGCGAACGTAGTCGGCGTTGCCTGTCGACACTCCGCCCGATGTCAAGACGACATCGCTGCTCGCGGCGGCATCCGCGAGCGCAGCCTTGAGTGTCTCCGGATCGTCGCGAAGAATGCCGAGATCCGACACCTCGCAGCCGACCTGCTCGAGCATATGGCGTAACAGCGTCCGATTGGCGTCGAATATCTGGGCGCCGGAGAGTTGCGAACCCGGCTCGACAACCTCGTTCCCGGTGGAGAAAATGGAAACGCGAATTCGGCGGCGCACTTCCATCTCGGTCAGACCGAGCGCCGCAGCAAGCGCAAGGCTCCGCGCGTCCAGTACTCTTCCAGCAGGTATCGCAACCGAGCCTTTGGCAATATCTTCTCCGCGCAGCCGGCGATTGGCGCCGCGCTTCAAACCTTCCGGCAGAACGACGCGCCCGTCTTCTTCACGCGTGTCTTCCTGCATGAACACGGTATCCGCCCCGTCGGGCATGGGCGCCCCAGTGAAAATCCGGATCGCTTCCTTCGCGCCAAGCGGCGAAATTGTCTTTTGCCCCGCCATGATACGCCCGCCGATTCCGAGAACCGTATCGCCGACGGGATTGAGGTCGGCGTAACGCACGGCGTAACCATCAACCGCCGAGTTGTCGAAATGCGGAAGATCGACACCCGCGATAATATCTTCGGCAACAACGCGGCCGCGACACCCGGCAAGCGCGACCGCTTCGGTGCCATCGACGGGCGAAATGCGCTCGCGGATCAGCTTCTCCATTGCCTCGATCGGCATCAAGGGGCCGTCGAATGCGAAGCAATCGTCGGTCAGCTGTGCCATCAGCGGGACTCCGTCGGCGTCCGTTTTTCAGGGTAATCGCCCAGCGCCGGCTCCATACCGGTCAGACGAATCCGATCTAGAACCGATTTGTCGCGTAGCGCATGCAGAAATGCCTGCACTGCCGGACGGCTGCGGCGGCTTTCCACGATCAGGAAATCGTATTCCTCGGGAGCTATCGGCAGAAATCCGAGATCGTAGGCCTTCGCAGTCGACTCGATGGCGACGCCCCAATCTGCGCGTCCCTGCAAGACGGCTACAGCAACAGCATTGTGCGATTTCGGCTGGTTCACATAGCCCGAAGGCCGGCCCATTCCAGCATCAGCGAGCAGCCTGTCAATGAGCGCACGCGTGCCCGATCCCAAGTTGCGATTGATCATTATGCTTGAGGTATCGCGGGCGGCTTCGCGCACGGCATCCTCCGCAGTCTTCCCCTCAAACCGCGTATCGCCCTTGCGATAGACAACGCCCTGCATCCGCCTCCAGCCCTTGACGAGATGCAGTCCCGGCTTCTGCAGATGGATATTGTATCTGCCCTTGGTCGGGCCTTCGTTCGGATCGATCAGATGAACCGGAGCGATATCGCATTCTCCCCTGGCTGCCGCCGCGGCACCGCCTTGACTGCCAACCGCTATCGTGCGCGCCGTGAAGCCTTGTTCTGCAACCGCCGAGATCACAATGTCCAGCGCCTGATCGTGGCTTCCGGTGATGACAAGGTCCGGTGGACGCACCGTTTTGCCGATAAGCGTGACGGACTGGGTGCTGCCTGCCTCGACTGCCGAGGCTAGCGCATCCACTTCGATGAACCCGTCCGCCTGAGAAAAGCTCGTAACCGAGCCCGATCCCTTTGTGCCCGGAAGCGCCACCAGACCTTCTGTAGTCTCGACGAGCGATACGAGCATGAATTCCTTGCGTCCCAGTTCGGATGCGGCGCGAACGGGAACCGTCGCTGAAACTGTCTGTGCTGTCTCCTTAGGCAGGCCAGCCCAAGCGCGGATGACCGGCGCAACAAAAGCGTGAAAGGTGAAGATCGCCGATGTCGGAAAACCGGGTAATACGACGACGGGCTTGCCTTCCGCGATGGCAAGACAAAGCGGTTTGCCGGGCTTCAAGGCCACACCGTGAACCAGCACGGTGCCGAGTTCCGAGACGATGCGATGAGAAAAATCCCCGGCGCCTTTCGACGTGCCGCCGGAGAGCACGATCATATCGCATTGCTCGATTGCTTCGCGCAGCGCACGCCTGAGAACTTTCTCGTCATCGGGAAACGCACCCATCTGCACAGGCTCTCCGCCTGCTTCCACGACGGATGCAGCCACGATCGCACTGTTCGAGTCGTAGACCGCGCCGGGCCTGAGTGACTTTCCGGGAGCGGTCAGTTCGTCCCCGGTCGAAAGCACGGCAACCTTCGGTCTGCGCACAACATCGATTTCGGCAATTCCGCAGGCCGCGAGCATTCCGATTTCACGCGCACCGATCTGCACGCCGCGGCGTAACAAGGTCTCGCCGCGCGCAATGTCGGATCCCGCGAAGGAAACAAACTGGCCTGGTATCAGAGCCCGGCGAAGCTCGATGGCCGGCCCTTTCTCCGTTTCAACGAGATCCGTCCACTCGATCATCGCAACCGCGTCGGCACCGCGGGGAATCATGCCACCGGTCGCGACCGCCGTTGCCGTACCCGGTGCGACAGTGAGCCTCGGTTCCACGCCGCAGGCGAGCACCTCTCCGTTCAGCAGCAGGCGCCGGGGGGCCGTGTCGCTGGCGCCCGCGGAATCGGCTGACCGTATCGCAAACCCGTCGACCGCCGAGCGGTCGAAAGGCGGCGCATCAACCGGGGCCGCGATGTCGCTCGCAAGCACACGACCCAGTGCGCCTGCAATTGCGACATGCTCGGTGCCGAGCCTGCTCAGATTCAGGCTCCTCTCGAAGCGAAGACGCGCTTCTTCCGGCGACACAACTTCGAGAAACTGCTCCTGGCGCGCAGCCGAGCGGATGGCTGCGATCAATTCGTCCGACTTGACCGGAAGTTTGTCTATGCGATCGCTGTTCACGGAAGCTCTCTTACCTCGACGCTCGCGCCGGCGGCCAATCCTTCGCTGGCCGGCGGGACGAGTATCCAGCCGCTTGCCCGCGCCAAGGCCTGCAGCGGGAAGAAACCCGTGCCGAGCGGTTCGACACCGTCGTCCGTGTGGCGAACGAATATGATTTCGCTAAGCCCGATGGTCGACGTGACTTTCTTCGCGAGTCGAACGTGCGTTCCGGGCTTTGGCGTGCGTGCTCCCGTCAGCCGGGTCATCAGTGCATCGCCTACCGAGAGAAATGCCGCGAGCGCCGCATCGACGCGGCCGGGAAGAACCAGCACCGGACAGGCCCCGATGCCGCCGAATGCAGCCGTCTGCCCGGGCGAAATCGCGAAGCCGTGAAAGTCCACTCGACCGAAACGCGCAAGCGAATGTACTGAGCTGTCGTTTCGACCCATGCCGCTGCCGCCGACTACGATGACCGCATCGGCGTCCGGTCCGGAGAATACGGCTTCAACATGTGCGCCGCGCACGAACTCGGGTATCCCGCCTCTCGTTCGCACGATGCTCGCAATGAAAGGACTGATGACATCTTCGCCCGACTCGACCGTTGTTGCCGAAACTACCTTTATACGTGGTGCATGAACGCTGATCTTCTTGACGTTCAGCGCACTCAGTATCGCACAATCGATCGCACGAAGGCGGTCTCCTGCGCGGCATACGGTTGCACCTTTCGCAAAATGGCCCTCCGCCGCGAGTACCGCCTCGCCCCGTGCGGCTGAGGCATGAATTTCGGCATAGCCGTTGGCTATGGACGCGGCATCCGGCGCCAGAACGGCATCGGCCGATCGGGGTAACGCCTGGCCGGCATGCAACCAATCCGGCGCGGGGGTCAGAACCGCCGGCGCATAGGCGCTGGCATCCACAATTGTCTCGGAAGAGACGGCCCAGCCATCCTGCAAAGCGATTGCATATGGCGGCAGACTGGCCGGGGCGATCACATCCGCCGCCAGCACCAATCCCACGGCTGCGTCCGATACGGCAATCGTAGCGGCTACTGGCGAGACCGAAGCTTCGATTTTCGACAGTATTTCCGACAAGGGTGCAAGTATCGTGATGCGCTGCAACGCACTGGCTGCTGTAACCATTTCGATTGGTTTTTCATCTTCTCGCTGGGAGCTATCGAGGCTCCCAATCTAGCGCATTTGTGCGCTAGCCGTTAACAAGGTTCGGCAACAGCATGTAGATCGGATATATGACCAGTACCAAGCTCGATCTTAAGGGCTTGAAATGCCCTCTGCCAGCGCTGAAAACGCGCAAAGCGCTCAAAGACCTTTTCGCTGGCGACGAACTGATTGTTGAATGCACCGATCCGCTCGCTGCAATCGACATTCCGAATCTCATGCGCCAGACCGGCGACGCGCTGCTCGATACGAACAAGCAAGAGGACGTGATCGTTTTCCGGATTCGGAAGAACTGACGGGCGTCGCCGACTAGAGCGCAGAACAATTCCGAAGAGAGGCAGGTCCGGCTGAAATCGACCCTGCCATCGGCGGTTTGAAAGCGGTCAAAAAACGCGAACTGTTTTGACGCTCTCCCTACAAGACTGGCCTTCCAGCCGCATCCTTCAACAGGCGGTAACCATCGCCCACGGGGATAACCTGCATGTCCGCGATTGGGAGCAGACAGCCTGCGTAGCGGCTTTTATTGCAGAGCGCTGAGAGAAGGTACCCATTTTACAGAAAACCTCAAATAGGTAGACTGTCTGTCCAATGGACGAGTAACCCCTTTACAGGAGACGGCAATATGAGCGTATTCAGCAGCATAGTTTCTGCAATTTTCAACAAGGCGAAGGCGGCTGGATCCGTACTCGCGGAAACCATTTCGGCAGCAGCCAATGCCGCGACCGGCGCCTCGAAACCGCCTGCCCTTACGCGCGAGCAGGCCGAGGAGATGATACAGAAGATTGCCGACGCAACCGGCCGGCAGAATTACAATTGGAAGCAATCCATCGTCGACTTGATGAAACTGCTCGATATTGATTCGAGCCTGGCGTCACGCAAGCAACTCGCGCAAGAGCTTGGCTACAAAGGCGCGCTCGATGGCTCCGCAGAGATGAATATCTGGCTTCACAAGCAGGTCATGGCCAAATTCATGGAAGGCGGCGGCAAGGTGCCGGACAGCCTCAAGGACGGAGTATAAATTCCGGGCGGGGTCAATCGAGTGACTGCGATGTCCTCTGCCGGAGCGAAGATTAACCCTGCCGGCTTCGCTGGGGCTTCTTTCGCTAGGGCATTTTTTGCCCGCCTCACGCTTTAGCACTGCCCTTTGCTATCAATCCGGTCCAAGGCCCTACTTGTCAGTTTTTTGACAAAGCCGACAAGTAGGGCGACCGGTAAGAGGATATGCAGAAAACAGCAACACGCCTTCGCAGCATATAGAGGTCTGACTTTTTGATCGCCAGGCACCAATTATATCGATGACTCCGGCAGGTCTCAGACCTGCGGCCAGCAGCTTGAACATTGCATGAGAAGCAAGTTGTTTTACTCCTTGCCCCGGCAGAACCGGCTTTCCAGCCGTACAATTCAACAGAGCGAATTCTAGCTTGTCGGCATTGCGGAAAGCGTCGTCGGCGCATCCTTACATACGAGACGACGGGCCGCCCTTACCGGCGAATCCCAGCGCTTAAGACATCGTTTGACGAATGTGCTCTTCCGCCACCGCAACAAAAGATCCATCGTTGATGTGAAATGGAACGCGTATGAGCCGGTGCTTGCCGGTCACTATAAAACTTCGCTCAAAAGCCTTGAACAACACCTCACGCGCTTCCGGATCGTGAAACTTCTGCCCCGGCGCGTCCATTGCGGAAACGCCGCCCTCGGGCAGCAGCATCCGCACCGGACCTTTCGAGCGATTCAGCTTCTCGCAAATCCATTCGGCGATTTCGATCAGTTCGCTGCCGGTCGTACGCATCAGCGTCACGTTCGCGTTGTGCGCATGAAGCAGCCTGCCGCGGTACTTGTCCGGCACGGTTTCCTTGGCCCAGAAATTCACCATATCGAGCGCGCCGCACGAGCCGACCCACGGGATACCGAGTTTCGCCACCGCCTCAAAACGATCGGGACCCGCCGTGCATACACCGCCCAGCAGATGATCGGCAGCCTCCGTCGTCGTGATGTCGACAATGCCTTGCAACATGCCGGCAAACGCCAGCGCTTCGAGTGCGCGGCCGCCCGGGCCGTTCGCGTGGAAGACCTGGCATTCGAAATCCTTCGAAAGCCGCGCCGTGAGCTGCTGCACGCAGGGCGTGGTCACACCGAACATGCTGAAGCCGAGTGCGGGTTTGGCATCGACGGCGGCCGGAACGGAACGAAGCATCATACCGGCGAGCGCATGCGCGGCGTTGCCCAGAATCACGCGCGAGAGCCGGTTCAGGCCGGAAATATCCGTCACCGGGAACATCATCGCGATATCGTGCACGCCGACATAGGCGCCGACATCACCGGCCGCCAGTGTCGAGACCATCAGCTTGGGCACGCCGATCGGCAGCGCGCGCATTGCAGGCGCGATGATGGCCGTGCCGCCGGAGCCGCCGAGGCCGATGATACCGCCGACATCTTTTTGTTCGACAATAAATCGAACAAGCGCTTCGGACATCGCGGTGACGGCAAGACCGCGGTCGTCCGCCTTCAGTACCGTTTCCGAACCGTTCGGATGAAATGCCGCGACACGGGATGCCGGAATATCGGCATCCGCGGCCGAAGTTTTCGTACCGACATCGACGGTCAGCGCACGCACGCCAGCGGCGCGCAAAAGCCCGGCAACATAGCACAACTCCTCGGCCTTGGTGTCGAATGTACCGACGACGTAAGCGGTGCCGGGCATGGCAAGACTTCGCTTATTTCTTCCGCTTCCGGTTTGCGACCTTCACCGCACCTTCGAATGCGAAGCGGAAAGTGTCGCTCACGGTCTGGAATACATCTTTCGCATCCTTGTCGGCTACGTCGTATTCCGCCCACCACTCGCCGAAGGTCTTGTTGCCTTCTGTGACTGGCTTCAAACGCATCTCGGCGACGTAATTCTGTACCGGCAGCGTCGCTTCGAGGATCTTGTAGCAGCAGGTGTATTCGCGATCGGAAAGCGTCAGCAGTTCCTCGCGGATATGGCCGCCTTCGTGTGTGTAGAAGTTCCGCACGCAGCCGATCTGATCGGACGGCTTGCCGCCTTCGATCTCGCTCTTCGAGAAGAAAGGATGGTAGACCGGCAGCGCGTTGAAATCGCGGAGCACGCCCCACGCCTCTGCGATCGGAATATCCATTACCGCACTTACATAGACGCGCGCCATTTCTGTTCCCCTCCCTTGCTGGCCAGTGCTTTCAGATTCTTGAACGATCTGATCTGTTCGACGATCGCGGTCTCGACCGGCAGCCGTTCGACCGAACTAGCCCCGTAGAAGCCGTTGCAGTGAGCGCTGTGCTTCAGAACATAGTCGACATCTTGCGGCGATGAAATCGGGCCGCCGTGCGCGATCACAATCACATCCTTCCTGATCTTGCGCGCGGCCTCCGCCCATTCGTCGATCAGATTCACGCTTTGTGCGAGCGACTTTGCGGTGGTAGCGCCGATCGCGCCGCCGGTGGTAACGCCCATATGCGGTACGATCAGATCGGCACCGGCCTTTGTCATCTCGACCGCCTCGTCGGCGCTGAAGACGTATGGTGTCGTCAGCAGATCGAGTTCATGCGCCTCCCGGATCATGTCGATTTCGCTCGAAAAGTTGATGCCGGTCTCCTCGAGGCTCACGCGGAACGTGCCGTCGATGATGCCGACGGTCGGAAAATTCTGCACGCCTGAGAATCCGAGCTCCTTCAGCTGCTTCAAAAAGTAGGGCATTATCACGAAGGGATCGGTGCCGTTCACGCCCGCGATCACCGGCGTTTTCTTGCACACCGGAAGCACCTCGCCCGCCATCTCCAACACGATATCGTTGGCGTTACCGTAGGCGAGCAGGCCCGCCGAGGATGCGCGGCCTGCCATACGATAGCGGCCCGAGTTGTATATAATAATGAGATCGATGCCTCCGGCCTCTTCGCATTTCGCGGAGATGCCGGTGCCCGCGCCGCCGCCGATGATCGGCTCGCCGCGGCTGATCATATCGTGGAATTTTTCCACGATCTGCTTTCGCTCAAATCTTGGCATTCTCGCCACCCTTGAGATTGCTCATGGCCGCGGCGACCGCCGCCGACCGTTGCTGAAGAACATATTTTATCTGCCCAACCACGCCGCGGCGGAACACGAGCACGCAGAGGATAAAAACGATCCCCACCATGACGGTCACCCACGCCCCTAGCGCGTCGAAGTAATGATGAAGTGCCGAGACCAATACCGCGCCAATTGCCGGGCCGAGCACCGAGTTCATGCCGCCCAAGAGCGTCATCAGAATTACCTCGCCTGACATGTGCCAATGCACGTCGGTAAGTGCGGCGAGCTGGAATACGAGGCACTTCAGGGAACCCGCCAGGCCGGAAAGGCCTGCGGAAAGCGCGAAGGCCAGGACCTTGTATTGCTCGATGTTGTATCCGAGCGAGCGGGCGCGCGTTTCGTGTTCGCGGATCGCGCGCAGCACCTCACCGAACGGAGAATGCACGATGCGATTAAGCAGCCAGAGCGCGCTGACCACCAGTATCAACACTACGAAGTACAGGTTGAAGTCGCTACGCAGACTGATGATGCCGAATAGCGTACCGCGCGGGATTTGCTGCATTCCATCTTCGGCGCCCGTAAAGGGAGCCTTCAGGAAGAAGAAATAGACCATCTGCGCCAGTGCGAGCGTGATCATCGCCAGATAGATGCCCTGCCGGCGGATCGCGAGCGAGCCGATGATCGCGCCGAGCAAAGCAGATGCCGCAACGCCGGCAAGGATGCCGAGTTCGGGCGACAGGCCGAGCTCACGGCACATATAACCTGTGACGTAGGCCGAGGAGCCGAAGAACGCTGCGTGGCCGAACGAAACGATTCCGACATGCCCGAGCAAGAGATTGAATGCACAGGCGAAGAGCGCGAAGCACATCACCTTCATCACGAAGACAGGGTAGATCAGGTGTGGGAAGAACGGCACGGCGATCAGCGCGGCAAGCACCGCAAGAATAATCGCGCGGTTTGCAGAGGCGCTCATCATCCCTCCTCCCGCCCGAATAGCCCTGCAGGACGCAACAGGAGAATTAGCGCCATCACGAGAAAAACGACTGTCGTCGAGGCTTCCGAATAGAAGACCTTGGTAAGACCCTCAATCACACCAAGGCCTAACCCCGTCACGGCAGAGCCGAAGATCGAGCCGAGGCCGCCGATCACAACGATTGCGAACACTACGATCACGAGATCAGAACCCATGGACGGATTCACATGCTGGATAGGCGCCGCCAGCACGCCGGCGAAGGCGGCAAGTCCAACACCCGCACCGTAAGTCAGCGTGAGCAACAGCGGCACATTGATGCCGAAAGCGCGCGTGAGGTCTGGCCGCTCCGTGGCGGCGCGCAGCTGCGAACCAATCCACGTCTTCTCGATCACGAACCAGGTCACGACGCAGATCACGATTGCAATGCCGATCACAAAAGCGCGATAGATCGGCAGGATCATAAAGCCCAGATTCCACACCCCACGCAGCTCTGCGGGCGTGGAATAGGACTGGCCCGACGAGCCGAAGCCGACGCGGAACAGCCCCTCCAGCACGAGTACGAGCCCGAAGGTCAGCAACAACCCGTAAATCGGATCCAGCCCGTAGATCTGCCGCAACAAAAAGCGCTCGAAGATAATGCCGGCAATTGCCACGACGACCGGGGCGATCAGGAGCGCGGTCCAGTAGCCGACGCCGAGATAGCGGCCAAGGATTAGCGCGACGAAAGCGCCGACCATGAAAAACGCGCCGTGCGCAAAATTCACGATACGCAGGAGGCCGAAGATGATCGCAAGGCCCAAGCTCAACACCGCATAGAACGCGCCATTGACAAGCCCGAGCATGATCTGCCCGAGCAATGCCGAAATCGGTACGCCAAACAATTCCATCGGTCAGAGACCCCAAACCGGAAGCCGGCGAGCGATGCGGCCGGCCCGATTGTGCAACGGCACGGCAACTTCTGCACGCGTGCCGAAAGGGTGATCCCGGGCGAGCCAAGCGCGGCCCGCCCGGAACCGGGAGGTTCTTACTTCTTCACGAGATAGCAGGTGCTCTGCGCGAGCGGCTGGAACGCCTTCTCCGCCGGGATCGTCGCAACCGGCTTCAGGTAATCCCACGGACCCTTGGATTCCGCAGGGGTCTTTACCTGCCATAGATACATGTCATGGACCATGCGACCGTCCACGCGCACGTAGCCGTTCTTCGTGAACATGTCGTTGATCTTCATTTCGCGCATCTTGGCCGAGACCTTGTCCGGATCGTCGGTGCCGGCTTCCTTGACCGCGTTCAGATAGAACATGGTCGAGGAATAATCGGCGGCCTGCGCCATGTTCGGCATCTTGCCCACACGCTTCATGAAACGCTGCGCGAATTTGCGCGTCTCATCGTTCATGTCCCAGTACCAGGCGTTGGTCAGCAACAGGCCCTGCGCGTTCTCGAGGCCGAGCGAATGCACGTCCTCGATCCAGAGCAGCAGTGCCGCGAGCTTCTGGTTCTTGGTGGCACCGAACTCCTTCGCGGCCTTGATCGCGTTGACCGCATCGGCGCCAGTCGAGGCGATGCCGATGATTTCCGCCTTGGAAGCCTGCGCCTGGAGGATGTAGGAAGAGAAGTCGGTTGTCGCGAGCGGATGACGCGCGGCACCTACGACGCGGCCCTTGTTCGCCCGCACAACCTCAGAAACCTGAGCTTCAAGACCGATACCGAAGGCAAAGTCGACGGTCAGGAAGAACCAGGTTTTTCCGCCCTGCTCGACCACCGTGCGGCCGGTGCCGTGCGCGAGCGAGTAGGCGTCATAGGCATAATGAATGGCGTAAGGCGAGCACACCGCGTTGGTGATGCCCATGTTGGAAGCGCCGTTTACGATGATGTGACGCTTCTTTTCTTTGGCGACGGCGGCGACGGCAAGCGCTACGCCAGAGTTCGCAAGATCGTTGATGAGATCGACGCCGCCGGTGTCGAACCATTCACGCGCCTTGGCTGCTCCTACGTCCGGCTTATTCAGATGGTCGGCAAAGACGACATCGATCTTCTTGCCGAGCACGGTGCCGCCGAAGTCTTCGACTGCCATACGTACGGCCTCAACGGCACCCTTGCCGGAGAGATCGTTGTAGATGCCCGACATATCGGCGAGTACGCCAATACGAACGACATCGTCGGAAATTTGCGCCTTGGCAGGCGCAGCGCTGAACGCGAGCAAAGCCGACATCGCGACAGCCAGGCCGGTTTTCTGGATCATGGATTCCTCCCTGTTTGCATGTATTGTTCTTATTATTAGTATCCACATTACCGGGGCCGATAAGCGCCAATCCATGGCTACATCGCACGAAAATCTACTCGAAACGCACATCGTCGGTAGCGATACGCGGCAGGTGATTTTACGCGCCGAGGACCACGAGGCGCTCGCGCAAAGGCAAATTTCCCATGTGGGCGTTGGCGATGCCGCAGTGCCGTATCGGATTGTGCGGACGCACCTGAGCGGAACCTACGTCCATGCCAGTCTGGGCGGCGAAGGACGGATGCTGCTCGACGGCAAGTGGCGCCCGCACAAAGCGGGTATGATTTCTCTCGCACCTGCACATGTGCTGCATGCCTTCCACGCCGTGCCTTCGAAGCGCTGGCAGTATTGCTGGGTGCGCTACATGCCCTCCTCACCGCGTTCGTCGATTAATTTCGTAGCTCCCGTCATTGCGCGTTTCGACCCCGAACCGCTCAATCACTCCATTCTCGGCCTGCTGCGCGAGGCGCAGGCCGGCGGAAATACTGCCTCGGTTTCGCTCTGGATCGACCTGATCGAACATTATGTGACGCGTTTCGCCGAACCGCTGCGTACCGAGGATCGCCTTCGTTCGGTCTGGCAGGCCGTGCAGAACGATCTCGCCCGGGACTGGACCGTAGCGTCGCTCGCGAAAGTGGCGAAGACCAGCGGCGAACACTTGCGCCGTCTTTGCCAGCGCAGCCTCGGTCGCAGCCCGATGCAGCAGCTAACCTATCTGCGCATGCAGTATGCTGCGCACCGGCTCGCCACCACGGACGAAAAGATCGAAGTGATCGCACGCGATGTCGGTTATCAGAATCCATTCGCGTTCTCGAATACGTTCAAGCGCATGACCGGGTTCCGGCCCTCGCATTATCAGATGCACCGGTCGGCCAAAGGCAGGTAGGCAGATCGCCTGATCGCGGCACCTCTGCGGCCAGCGGACGTGATCCGCCTCGCGGTATTCCTCAATAACGTAACACTTCCGGCGGTGTGGCAGACACTACCCGTAGATGAAGGTGCTGCCCTCTCGACAAGCAGCTAACGGAAGCAATCTGCCTCTTGCAGCACCTCCCGACAGGGCGGCATTTTAGTTTGACGGAATCGCAGAACGAACAGACGACAGCTTGCAGGACTAACTGTTATCCTCTTGCCCGGAAGGAGAAGCGACGCTTTCTTGTCTGGCTCCACCACTCCTACCGTGCCAATGAGCGCGCAGCTTGCCAACAATCCCCGTTGGAAAGAAATATACGCTCAGTATGAACAGTATCCCCAGCCAGAGTAGCCAGCGGTCAGCCGAAAGAAGCACCGACAGGAAAGGAACCCCCGCGGTGGCCGCCCCCAGCTTGCTCAAGACAGCCTGCAGATAATTCTCCGCAATGATCATGAGTGTTGCTCCAACTACCGCGCCGTAGAGCGTACCCATTCCGCCGATCACTACCATCAAGAGCACGTCGATCATGATCGCAAACGAGAGCGTGGTATCGGGACCGGTGTAGCGCAGCCAAAGTGCAAGCAGAACGCCGGCGAGCGCTGCCATTACCGCCGAAACGAGGCTCGCGATCGAGCGATAGACAACCACGGGGTAGCCGAGCGCCTCGGCACGGAAATCGTTCTCCCGGATCGCCTGAAGCACCCTGCCGAACGGCGAGTTGACGACCCGCAACATCAACAGGAAGGCTGCAAGCGCAGATAAGAATACTATATAATAGGTGATGACCCGCCCGTTCACGGTTGTGCCCAGTACCGCCTCCTCGAACAGGCGGAACGAGGGGCGCAGAACTTCAGGAACGCTGTAGTTCAGTCCGTCCTCGCCGCCGGTGAAGCCGGAAAGTTGCGAGGCCAGCACCAGAAACGCCGTCGCCACAGCAAGCGTGATCATGGCAAAGAAAATGGCGCGCACGCGGAGTGAGAACAGTCCGATGATAAGCGCGAGCGCGCCAGCGAATACGATCGCCGCGGCGATGCCCAGTGCGAGCGCCTCCCACTTTGGGCCGAGCCGCGCAAGCGAGATCGCCACACCGTAGCCGCCGATACCGAAGAACATGGTGTGGGCGAAGGACACAATGCCGGTATAGCCGAGCAACAAATCGTAGGATGCCACCAGCAGAATAAACACACAGATTTTCGCTGCGACGTTGAGCGGCTGCGCGCCGGTGAACAGGAATGGTGCAGTTGCCAGCACGAACAGAATCAGAAGAAGCGCCGAGGTTAGAATCGGCGAGCGCGGATAATCGCCGGAGAGGATGCGTGCGAGCATGGCGGCCTCAGACCTTCACCACCGGATAAAGTCCCTGCGGACGCCACATCAGTACGAGAAGCATGAGCGCGATGTTGGAAATCAGCGCAATCTTCGGCTCCAGGAACGCGGTGTAGTTCGCAATCAGTGCAACAAGGAGCGAGCCGATCAGACAGCCGCCGATCGAGCCCAAACCGCCGATAATCACCACAATGAAGATGAGAACGAGTACCTGCGGCCCCATGCCCACAGTAAGCGTCTGCTGAT
>JBGFSD010000021.1:0-8585 GCA_041694745.1 Pseudomonadota bacterium
GTGCACCGCCAGCCCTATTATCGCGACCGCTATGGCGAGCGGGAACTGCCGGGCGCCGACGCTTATTATGCACGCTGTCTTTCGATCCCGCTGTTTCCGTCGATGACGGATGAGGATGTGGCGCGGGTCGCGGGCGCGCTCGCGAAGCTTTGCGGAAAGCAAGGCGCGTGAAGACGGTAGTGATTGCGCAGGCGCGCATGGGTTCCACGCGGCTGCCCGGCAAGGTGCTGATGCCGCTAGGCGCGAAGCCGGTGCTCGCGCATGTGCTGACACGCGCGAGCAGGGCCGAAGGCATCGACGAAGTATGTTTGGCTACCAGCAATCTTCCCACCGACGATGCGGTCGCAACGGCAGCGAAGGCGCTGGGCTTTCCGGTATTCCGCGGCTCCGAGAACGATGTGCTTTCGCGTTACGCAGGTGCCGCCGCCATGGCCGGCGCTGGGATCGTGGTGCGGATCACCTGCGATTGTCCGCTGATCGACCCGGCCGTGATTGCGCAGACGGTCCGGGAGTTGAAAGAAAAGAACGCGGATTATGTCTGCAACATTCTGAAACCGGACTGGCCGCATGGGCTCGACTGCGAGGCGTTCCCGCAGGCGTCGCTCGAGCGCGCGATGGCAAGCACGCAAGAGCCATACGACCGGGAGCACGTAACGCCCTGGATTCGGCGCAACGCTACCGCCGCCTTGCATCTGCCGGGACCGGGCGGTATCCCGGCGCAGCAGCGCTGGGTGCTCGATTATCCCGATGATTACGAGTATCTCAGCCGTCTGTTCGTGCTGTTTCCCGAAGGCGAACCGCCGCTCGCGTGGCAGGCGGTGTGGCAGGTCGCGAGCCGGCACGACGAGTTGAATAAGATGAACGCGCATCTGCGGCGCAAGCCGGCATAGCGCGTGCGAGCTTCGAACATGAGCAGCATGAAGCTTATCGATATCTACAGTCTGCCGGACCGCGAAGTGGCGTATAGCGTACTGTTCGAGCTGCTTTCGGAGCGGACCATTGACCAAAGCATCAGCCACAAGGGCATGCCGAGTCTTGATCAGCACCGCGCTTTTATCGATTCGAAACCTTACCTGGCGTGGTATCTGATCGAGTCCGAAAGCGAAATTGTAGGCTCGGTCTATCTCTCACAGATGCGCGAAGTTGGCCTATTCATCTTCAAGCGCTACTGGAGCCGCGGCTTCGGTGCGGAGGTTGTCCGGGTTCTCCGCGAGAAGCACCCTGGCCGGCTGCTTGCCAATATCAATCCCGCAAACGAACGCTCCATCCGCTTCTTCAACAGGCTAGGCTTCAAGCACATACAGAACACCTATGAACTGGTCTGACGTAGTCGTCATTGCCGAGCTCTCGGGTAACCATAACGGCGACATCGAGCGTGCGATCAAGCTGATCGACGCGGCGAAGGCGGTCGGCGCCGATGCCGTGAAGCTCCAGACATATTCTCCTGACACGATCACGATCGATCATGCCGGTCCCGGCTTCGTAATCGAAGCTGGACCATGGAAGGGCAAGACGCTTTATGCGCTTTACAAAGAAGCGCATACGCCGTTCGCTTGGCACGAGCGGCTGTTCGCGCACGCGAAGAGAATCGGAATCGAATGTTTCTCTGCTCCGTTCGACGAAACCGCCGTCGATCTGCTCGAGAAACTGAACTGCCCTGTCTACAAGATCGCGTCGTTCGAGATCGTCGACAGCGAACTGATCCGTCGCGCCGCTTCGACCGGCAAGCCGATGATCATCTCGACCGGCATGGCCAACGAGACGGAGGTGGGCGAGGCGCTCGCGCTCGCGCGCGCATCGGGTGCTGTCGATGTCGCGCTCCTGCATTGTATCTCGGCGTACCCGGCGCCGATCGAGGAAGCGAACGTTCGCCGCATTCCGGTGCTGGCGGAGAAATTCGGCTGCACTATCGGCCTATCGGATCACACCTTCGGCAGCGAAGCGGCTGTTGCTGCGGTCGCGCTCGGCGCGAAGATCATTGAGAAGCACATTACACTTGCGCGTGCCGATGGCGGACCGGATGCCGGGTTCTCGCTGGAGCCCACGGAATTTGCCGAGCTCGTGCGCCATGTAAAGAACGCGAGCCTTGCGCTCGGCTCAGGCGAAGCGTCGCGGCCGCCAAGCGAGGAAGCGCAGAAGCCGTTCCGCCGCTCGTTGTATGTCGTGCGAGACATGGAGGAGGGTGAAGTGTTCTCGCGCGACAATGTGCGCTCCATCCGTCCCGGGTTCGGACTCGAACCGAAGCATCTTCCGGAGGTGCTGGGCAAGCGCGCGCGCCGGCGCATCGCGCGCGGCACGCCGCTCTCGATGGCGCTGGTCGGCTGAACGCTACGTGATCGCATGAGCACCGACAGCAATCGCCTTGAGCCGGTCGTCTTTCTTGTCGATGACAAGAGACGCGATCTCGATATTGCGATGCTGATCGCATGGCAATTGAAGCAGCAGGGCGTCGATTGCTACCTCGAGCCGCTCGAAGCCTTCCGCGCGGTGCTTGCCGAGTATCGCCCGGGCATGATCGTGTTCAATCACATGCAAGGCAGCCACATGACGGCCTGGTCGCGGCGGCTCGCCGATATCGGCGTGCTGACCGCGGTGCATCTGAACGAGGGCATTCTTTACAATGAAGAACACCGCCGCTTCATGGCAGGCAAGCATCATTCCGATGCGCATATCGATTTCTACTTCACGTGGAACGAGGCGCACAAAGACGCGCTGCGAAAGGAAAAGGTGGGGCAGTCGAGCGAGATCATCGTCACCGGTGTTCCGCGCTTCGATTTCTATTTCGAGCCGTGGTCGCGGCTGACACCAGCGCTTCCTAAAACAAGCGACCGCACGCGCGTATTGCTCTGCACGAACTTCCAGCTCGCTAAATTCGCCGAAATGCCGAAGGAATTCGGCGAACGCGCTTTCGGCAGCATCGCGAGCCGCGTGCCGCTTTACCAGAACGTATGGGATGCGATCCGGTCGCAAGCGAAGTCGCAGAAGGCCATTCCGGAATATCTTCGCGCGCTCGCCGCCGCGGGCAAATACGAAATCATCCTGCGTCCGCATCCGCGCGAGCAGCTCGATGCCTATCGGAATGCCATCGAAGAGCTTCCGGCCGATCAGCGTCAGTTCGTGACCCTCGATGGGGAGAGCAATATCACGTCGCTGATCCTCGGCTGCGACATCCAGATTTCCTGTGAAACCTGCACGACTACGCTTGAGGGGTGGATCGCGCGCAAGCCGACGATCGAACTCATTTTCGACCGCAACCCGCTGCTCTATCGCGTGGAGCAGGCGGGTTTGAACACTGAGTGCGAAAGTCCGGCAGCGCTGCCCGTATTGATCGAGAGGACGCTCACTGCCGGCGTGCCGGAAGCGTTGAAGGCAAAACGCCACGCTCATCTCGCCATGTGGTGCAGCGACCCGAAAGGCGATTCCAGCCGCAAGTTCGCCGACGCCATCGCTGGCGCATTGAAAAAGAAGCGCCGCGGCGACTGGAGCAAGCTCGATGCGAGCGATCGCCGACGCGCGATGAAGCTCAGCAATTACCGGCGATTCAATCACGGCTATCAGTACGACCCGCTGCTCGCTCTGAAGTGCCGCCTGTTTCCAAAGCGCTACCGGGCCAAGGTCGCAGCTTACGAGAAGTCGATCCGTCCGAAGGAGGTGAACGCGCTCAGGCGGGAGTTCGACGTCATGCTCGACGGTGTTAAGCTCGCCGAAGGCGAATAAGACAGGGCTCGGACCGATGCAGTTGCGTTTCGAACCAGGCAAGGTGGAGTGGGAGGGTTTTCTTGATCTCCAGCTACAGCTTGTCGGCGCGCAAATTGCCGATTGCGCCAGCGTGCTCGATGCAGCTTATGCCTCGGCGGCCCGAATTTTTTCGCGTTCGAAGAACAAGTACTTCACGCAGGACGGTGCGCCGGCGCTGCGGCTCGCGCACAATGCACAGTACACCATCTTTCTGTACTTGCTGTCGCGCGCGGTGGCGGAGGAGGGCCAGCATCTGCTGGCCGACCGCATTTATGCGCTGCTGCGCATGGCAAGCGCGGTCGACATCTACTACGAGGTGAAGCTTCCGAAAGTGTGGGGCTGCGACCATCCGCTTGGCTCGGTGATCGGGCGCGGCAAGTTCGACGAGGACGCGACGTTCTTCTTCGCGCAGAACTGCAATATCGGAAACAATCGCGGCATCTATCCGAGGATTATCGGCAACCTGCACATGATGTCCGGTAGCAGCCTGCTTGGCGACACCAGAACGTCCGGGAACGTCGTACTCGCGAACGGCGCTTGCGTTATCGACGCTGGTGAGCTTTCGGATTGCATTGTGTTCGGCCGCTCGCCCGATCTCGTCATCAAACCGCTTTCGGCGGAGCGGTTTTCCGAAATCTGGCGGTTTGAACCCTAGCCGGGGTCATGCAATAAGCCAGCGCGCCGGGGCAAGCCATGATCGTTTCACACAGCCGCAAGTTCATCTTCCTGAAGCCGAAGAAGGTCGGCGGCACGAGCGTCGAGCTTGCGCTCTCGAACATCTGCGGCGACGAGGATGTCATTACGCCGGTCAATGAAGAGCATCTGCGGCAGGGCAGAGGGCCGCAGAATTATATCATCCCCTATCGCGGCCTGCTCTGGAATCTCGGTTTCCGCCGCGAAGGCGCGTCGTTCCCGAAGATCGTATTTGCAGCACATTCGCCCGGCCGCGACATCAAGCGCCATCTCGGCAAGGACGTCTGGAACGAATACCGCAAGGTCACGATCATCCGCAATCCGTGGGACCGCGAAGTGTCGCGCTACTTCTGGGAGCGCGATCGGCCCAAGCGCCCGAAGGATTTCGAAACCTTCATCGAGGAAGTGACGCGCCGCCATCCGATCGGCAACGACTGGCTCGCCTCCGGGCTCGGCAGGGACGACGGTTTCCTGATACGCTATGAGCATCTCGCCGAGGACTACGCCACTTTCGTGCGCAGCCTCGGCGTCGAAAACGTGCCCGCACTCCCTAAGGCAAAGGGCGAGACGCGGCCTTCAGAATCGCGCAGGTATCAGGAAGTCTATAACGCCTGCACGCGAGACGCGGTTGCGCAAATCTACCGCAAGGAGATCGAGGCGTTCGGCTTCGCGTTCTGACGAGTTATTTGCGGGCGAACGAATCCGCGAAGAAGTAGCGGCTGTTGTACCACTCGTAGAACTTTGCGAAGGCTTGCTGGCGCGCGGTTGCGTCGAAGGCGAGCGGATAGTTCCAGTCCTGCATCTCGCGCTGGCACCAGTATTCGATGATCTTCGCTTCTTCTTCCGAGATGCGCTCGCGCCAGGCGCCTGCGTTTGCCGCGCTGATGCCGCTGAAGCGTTTGCCGTCGTGGCTGTTGCCAGCATCCGCGTTGCCCATCACGGTCGGCGCGAGCATGGATCCTGAGAACCGCCAGCCGAGAAATTCGCATACGCGCAACAGCGTAGGTTTTGGATCGGAAACGATGTCCTCGAAGCGGACCGTCATAAAGTGTTCCGGCGAGATTTGCGCGTTCTGCCGCGCCGAGATCATGTCCATGCGGGCACGGTTGATGAGGCTTGCGAGCGTTTCAAGCTCGTTCTCGCCGAGCTTGCTGTAATAGCGCGTGACGCCCGCCTTCAGCGCGGCGTAGTTGTCGCGCGGGTCGCGCAGAAGGTGGATCATCTTGAGCTTTGGAAAAGCGGTCTTCAGTTCGTCGAAGAAAATCGACTGGCTGGTTTCCTTCAGCACGACTGTGGTCTTGTCGGGATCGAGGCCAGAGAATCGGCACCACGCCCGGCCGAGCGCGGCGATGATATCCGCGCGGCTGCGCAAGTCGCCGCAGCCGAACTGACTCCAGAAATCTTTTATAAATCCATCGGCATCGAACGTCTTGCCGGCGTGTTCGACGCCATGCGCTGCGGCAAGCGACTTCTGCAGCACCAGGGTAATGCGCTCTCGTAGCTCGCGCTCCGGGCGCTCGCCGATGGTGAAGGCGGGGAAATAGGCATAGAGCAGCGAGATGTCGGAAGGGTAGGTGGTCGCTTCGGCATGCCCGTCGAACAGGCCGCGCAGCATGGTGGTACCGGATTTGCGGTGGCCTGTGAGAAAAACGTAGTTCGGCATGCGGCGCTCTCAGACTTTCCGGATCAGCCCGGCGGCTTCGAGGGTCCGGCAGACCCGTGCAACTTCCCATGCCGGCTGCCCGATGCGTTCGCCGAGCGCGATTAAATCGTGCTTGCCATCGCAGTAGGCGAGCGTGTCTTTCAGAAGCCGCGTTTCGTCGTCGTAGCTGCCGGCCTTGTTAATGTCGGGGTAAAGGCCGCGCTTGCCGAGCTGCGGTTCGCTTAGCACGGTGACGCGATAAATGTGGTTCGCCTCGAGCGTTTCGATGCAGCGCTGCATGGCGTGCAGGCTGCCGGCCAGCCCGTTTGGCGTGACCAGTTCGAGATTGTCGAGCGAGGTGTGATACTCGGGATACTCGCCGTATTTCGAGCGCATGACGGAACAGACCGGCAGGTCGACGCCCGGCGCGCAATATTGCCGCTCGTCGCTGCCGCGGGCGAGGTAGCTGTATTCCTTGTAGCCGGGCGCGATGTGCCGGAGCGTATGACGCGCCGCTCGGTCGGCCAGCGTATTGTCGAGACGCGAGGCGAGGAACGAGTAGGTACGCTCGTCGCCCATACAGGTCAGCACGAAGCCTGCAACGGTGTTCGTCTTCATCGCGTCGAGATTGCGCGCGAGATAGGCAATGGCTCCGATGGTCTCCGGCACGAACACGATGCGGTAGGTGTAGCGCCGTGCGGGCAGGGCGCCGAGCCATTGCGCGAGCGCTGCGGCGACTACCGGACCCGAGAGTTCGTTGTTCGCCATCGAAGGGTGACAGATGTAAGTGCTAAGCAGGATTTCTTCGCAGCTTGCGCCGGGCAGGATCAGTTCGCCGTAGTTCATGACGCCGGGTTTGAGATCGGCGTCGATGAAGACGCGATAGTTTCCGGATTTGAGTTTCTTGCGGGCGTTCTCGCTGATGCAGAAGCCCCAGCGCCGCTTGTAATAAGACGTCACATACGGAATCGCATCCGGCATCGCGGGCAGCGAATGAATATGCTTCTGCAGTTCGTCGAGCGGCATCGTCTCGTCGAACGCGTGCGAGTAGCCGACGAGATGCAGATTGTTGTCCGCAAAATCGACGACCCGCGTGCCGTCCTCGTGCTCGATCCATGCCGAGCGGATGGTCCATTCGTCGGGCACGGTCCAGTCGAAAACTTCAGTGCCGCTCGGCACGGCATGCGTCTTGAGGTCCGGCAAGAGCCGCGCGAAATAAGCGAGGGTCTCGCGCACGCCCGGGCCGGTGAGGCTGCGGCAGACCGGAAACAGGTCGCGCATCCATCCGTGCATGGTCTGGCCGGTCAGATTTTCGTTGCGCCTGTCGTCCAAAGGATGCCCTCTCGCGGTTCGCTGTTTAGCACGGGGAGGCGCCGGTGGCGCGCGAGAAATCACCCGAAATGCCAATGCTATTAAGCATTTAACCCTAGCGGAGAGCCCCGCTTTTCGCTTGGAGCGCGCCGCGCGAGGCTATATACCCTGCCTCGGTTGAGGGCCGGAAGAGCGGTTTTTTGCTCAGGCCGCATGCCGTTCACAGCCGGCCCGCAGCACCAGTCAGACGAACCGTTCATGTCCACGCAGCTCGATCAGCGACTCCGGCAACTCGAGTCCGAAGCCATTTTCATCCTGCGGGAAGTCGCGGCCGAGTTTTCGCGGCCGGTGATGCTCTATTCGATCGGCAAGGATTCGTCGGTCATCCTGCATCTGGCGATGAAGGCGTTCTATCCGGCGAAGCCGCCGTTTCCGCTGCTGCATATCGACACCACCTGGAAGTTTCGCGAGATGATCTCGTTTCGCGACGAGACCGCAAAGCGGCTCGGCGTTGAACTGATCGTACATACAAACCAGCAAGGGCTGCGCGACGGCGTGAACCCGTTCGATTCGGGCTCCTCGGCCTACACGCGCATCATGAAGACCGAGGCGCTGAAACAGGCGCTCGAAGCGGGCGGCTATGATGCCGCGATCGGCGGTGCGCGGCGCGACGAGGAAAAATCGCGCGCGAAAGAGCGGGTGTTTTCGTTTCGCTCGGCGCGGCACGGCTGGGATCCGAAGAACCAGCGGCCGGAGCTGTGGAACCTCTACAACTGCCAGCTCGCCGCCGGCGAATCCATGCGGGTGTTTCCGATCTCGAACTGGACCGAGCTCGACGTGTGGCAATATATCCATGCCGAGGACATTCCGGTGGTGCCGCTCTATTTCGCGAAGCCGCGCCCGATCGTGGAGCGCGGCGGCACGCTGCTGATGACCGACGACGCGCGCATGAAATTGCTGCCGGGCGAAACGGTGCGAGAGCGGATGGTGCGCTTCCGCACGCTCGGCTGCTATCCGCTCACGGGTGCTGTCGAATCCAGTGCCGCCAATCTCGAAGACATTCTTGCTGAGCTCACCGAAGCTCGCACCTCCGAACGCGTTTCGCGTATGATCGATCACGACGAGAAGGCGTCGATGGAGCGCAAGAAGCGCGAGGGCTATTTCTGATGGAAATGGTGCGCGCGACTTCCGCGAAGCCCGC
>JBGFSD010000037.1:0-8583 GCA_041694745.1 Pseudomonadota bacterium
ATAAAAGCCGGATACCTGCGCGCTGGAACGCATCGCTTTCGCTTAAGTAATCCGACGAGCCGGTCGGTGAAATATAGATTTCGGCCTGCCGCTGCCGGCAAATCGAAACCAGCCGATCTTCTCGCCTGCCATCGGTTGGCAAGGCTGAGCTGCGGACCAGCGGGGTCTTGATGCCGAGGCCACCACGGATGTGCTCTATCAAAGCGATATTGTAGTCCGCGAGCAGGGCGTGCGGTTTCAAGAGTTCGGCAAGCAGCCCGCTTGAATACTTATCCCAATAGGGCGCTCTGGCATAGGCGAGTTCGATCGAGCGGGCGTGCTTCTTCGCAAAATCGGATTCCGCATCGATTTCCGCTTCACGCACCAGCTGATCGCGTTTTCCCTTTTTCAGCACCGGCACGGTCAGCATGACCGACCCAAGGGGCCCCTTGATCTGGTTGCGCTGCTGCCAGCTTCGGCGCGCGAACTGCACATCGTCGAGCAGCACGAACTCATCCACCGCGTCCATGAGCGCAAAATAACCGATCCAGGGCAGGTAGGTCGGCTGCATGATCGCGATTTTCTTCGCGGACATCGACGCTATTTCGCCCGCAGATGTTCGAGCTTCAGGGGAGTGCCGCGGGGCAGATCCGCGGAAGCAACGCTCTGCATCACGCGATCATAGTACTTGGGTGCTAGACCGAAGCCGGGGCGGATCGCGCGTATGTTTTTGGCAGTGAAAGGCTCCCCCGCCTTGATGCTTTCGACGACATAGAGCGAGCGGCGATAGTCGGCGTGCCCGCTTTCGCTGGCCTGCTTTTCGAACGTGACCTCGCCAACTGCTTCCCAGCTCTGACGCACTTCCTCGCAGAGCCGCTTGAATTCCTCCGGCTCCAGCGAAAAATGCGAATCTTCGCCGCCGTCCGTTCGGCGCAGCGTGAAATGCTTTTCGATGACCGAGGCGCCGAGCGCCGCCGCGGCGACCGAAACCGCGCTGCCCAGCGTATGATCGGAGAGGCCGGCGACGACGCCAAAGGTGTTTGCAAGGTTTTCGATATTGCGCAGGTTGCTTTCGCGCGGCAGCGACGGATAGCCGCTCACACAATGGAGGAGTACGATGCCGCTCGCATTCGCGCTCTTGGCGGCGTTAACGGCGTCCGTGATTTCCTCGCGGTTTGCCATACCGGTCGACAGGATCATCGGCTTGCCGGTGCGCGCGACTTCCGTGATCAGTGGAATGTCGGTGAGCTCGAACGAAGCAATCTTGTAGGCAGGGGCGTGGAGGCTTTCCAGCAACTGCACGGCAGTCGAGTCGAAGGGCGTGCTGAACAGCGTGATGCCGATTTCCTTAGCATGCTCGAAAAGCGGCGCATGCCACTCCCATGGCAGATGTGCCTTGTCGTACAGCTCGTGCAGATGACGGCCTTTCCAAGGGCCGTCTTGCACGACAAAGCCGGGCCCGTCATGCCGGATGGTCATGGTATCGGCGGTGTAGGTCTGGATTTTCACTGCATCGGCGCCGGCATCCTTCGCTCGCGCGATGAGATCTTTGGTGCGCGCAAGCGAACCGTTATGGTTCGCTGAAATTTCGGCAATCACATAGGTTGGACGGCCGGGGCCGATCTTGCGGCCTGCGATTTCGAATGCGGTTGGCATGGCTTCTATTTTAGCGCGGTCCGGTTCGCGGGAAGCGGCAGGCCGTTCTTATATACATAGATCGTGAATTCGTAAGGAATCACATTTTCCTTCAATTGATAGTCGTGGCGTAGCGTCACGGCCGAGGAAAGTTCGGCCTTGCAACGTGCGAAGACTTCCGCCGGATCCATGTAGTTCAGGTGATCGGCGAAATAATCGACATAGGTCGACAGACCGTTGAAGGCGAGGCCTTTGCGGGTTCGTGCGAACAGCGCTTTGAGCACGGCGCTGACGTATTCGTTCGAAGCACTGTGCCTGTTATTAAAGACGCCGCTGATCAGCACGTAGTCGAAATCCTCGGGAATGCCTTCCTTCAGAACATCCCGGTGCTCGAAGCGTGCCGCGGTATGTTTTTTCTGCGCTGCGCCGGCAAGCTCCGGCGCAATTTCGTAGCCGACATACTCGCCCCGGAAGTCTTGCGCCAAGAGCAGTTCGTAAAGCCGGCCCATGCCGCAGCCGAAGTCCAGCACCTTCGCGGATTGGAGCTCGCCGACTTCGCACAGAATCTTCAGGCGCAGATCCTGTGTCGATTGATCAGCCCATTGTGCGGCCGCGGGCGTGTCCCCACTCTCGCGGAGAAGACGGTCGTAGTGCTCGGCATTGGCCTTGGCGATTTCGTCGAAGGATTTCATGCGCTCACTTCACGAAGGCCGATACCATCCATTCGTTCAATGCAATGGACTGGTTTTGCTCGGTCCTGATCACGCGGTTGATGTCGAGTTCGGCGAAACGGGTTGCGAAGATAGATCGCACTTCGTTCTCGGTGAAGCCGCGGCGCACATATTTGTTCGACTCGCTGCCGACGCGGTAATCCTTGTCGGATGCGAAGACGAAGAATCCCGCGCCGCCGGAGCGCAGAAATTTCGCAATCTTGGGCACCGCAGTTTCCGCGACGCCCGGAAGGGTGCATTCGAGCACACCGACGCTCAGGATTGCGTCGAGCGAGGCGGGCGGAAGATCGAGTTCCTCGATCGGTGCGACGAATACA
Organism: Pseudomonadota bacterium; assembly: GCA_041694745.1. GTDB lineage: Bacteria > Pseudomonadota > Alphaproteobacteria > Rhizobiales > Xanthobacteraceae. The sequence continues at coordinate 2,663 of JBGFSD010000037.1, forward strand.
TCGGCGCGCAGGCTCCTGGCAGCAAGACGCTGCTCCGTGGCCTGCACGCCTTTCGGCGAGATGTCGCAAGCCATGGTTTCGAAGCCGTTCCCGGCCAGAAACTCGGTATGTACGCCGCCGCCGCAGCCAAGATCCAGTACGCGCACCTGCTGCCGCGCGCTTTTGTCGGGATAGCGGCGGTAGAAGAAACGCACTACCTCGTCACGTGGGTATTGCGGCCCGCCGGTCGCGTTCCACTCGTCCCATAAACTGCGTTCGTTGGCGGCGCTTCCGTTCATTGTTGCCAGCTCTGCGAGAGGCGCTTCATAGAGCTTTTTGGAGAGCGGGCCTAGCGCAGCGCGTTAACGATACGCAGAGCACCCTCGCCGTCGCATAGGGCAAAGGCCTCACGGCTCATCTGTGCGAGCCGGGCGCCGTTCGCGGCAAGACCCGCTACCTCGCTGGCGGCTTCGTGCGCATCGAAGCTGTCTTCGCCGATCAATACCGCAGCGCCGGTAGCGGCAAGCCGCTCGGTTGCGGGGCGGTAATAGTCGGACGGGACAAAGAGGGCGGAGGGCAGGCCGAGTACGCAGCGTTCCCAGGCACTGGCGCCAGCGAGACCGACCGCCAGTCCTGCTTCCAGAACGGCTCGCGGCATATCTTCGGCTGCGTGCAGCACGGACACCCGGGCTGCATTTTTTTTGCAGAGCGAGCGCACGTCGTCCAGCGGCCGCGAGCCCGCGGCAATCGTAAATCGCAGCCCAGGGGCATGTTCGATCAGAGCGGGAAGCAGACGGCCGAGATAATTGAACGGATCGGTGGCGCCGAACGCGAGCAAAACATTCTTTGCGGGGCTGCTGTCACGGCGTTTTCTAGCCTCTGCGCGCAGCGCCAGAAAGGATTTTCCCACGAGCGCATATTGCGCGCCCGCCAGCACCTTGCAGTTCGCAGGTACGAGCGAAGCATATTCCCAGGCTTCGCGCCCGATGGTCTGATCGATTAGCGCATCGCAATCGTGCCTTTCCTTCGGAAAGTCGGCAATTGCGACAAGGCGAGACGCAAATTTCCTGCAAGCTGTTTCGTAGGTGACCGCACGTTCCCGAAGGTCGAGCACGAGAAACGCGCTGCTGCCTGCAAGCAGTGAACGCAGCTGTTGCAATTCGTCCGCTTCACTGCCTTCGATCTCCACGTATTTATGGCGCATGAGATCGGGTGCGGTATTCAGCGATCCCTTTCGTACCGCGAACAGAATCTGATGACCTGAATCGGCGAAAGCGTCTGCGAGTGCCAGACAGCGCGCGGCATGTCCTGCGCCGATCGCGGGAGAGGCGTCGCAGCGGAGCACGGCGAGCGTCAAGTGTGCACCCCACCCGGAACAACAACGTACTTATCGTTGAGCTTGGCAATCTCCGGATTTTGCTTCAGCACTTCGAGAACATCCGCCATATGCCCGGGACTGCCTGACGGCAGCGCGGCAAATACCGCACGCATGAATGCGAGATCTTCCGGGTAATCGAGCACCCAGCGCAAATGGCCGAGCTCCGGTCGTCCGGAATGAAGGTTCGCCTTCTTCAGATGCGGCGCGCGGATTAGCCATTGCGTCGCGTGTTCGCGGTCGTATGGATCGGTGGCCTTCTTCTCCGATTCGGCAAGCGCCGCGAAAGTAAACGCCTCGCAATCGAGCCCGATCGGATAGGAGCGGGGCTCCGCGTTCGATGCGTAGTCCGCACGTTCCCGCTCGCGCAGCCGCAATAGCGCGGAGATGATTTCCGGATCGATCAGCGGACAATCGGCGGTGATGCGGACAACGACATCGGCCTTCGCGTCGGTCGCGGCCTTGACGTAGCGGCCGAGTACATCGCTTTCGCTGCCGCGCGTGACAGCAACGCCGGCCCGCAACGCCGTCTCGGCCAACCGGTCATCGCGCGGCAGATCGGAAGTTGCGCAAACCACGATGTCGGCGCCTTCCGCCTGCAGGCAACGAGAGACGACATGTTCGATAGCTGTTTTGTCGCCGATCTTCTCAAGCACCTTTCCGGGCAGCCGCGAGGAGCCCATGCGTGCCTGAATGATGATTGCGGTCGTCATCTTGCGAAAGAGTCGGAAAAGAAATACCGCGTGTTGTACCAGCCATAGAAGTCCGCGAAGGCCTGCTGGCACTCGGCTTCCGGAAACGCGGGCGCGTAGCCCCAGTCGCGCATTTCGTTGCTGCACCAGTACTCGATCACTTTCGCCTCTTCGGGCGAGATACGCTTGCTCCATGCGCCGGTGTTGCTGCGGTCGATGGCCGTGAAAGCCTTGCCCTCGTGGCTGTTGCCCGACTGCGGCTGGCCCATGACGGTCGGCTCAAGCATCGCTTCGTCGAATTCCCAGCCGAGGAAATCGCAGAGCTTCTGCATTTCCGGTTTCGGGTCGGCTACGAGATCCTCGAAGCGGACGACCGTGAAGTTGTCTGGATGCCGCTCCCGATTGACGCGAGCCGCGATCATGTCCATTCGCGCGCGGTTGATCAGACTGGCAAGCGTCGCCAGCTCGTTCTCGCCGAGCTTTGCATAGTAGCTGGAGACGCCGGCCTTCAGCGCCGCATAGTTATCGCGCGGATCGCGCATGAGGTGGATCATGCGAACTTCAGGAAAGGCTGCCAGCAGTTCGCCGAAAAAGATCGACTGGCTGGTTTCCTTGAAGACGACGACGGAATCTTCAAAAGAATGCCCGGCATATTCGCACCAGGCGCGGCCGAGAGCATCGAGCACGTGGGCGCGGCTTCGCAGATCGCCCGTGCCGAAATGATTCCAGAACAGATCGACAATCTTCTGTGCGTCGATGAAATCCTGCGCGCCTTCCGCCGTCTTCACGCCTTCGAGCGACTTTCGAAGCACGAGCGAAAGACGCTCTCTCAACTGTGCGTCGCTCAGCTTGGGATCTCCGGTGAACCCGGGAAAGTAAGCGTAGAACAAACTGATATCGGAAGGGTATGAAGTCGCGCTCTTGTGTCCGTCGAACAGCGACATCAGGAGCGTGGTGCCGGCCTTGCGGTGTCCGGTCAGAAATACATAGCGCGCCATCGCTCAACCCCCGTCGATTGCAAGCAGGCCAGCTGCGCGCAGACGCTCGCATGCCTCGGCGACGACCCAGGCCGGACGCCCGATCCGCCCGGCAAGAGCGATAAGGTCGTGTTTGCCGTCGCAGTAGGCGAGAGTATCTTTCAGCAGACGCGTGTCCTCGCCATAGCTGCCGTGCCTGCTTACGTTAGGATAGAGATTGCGCTTCCCGAGTTGCGGTTCGCCGATAACGGTTGCGCGATAGACGCGGTTCGCCTCCAGCACCTCGATGCAGGTGCGCAGCGCCTTGTAACCGCCCGCAAGCCCGTCAGGGGTCACGAAATCCAGATTGTCCAGCGAGGTATGGTATTCCGGGTATTCGCCGAACATCGAGCGCATGACGAGGCATACCGGAAGATCGACGCCGGGCGCGCAATATTGCCGCTCGTCGCTGCCGCGCGCGAGATAAGAGTATTTCCGGTATCCCGGCGCCAGATGGTCGAGTACATGGCGCGCCACGCGGTCGGCGAGCGTATTGTCGAGACGAGATGACAGATAGGAGAATGTGCGCTCGTCACCCAGACAGGTCAGAACGAAGCCCGCGTCCGTTTTGGCTTTCAGATGTGCAAGATGTTTGCTGAGATAGACGATCGCGCCGATCGTTTCCGGAATGAAAACGATCCGATAGGTGTAGCGACGCTCCTTCAGTGTCATCAGCCATTGTGCGAGCGCAGCGGCGACGACAGGGCCGGAAAGCTCGTTGTTTGCCATCGAGGGATGGCAAATGTAGGTGCTCAGAAAGATTTCCCGGTCGCTCTGCCCCGGAATAACGATCTCGCCGTAGTTCAGTTCGCCTGGGGCAAGCGTAGAGTCGATCACTGCGCGATAGCGTCCCGGCTTCATCGTCTGCCGCTTCCGGTGCGGAAGGCAGAAACCCCAGTGACGGCGGTAATAGGACGTCACATAGGGGATCGCATCGGGCTGTTCGGGCAGCGAGTAAAGATGTGGCTCGAGTTCCTTCAGCGCGAACCAGCCATCGACCGGCTCGGAATATCCGACGACGTGCAGATTGTGGTCCGCGAAGTCGACGATCCGCGTGCCGTCTTCGTGTTCGAGAAAGCCGCCGCGGATGAGCCACTCGTCCGGCACCGTCCAGTCGAACGCCGGCGTGCCGCTCGGAACGGCGTGAATTTTCATCGCCGGGATCAGGCGCCGAAAATAAGCTAGGGTCTCCCGCACCCCGGGGCCGGTAATACTGCGGCAGATCGGGAACAGGTCCTTCATCCAATCGTGCATCTGCTGGCCGAGACGCGCGTCCGGATGGACGTTCAGGCTATTCACGATTTCTCCGCGGGGTGACGAGCTAAGTGCTTGTCTTCGTGCGGTTAAGGCGGGGCTGTCAAGCCGGTATGAAGGGGCGAGGTTCCAGGTAGAAAACCCCAAAAGAAGGCTGTATAGGCTTGCCGATTCAGGTTTCGCAGCGGCTAAAGGCTTGCCGGGACAGGCGTTCGCGAGTGGGTAATGATTGTTTCGCATAGCCGCCGTTTCATCTTTCTGAAGCCAAAGAAGGTCGGCGGGACCAGCATCGAACTTGCGCTTTCCGAGTTGTGCGGCCCGGAAGACATAATTACGCCGGTCAATGAAGAGCACCTTCGCAAGGGCCGCGGACCGCAGAATTACATCGTGCCGTATCGCGATTGGCTCTGGCATCTGGGATTGCGCCGGGATGGGGCCTCGTCGCCACAGATCGTATTTGCCGCGCATTCGCGCGGTCGCGACATCAAACGGCACCTCGGCAGCAAGGTCTGGAACGAATATTTGAAGGCAACCATCGTACGTAATCCGTGGGATCGCGAAGTGTCCCGTTTCTTCTGGGTCCGCGGTCGGCCCAGAATGCCGGACGTCTTCGATGAGTTCGTCGAGAAGGTCACGCGAAAGCACCCGATCGGTAACGACGGGCTGCGCTGTGGCATTCACAAGGATGGCGGGTTTCTTATGCGCTACGAGAATCTGGCCGAAGATTTCAGTGCCTTCGTGCGTACGCTCGGGGTTACGGAGGTGCCGCTGTTGCCGCAAGCGAAGGGCGGAACCCGCCCGCCGGAGGCGCGGAGCTATCGCGAAATTTACAGTAAGCGCTCCCGCGACATGATTTCCGATATCTATCGCCGGGAGATCGATGCCTTGGGCTACGAGTTCTAGCGGAATCCAGCCGTAGCGACGCCGCTCAGCAGCGGTGGTGGCCTTAAGTTCGTTCTTAGCCGTTGGGTGTCAACGAGATGAACCGTGTAATTGCCGATCCGACATCCGCGCCCACGAAAGTGGCCAGAGAGCCTGTCGTGCTTCTAGTCGACAACAAGATCCGCGATCTGAACGTCGCAGTGCTGATCGCGCATCACCTCGAGACGATTGGCGTCACCTGTCATCTCGAACCGCTGGAGTCCTTCCGGGCAGCCGCGGCCGCGCACCGGCCCGGAATGATCGTGTTCAACCATCTGAACGCCAGCCATCTTGCGCGGTTCTCGTGGCGACTGAAGGAACTCGGTATTCAAGTTGCCGTTTTGCCAAACGAAGGCTTTGTTTACGACGACGACACGCGCCCGTTCATGGCAGGTCACTATCATAAGCCGCATGTCGATCACTTCTTCTGTTGGAACGAAGTGCACGCCGAAGCGCTGCGTAAGGAAGGTGTCGACAAGACCGGGCAGGTGCATGTCGTCGGTGCGCCGCGTTTCGATTTCTATTTTGAACCGTGGTCGAAGGCTTTGCCGCCGGCGCCGGCGAAGGGCGAAAAACCGCGGGTGTTGCTGTGCACTAATTTCGTGCTCGCCCGGTTCACGCGCGAAGGGACGCTCGCCGAGAACACCGCGAGCGACGCAGGAAAGCGTGCGGCGCTGCTCAGCG
>JBGFSD010000090.1:0-8532 GCA_041694745.1 Pseudomonadota bacterium
AAAAAAACCGGATCGACATCCGGCGGATGCGCGTTTACGCTTCGCGAGGATGCGGCGGGCTGAACGGAGTAGCGTCATGAAACGTATGACGGCCGCGATCGCAATCGCGCTTTCCGCCGCCGCGTTCGAACCCGCGGTTGCGCAGGTTCCCAATCTTCAGTTCCAAACGCCTCTGAATTACCGTTTCTCCGTGCAGCCGAAAAGCCATGTGTTCTTCCGCGACCGCCGTCATCGTCACGGCTGGCGCCATCGCCATCCTCGCAGGCAGTTCCTGCCGCTGCTTGCCGGCCCCGCGGTGATCTATCGCAACGGCGAAACCGTTCCGCCGGAACAGACGATTATCGAACCCGCCGTGCCGGTGGTTGCCTATCCGGTCGTCTATCGCATCGGCGAGACCGGTTCCTGCGATGTGCAGCGGGTCGGCGTTGCCGGCAGCAAGGGACACACGACCGTGAACGTCTGGTCCTGCTGACGAAACTTCCGTTCCATCCGCATATCCGCGTCACAACATCGTCCGGCAATCGCCCCGTTTCGCAAGGAACGATGCTTGCGCGCGCCGGTTGGCAAGAAGTTACGGGCAAAGAGGAGATGCATGATGAGTTTCAGAAAGACCGCGATTGCGCTCACCGCGGCCGGCGCGATGGGGATCGGCACGCTCGGTGCAACCCAGCCGGCGGCCGCGACGCCTGCCTGGGTCGTTCCGACGATCATCGCAGTCGGCGTGGGAGGCGTGCTGCTTGGCGCCACTTCCGGTCATGCCCATGTCTACGGTCCGCCCGCGCATGACGGCGCCGTGACCGCCCGCCCGGCAGCAGGCTGCTGGATCGAGAACCGCCGCAGCGGCCCGGTCGAAGTCTGCCGCCGCTGACGTGCAAACAAAAAACCCCGGCGATCGCTCGCCGGGGTTTTCGTTTCTGAGTTCGAGCCTTGCTCCGCATTACGGCAGCCGCAGCGCCACACGAAACAGCCCGCTATTTCTTGAACGCGCCGGTGATGGTGTCCCAGATGCTGCGTGCAGCCTTGGTGCCCGCGTCCAGGATCGACGTGGCAATGACCGAAGCCGTCATCTCCTTGCCGAAGGTCTTTGTCTTCGCGAGCGTGGTCGGCCCGGCGATGCCGTCGGCCACCAGCCCGTTCTTCTTCTGGAATTCCTTCACAGCATTCGCGGTCGCCGGGCCATAGCGCCCGTCCACCGTGATGCCGAGTTCGGTTTGCAGCTTCTTCACGGTGTCGCCGACCGAACCCACCTGAAGGTAAACCAGTTCCGGCAACCCCATGCGCGTAAAAGTATCCGGCCCCGCGATACCGTCGACCGCGATTTTTTCCTTCGCCTGAAATTCGCGGACTGCCTTTTCCGTTGCCGGACCGAATTGTCCGTCGACGGCAATACCGAGTTTCTGTTGCAGCAGCTTGACCGGTTCGCCAGCCATGCCGCGACCTAGAATCGTCATACGCACCTCTCCTGCTTTGAAAAGCATAAACCCCAAGGATACGCAGGATACCACTTCCGTGCCGGGTTCAATCCTCCGGCGCGGCGCGCTTTTTACTTATGAGAAAGCGAAAATGCAGAAATTTTTCCCGGTCTCAGCGGGCAGCGGCGCTCTCCAGCATTCCGGACGCGCGCGCGGCGAAGTAAGCCGCTACGCCCAGTGCGGAATAGAAGAAGGTAACCGTGAGATATGTCGGGAAATATCGCGTCACGCGCGTGACATATTCCGCGAAGCCGAGTTGATAGAACTCACTGCCGAGGAAGTAGCCGAGATTGGATATGATGAAGAACAGGGTCGTGCCACCCGAAACGAAGCAGACGAACTTCGCGGCGGCCGGCAAACCGAGCGTGTCGGTCTTGCGCAGCGCACGGCCCGCAAACCAAAGCGCGGCATAAGCCGGCGCGAGCAGTGCGTATCCCGACGAGATGCAGGCGTCGGCGACGTTGAGGAATCCGATCGCAATGCCGTCGAGAATCACGGCCTCCACCAAGAACACGGCGATCCACCCCGGTGACGCGAGCAGGAGACCCGAGAGGAAGAAGACGGCGGTAGATGCATCCGGGGCGACATTCCCGACGCCGAAATGGTGGATACGGGTGACAGCCATGAGAATCGCCAGGGCGATGGCCGCGATCCATTCGGCTCTGGGCGTGAGAACGAACATGAAGTGCTCCGGAAGGGTATGATCGCGGGCGAAACTAGTGCGGCCATGGGGGCGAAGCAAGTACGGCGTTTTCGCGCCCGGTGTGCTCTTTCCGCGCTTGACCACGCCGGGGGGCCAAGTAATCGTGGCTGCAATCAATGCCCAATGCCGGGAATAACCGATGCGCAAACTGACGCTCTCGCTCGCCGCCGCCGTTCTCATGGGTTCCGCGCTTATGCCGCAGCCCGTTTCCGCGGCGAGTTGGCTTGAGATGAACTTCGGCCTGCTTCGCGGCCCCGGCTATGACGGCCGCGTGCCGGGATGCGAGTGGGGCCTCTACAAGATCCCGCGGCGCTTCGGCATCAAGGAACGCCGCTTCTGGGGTTCCGACGCACAGATCGACGACTTCGCCGAAACGCGGGAAATCGCGTTCCGGCCGTGGGGCGATCAGCTGGTCCCGCGCCGCTACTGCGAAGCCAGGGCGCTGGTCTCCAGCGCCGAGTACGGCAAGCAGGTCTGGACCAAGGTCTACTACTCGATCGGCGAAGACATGGGTTTTGCCGGTTTCACCTGGGGCGTGACCTGGTGCGTCGTCGGCATGGACCGCAATCTTTCCTACGCGCCCGATTGCAAACAGGCGAGACCGTAAATGCGCGCCGTCGCGGCGGCGCTGCTCGCGCTGATCGCCTTGCTCGCGCCGGCGAAAGCGCAGCAATACGGCGAGCCGGGCCAGTTCGATTTTTATGTTCTCGCACTGTCCTGGTCACCTTCCTATTGCGATGCCGCCGGCAACCGCGCCGATCCCGCGCAGTGCCGCGCGCAGAAGCCGCTGGGCTTCATCGTGCACGGGCTCTGGCCGCAATACGATCGCGGCTTTCCCGCCGATTGTTCCTACAACCCGCCGCGTGTTTCCGATCACACCATCCGCGAGATGCGCGATGTAATGCCGAGCCGCGGGCTCGTCATTCACCAATGGCGCAAACACGGCACCTGCTCCGGCCTTGCGCCGGATCAGTATTTCGCGCTGACGCGCAAGGCTTTCGAGAAGATAAGAATTCCGCCGCTGTTCGCGCAGGCGGCGAAGTGGCAGAGCGTATCCCCGCCGGAGATCGAGAATGCGTTTCGCGTCGCCAATCCCGGTTTGATGGAAGACATGATCTCGGTAACCTGCGACCGCAGGAATCTCCGCGAAGTGCGCATCTGCCTCACCCGAGAGCTGGAATTCCGTTCCTGCCCGCAGGTGGACCGCCAGGCCTGCCGCTCGCCGCGCATCTCGCTGCCGCCGGTTCGCAGCTGATCGCGCCATCCAGCAGGTTGCGGCGATGAATTACCGGCACGGCTACCACGCCGGTAATTTCGCGGACGTTTTCAAGCACGCGGTGCTCGCACGCGCGCTCGCCTTGATGAGCGCAAAGGACGCGCCGTTTCGTGTGATCGACACGCATGCCGGTGCCGGAAGCTACGACCTCGACAGCGAGCACGCGAAAAAGACCGGCGAGGCCGGAAATGGCATCCGCAAATTGCTATCGAAGCTGCCGCAAGGCGAAGCGCTGGAACTGCTGCAGCCGTATCTCCGCGCCGTCGAAAAGTATTCGCCTGCCTACCCCGGCTCGCCGCTGATCGTGCAGGCGCTCGCGCGCGAGCAGGATGCGATGGTGTGTTGCGAGTTGCATCCGCAGGAGTTCGCGGCACTCGAACAATCCCTAGGCCGCGACCGGCGCGCGAAGGCGCTTCCGCTGGACGGCTGGACCGCGCTGAAATCGCTGCTGCCGCCGAAAGAGCGCCGCGGCGTGATCCTGATCGATCCGCCTTATGAGGACACGGCCGAGTTCAGGCGCGTCGCCGAGGGTGTCAAAGAGGCGATACGTCGTTTTGCCACCGGCGTCTATCTGGTCTGGTACCCGATCAAAAACCGCCACGATACCGACGCCGCCCTTCGCCGAATCGTCCGCGCGGCGGGAAAACCGTCGCTCAGACTCGAATTCGAGATCGGCAAGCCGCAAACCGAAGGACCGTTGTGCGCGACCGGCCTGCTCGCGATCAATCCGCCGTGGAAACTCAAGTCGGAGTGCGAGGTGCTGCTTCCCGCGCTGCATCAGTCGCTTGCGGCGCCGAACCGCGGCGCGGTCCGGATCGAGGCAGTCGACTAACTGCTGCTTTTCAAGGCAGGGCCTTTGGCCTAGCCTCCCCGCCGGGAAGAGAGCCGCGTCAAGCGGCCGAAATAGCAGGGGAGAGGAAGAATGCCGACTACCGGCACCGTGAAGTTTTTTAACTCCGAGAAGGGCTATGGATTCATCAAACCCGACGACGGCGGGCGTGATGTCTTCGTGCATGTCTCCGCCGTCATGAGTTCTGGTCTGGGCACGCTCAACGAGGGGCAGCGCGTTTCGTTCGAAATCGAACCGGACAAGCGCGGCAAGGGACCGAAAGCGGTAAATCTGCAAAACGCCGGTTGATCGGGAGCGGGCTGCGTACGATAAGAGCGCATGCTCATTCTGCGCAGTTCGCCGCCTTCGCCCTTCGGCCGCAAGATCAAGATCGCCGCTTCGGTTCTCGGTCTCACCGATCGCATCAGGATCGAAATGACCGATACCAGCGATCCTTCCGACTCGATCCGGAAGCAGAACCCGCTCGGGAAGATTCCCGCGCTGATTCTCGAAGACGGATCGGTGCTGTTCGATTCTCCGGTGATCCTCGAATATCTCGATACGCTCGCCGGCGGCGGCAAGATCATACCGCGCGAAGGCAATGCGCGCTGGGATGCGCTGCGCCTGCACGCGATTGCCGACGGCATCATGGATGCGGCCCTGCTTCAGGTGTACGAAAAGCGCTTTCGTCCCGAAGAACACTGGGTCGCGAAGTGGACCGACTACCAGGCCGAAAAGGTGACGCGGGCGCTCGATGTACTCGAGGCCGCCCCACCGGCAATGACCGGCATGCCGGACATCGGCCATATCGGCCTCGCCTGCGCGCTCGGCTATCTGGATCTGCGCTTCGAAGGAAAGTGGCGCGCGAAATACCCGAAACTCGTCTCCTGGCTCGACGGGTTCGCGGCGAAAGTGCCGGCCTTCGAGAAGACGAAGGCGCATTGAAGCAGTGAAACGCAGCAAACAAAAAACCCCGGGCCGCGGCCCGGGGTTTTTCGTTGGATCGGTTTCGCTGCGGCTTACATGCCGAAGCGGTAGTTCACGCCGAACTTGACCGTAGAGATGTCGAGATCGGTCGGAACGAAGGAGGTGTTGTCGAACGCGTAGTACATATATTCGACCTTGGCCGACCAGTTCGGCGCAAAAGCCCACTCAAGACCGAGACCGAGCGCATAGCCGACATCGGTGTCGTGGACGCCAACGACGCTCGCGCGATTCCAGGCGAGACCGCCAGTGCCGTAGAACATCGTGCGATCCCAAGTGTAGCCGACGCGGGCGCGCAGCGTGCCGAGGTAATCGACGTGCGCCGGAACGGCATTGTTCAGATCGGTGCCGCTGATGTCGGCTTCGATGCCGAACACCCAGTTGCGCGAAAGCTGCCAGTTGTAGCCGGCCTGCACACCGCCGAGGAAACCGTCCATGTCGCCGCCGACGAGGGTATCGCCCCAGCCGTAACCGATGTGGCCGCCGAAATAGAAACCGGTCCAGTTGAACACCGGCGCCGGAGCGGCCTTGTAAACCGGGCCGCGGACCGGAACGTCGGCGGCGGAAGCCGGAGCTGCAGCGAACAGCGCGGCGATCGCGACACCCGAGAGCAGGATCTTTTTCATTTTGACCATCCTTGATTCACAAACTTCAGAGTTGCCCCCACCAAGGAGGCCGTTGGATCGTTTCGTTGGCGTCGGTTTAACCCCCAAGCCCCCGAAAAACTATGCCATTTCGGCAACACCCACTTGAAAAGAAGGTACCGGAATATGGCGGAAAGCGGACACAAATTCGTCGATTGCGTGAAGCTCCTTCAGAACGCTTCGGTAGGCTTCGAGTTCCGTTACGCGATATTTATTTCGAAAGTTCCATCCGGTTGTCTTGCATTGAATCAAATTCAGAAACGGTAGTTCACGCCTGCGCGCAGCTGACTCGCATCGAAGCCGACAGAGCGCGGCCCCAGGACCGACTGGTAGGTGCGGGTTCCGAAATCGGTGTAGATGTATTCGAGACGGGCGCTGAGATTGTTCGTGATCATGCCTTCGATGCCGAATCCGATCGCGTAGCCGTAATGGGTACGGTCGTTGGAAAGCCCCGCAACCTGAAGATCGCCGCCTGCGTAGGCGAGACCGGCGGTACCGTAAATCAGCACGCGATCGAACGCATAGCCGAGGCGCCCACGCAGGGTGCCGATGTAATCCGCGGTGAAGATGCCGCCCGCCCCCGCGCCGTCGATGCCGCTGAAGGTCAGGTCGGTTTCCACACCGAAAGTCATGCCGCTGACAAGCTGGTAATTGTAGCCGAGTTGCGCGCCGATTGCGTAGCCGTCGAGGTTGCCGACGGTCGAATCGCCCCAGCCCCAGCCGCCATGCACGCCCGCATAGAATCCTGTCCAGTTGAACAGATTCCGGTAGACCTGCGGGTTGTTGTTGTAGCGGGGCAAGTCGCCTGCAAAAGCAGGTGCCGCCACGAACAGTACCGCTGCCAACAAAAGTCGCTTCACGATGGCCTCCTCCGCGAGCGCAAGCCCGCGCATTTCACTCGTCATTCGCGGGAAAGATAAAATTTTAGAAGAATTGAGGGGTTAACCGCGGTTGGCGAATGGCGGCTTCTTCGCTCCTGTGCCTAACAAAGGGTAAAGATCGGCGCCGGTATGGAACCGTTCGGGCCGGATCGGGGAAATTTTCGGCCGCTTTGCGGGCGAAACCGTCCCCGCTGGCCCGGAGCGCTGCAAATCCCTATTTTCGTAAAATGCCCCGCGAAAAATCCGCCCCCACGGACAGCCTCGAGCAGCGCATCGAGATCGAGGAAGAAGAAGGCCTGATCGGCGCTTCGGCGGACGAAGCCGGGGACGAAGAGGACGAGATTTCTGTCAGCCTGCCGGAAGAGGAGGATCGCGAGCCCGAGACCGGTCCGCTCCAGCGCGGCCGGGAAGTCATCCGCGAATTCGTGAAGCTCGCGCCTGAAAGCCCCGGCTGTTACCGGATGCTGGATGGCAACGGCAGCGTTCTTTACGTCGGCAAGGCGAAGAACATCCGCAAGCGCGTGACCTCCTACACGCGGCCCGAGGGCCATTCGCGCCGCATCTCGCGCATGATCGCCGCGACCGTATCGATGGAACTGGTCACGACTTCGACGGAGACCGAGGCGCTGCTGCTGGAAGCGAACCTCATCAAGCGCTTCCGGCCATATTATAATGTGCTGCTGCGGGACGATAAGTCGTTCCCCTATATTCTGCTTACCTCCGGCCATCCGGCGCCAGCGATCGCCAAGCATCGCGGCGCGCGCAACCGGCCCGGCGACTTTTTCGGGCCGTTCGCTTCGGCCGGCTCCGTGAACCGCACGATCACCGCGCTCGAACGCGCCTTCTTCCTGCGCTCCTGTTCGGACTCGGTCTACGAAAGCCGTACCCGGCCGTGCCTGCTGTTCCAGATCAAACGCTGCTCCGCGCCATGCACCGGCGAGATCGCGCTCGATGAATACAATCGCATGGTCGGCGAAGCGCGCGATTTTCTTTCCGGGCGCAGTTCGGCGGTGAAAGACCGGCTCGTGCAGGAAATGCAGACGGCCTCTGACGCGCTCGACTACGAGAAGGCGGCCGTCCTTCGCGACCGCCTCGCGGCGCTTTCCGCGATTCAATCGCATCAGGGCGTGCATCCGCGCAACACCGAGGAAGCGGACGTGTTCGCCGCCTACCAGCACGGCGGCATCACCTGCGTCCAGAGCTTCTTCGTGCGCGGCTACCAGAACTGGGGCAACCGCGCGAATTTCCCGCGCGCCGACAAGTCGCTCGGCATCGAGGAAGTACTCGGACCCTTCCTGGCGCAGTTCTATGCCGACAAGGCGATCCCGAGACTGATCCTGCTTTCGCACAAGCCGGACGAATACGAACTGCTGGTCGAAGCGTTGTCGGAGAAGGCTGGCCGCCGCATCGAGATCGCGGTGCCGCAGCGCGGAGAGAAAGCCGAACTCGTCGCGCATGCCTTGCAGAACGCGAGGGAAGCGCTGGAGCGCAGGCTGGCCGAATCCTCGTCGCAACTGCGTCTCTTGCAGAGCCTTGCCGAAACTTTCGGATTGCCGGCTGCGCCGAAGCGCATCGAGGTTTACGACAACAGCCACATCATGGGCACGAACGCGGTCGGCGCCATGATCGTTGCGGGGCGCGAAGGTTTTGCGAAGAACCAGTACCGCAAATTCAACATCAAATCGCCCGATACGAAGGCTGGCGATGACACTGGCATGATGCGCGAGGTCTTGCGCCGCCGCT
>JBGFSD010000071.1:0-8514 GCA_041694745.1 Pseudomonadota bacterium
GAACGCTAGCGCCGCCTCAATTCGTCCGGCCGCGTCATCTGGAACAATTCGGTCACGACCGAATAGTCGCGATAGCCGAGCCGCGCGATCGGCTTCATCGCGGCGGCATCGAGAATACCGTTCTTGATGTATTGCTCGTCGATATGGATGCCGACGACTTCGCCGAACACTACATAGTTTTGGCGCGGCATGCCGTCGGCGCCTTTCATCTGCACAATATCCGTCGCCTTGCATTCGAGCGCGCAGGGGCTTTCGCCGACGCGCGGCGGCTTCACGAGTTTCGAGGGCACCGGTGTCAGCCCGGCAAGCTCGAACTCGTTCACCCCGTGCGCAACGCTCTCCGAAGTGCGGTTCATCGCTTCGCGCAAATCCCAGGTCGCAAGACTGCAGACGAACTCCATGGTCTCGCTGACGTTGCGCACGGAATCCTTCGCACCCTCGCTCGAGAACATCACCATCGGCGGATAGCTCGCAACACCGTTGAAATAACTGTAGGGCGCGAGATTCGCCTTGCCCTGCCGGTCGAGCGAACTGATCCAGCCGATCGGGCGCGGCGCGACGATCGCCTTGAACGGATCGTGCGGCAGCCCATGATTGCGCTTGACCGGCTCGTAGAACATCAGCGCCTGCTCACGATCTGGGCGAGGTCGGGCCGCGGGCGCTGAAACACCTCGCCCTTCACCGTTCCGATGTGGATGAAGCCGACGATCTGCTCGTTCTCGGCTAGCCCGAACAGTTCCTTGCTGGATTTGTCGAACGCAGCCCAGCCGGTGAGCCAGTTCGCGCCGAAGCCCAGAGCGTGTGCGGCATTCAGCAGATTCATGCAGGCCGCGCCCGCGGACAGCAGCTGCTCGATGTCCGGCACTTTCGGGTTTGGAGAAACCTTCGACACCACCGTCACGATCAGCGGGCTGCCGCCGAAGCGAAGCCGCTGCTTGTCGACCTCGGCGTCCGACGCATTCGGATTGCTGGCGCGGAAATTCGCCGTGAGCTTTTCCACGAGCGGGCCGCGCGTTTCCTTTGGCAGCACGATGAAGCGCCACGGCTTCATCATGCCGTGGTCCGGTACGCGGGCCGCGATCGTGAGCATCTCGCTCAGTTGCTGCTCGTCCGGCGCGGGCGGGACGAGATCGGCGGCCTTCGGCGAAGTGCGGGTTTTGAGGAGTTCTAGGGCGCTGGGCATCCGAAATTCCGGTCTCGAAAAAGCCGGGGAGCGGTAGCACGGTCACCGACGTCGTCCAACGCGGAGCCGGGCAAGGCCGGCCCTCCCGGCTTGCATTCAGGGGCTTCAGGACTAAAAGACCGCCATGACGTGCTTGTCCCGCTTCCGCGGCCCCGTTGCGGCCCTGCTGGTTCTGCTGCTCGCCACGGGCACGTCCTCAGCACAATGGGCCCCATTCCTGGGTCCGAACCTGCCGCCGACGCCGCCCGCGAACATCCCCAATCCGCCGCAGCCCCAAAACCCGCCGACGCCGCTCGCGCCCCCTCCGGCGCCGCAGCAGCAGACAGCGCCCCCGGCCCGTCCGGCGCTCAAGGAGACGACGCCTGCGAACGCGCCGCAGCGCTTCAGCCTGAGCCTTTCCGCGCGCTATGCCGCCGAGGGGCAGCCGGTCACGCGCTCGCTGCACTGGCGCATCTTCACCGAGCGGCAGGGCACGGCGGAGCCGCTCGCGCTGGTTTCGGAATCGCAGGAAGCCGCGCCGACCTTCTCGCTTGCGCCGGGCAAATACGTCGTACACGTCGCCTACGGGCTCGCCAGTTTCGCGCAGCGCGTGAGCGTCACGGAGAACCGGCGCGAAACCCTGATCGTCGCAGCCGGCGGCCTGCGGCTGCAGGGCCGCGTCGCCGACGCCGCCATTCCGCCGGCCAAACTCAGGTTCGATGTTTTCGAGGGCAACTTCCTCCAGCGCGCGAGCAGCGACGGCAAGAAGAAGCGCATGCTACGCAGCGAGCGCCCGCCGATCGTGCGGGGCGTACTGCCCGGCGACGTCGTGCTGCTGCCCGCGGGCGTCTACCATGTGCAATCGACCTACGGCGAAGGCAATTCGACCATCACCGCCGACGTGCGCATCGAGGCGGGCCGGCTCACGGATGCCACCGTGCATCACCGGGCGGCGCAAGTGACTCTCCGGCTGGTTCACGCAGTCGGCGGCGAAGCGCTCGCGAACACCTCGTGGTCGGTGCTGACGCCGGGCGGCGACTCCATCAAGGAATTCATCGGTGCCTTCCCTTCGATCGTGCTTGCCGACGGCGAATATGTCGCCGTCGCCCGTCACGAGGGAAAGACCTATCAGGCGAGCTTCAAGGTCGTCGCCGGCCGCGACCGCGAAGTCGAAGTGCTGGCGCGTGCCGAGAACCAGGCGCGCTCGCAGAATTAGGCGGTGGCGCGGAGCACCAAAAAAAGCAGCTCTGTCATTTCGGGGCGCGAGCGAACCCGGAACGACAGTTACGCCGCCTCGTCCGCCTGCTCCCGTTTCAAATCCGGCGGCAGCGCTTCCGCGGCGAGTGCCGCAAGCGCGGCATCGAGCGGCATCGAGGATTGCGCCTGCGAGCCTAGCCTGCGGATCGAAACCGTGCGCTCCTCCGCTTCCTTCTTGCCGACGACGAGCAGCACCGGAATTTTCGCGAGCGAATGCTCGCGTACCTTGTAGTTGATCTTCTCGTTCCTGAGGTCGAGCTCCGACCGCAGCCCGAGTTTGAACGCGGCCTTGAACACGTCGTTCGCATAGGCGTCGGCATCCGAAGTGATCGTGCAGACCTTGATCTGCAACGGCGCCAGCCACAGCGGGAAATGCCCGGTGTGATGCTCGATCAGAATCCCGGTGAAGCGCTCGAGCGAGCCGCAGATCGCGCGATGCACCATCACGGGCGTCTTCTTGCCGCCGTCGGCGTCGATGTAGAACGCGCCGAAACGCTCCGGCAGGTTGAAGTCCACCTGCGTGGTGCCGCATTGCCAGTCGCGGCCGATCGCGTCGCGTAAAACGTACTCGAACTTCGGTCCGTAGAACGCGCCCTCGCCCGGATTGATCGCGGTCTTGATGCGCCCGTTCGACTGCTCCGCGATCTGCTTCAGCACCTTCTCCATCACCGCTTCCGCGTGATCCCAAGAAGCATCCGCGCCGACGCGCTTCTCGGGGCGCGTGGAGAGCTTCACCGTCAATTCTCCGGTGAAGCCGAAATCGTCATAGGTCGAGAGAATGAGATCGTTGATCTTGAGACACTCGGCGGCGAGCTGATCTTCGGTGCAAAAGACATGTGCATCGTCCTGCGTGAAGCCGCGCACGCGCAAGAGCCCATGCATCGCGCCCGATGGCTCGTAGCGGTGCACCACGCCGAACTCGGCGAGGCGGATCGGCAGATCGCGATAGCTTTTCAGCCCGTGCTTGAAGATCTGCACGTGACCCGGGCAGTTCATCGGCTTGATCGCGAACCACCGTTTGTCTTCGGCCTCGTCGCCGGCCGACTGCGCCGCGAACATGTTTTCGCGATACCAGTCCCAGTGGCCCGAGGTTTCCCAGAGCGACTTGTCCAGCATCTGCGGCGCGTTCACTTCCTCGTAGTCGCCGCGCAGGCGCCGCCGCATGTAGGAAACGATCGACTGGAACAGCGACCAGCCTTTCGCGTGCCAGAACACGACGCCCGGCCCCTCTTCCTGGAAATGGAAGAGATCCATCTCGCGGCCGAGCTTGCGGTGGTCGCGCTTCTCCGCCTCTTCGAGACGGTGCAGGTAATCGTCTAGTTGCTTCTGGTCCGGCCACGCCGTGCCGTAGATGCGGGTCAGCATCGGCTTTGTGGCGTCACCGCGCCAATAGGCACCCGCGACCTTCATCAGCTTGAACGCGGTGCCGACCTTGCCGGTCGAAGGCATGTGCGGCCCGCGGCATAGATCGAACCATTCGCCCTGCTTGTAAATCTTCAGTTCCTGATCGGCGGGAATGCTCTCGACCAGTTCGACCTTGAAGTTCTCGCCCTTGTCCTTGAAGACCTTCTTGGCCTGATCGCGTGTCCAGACTTCCTTTGTGAACGGCTTGTCGCGCGCGATGATCTCCTTCATCTTCTTCTCGATGGCGGGGAAATCTTCCGGCGTGAACGGCTGATTGCGGAAGAAGTCGTAATAGAAGCCGTTCTCGATCGCGGGGCCGATCGTGACCTGCGTGCCGGGAAACAGCTCCTGCACGGCTTCGGCCATCACATGCGCTGCGTCGTGGCGGATGAGTTCGAGCGCGCGCGGGTCGTCGCGCGAGATGAATTCGATCCTGGCATCGCGGTTGATCGGATCGACGAGATCCATGACCTCGCCGTCGAGCGCCATCGCGACCGTGCGCTTGGCGAGCGAGGGCGAAATGCCCTTCGCAATGTCGAGACCCGAAATGCCGTTTGGAAATTCGCGGCGTGCGCCGTCGGGAAAGGTCAGCGTGACCATCTTCGTCCTCCTGCTCACTCCTGCAAACCAAGGCAGGTAAGCGTTGGCGCGTGATCCCGAAAAGTGGGTACCGGTTTTCGGATCAGATCACGCGCAGATAAAAGTCTATTTCATCTTCGCCGGCGGCGTTTGATTCGTCCCCCGCCAGCGCCCGTAGCGCCACGGCATATACCAGCGTGCGCGCACGGGCAAAGCGTCGGGCACGAAATCCAGTCCCGAAGTCCCGAACGGTCCGCAGCGGCAGAAGCGCGCGAACGTCATCCAGCCGCCGGCCCAGAGCCCGTGCCGCGCAAGCGCCTCGTCGCCGTATTCCGAACAGGTCGGCAGATGCCGGCAGCGATAGCCGATCAGCGGCGAGAGCGTATAGCGGTAGCCCTTGATCAGCACGCGGCCCGCCTGCCGCGGCGCTTTGGCGGCAGCGTCGAACAGCCGGTCGAGTTCTGTCGCCATCATCCCGATACCGGCGTCAGCCCCGGCTCGTATTCGCCGTCGACCAGAACGAAAACCATCCGGCAATTCGCGCCGGAACGGTTTTTCCAAGCGTGGACGGTGCCGTTCTGGACCACCACATCGCCCGCCTTCAGATCAATTTCCGTGTCGTCGAGTAACAGGGTGATCGCCCCTTCAAGCACGATTCCGTAGTCGACCGACTGGGTGCGGTGCATGAACTGATGCCGCTCGTAAAGCTTCGGGTCGGTAATGGGATGCAGCCCCATCAGCTCGAACAACTTGCCCGCGAGCGCCATCGGCGGCTTCGGCTTGGCCGGGTCTTCCGGCGGGAAGTCGATCACCCGGATGATGGTGCCCTGCTGCGGAGGCGGCACCTTTACCGGCCGGTCCCGGGTCGGATCGCTTTTGGCGGGAATCCTCGCAGGCGCGCCCTGCGTGTTCCAGACCTCGTAGAAGGCAAGCCCAGGCACCTCCGGACGCGTGAAAGTCACCGGCGGCTCGCCGTCCTCGACAACCACTGCTTTGCCCTTTGCGTCGTGTCCGGTGACCACCCTGCGTAGCTTCGGCGCCATTGGATTCCTCCGTCTCGGCTTCGGTTTTCAGGCCTATTTTGCCTGCTTTTTCTCGATCTGGCCGATCGCATCGACCACCGCGTCGAAGGTCAGAAGCGTCGAGGCGTGGCGCGCCTTGTAATCGCGAACCGGCTCGAGCACGGCGAGGTCGGACCACTTACCGGTCGGTGCCGGGCCGTTCTCCTTCAGCATCCGGTACATCTGATCGCGGATGTCCCGCAGTTCGGCAGCATTCGAGCCGACCACATTCCGCGCCATGATCGAAGACGACGCCTGTCCGAGCGCGCAGGCGCGCACGTCGTGTGCGAAGTCCGTAATCCGGTCCCCTTCCATGACCAGATCGACCGTCACGGTCGAGCCGCACAACTTGGAATGGGCGGTCGCCGAGGCACCCGGACGGGCCAGCCGGCCGCTCCGCGGGATGTCCGCGGCCAGCTCCAGAATGCGCCGGTTATAGACGTCGTTGAGCATCGGTCAGGCCTCGTTCAGCTTCCCGGGACTATCACCTTCATCCGCGAATTTGCCGCAATCCAACACCAGATTCCTTCACGGCTTGCGGGAACTATTGTACGGGGGTGCTAGTTCTCACGGGTGCTGACCGCCCTTCAAGAAGGCGGACGGTTTTCGGGAAACTGCCACAAGGGCGTCTTTCGCAGGTCAAAGTCCCCGGAAAGATAAGACCGGTAGGCACGGGTTGGAAGGCGCCCGGCTGACGGGAAGAAATGTGCCTCCTGCATAGCCGCTCCTCCGCCCGGAGGCCGGACTGCAAAACGCAAGGTTTGGCCGGACGACGGGCGTCGACCGGCACGAATGGAGAAGACCAAGATGGATGCCGTCGTCACGTCGCTGCTGAAGCAGCCGGATGCAGCACCCCAACTGACCCCGGTAAAGCGTCCCTCGCGCGAAGAGGCGGAGGCTGCCGCGCGCACGCTGATCGCATGGATCGGCGACAACCCGAACCGCGAAGGCCTGCTCGACACGCCGCGCCGTATGGTGAAGGCCTATGAGGAAGTGTTCGGCGGCTACGGCGAAACCCCGGAGGAGGTTCTTGGCCGCACCTTCGGCGAAATCGGCACCTTCGACGACCTCGTCGTGGTGCGCGACATTCCGTTTCACTCGCACTGCGAACACCACATCATGCCGATGATCGGCAAGGCGCATATCGCCTATTTCCCGGTCGAGCGCGTGGTCGGTCTTTCCAAGTTCTCGCGCCTGATCGAGATCTTCGGCCGCCGCCTGCAGACGCAGGAGCACCTCACCTCGCAGATCACCGACGCAATCGACGAGCACCTGAAGCCGCGCGGCTGCGCCGTTATGATCGAGGCGGAGCACATGTGCATGGCGATGCGCGGCGTTCAGCGCCAGGGCGTGTCGACCGTAACCACCCAGTTCACCGGCGTCTT
This sequence comes from Pseudomonadota bacterium, assembly GCA_041694745.1. GTDB lineage: Bacteria > Pseudomonadota > Alphaproteobacteria > Rhizobiales > Xanthobacteraceae. Next base: position 6,849 of record JBGFSD010000071.1, read on the forward strand.
CCGCGACGATCCGGCCGAGCAGGTCCGCTTTTTCACGCTGGTTCGCGGCAGCCGCAGGGACTGAGCCGCGCAACCGAGCCGGAGATAGAGCGGGCCCTCACGGGCCCGTTTTCTTTTGCCCCGTGTTACAACTCGCCGCTCTCTTGCAGGACGATTCCGATGCACGACAAAGAACGCGAAGATGGCACCACCCTTACCCCGCGTTTCGACGCGAACGGATTGATCGCCGCCATCGTCGCCGACGAGAAGACCGGCGAGGTGCTGATGCTCGCGCACATGAACGAGGAAGCGCTGAAACGCACCATCGAGACGCGCGAGGGCTGGTTCTGGTCGCGCTCGCGCAAAAGTCTCTGGAAGAAGGGCGAGTCCAGCGGCAACATGCTGCGCGTCTCGGACATGAAAATTGATTGTGACCAGGACGCCGTGCTGCTCAAGGTGAGCGTCGCGGGTGACGGCAAGACCTGCCACACCGGCCGCCGCTCGTGCTTCTATCGCTCGATTGCGCTGGGCGGCGCAAAGACCGCGCTTTCGTTCGACTAAAGCCGCGGGAAAATGACGCGATCCTGCCAAGGTTCGCCGCTAGACGCGGGATTGCAGCGAGGCTCCGCGTTCGCGCGCCGGAACCTCGCACCCGCGTACAGCGTTTCGGTGTAGCCATGTTCTTGAACGTATTCAGCCGCAGGCCCGTCCCCGAACCCGACCGCAACATTTCCGTCGACCGTCAGGAGCCCAAAGCGGATACGCCGCGCATCGGCCTTGCGCTCGGCGGGGGTGCTGCGCGCGGCTGGGCGCATATCGGCGTTCTGCGCGCGCTGGAAAAAGCCGGCATTCGCCCGGACGTGATTGCGGGTACCTCGATGGGTGCGCTTGCGGGCGGCGCCTGGGCCGCGAACCGCCTCGATCAGCTCGAGGATTTCGCGCGTTCGGTGACCAAGCGGCGCATGTTCGGTTTCATGGACTGGCGCATCGGCGGCAACGGTCTGATTTCCGGCGGCCGGTTGGCCAGGCTGCTCGAGCTGAATTTCGGCGAGACGCTGATCGAGGATCTCCCGGTCAAGTATGCCGCCATCGCCACCGAACTGTCGTCGGGTCACGAAATCTGGCTCACGCGCGGCAATCTGATCCAGTCGATGCGCGCGAGCTATGCCCTGCCCGGCATCTTCACGCCGATCAGGATCGGCGGACGCTGGCTCGCGGATGGCGCGCTGGTCAATCCGATTCCGGTTTCCGCCGCCCGCGCGCTGGGCGCGCGGGTCGTGATCGCGGTGAATCTGCATTCCGACGTATTCGGCAAGGGCACCGTCATTCAGGACAGCGGTCCGGCCGTCGAAGACGAGCCGCCGCTGCCGGTGCCCGCCACCAAGCCGCGCAATCTGTTCGGCAACGTCTTCGGACTGCCGCGCGGCCGCATGCAGACGCCGAACGACGGCCCGCGCGGCATCTCTTCGGTGATGATGGACGCCTTCAACATCACGCAGGACCGCATTTCGCGCTCGCGTCTCGCCGGCGATCCGCCGGACGTGATGATTTCGCCGCGGCTCAAACATGTCGGCCTGTTCGAGTTCTATCGGGCGGAGGAATCGATCCGCGCGGGCGAAGAAGCCGCCGAACGCGCGCTCGCGGACATCGCAGAATCGGTGGCGGTGCTGAGCGCCTAAGCGTTATG
>JBGFSD010000040.1:0-8365 GCA_041694745.1 Pseudomonadota bacterium
TCAGGCGTCCACCTTCCCCAAGACGAGGAGGGAAATTCTTAAAGCCACCGCTTCCACTTGAAGAAAAGATAAGGCCCGAGCGCCGCGAGCGCCATCGCGATCAGCGCCAGCGGATAGCCGTAGGTCCATTTCAGCTCCGGCATATGCTCGAAGTTCATGCCGTAGATCGAGGCGATCAGCGTCGGCGGCAAAAGCACCACCGCCATGACCGAGAACAGCTTGATCACGTTGTTCTGCTCGAGGCTCACCATGCCGAGCGTGGCGTCGAGCAGGAACGTGATCTTGTTGCCGAGAAAATGCGCGTGGTCGGTGAGCGAGGTGATGTCGCGGGCGACACTCTTCAGGTGTACGCGCTGATCCTTGGCGAGGCCGACGGCTTCCGCCTCGTTCGAAAAGAACAAGACGAGCCGGTTCAGCGATACCAGGCTTTCGCGCGCCTTGGACAAGAGATCCCCTTTGCGGCCGATGGTCCGCAGGATCACCTGATAGCGATGATTGGGGTCGTCGCGCGCCGCGTTGCGCTCGAACACGCGGCCCGAAACCTTGTCGATCTCGGCGGCGAGCCGTTCGAGCGTGTCGGCGATGCGGTCGATGATCGCATCCAGCAGTTCGACCATGATGTTGGGCCCGGTCGTATTCGCGGCGCAGGCCCTGGAAAGCTTGCCGGCCAGATAGGTGAAGGGTTTCGGCTCGTCGTAGCGCACCGTGACCAGCCTGTTGCCGGCGATGATGAAGGTGATCGCGGTGGTGCCGGGCTTGTCGGTTTCGGTGTTGAACATCACGGTCGCGGTCATGTAGCGCGCGCCGTTCTCGATATAGAGACGGCTCGAGACCTCGATCTCGGCCATCTCCTCGCGCGTCGGCACCATCACGCCGATCGCGTCCTCGACAATCTTGTCCTCGCCGATGGTCGGCGCGACCAGGTCGATCCAGATCGCGTCAGGCGGGCAGGGCTCGCCTTCCTTGACTTCGATGCGATGGAGCGCCGCTCCGCGCAGGACATGGGCGAACAGCATAAACTTCTCCGCGGAGCGAAGGCTGCGAGTTCGCTCTCACTACCGGGCTTTCCGGGTAGCGTCCATGGCAACGCGGATTTGCGCCGTCATCGTCCGGTAAGGAAGAAGCAGACGAGGTCAGATCGAAAGCAGTTCGAGATCGCGCAGGGTGACGACGCGCGGCCGCGGCGCATAGGCGTCGTTTTTCTGCTCGCCCGAGTAACGCAGGCTTGCCGCCAGCGCGGAAATGCCGACCTTCCGGTACTGGCTTTCCAGTCCCGGCCGTGCCGGTTCCCGCGCCTCGATTTTCGAACTGGTATTTGCCGCAGACATTGCTTTCTCCGAACCCGTTATCGTCCCCGAAAGGGCGCGGGTTTTCGCGTCCGACTAAGGCGCTTTTTGGCTTTCGCCGCGGCCCGAATTAGTTGATTCGGCGAAAGTTTTCCGTCCTTTTCTCACATTCCGGTGAGCCCCGGCCTCAGAGGTTAACCGGCCGCGGGGGATGCCTTTTTGCGATGCAGGAGAAGTAAATGACCTCGGATTGTGCTTTCCCGCATAGTGCGTTGCGACATTTCTGCCACAGCATTCGATATCCAGCATTTGCAAGACCTTAGGGTCTTCCCGGCAAGAATCAGTTCGGTTAGTGACAGGCCGAGCTTGGGGGCAAGCGAACTTCTAGGTCTGTAAGAAATGCGGATTCGTCACCTCGCTTTCGTGCTGATGGCTTTCGGACTGGCCGGATGCATTTCCGACACCCTCGATCCGGTTCCGGAATCCGCGATTCCCGCGCGTGACCGGAAGCTGATTGCAAGCGCGCCCTATCTCAAGCACACGCCGGATTCCGGCTGGCTGCGCCACCTTGTCGATTACCCGTCCAAGGAAAAGCCGGGCACGGTCATCGTCGATACCGAGAAGAAGTTCCTCTATCTCATTAAGGGTGAGGGCAAGGCCTATCGCTACGGCGTGACCGTCGGCGAAGAGGGCATGGCGTTCAAAGGCGAGGCGCATGTGAAGCGCAAGGCGGAGTGGCCGGACTGGACCCCTCCCGCCGATATGCTCAAACGCTTCCCGAACCTTCCGAAATATGTGTCTCCGGGCCCGCACAATCCGATGGGCGCCCGCGCGCTCTATCTGTTCCAGGGCAACAAGGACACCTTGTTCCGCATTCACGGCACCAATCAGCCGGAATATATCGGTCAGGCGATTTCCTCGGGCTGCATCCGCATGCTGAACGAGGACGTCATCGACCTCTACAATCGAGTGCCGATGGGCGCGAAGGTCATCGTTATCTGACCCGTCCGCGACGGTCGGCTTGGGGGCAAAAGGGCGCTGCGAAAGCAGCGCCCTTTTTCGTCAGGGCGTGGGTTGCTGAATCTTGGAGGGATCGGCAGCCCGTTGCGGGTGGCTCGCGGGCAGGGGCGGGACGGGCAGATTCCACTGGCACAGGCGATAGCCGCCACGCCGCTGTGCGAAATCCAGATGAAAATGGTCCTCGTGAAATCCGTCGGATCCGGGACCGAGCACGGTCGTGAACCGCGCGCAGCTCGATCGCCGGAGTTCTCCGAGAAGCAGGATCGGCGTCTCCGGAAGATCGACGCCGAAGCGCCGCCCGTCCTTCAGCACGATCGCGCGTATGTCGATCGCATTCGCGCGGCCATGCTCGCTCAACAGCGCGCCGCGAATGTTGTTGCGCGGCCGGCAGTGATAGGAGGCGGCGACATCGATGCGGGCGAGCCCGCCATAGGGCTCGGTTGCAGGCGCCAGATCTTCCCGCACCCAGTCAGCGAGGATCTCCGCCGTTTCGCAGCGGATCAGCGCGGAGGGTCGCAGGGAGACCGTTCTGCCGCTCGCAAGTTTGATCGCGGAGATTCTGACTTGCCCGACCGCGCCGCACCCGTTGTTCCACAGCGCGGCCTGAGCCGGCTCGGCGACCAGCTTGTTTCGGTCGAGCACGCTCCGGCACAGCTTTGCCGCCGCTTCGATCTCCGCCTGCGGAATTTCGAGCAGCCGCAATGGCCGCGGCGCTTCCGCGGGCCGCATTTCGGGCATCGGCACGGTCTCGGGCAGACGCACCCGTTCCCGCTCAGCCAAGGCCGGCGACGCCCAGAAAAGCATCAAGAGAAGCAGCGCGAAACACTGCAAAAAAGGCGCCCTTCTCATAGCGCAGGCCTCGCTTCCGGGGGCCCGATCGGCAGTTTTCTTGCGAGCCCGCCCGCGCTACTTTCCTCGCGAAAGGCACCACAAAAAGGCGCCGCCAGAAATGAGTGAGGGAGAAGTGCCATGAAGGGCTTGATGCAGGACTGGCCGCTGACCTGCAACCGGATCATCGACCACGCCGCCATTCAGTATCCGACCCGCAAGGTCATCAGCCGCTCGGTCGAAGGCCCGATCGTCGAGACCAACTACAAAGAGATCCGGCAGCGCGCGCTCAAAGTCGCGCAGCGCCTCGTCAAGGACGGCATCAAGAAGGGCGACCGGGTTGCGACGCTCGCCTGGAACACCGCGCGCCACCTCGAAGCCTGGTATGGCATTCTGGGAGCAGGCGCAGTCTATCACACTGTGAACCCGCGGCTCTTTGCCGAGCAGATCATCTACATCGTCAATCACGCTGAAGACAAAATGATCTTCATTGATCTGACGTTCGTGCCGATCCTCGAAAAACTTGCGGATAAACTGCCGACCCTCAAGAAGTACATCGTGCTGACCGACAAGGCGCACATGCCGCAGACCACGCTTCCGAACGCGGTCGCCTATGAAGACTGGATCGCCGAAGCGGACGGCAACTTCAAATGGGTCGAGGTCGAGGAGAACGACGCCGCCGGCATGTGCTACACCTCCGGCACCACCGGAAACCCCAAGGGCGTCGTCTATTCCCACCGCTCGAATACGCTGCACGCACTGGCGGCCGCGGTGCCGGATGTGCTCGGTCTTTCGGGACGCGATGTCGTGCTGCCGGTCGTGCCGCTCTTTCACGCCAATTCGTGGTCGCTTGCGTTCTCGGCGCCGATGACCGGCGCGAGTCTGATCATGCCGGGCGCAAAACTCGACGGGGCTTCGATTTACGAACTGCTCGACACATACAAGGTCACGGTCACAGCAGCTGTGCCGACGGTATGGATGATGCTGCTCGCGCATCTCGAAGCGAACAAGCTGAAGCTTCCGCATCTCAATCGCGTGCTGATCGGAGGTTCGGCCTGCCCGCGCGCGATGATGAAGAAGTTTCAGGACGAGTACGGCGTGCAGGTCACCCACGCCTGGGGCATGACCGAGATGAGTCCGATCGGTACGGCCGGTTCGCTGAAAGCCGATCTCGCGCATCTGAAGGGCGAAGCCGAACTCGACGTCAAGGAGAAGCAGGGCTTCTCCATCTTCACGGTAGAGATGAAGATCACCGATGACGAGGGCAACGAGCTGCCGTGGGACGGCGTCAAGTTCGGCCGCCTCAAGGTGCGCGGTCCCGCGGTCGCCTCCGCCTATTTCAAGGGCGAGGGCGGCAACATCCTCGACAAGGATGGCTTCTTCGACACCGGCGACGTCGCCACCATCGATCCGATGGGCTACATGAAGATCACCGACCGCGCGAAGGACGTGATCAAGTCCGGCGGCGAGTGGATTTCCTCGATCGATCTCGAAAACGTGGCGGTCGGCCATCCGGACGTTGCCGAAGCTGCCGTGATCGGCGTCGCGCATCCGAAATGGGACGAACGTCCGCTGCTCATCATCGTCCCGAAGAAGGACAAGAAGCCGTCGCGCGAAGATCTGCTCAAGTTCATGGAGGGCAAGATCGCGAAATGGTGGATGCCGGACGACGTGATCTTCGTTGACGAAATTCCGCACACCGCGACCGGCAAGATTCTGAAGACCGCGTTGCGCGACAAGTTCGGCAGTCACCGGCTGCCGAGCGTAGCGGCGGAGTGATTTTCGCAATCGGAGTTGCGTGCATGGGTCCGGCGCTGTGATCAGGCGCCGGCTTTATGCCGAGATACGCACCTCGAAGCTCGCGATCTGGAGTTCGCGGCTTGCGGTATTTGCGCTGCCGGTGCTGCTGCTGGCGGTCTTTCTCCACCGCAGCGGCGCGATCGACTATCGCGCGGGCCTCGCATTGCTGATCGCGGTGCTCGTGCTTTGCTGGCTTGCTTTCGCGCTTGCGGTCGCGGCATTTGTCGCGATCTGGAACGAGGGGCTCAAAGGATTGGGTTCTGCCCTGCTGGCCGCGGTGCTGGCTGCCGGCGTTCTGGCCTATCCGATGTTCGAAATCCTGCGCGGGATCACGCTTCCTGCAATCAGCGACGTTTCGACCGACACCGCCGACCCGCCGGCTTTCCGGGCCGTTGCGGCACTGCGGCCGGCCGGAGCAAATTCAGCGGATTATGCCGGCGGGCGATCGGCCGAATTGCAGCGCATGTACTATCCGGCGGTCCGGACGGTCGAATTCGACGCCGAGGCCGGAGAGATTTTCGACGCGGCGCTGGCGCTCGTACGTCAGCGCGGCTGGCGGCTTGCCGGCAGTGTTGCACCCGCGCCCGATCGCGACGGCAGCATCGAGGCCGTCGCTTCGACGCCGCTCATGGGTTTTCGCGAAGACGTTGCGATCCGCGTACGCCGGGTGCGCGGCATGGTGCGGGTCGATATGCGCTCCGCGTCGCGCTACGGGCAGCGCGATTTCGGCACCAATGCGCGGCGCATCGAATCGTTTCTGGCGCAGCTCGCGGAGGCGCGCCGCCGGCCGAAATAACGCTCAGGCGGAGAGGCGGTAGCGCCCGCCGAGCGAAAGCGTGCCTTCGGTCACGACCAGATCGCGCTCGACCAGCGTTTCGAGATGCGCAAACGTCGTGAGCGCTGCGGCTTTCGCAAGCCGCGGATCGAGACCGATATAGATCGCCTGCACGATGCCGGGAATGTCGCTCTCGCCGCGCGAAAGCTTGCGCAGGATCGCGCTCTCCCGCGCCTCGCGGTGTTCGATATATTGCTGCACGAGCTTGTGCGCGTTTCTCACGATGCCGCCGTGACCCGGCAGATAGACGCCCTCGGGCCGCCGCTCGAGCCGGTGCAGCGAGGCCATGTAATCGCGCATCGAGCCGTCCGGCGGCGCCACGATCGACGTCGCCCAGCCCATGACGTGGTCCGCGGAGAACAGAATATCCGTTCCGCGGAGCGCGAAGGCGACGTGGTTGGCGGTGTGGCCGGGAGTGTAAACGGTTTCGAGCGCGTAACCCTTGCCTTCGATGACCTCACCGTCGGCAAGCCTGTGGTCGGGCGTGAAATCGTCGTCGCCGCCGGAATCGAGCGGCGGCATTTCACCGAGATGCAGCGCACGGGCGGCGCGATGCGGTCCCTCGGCGAAGGTCTTCGCGCCGGTCGCCTGCCGGATCGCGGCGGCCGCAGGCGAGTGATCGCGATGTGTATGCGAAACCAGTATTTGTGCGATGGTTTCATTACCGAGTGCCGAGAGGATTGCATCGATATGGCGGGGATCGGCCGGGCCGGGGTCGATGACCGCTACCGAGCCTTTGCCGACGATGTAGGTATTGGTGCCCTTGAAGGTGAAGGGGCTTGGATTGTCGCAAAGTATCCGGCGCACGCCGGGTGCGATTTCCTCGGCGACGCCCGGTTTGGCTTCGAAATTGCGGTCGAACTGGATTTCCTCGCTCATTTTCCTTTGCCTTCAAACCATGCGCGCAGCCAGGCGCACTCCTTATCATAGTGCCGCCGCTGCGCGGGCGCCGTGCATAGCCATTGCGCGAGCGGGCGAAAAATCCGGGCAGCCGTTTCCCTTGACGGGGGAACCGCGTTGCGGTCCACTTTTCCCGCAATCTTGTTTCGGCCCGGCGAACAGGGCCTCTGGCGGCAACGATCTCGTTGATCCGGCTGTTGGCCGCGTAACTTCGCAACCCGAGAGAGCGATTGTCGGAATCGTCTGCGCATTTCGCAGGACGCGTCCGCCGAATACCTACGACAAGGATACGAACATGCCTTCCGGTACCGTGAAATGGTTCAACGCGCAGAAGGGCTACGGATTCATCCAGCCGTCCGATGGCGGCAAGGACGTCTTCGTGCACATCAGCGCGGTTGAACAGGCCGGTCTCTCGACCCTCAATGAAGGACAGAAGATCACCTTCGACATTATTACTACTGACCGTGGCCGCACCGCCGCGGGCAATCTGAAGGCCGGCTGACGCGCGGAACGGCGCCCCGCCGGATTTCCGGCGGAAAGCTCAGGACTTCTCGGGAATGGGAACGGGCCGCCTTTCGGCGGAGGTCTGTTTTTTGCGCTTTTTCGGGATCCCGACTGGTCGGAGTGAGTGGATTCGAACCACCGACCCCCTGCTCCCGAAGCAGGTGCGCTACCAGGCTGCGCTACACTCCGACAGTCGATCGTGAAAGGCTCGGGCCGGAACCCAAGGGGCGCGGCGGAGCGGCTGCTTCCTAGCAGCCTCATCCGGGGCCTTCAAGCAGCCTGAAATGCGGCCAATCCGGCATTGCAGTACCCCCGATCTTGAGTAGATTGCGCGCCTTCCGGCCATTCCTTTCCGGCAGCTGGGGCGTAGCCAAGTGGTAAGGCAGCGGATTTTGATTCCGCCATTCCCAGGTTCGAATCCTGGCGCCCCAACCAGCCAGTGTCGGCAGGTTTAACGTCTGCCGTTTTCTCGCGAATGAGCCCCCATTTGCGGAGCTTTTGCGAGTATCAGGAGTCTCTGCTCGCTCGTCTTTGCAGACTTGGCGGTCGTTTCCGAGCCGAAGTCTCAGCTCGGCATTTTCAAGTATCCGTTTTTACTTGCCCAAGCCAATGCAGACCTGTTCGAATCTCATATGCCCGGCATGCAGTACCGACGTTGCACAGCAACAAATCCGACATCTGAAAGTTCGAATCTTGCTACGGCAACCAGCCAGTGTCGGCAGGTTTAACGTCTGCCGTTTTCTCGCGAATGAGTCCCCGTTTGCGGGGCTTTGTGGGAAACGAGAGTCTCTGCTCGCTCGTCTTTGCAGAATTGGCGATTATTTCTGAGCCGAAGTCTCAGCTCAGTATTTTTAAATATCCGTTTCTCCTTTTTCGAGCCGGTGCAGACAGGTTCGAATCTCATGTGCCCAGCATACCCTACCGACGTTGCGTAGCAATAAATCCGACATCTGAAAGTTTGAATCCTTCTGGTACGCCCCGGCCATTTTTTGACGAGCCGGCGAAATATGGTTTCGCGGCGGGAAGTGTACACTTGCGGCTAGTTTGGCGATATTTCAGCTAATCTTGGCTCGCCTGCTTCTGCGCGAGAGCAAATGTTTTTGCCAGGGCGGTTCTCACCTGCGCCTGCTGCGCAACGAACCGCGGATCCGCCGAAGCGGTCGGGCCCACCCGGCCAAATCGCTCCACACTG
>JBGFSD010000056.1:0-8128 GCA_041694745.1 Pseudomonadota bacterium
CGCCCGTCTCCGCAAGCACCTTCGTGATCGCAGCCGTCAAGGACGTCTTGCCGTGGTCGACGTGCCCGATCGTGCCGACGTTCACATGCGGTTTCGTGCGTTCAAATTTTTCCTTGGCCATGACCCTGTCTCTATGTCCTTTGCTTCATTGAACTGGAGCGGGTGAAGGGAATCGAACCCTCGTATTCAGCTTGGAAGGCTGCTGCTCTACCATTGAGCTACACCCGCGAATTCGGCGGTCTTTTAACGGGAACGCTACGGAACGCCAAGCGCAGCTCCGGCGCTGCCTAACCCCTTTTGCTATTAGGGTTTTCGGCAGGGTTGACACCCTTGGAGGCGGTCCCCATAAGTCCGCCGCCGAGACTGCCTATATCTGTTGTCTCGCGCGTTTCCGCTGTATCCCGTGACCACCCGGACGATACAAGACGCGGCGAAGTTCCCGGGGGAGTGTCCCGAGCGGCAAAGGGGGCGGACTGTAAATCCGCTGGCTATGCCTTCGCAGGTTCGAGTCCTGCCTCCCCCACCACTTTCGCGGCCGGCTAACCGGGCGGACAGGGTCGCTGGAAACGCAAATGGCTGGTCGCGGTCCCAAGAAAGCCCCTAGGAAATCGGCGAGCCTCTCCGGCCGCCGCAGCTTCGGCGCGGACGGGCGCAAGACGCCTCTCGATCACGCAATTCTCTACGGCTGGCATCCGGTTTCCGAAGCGCTGAAGAACCCGGCCCGCCGCTTCCGCGTCCTGATCGCGACCGAGAACGCGCTCAGGCGATTGCAGGAAGCCGGCATCGAACTCCCTGTGCAGCCCGAGATCGTGCGGCCCGACGCGCTTGACGCAAAACTCACCCCGGATGCCGTGCATCAGGGGCTGTTTGCCGTCACCGACGCGCTGCCCTCGCCCGGCCTGCATGAGCTTGCGCTCGACAAGCTCGTGCTCGTGCTCGACCAGATCACCGACCCGCATAACTTCGGCGCCATCGTGCGCACCGCGGCGGCCTTCAAAGTCTCCGCGATCGTCACCACCGCGCGGCATTCGCCCGAAGCGACCGGCGTGCTCGCGAAATCCGCGTCCGGTGGACTGGAGCACGTGCCGATTTCGCTCGTGCAAAATCTCGCGCGCGCAATGCACGAATTGAAGGAGCGTGGCTTCACGCTGGTCGGGCTTGCGGAAGAAGGCGAAGCAGACCTGAGCGAAATGAAACTCAGCGCGCCGGTGGCGATCGTGCTCGGCGCGGAAGGCAAGGGTCTGAGGCAGCTCACGCGCGAGACCTGCGACGTGCTCGCGCGGATCGACCTCTCCGGTGCAATCCGAAGCCTAAACGTCTCGAATGCGGCAGCGCTTGCGCTCTACATCGCGGACCGGGCGGTCCGAACCGCAAGGTAGGTTTCGATGGCCGTTACGCATTGGATCCGGCGCAGCCTCACCTCCCGCGATCCTGTCGCGCGGTTCCTGGTCCCGCTGGTCGTTTCCGTCAGCCTCGTCGCGATAACCACGCTCGCGATTACGCTGCTTCTCAGCTGGGTCCGCTTCCAGAACGTCGGTATCATCTATCTGCTGCCGGTTTTCGTGCTCGCCATTCGCTGGGGCTTTGTGCCGGCGATGTTCACCGCGCTGATCAGCGTCGCCTGCTCGGCGTACTTCTTCTACGGGCCGATCCACGATTTTCGCGCGCACAACTGGGACAATCAGGTCGACCTTGTGCTGTTCACGATTATCGCGGCCGTAAGCAGCCATTTCGCCACGCGACTGCGGCGCCAGGACGAGATCGACCGGCTGCGCGAGGCGCTGATCGGTTCGGTATCACACGAGTTGCGCACGCCGCTCGCCTCGATACTCGGCGCGGCCTCGGTGATCGCGAACGCGCCGAAAGTAAAGAGCGATCCGCAGCTCTCGACGCTCGCCAATGTCGTGCGCGAGGAAGCCGACCGGCTCAACCACGATATTCAGAACCTGCTCGACGCGACGCGTATCTCCAGCGAGGGAATCCACCCGAAGCGCGAATGGATCGATCCAGCAGACATCGTGAACGTCGCCATCGAGCGCCGCACCCGCACGCTGTCCGCGCATAAACTTCGCGTAAAAATCGCGGAAGGCATTCCGCTGTTTCAGGGCGATCCGGTGCTGTTCGACCAGGCCATCGGGCAGGTGCTGAGCAACGCCGCCAAATACTCGCCCCCGCATTCCGAAATCGCAGTCGACATCAGCCACGAAAACGATCAGATCGTATTCTCAATTTCCGATACCGGTGCCGGAATGACGCCGGAAGACCTGAAAAGATGGGGCGACCGCTTTTACCGCAGCGAGCGTCTCGCGAATGCGACGACCGGCTCGGGTCTCGGCATCTGGATCGCCAGGGCCTTTCTCGAGGCGAGCGGCGGCACGATCGGCGCCTTCAGCGAGGGACTGAACCGCGGCACGACGGTTTCGATCAGGATGCCGGTAACGAAGGTTCCGGCACGCGAAGCGGAGACGACAGATGAATAACCATGCCCCATCGGTTCTGCTGGTGGACGACGAAGCCCAGATCAGGCGCTTTCTGCGCGCGGGCTTCGAGATGGACGGCTTCAGCGTACAGGATGCCGAAAGCGGCGCCGACGGCATCCGGAATGCCACGATGCGGCCGCCGGATCTGATCATCCTCGATCTCGCTCTCCCCGACATCGACGGCTCGGAAGTGCTCGCGCGCCTGCGCTCCTGGTCGAACGTGCCGGTGATCGTGCTTTCCGTCCGCTCCAGCGAAGACGAGAAAGTGAAACTCCTGCAGCTCGGCGCCGACGACTACGTCGTAAAGCCGTTCGGCATGGCGGAACTGCTCGCGCGCTCGCATGCGGCGATCCGGCGCCATACCCGCAACCGGAGCGGCGATCCGGTGATCAGTCTCGGCCGCCTGTCGGTCGATCTCGCCAATCGAGCGGTGTTCGTCGACGGCGAGCGGCTCTCGCTCACGCGCAAGGAGTTCCGGCTTCTGCAAATTCTCGCGCAGCACGCCGGCAACGTAGTGACCCACGGCCATCTGCTGAACGAAATCTGGGGCGCGGGCCACGATCAGGATTCGCACTACCTGCGCATTTTCGTGCGCAAGCTTCGCCAGAAGATCGAGGTCGATCCGACCCAGCCGAAATTGCTGCTCACCGAACTCGGCGTCGGCTACCGGCTTTCGGCGGGCGAGAGCGGCAAGGCCGCGCAGCACTGAAGACCAGGCGGCCTCGCGCCGGCAGGCCTTACTTGTCGTCGTCCATTTTCGGCGCGGGAATGACCGAGGGGCCCTGCGGCATGTAGGGCGGCGGCAGATCGGCGGGCTCGGCGGATTCCGTGCTCCAGGTGCGGTTGTAGCGCGGCCCCGGGATCGAAGGCTGCCTGGCCGCGCGCGAGCGATAGGCGAAAGGGTCGCCTACGTTCGTCGGGAAATAGTAGCCGCGCGGCGCAAGCGGCGCCCAGTAATACTGCGGCCCCCAGTGCTCGGCATAAGGAACGACGTTGCCGATTCCGGAGAGCCCCCATTCGCCATAGACGACCGTGCCGTCCGGATAGATCACCGGACGCTTGTCGGCGCTCGCAGGTGCCGCAATCGCGGCAGCAAACGTAACGATCAGCAGAAGACGCAACATGGCGGCCTGTCCTTCGGGTTGCCGCGGAGCCTGCCATTCCGGCGGTTCCACCCGGTTACCGCCCGTTCAACTCTTGAAACTATGGTTAGTGCCTTGCGTATGGCGCCCGGGCAGAGCAAATAGCGGGCGCGAAAACCTTGGAAAGCGGCCGCTGGCCGCGAGGATTGTGTGCCAAGAAGATGCCGGCGTAGCACAGCGGTAGTGCAGCGGTTTTGTAAACCGAAGGTCGGGAGTTCGATCCTCTCCGCCGGCACCAATTTTAGTTGGTCCCTTTCTTCGTAAACTCGATCAGGGCGTCCGTACCGCGAAGGAAACTTCCCGACAGCACACGGGACGAATAGCCATAGGACTCCCCCCAGTGGCGCAACGCTGCGTTGGAACCAATCTTCACGAAATTCCCGTTTGCGTCGCGGTAGGGCAACATTTCGTCGCGGGAGGCACCTGCGTTGCCGAACAGCTTCACACGCCAGTGATCGCGATTGCGCTGGTGCACGAAAATGCGCTTCGTGCGGAGCCTCGCCATGATCGCGTTCTTCTCTCGAAGATGCTGCAAGCTTTTGGAGAAGATCACGACATCATAGGGTGCGAACAGCAAGTCCCTGACGGTGCGATTATCCTCGAAGGCATCAGCATCACCAAGAATGACATCGAGCCCCTTCGCGCGCGCGAGGCTGACGGCTCCTGGCGCGATGTCAATCCCCGCGACCTGGCAACCGTTTTCCGAGAGCGCTTTGATGAGCGTCCCCGTACCGCAAGCTATATCGAGCACGGAAGAGCCCGGGGGGATCGCATAGACAATCCGGCGGAATCGCCGGTGCAGCGGCTGTTCAGGATAAGCATGTCGTCTTATCAGTGCTTCCTTTGCTTCGTCGTAACTGAGCATACGCAACGGTCTCCGGGCGGGCTGGCAGGCCCTAGCACAGAGTATTCAAGTCCGCTATTGCGTTCGTCAAAAGGAGATGGGGATGGGGATGGCGTATTTCGAAACGAGCTATGGCGACCGGATCGCGGTCAATCCCGAGATTGAGCGAATTCTTTATCCGCGCGCCAGCAACGAGGATTTCTTCAAGTCTCAGATCAGCTCTTCGTTCGTATCCGAAAGCGCGCTCAAGACCACCGATTTCGGCAAGGCCAAGATCACCCACATCGGCACCGATCTCGATTCCTATACACTGCTGATCGACTTCCTCGACGAACTCGGAATGCTGAAGCAGTACAAAACTGCGCTCGACATCGCAGGCGGCGAGGGCATTCACGCCGCCCTTCTTCGCGGAAACTACGCCGAGCATGTCGAGGTTGCTGATGTGCGCGACGGCACCGACCCGGCGCTCACGCGAAAACTCAAGCGCGCGCTCTGGAAGTACCGGTTTCAGAAGATCGAGGACCGGCTGTTCAACGGTGGATTCGGCAAGCACCGCGTCAAACGCCTGCAGCAGCTCGAACATCTGAATGTGCCGACATTCAAGAACTACTACAATTTCAGATTCCGCCGCACGCCGAAAGTCGATCGATTCATAGTCGGCGACTGGCGCAAGACGGTAGACAGTCAATACGACTTCATCATGAGTTTCATGTCGTTCTGGCTCTGGGACCACACGCAGGCGATCCCGCTGGTCGCGAAACTCCTGAAACCGGGCGGCATATTCGCCGCAGTCGCGCCATGGTGCTGGACCGGCCGCGGCATGGGCGGCGCTGCGAGTTCGCTCGGCGGCGGCTTCCCGTTTTTTGAGCAGCGCCTCACGCTGCAAGACCAGAAGCGCTACTACGAACAGTTCAAGCCGAGCCTCGCGAAATATGTCGAAACGGCCTATCATTTCTTCGATCCGCACCGGCCGACAATTGAACAGCACGTGAATGTGGCGCTGAAGAGCGGGTTGATAGTTCGAGGCACCAAGCGGCTCTATTACAAGTACCGCAACCTCGCCCTCACCTATCGCGAGTTCTTCGGCGACAAGATTATCGTGAACCCCGAGTGCAAGACCGGCGTCGTCGCCGATCTTGGCGAAGTGCTCGCAAACATCCGCCGCTTCCGGAACGACATCACGGTCGAAGACCTGCTGAGCAAAGGTGTCGTCTTCGCCTTCCAAAAGCCTGCCTGACCGCTCCGCTATCGTTTCAGCAACGATTGATACGCTGTACTGATATCCGCAACCGCGCGGTCGACCAGAAAGCGTTCGCGGATCGCCTCCTGTGCGCGCGCGACGCCGAAATCGGTTTCGCGCCAGCGCGAAAGCAAGTCTTCGAGCGCGCGCGCCAGCGCCTCGGGCTTGTGCGGTGGAAACAGCATCGCGTGCGTCAGCACCTGCTCGATCACGCCCGAGCGGCTGGACAGAAGCGGTACACCGAGCGCCAGCACCTCGATTGCCGCCATGCCGAAGGTTTCCGTGCGGCTAGGATTGATGACGAGATCGTAGCCGCGCACGAGTTCGCGAAACGCCTCGACGCGCCCGAGAAAATTACACCGCGTTTTCGAAAGCCGCT
The DNA here is from genome assembly GCA_041694745.1 of Pseudomonadota bacterium. Lineage (GTDB taxonomy): Bacteria > Pseudomonadota > Alphaproteobacteria > Rhizobiales > Xanthobacteraceae. The sequence continues at coordinate 6,086 of JBGFSD010000056.1, forward strand.
CGAGCTTCAGGTCGTTGTTCGCAGGTTCGGGCCGGACCCCCGTGAAATCGAATTCCGCGGGCAGCGCGACGCCAGCCTGCTCCAGAAGAAACATCGCTTCGGTCAGGTCCGCCCAGCCCTTCCAGTCGAGCGGCGAGCCTACGACCAGAACGCGTTGCGGCGGCGCCGATGGCTTCTGTTTCGGCTGGTCGAATTCGTCTTCATAGATGCCGTCGTAGATCAGTTCGATCTTCTTGCGCGGCTCCCATGCCTGCGCGCGTCCGCGAAACTCGTCGCCGACCGCGCTCAGGAATGCATACTCGCCGCAGCGATACTTCCGATAGTCGTCCTCGGCCATCCTCGGAGACCGCAGAAACATCGCGGTCCGCGCACTGAGCCGTTCCGCAAGCCGCAGCCCGAGCAACCCTTCCTGATGATCGTTCGCATGTACGATCTTCGGCATGAAACCGCGCGCGGCCAATTTTGCGGCGACATCCTTCGCAAAGGCCGCATTGCCCCACAGGCGCCCGGCAGTCGAGCGCGAACGCGGAAATGCCTGCTCGATGACCGCGATGCCGTGGCGCCTGCACTCCTCCGGCAGCCAACCGCCGGGCGAGCAGACCAGCACCGGCTTCCATCTGCGCATCGCCGCATGGCGCAAGAGCCGCATGAGACAGGTCTGCGCGCCCGCGCGATGCGTCCGGTTCTGGATGAAAACGACCGTATCCGTCATGCGATCAGGCTGCGGGGAAAGGAATGACTTTGTCCGAAAGCGCGCGCATCTCGCGCGGCACGGCCACGATATTCTGATAGCCGAAGGTTTCGAACAAGCCGTTGAACCGGAAACGCACCAGCCGGTCCGGAAACACCTTGTAGGTGTTGTAGCCGGCGCCGCCGAGCAGCGCACAGGCTTCGCGCAGCCGCGATCCAGCCCCGATCCAGAAATCGGAGTATTCGAACTGCACCAGCGGACGCTTGTCTTTCAGCGTCTGCCTGAATCCGCGCAGCACATGAAGATCATGGCCGTCGCAGTCGATCTTCAGAAGATACGGCGCAACCCCGAGCGCGCCGAACACCTCGTCGCCCGTTGCGATCGGCACGTGATGCGACACGATCTTCTTCGTGGTCAGCGCTGTACCCTCGTCCGCGCCACGATAGTCGCGGTACATGCGTCCGCCGCCGCCCGCCTCGAAGATTTCGGCCGTGCCGCCGCTGCGGTCGGACAGCACGCGCTCGATCAACTCGATACCGGCGGTATTCTTAAGTCGATCGCGGATGACATTCGCAAATGTCGGGATCGGCTCAACGCAGAAAAAGCGGCGGATACCGCGCGGGGAAAGCCGCGCGGCCGCGGCTGCAGTCCAGTCGCCGCGGTTCGCGCCGACATCGATGACGGAGTCATAGCCGGCGGCAGCGTGCAGCGAAGCAAGCAGGTCCAGAAAGCGGTTCTCGCCGTTCGACCGGCCGTCCGTGTCGTGGCGCGGCTCGAGACCGAAAGCGCGAACGAGCTTCGACTTCACCTTTCCGTACTCCTTGAGTAGCATCGAAGCCTCGGTTCTGGAGCGTGCCGCCGCGGCTGAACGGCGCCGCGGGCAAGCTAGAAGATTTTTTTCGTCTGCAGATAATTGACGATCATATCCGCAAGCGCCTCGGAGTCCGCCTTCGCCGTCTGTAGCCTGATTTCCGGGCGCTCCGGCGCTTCATAAGGCGCGTCGATGCCGGTGAAATTCTTGATCTCGCCGCGGTCGGCCTTAGCATAGAGCCCTTTCGGGTCGCGCTGGCGGCACAGCTCGATCGGCGTATCGACGAACACCTCGATGAAATCCTCGCCGATCCGCTCGCGCGCGGCGAGCCGCTCGGCGCGATAGGGCGAGATCAGCGACACCAGCACCACGATGCCGGCATCCGCGAACAGCTTTGCCACCTCGGTGGTGCGCCGCACATTCTCGACCCGGTCGGCCTCGGTGAAACCCAGATCGCGGTTCAGCCCGCCGCGCAGGTTGTCGCCGTCGAGTACATAGGTGTGCACGCCGCGCTCGGCGAGTTGCCGCTCGACATGGCTCG
>JBGFSD010000023.1:0-151133 GCA_041694745.1 Pseudomonadota bacterium
GCGCCTCCTTGCCTGCTTCCTCGAACAGCGCGCGGTGATCGACGCCGAGAAGCCGCAGGAAATCCGTGCGGCCGCGCTCCATGAAGCGCAGATAGCTTGCGTGATAGACCACGCCGGAAAAATCCGTGTCTTCGTAATAGACGCGGACCGCCATGACATGCGCGCCGTTTTCGATGCGGCCTGCGAGATCGGGCCAATTTCTATTGCTCATTCCTCGCCCTGATCGAACAGCGGCATCTGCGAAGCGTCGCGCTTCGGCTCCGCGAGCCCGAGATGCCTATAGGCATGCGACGTCATCATGCGCCCTCTCGGCGTGCGCTGGATGAAGCCGCGCTGAATCAGGAACGGCTCGATGATGTCCTCGAGCGCATCGCGCGGTTCGGAGAGTGCCGCAGAGATTGTTTCGATCCCGACTGGCCCGCCGGCATAGTGACCGGAGATGATGCGGAGATAGCGGCGGTCCATCGCGTCGAGACCGGCGCCGTCGACTTCGAGTTGCGAAAGCGCACGGTCGGCGGCTTTCGCGTCGATGGTCGAAACCTTATCGACCGCCGCGAAATCGCGCACGCGCTTCAAGAGACGTCCCGCAATGCGCGGCGTACCGCGCGCGCGCTTCGCAATTTCCCGCGCGCCGTCCTTGTTGATGCCGATGCCGAGCACCCGCGCGCCGCGCTCGACGATGGTTTCGAGTTCCTCGACCTCATAGAAGCCGAGCCGCACGGGAATCCCGAAACGATCACGCAGCGGCGTGGTCAGCAAACCCGAGCGCGTGGTGGCGCCGACCAGCGTGAATTTCGCCAACTCGATCTTGACCGAACGCGCGGCCGGCCCCTCGCCGATGATGAGATCGAGCTGAAAGTCCTCCATCGCCGGATAGAGCACTTCCTCGATCGCGGGATTGAGCCGGTGGATTTCGTCGATAAAGAGCACATCGCGGTCTTCGAGATTAGTGAGGAGTGCCGCGAGATCGCCCGCCTTCGCGATCACCGGGCCGGAAGTCGCGCGGAAGTTCACGCCGAGTTCGCGCGCCACGATCTGCGCGAGCGTGGTCTTGCCCAGACCCGGCGGGCCGACGAGCAGCACATGATCGAGCGCCTCTTTGCGTGTTTTCGCCGCCTCGATGAACACGGAGAGATTCGCGCGCGCCTGCTGCTGGCCGATGAATTCATTGAGCCGCTGCGGGCGGAGCGAGGCTTCCGCCGGATCGTCGTCGCGCTTTGCTGCGGATACGAGACGGGAGTTCATGGCAAAATACTATCCTCATCCTTCGAGACGGCGCTACGCGCCTCCTCAGGATGAGGACAAAGAAAAACCTCGTCCTGAGGAGCGAGCAACGCGAGCGTCTCGAAGGACGAGGCTCTCATCGCGCCAGTTCCTTCAACCCGAGCCGAATGAGCGTCTCGACCGGCGCATTTTCATCGCCCGATGCACGCACGGCCGCGGCAACCGCGGCACCCGCCTGGATTTCCCCGTAGCCGAGGTGGACCAGCGCGGAGACTGCGTCCGCCACCGGCTGCGGCGCACGCTTCTCGGAAAGATCGCCCTGCAATTTGACGACCGAAGGATCGACGGTCGCAAAGGCCGGCGCCTTGTCTTTCAGCTCCGCCACGATGCGTGCGGCGAGCTTCGGCCCGACACCCGGCGTGCGCGACACGGCGGTCTTGTCGCCGAGCGCAATCGCGTTCGCAAGCTCGGCGGGCTTCAGCGTGGACAGGATCGCAAGTGCCACCTTCGCGCCAACGCCCTGCACCGTTTGCAGCATACGAAACCACTCGCGCTCCAAATCGTTCGTGAAGCCGAACAGCTTGATCTCCTGCTCGCGCACATGCGTCTCGATGGAAATGGTCGCGGCTTCGCCCTGCGGGGGCAAGGATTGCAGCGTGCGCGCAGAGCAATGCACGACGTAGCCCACGCCATGCACGTCGATCACGACGAAGTCCTCGCCATAGGTGTCGATCACGCCGCGCAATTTCCCGATCATGATTGTCGCTTTCTCCCTCCCCTTTCAGGAGAGGGTCGTCCGAGCGAAGCTCGGACGGGGTGGGGTCTAACCCACGACACCCCCACCCGTTCGCTTACGCTCGCCGCCCTCCCCCGACCCAAGTCGGGTTTACCCGACTTGGAAATTCTAGGATACCGAAGTCGGCTAAAGCCGACTTCGGTGCGGCGGGGGGAAAGATTGATAACGCGGGTCACGACGCCCCTCCCACGACCCGCGAGAGAATATCCACGCTCGCGCGGTGATGCGCGTGGCAGATCGCGATCGCGAGCGCGTCGGCGGCGTCGTCGGTCTGCGGATCGGCTTTGGGCATCAAGACACGGATCATCAATCTGATCTGCGCCTTCTCGGCGCGGCCCGCGCCGACCACGGTTTTCTTGATCAGGTTCGGCGCGTATTCGGAAACCGGCAGCCCCGCCTGTGCCGGCACCACAAGCGCGATGCCGCGCGCCTGCCCGAGCTTCAGCGCCGCCCGCGGATCGGCGTTCACGAAGGTTTCCTCCACCGCCGCCTCGTGCGGCGCATAGCGCGCGATGATCTCGGCGAGACCCCTGTGGATGAAAGCGAGCCGCTCGCCGAGCGTTTCGCGCTCGTCTGCATTCACCGAGCCGCAGGCGACGAAGGAGAGCTTCGTCCCTTCGCATTCGATCACGCCCCAGCCGGTGCGGCGGAGGCCGGGGTCGATGCCGAGTATGCGATTCGCGCGGACCATCCTTGCGGTGATAACCCCGCTATCGAAGTCTGCCTAGGCGGATGCTATTTCTCGCGGCCAATCAAGGCACGCCGCTTGTCCGCACTTATCCCCGCCTCGCTCGCGCCCTTCTTCGACGACCGTCTCGCGCTCGCCGCGATGATCGCTTTTGCGTCCGGCTTCATCCGGGGCTTCTCGGGTTTCGGCGCCGGCATGATCTATGTGCCGCTGATCGGCGCGCTCTATGGCCCGCGCTTCTCCGTCACCACGATCCTGCTGATCGATTTCATCTGCTCGCTGCCGTTTCTCGTGCCGGCACTGCCGCATGTGCGCTGGCGAGAGACGATGCCGCTTCTCGCCGCCGCCGCGCTCACGATCCCGCTCGGGACCATGGCGCTCCTCTATATCGACCCCACACCGATGCGCTGGGCGATCGCCGTCGTCATCGTTGTCTTTGTGCTTCTGCTGGCGAGCGGCTGGCGCTATCACGGCGCGCCGAAGCTCCCGATCACGCTCGGCGTCGGCGCGATCTCCGGCATGCTCGGCGGCGCCACCCAGATCCCTGGCCCGCCCGTGATCATCTACTGGCTCGGCGGCGCGATCTCGGCGGCCGGCGTGCGCGCCAACCTGATCGCCTACTTCGCGCTGTTCGATCTCTTTTCGATCGCGGTCTACGGCTGGAGCGGACTGCTCACCGACGAGGTGTTTTGGTTCGGACTTCTGATGTTCGTGCCGTTTCTGTCCGGCATGGCCGGCGGCGCGATGGTGTTCGTGTTCGTCTCGGACCGCAACTATCGCAGCGCGGCCTATGCGATCATTCTCGTCGCCGCAATTTCGAGCCTGCCGCTATTCGACCGGTTTCTTCGTTAGCAACTCGTTGACTACGCCGCTCGCCAGCAGCACGCCGAGCCCGGTCGTAACGACGCCGAAGATCGAGGCCGCGTCGGGGATTTCCTTCAAGAGCGGAATCGCAATCACGGTCGCAAGCGCGGGAACGAGCGCGACAAAGGCCGCCGCACGCGACGCGCCGAGCCGCGCAATGCCGATGTTGTAGAGCACGAGCGCGATCAAGCCGGAGCCGAGCCCCTGGACGATCGCCTGCACGATGATGTCGCCATGGGCACCGTTTTTGAACGCAGCGATCAGCGGCGGCAAACCGAACGGCAGCATCGCAAGCGCAGACCAGAAGCTCACCAGCGCCGCCATCTCGATCGCGGTGACGCCGACCAGCCGGAATGCGACGGTGTAACAGGCCCAGCAGATCGCCGCGGTGACCAGCAGCAGATGCCCGAACGAGGTATCGCCGCTCGCGGTGAGAATGCTTCTTCCAGCGATCGTCAGCACGCCGGCAAGACACAGCGCAAAGCCGATGGCGCGCGCCCAGCCGAGCTTCTCCTTGAAAATAATCACGGAGAGCAGCGCCACGATCAGCGGCATGGTGCCGGGAACGAGCGGCCCGACATCGGCGGTCGGGGCAAAACGCATGCCGTTGCCGATGATCAGCAGGAACGGCGCGCCCGCGCCGAGAATGCAAAAGAGAAAGGGTACGGTCTTGCCTTTCGGCCAGATGCCGATGCGAAACAGAACCGGAGCCAGCACGAGGATCGGGATGCCGACGCGCAACAGCGTGACCGCGGCCGGCGTCAATGAGCCGATCACCGCATAGCGCGTGAGCGCGACCCACGCGCCCCAGATCGTCACCGCGGAGATGATCGCGAGATAGCCGAACGCGCGGGAATTGCTCACGCCGAGAGCTTTGCCATCAGCGCTTCGGAAATTTCGAAGTTGCCGTAGACGTTCTGCACGTCGTCGTTCTCTTCGAGGTTCTCGACCAGCTTCATCAGCTTCTCGCCGGCTTCGTCGTCGACCGCGATCGTATTCTGCGGCCGCCAGACGAGCGCGCTTTTCCTCGGCTCGCCGAATTTCGCCTCCAGCGCCTTCTGCACTTCGTTCAAGGAGTCGGTCGCGGTGATGATCTCGTGGCCCGCCTCCGAGGAAATCACGTCGTCCGCGCCTGCCTCGATCGCGGCCTCCAGCATGGCGTCGTCGCTCGCCTTGGTACGGTCGTATTCGATCACGCCGACATGATTGAACATGAAGGAGACCGCGCCGGTTTCCGCGAGCGAGCCGCCGCTCTTCGTGAAGAACGAGCGGATTTCGCCGACCGTGCGCGTGCGGTTGTCGGTGAGCGTCTCGACGATGATCGCGACGCCGCCGGGTCCGTAGCCTTCGTAGCGCACGCTTTCGAAATTCTCGCCGTCGTTGCCGGACGCCTTCTTGATGGCGCGCTCGATATTGTCCTTCGGCATGTTTTCGGCACGGGCCGCGATGATCGCCGCGCGCAGCCGCGCGTTCATCGCCGGGTCCGGCAGGCCCATCTTGGCGGCAACGGTGATCTCGCGGGCGAGCTTGCCGAACAGCTTGGAGCGGGCGGCGTCCTGCCGGCCCTTCCGGTGCATGATGTTCTTGAACTGCGAATGGCCGGCCATGTGCTTCGGTCCCGATCGGATTGCGCGGGGTTATAGCAAGCAGCCTTATGATGTGAAGCACCCCATTATTTCGTCATGGCCGGGCTGAACACCTGACCCGGCCATCCATGATGAAGGGCCACGTTCGCCGACAGGCCGGATGAATCACGGGGTCTCGTACCGGCAAAACCGCGCTTCGCGCGGGCAGGTACGGCCCGGTGATGACGAGATTATTGCTAAGGCCAGAACGAAGGCCTTGCCTCTTCCAGCACGCCGCCGATCCGCACCGGCGCGATCTTGATCGCCAAGCCGGTTGCGTCGTCGGTCTCGACCGCGAGCCCCGAGACGGTCGCCTCGCCGGTCGCAGGCTCGAAGCGCGCGGAAGGAATCTTGGTCTGGAAGCGCCGGATCGGCTCGTCCTTGTTCATGCCGAGCACGCTCTCATAGTCGCCGCACATGCCGATGTCGGACACGAAAGCGGTCCCGCCCGGCAGGATGCGATGATCCGACGTCGGCGCATGCGTATGCGTGCCGACCTGCAGCGAGACGCGTCCGTCGAGAATATAGCCGAGCGCCTGCTTCTCGCTGGTCGCTTCGGCGTGGAAATCGACGATGATCGCGTCGGCGTGCTCGCGCAGTCTGCAGGCTTCGAGTTCGCGCTCGATCGCCGCGAACGGGTCGTCGAGCTGCTCCATGAACACGCGGCCCATCGCGTTGACGACGAGCACGCGCTTGCCGTTCTTGGCTTCCAGCATCGCAGCACCCCGGCCCGGCGTGCCCTTCGGATAGTTCAGCGGACGGATGAGCTTCGGCGCGCGCTCGATGAAAACCAGCGCCTCGCGCTGATCCCAGGAATGATTGCCGAGCGTGATCGCGTCGGCGCCGGCTTCGATTACCTCGTTATAGATCGCCTCGGTGATGCCGAAGCCACCGGCGGAGTTTTCGCCGTTGATGCCGACGAAATCGAGCCTCCAGTCCTCGATCAGCGACGGCAGAAGATCGACGACGGCGACGCGGCCCGAACGCCCGACGATGTCACCGAGAAACAGAATTCGCATCAGCTACTGCCGGCAGAGAAACGCACGCCCTCTTCGGTTATCACATAATCGAGCCGCTCGTCGTGGGGTTCCGTCGGCACGCTGTCCACGCATTGTTCCTCGAAACCGAGGCCGGCAGCGATGATCTTCTTCTTCGCGCGAAGTCTTGCAAGTCCGCCGTCGTAGTAGGCCTTGCCGTAGCCGATGCGGTAGCCCCTCAGGTCGAAGGCCAAGAGCGGCACGAGCAGAATGTCGGGATCGACTTCCATCGCTTCCGGCCCCGGCTCGGAGAGTCCGAAGCCCACGCGCTTCAACTGCATGCCCGGCACCCAGGCGCGAAAGATCAGCTTGCCGTCCGCGATCGCGGGCAGCGCGAGCGCGGCATCGCTCTCTTCCGCAAGACGCTTCATCAGCGGATAGGGATTGAGCTCCGTTCCCATCGCAAACCAGCCCGAGACGATCGCGCGTTCGGGCACATCGAACGGCAGATCGCTGTTTGCGACCCGCTCGGACATCTGCTTGCGGAAGATCGGCGAAAGCGCGTCGCGCCTCGCGGCCATTTCCTTGCGCAAAGCGCGTTTCTGTTCGGCGATCGATACTGGCATGGCGAATTAAGTGCGGGCCGCAGTGACCGTCAGAGATTCGATCCCGGGAAACCTACGAAGTAGGTGGGCGCCATATGACGAGGACCACGGTCCAGATCAGGGACAGCTCCCGTTGGGATCGATAAGGCCCCGGGAATACTTCTCTGTCGCATCCCGCAGCACCGCAAGGACCAACCTAGGTAGAACTAGGCCGCAATACCAGTCTTGACTTTCGCCTCAACCGAGCGCGACGCTGCCGTTGGGACCGCTGTTGAGACTTTGCGCGAGCCGTTCGATCCGCTCGGCGGTGTTTTCGAGGATTTCTGCGATCGCGCGCTCGCCATCCTCGTTGCGCTGGGCCGCGCGCTCCCGCGCGTCTTTCAGCGACTGGATTTCCTGATCGGCGGTGCGGAGCCGCCGCTTCAGTTCTGCAAGCTCGTCCGCGACCATGATCGCGGCCATGACCGCAAGCCGCGTGTCGCCGATCTCGCCGAACGAGTCGCGAAGCTGCGCGATGCGCTGGTCGAGTTCGCGCCCGAGCCGCGCCAGATGATCTTCCTGCCCCGGATCGCAGGCCATGCGATAGACGCGGCCGTTGATGGTGACGGAGACCTCTGCCATCGCTCAGCGCTCCTGCGTTTCCAGCACGGCACGGATCGTGTCCACCGCCTGATCGAGCCTTTGCGCGACTTCGCGGTTGGTCGCCTCCAGCGAGGAGATGTTGGCGCGCGCGTGGTCGAGTTCGCCGGCGAGCCGCGAACGGTCCGCGCCGAAGGCCTGAATCTGGGCCTCCAGTTCGCCGCGCTGGCGGTCGTGCTCCCGGCGGCGATTGATCGCGGCCTCCAGCAGGTCGAGCGACGAGGCGAGCCGCCTTCGCGCCTTCTCCAGCACCGTCGATAGTTCCGCCGCCTGCCGCATTTGCCCGCCGCCGTTTGCGAAGCGAGCACGCAGTTAAGGGGGGCCTTTATCCCCACGTCAACCGCGCGTTGCGACTTTGACACAAGGGGTTGGGGTGCTATGGCAACGCCACCTTTCCAGCCCGGAACTTCAGGTCAGCGCAGATGAGCCGCGAGCAGCATGATCGTTTGGCAAACGCCATTCGCGCGCTCGCCATGGATGCCGTCGAGGCGGCAAAATCCGGCCATCCCGGCCTGCCGATGGGCGCCGCGGACATCGCGACCGTTCTGTTCACGAAGTTCCTCAAATTCGATCCGAAGGCGACCGACTGGCAGGACCGCGACCGCTTCGTGCTCTCCGCGGGCCACGGCTCCATGCTGCTCTATGCCCTGCTCTACCTGACGGGCCATGAGGACGTCACGCTGGACGAGATCAAGCGCTTCCGGCAGCTCGATTCGAAAACGCCCGGCCACCCCGAGAACTTCGTGACCCGCGGCATCGAGACCACCACCGGCCCGCTCGGCCAGGGTCTAGCCAACGCGGTCGGCATGGCGCTCGCGGAGCGTCTCCTGAACGCCGAGTTCGGCGACGATCTGGTCGATCACTTTACCTATGTGCTCGCCTCCGACGGCGACCTGATGGAAGGCATCAGCCAGGAAGCGCTCGCCTTCGCGGGCCATCTGAAACTGAACAAGCTGATCGTGCTGTTCGACGACAACGGCATCTCCATCGACGGCAAGATTTCGCTCTCCGATTCCACCGATCAGGTCGCGCGCTTCAAGGCCTCGGGCTGGAACGCCTTCCGCATCGACGGCCACGATCCGGCGGCGATCGAGAACGCGATTCTCGATGCGCAGAAGTCGGATCGCCCCACGCTGATCGCCTGCAAGACGCATATCGGCTACGGCGCGCCGACCAAGGTCGATACCGCCGGTGCCCATGGCTCGCCGCTCGGCGCCGCCGAAATCGAAGGCGCGCGCAAGAACCTCAACTGGAATTACGGCCCTTTCGAAATTCCGGCGGAGATTCTGGAGAGCTGGCGCAAGTTCGGCTCGCGCTCGGCGGACGAACGCGCGGCCTGGAAGAAGCGCGTCGACGAATCCCCGAAGAAGGCCGAGTTCGAGCGCCGCCTGCACGGCAAGCTGCCGAACGGTCTTGGCGCCGCGATCGAAGCGCTGAAGCAAAAGGCGGTCGCGGAGAAGCCCGAGATTGCGACCCGCAAGGCGTCCGAGAACGCGCTTGAGGCAATCTGCGCGGTGGTGCCAGAGATGATCGGCGGCTCCGCCGACCTCACCGGCTCCAATAACACCCGCACCAAAGCGATGAAGCCGATCTCGGCGGACAATTTCGCCGGCCACTTTATTCATTGGGGCATCCGCGAGCACGGCATGGCGGCTGCGATGAACGGCATGGCGCTGCATGGCGGCGTGATCCCGTTCTCCGGCACCTTCCTCGTGTTCGCCGACTACTGCCGCCCCTCGCTGCGGCTTGCGGCGCTCATGGGCATTCGCGTCGTGCACGTCATGACGCATGACTCCATCGGCGTCGGCGAGGACGGGCCTACGCACCAGCCGGTCGAGCATCTCGCAGCACTCCGCGCGATCCCGAATTTGTATGTGTTCCGCCCCGCCGATCAGGTCGAAACCGCCGAGTGCTGGGACGCGGCCCTGCGCCTCGAAGAGTCTCCGAGCGTGCTTGCGCTGACGCGCCAGAATTTGCCGGCGGTTCGCCTGAAGAACGAGAAAGGCAATCTCTGCAAGCAAGGCGCTTACGAACTCTCGCCCGCAAGCGGCGAGGCCTTGGTCTCGCTGTTCGCCTCCGGCTCCGAAGTTTCGCTCTGCATGGCCGCACAGGCCGCGCTGGAGCAGCAGGGCGTGCCGACGCGCGTCGTATCCGTGCCCTGCATGGACCTCTTCTTCGACCAGCCGGAGAGCGTGCGCGAGCGTGTGATCGGCACGGCGCCTGTGAAGATCGCCTGCGAAGCCGCGATCCGCATGGGCTGGGACGAGATCATCGGCGAGCACGGCCACTTTATCGGCATGACCGGCTTCGGGGCGAGCGCGCCTTACAAGGAACTTTACAAGCGTTTCGGCATCACGGCGGAAGCGATCGCGGAAGCGGCAATGAAATCGTTGCCCGCGCAAGCCGCCGCGAAGAAGACCGCCGCACACTAGCGCGCGATTCCGAAAAACGGGTGCCGGTTTTCGGATAAGATCACGCGCAGAATAAAAGAACGAGGACGAAAATGGCTGTACGGGTTGCAATCAACGGTTTCGGACGCATCGGCCGCAACGTGCTGCGGGCGATTTCCGAAGCCGGACGCAAGGACATTCAGGTGGTCGCGATCAACGACCTCGGACCGGTCGAGACCAACGCACACCTGTTCCGCTTCGACAGCGTGCACGGCCGCTTCAACGGCGAAGTGAAGGTAAACGGCGATACCATCGACGTCGGCAGCGGTCCGATCAAGGTGACCGCCGAGCGCGACCCCTCGAAGCTTCCCCACAAGGATCTCGGCGTCGATATCGCGCTCGAATGCACCGGCATCTTCACGTCGAAGGATAAAGCATCCGCACATCTGACCGCTGGCGCGAAGCGCGTTCTGGTTTCCGCGCCCGCCGACAACGCCGACCTCACGGTCGTCTATGGCGTAAACCACGACAAGCTCTCGAAGGATCACAGGATCGTCTCGAATGCGTCCTGCACCACGAATTGCCTCGCGCCGGTCGCGAAGGTGCTGAACGACGCGATCGGCATCGAGAAGGGCTTCATGACCACGATCCATGCCTACACCGGCGACCAACCGACGCTGGATACGATGCACAAGGATCTCTATCGCGCGCGAGCGGCCGCGCTTTCGATGATCCCGACCTCGACGGGTGCGGCCAAAGCGGTCGGCCTCGTGCTGCCGGAACTGAACGGGAAGCTCGACGGCGTCGCGATCCGCGTGCCGACGCCGAACGTCTCGGTGGTCGATTTCAAGTTCATCGCGAAGAAGGCGACCACCAAGGACGAAATCAACGAAGCGGTGAAACGCGCGGCCGCGCAGCAGCTCAAGGGCATTCTCGGCGTCACCGATCAGCCGAATGTGTCGAGCGACTTCAACCATGACAGCCACTCCTCGGTCTTCCATCTCGACCAGACCAAGGTCATGGACGGCACGCTGGTGCGCGTTCTGTCCTGGTACGACAACGAGTGGGGTTTCTCGAACCGCATGGCCGACACCGCGGTCGCCATGGGCAAATTGGGTTGAGCATGCCGATCGACCAGATCATCGGATATGTAGGGCTGGTCTTCTTCAGCGTGATGCTCGTCGTCTCGCTTTACCTCTGGTCCAAGCGGGACTCGCAAGAGTGAGTTCCGCTTTTCCCTGCTAGCTTCGTGTTCCGTGTGATGCCGTCCTTCAGAACGCTCGACCAGGCCGACGCAAAAAACAAGCGCGTGCTGGTGCGCGTCGATCTCAACGTGCCGATGGAAGCGGGCCGCGTCACGGACATGACGCGGATTGCGCGCGTGCTCCCCACCATCCGTGAACTCAGCGAGAAGGACGCGAAGGTCATTCTGCTTTCGCATTTCGGCCGCCCAAAAGGCGCCGACAAATCCCTCTCCCTCGAACCGCTTGCGAACGTGCTCGCGGAGCAGCTTGGCAGACCGGTGCTGTTCGCACCGGACTGCATCGGCCCGGAGGCTGAAAAAGCGGTCTCGGCCTTGCAGCCGGGACAAATCCTCGTGCTCGAAAACACCCGCTTCCACAAAGGCGAAGAGAAGAACGCGCCGGATTTCGTCGCAGCGCTCGCTGGTCACGGCGACATCTATGTGAACGACGCGTTCTCCGCCGCGCACCGCGCACATGCTTCCACCGAAGGTCTCGCGCACAAGATGCCGGCTTACGCGGGCCGCGCACTGCAGGCCGAGCTCGAAGCGCTGGAAACCGCGCTCGAAAAGCCTGAGCGTCCGGTAATGGCGGTCGCAGGCGGCGCGAAGATTTCGACGAAACTCGAATTGCTCGGCAACCTGCTCGCGAAAGTCGACAGGCTTGCGATCGGCGGCGCCATGGCGAATACCTTTCTCGCCGCCCAGGGCAAGCCGGTCGGCAAGTCGCTGGTGGAGCGGGATCTCCTCGACACCGCGCGCAAAATCCTGGCGCGTGCCAAGGAAACGAATTGCGAAATAATTCTGCCGGTCGATGTCGTGGTCGCCGGAGAGTTCAAGCCGCGTTCGCCTTCCAGGGTGGTGGCTACGGATAAAGTTAAAGACGACGACATGATCCTGGACATCGGCCGGGAATCCATCGGCCATGTCATTGCCGCACTCGCAGCTTCCAAGACGCTGGTCTGGAACGGCCCCTTCGGCGCCTTCGAGATGGAACCCTTCGATGCTGGCACCAACGAAGTCGCGGAAGCAGCGGCGGAATTGACCTCCGCCGGCAAGCTCAAATCGGTCGCAGGCGGCGGCGATACCGTCGCGGCCCTCGAACACGCGGGCGCAGCCGACCGCTTTACGTATGTATCCACCGCCGGCGGGGCTTTCCTCGAATGGCTCGAGGGCAAGCCGCTTCCCGGCGTCGAGGCGCTTCGGATAAAGTAGCCTCAAAGAAAAGAGATCGCAGGGAGACCACGATGAATCTCGCAGAACTGAACAAGGTCGCCGAAGCGATGGTGGCACCCGGCCGGGGCATTCTCGCCGCCGACGAGTCCTCGGGCACCATCAAGAAGCGTTTCGACGCGATCGGCGTGGAAAGCACGGAAGAAAACCGCCGCGACTATCGCGAGCTGATGTTCCGCTCCGCCGAAGGCATGAAATCGATCTCCGGCGTCATTCTCTATGACGAAACCATCTGGCAGAAAGCCAAGGACGGCACGCCGCTCGTCGAGATCATCCGGAAGCAGGGCGCAATTCCCGGCATCAAGGTCGACGAAGGCACCAAGCCGCTGCCGAACTGCCCCGGCGAACTCATCACCGCCGGCCTCGACAAGCTCGCCGACCGCCTGCCGAAATACTACGAGCAGGGTGCACGCTTCGCGAAGTGGCGCGCGGTGATCGACATCGCGCCGGGGCTTCCGAGCTACACCGCGATTCACACCAACGCACACGCGCTCGCGCGCTACGCCGCACTCTGTCAGGCCGCTCAGATCGTCCCGATCGTGGAGCCGGAAGTGCTCATGGACGGCGACCATGACATCGACCGCTGCTACGAGGTCACCGAGTTCATGCTGAAAGAAACCTTCCAGCAGCTTTACTACCAGCGCGTGCCGCTCGAAGGCATCGTGCTGAAACCGAACATGGCGATCTCCGGCAAGAAGGCCGCGAAGCGCGCCGGCGTGCAGGAAGTAGCCGAGAAGACCGTGAAGCTGCTGAAAGCCTGCGTGCCGGCCGCGGTGCCGGGCATCGCCTTCCTCTCCGGCGGCCAGAGCGACGAGGAAGCGACCGCGCATCTCGACGCCATGAACAAGATCGGCGGGCTGCCCTGGAAGCTTACCTTCTCCTACGGCCGCGCCTTGCAGGCTGCGCCGCAGAAGGCCTGGGCCGGCAAAGCCGCGAATGTCGGAGCCGCGCAGGCCGCCTTCGCGCACCGCGCCAGGATGAACGGCCTCGCCTCGCTCGGCCGCTGGTCTGCCGATCAGGAAAAGAAGGCGGCCTGAGCGCTACCTGACGCGCACCGTGCTCATCATGCCGCCGAGCTGATGCTCGAGGTTGTGACAGTGAAACATCCAGTCGCCGGGATTGTCGGCGACGAAGGCGATCTCGACGCGCTCGCGCGGCCGCAAGAGCACCGTGTCGAGCCATTCGCGATGCGGACGCGGCACACCGTTTACGCTCAGCAGACGGAAGGAATGTCCGTGCAGATGCATCGGGTGATTCCACATCGACCGGTTCTCGATCTCGAACAGGTAGGTCTTGCCCTTCGCGAGAGCGAACATCGGCTCGTGCACATGGTCGCGGGACGAAACGCCGTTGATGGCCCACATCAGCCCGCTGCGGAACATCGAGCGAATGTCCATGCGCTCTCCGTCGACCACCGCCGACTCCATGCGGCTCATCATGCCGCCGTCGAGCACGACGAAGTGACGCTCGGCGTTGGCCAGATCCGGCTCGGCCAGCGGATTGGCGGGCAAGGCCGCGACCGCATCGAACTTCGTGCGTAGCGGCGCGGCATCGCTGTAAACCAGATCGAACAGGCGAAAACTGTCTCGCGGATTCGCGCGGTCGGATACGGCGAAACGATCGCCGGGTTTTGCCGTCATGTCGATCACGACATCCGCCCGCATCGCGGGACCGAGAATGATGCGGCCGCCTTCGGCTTCATGCGGCGTAACCGGCTGCCCGTCGAGCGCGATGATCTGCGGCCTGTGGCCGGCAAAATGAAACCCGAAAATCCGCGCGCTCGCGGCATTGATGAGCCGCAGACGAATTCGTTCGCCGGCGCGCACCTCGAAGCGCTCGAGCGTGCGGCCATTGATCGTCGTGACATTGCCGAGACGGCCGTCGTGCGAGATGTCGTGCAGCCCGCCGAAGTCTTCGATGGCGCTGCCGTCGCGGCCGAGCCGCCAGTCGCCGACAAGCCAGGTGACGTCCCGGTCCGCAGTGTAGGATACCGGCTCTTCGACGATCAGCGCGCCGGACAGGCCGCGGCCCAGCTGCTCGTGACTGCGCTGGTGCGGGTGGTACCAGAAGGTGCCGGCATCCGGACAGTCGAACTCGTACACAAAGGACTCGCCCGGTGCGATCGGCTTCTGTGTCAGGTGCGGAACGCCGTCCATCGCGTTCGGCAATCGAATGCCGTGCCAGTGCACGGTGGTCGCCTCGGATAGCCGGTTCTCGACGCGAACCCGCAGGCGTTCGCGTTGCCTCACTCTGATCTCCGGACCCGGAACCTTTCCGTTATAGGCCCAGACCGCCGTCTCCGGACCGTCCGCCGCAAACAACCTCGCGCGGCCGGCCTGCGGTGCCAGCGCAAATTCGCGGACGGGCGTACTCGCATTCGCATCGCGCAGCGCGGCAAGCGCCAGTGCAGCCGACAAGCCGGATACCACTTCCCGGCGATTGAGGAGACTTGGTGCATTCGGTGCCATTGCAACTCCCGATCCCCGACTGGATGCACCGCCCGCGAGCACCATACTACCGATCCAGGACGATTAAAATTGTGAAGCAGAACCATTCCGGCCGCAGCGGCATTGACGGCAATCAACATGCGGTGGATTCTACGGTCTAATTCACTTAGCCGCGATTTCGCCCTGCTTGTCCGGCATCGGTCGCCGATGGAGAGAGCGTGACCGAAGCAGCCAAAGCCCGTACGCGCCTGGTCCTCGTTACGCCCGCCGTCGAGGACGCGGTGAGCTTCGCGCCGCTGCTTGAGGCGTGCTGCCGCGAAGGCGATGTCGCAGCGGTTATTCTAAATCTCGGAACCCTCGACGAAGTGATGGCGCTTTCCGCGATCCGCATCGTCTCCACGCATTTGCAGAACACCGGGGCGGTGCTTCTGCTCGCGGGTATGCCCGAGCTGGTCGAAGCGGCCGGCGCCGATGGCGCGCATTTCTCCGACCTCGATCAGTTGCAATCGACGCGCACCAAGCTCGCGGCCGGCAGACTGTCCGGCGTCGGCGGGCTGCATTCGCGGCACGACGCAATGGTCGCATCCGAAGTCGGCGTCGACTTCGTCCTGTTTGGCGAACCCGACAAAGCAGGAAAACGGCCGGGCTTCTCTGCGATCGTCGAACGCGTGTCGTGGTGGGCTGAAATATTTCAGCTTCCCTGCATCGCCTTCGCCGGTTCGATCGACGAGGTGAAGCCGCTTGGCGACGCGCGGGCCGATTTCGTGGCGCTCGGCGACGCGGTCTGGGCCAAGGGCGAAGGCGCTCCGCAGGCCGTGGCCGAGGCGACCACGCGCCTGCGGCAGCAGGAGCTCGTGAACTGAAGATGACGAGAGTCCTGGCATTCGTCCTGGCGCTGTTCCTCTGCGCGCCCGCCCTCGGCGCCGATGAGACCATCGTTCCGAAGCATGCGCCCCCGAAATCGCCTGCTGCGCGGGTGAAGGCGGTTTCCATCGTGCCGCAGCCGCCGCGGCCGCCGCTCGAAGCCGCGCTCGCGAACGACCCCAACGCGCCGTTTGCCGCCTATCAGCGCGGCAACTTTCTCGAAGCCAAGCAGCTCGCGGAACTTCGCGCGGAAAAGAACAAGGACACGCGCGCGATGACGCTGCTCGGCGAAATCTACAGCGAAGGCATCGGCGTCGCGCCCGACCCGAAAAAGTCGCTCGAGTGGTATCGGCGCGCGGCAAACGCCGGCGACCTGCATGCGACCTTCGCGCTCGGCATGATGCATCTGCAGGGCATTGGCGTATCTCGCAGCAAGGAAGAGGCCGCGAAACTATTCCGCGCTGCCGCGGACAAGGGACACTCTCACGCCGCCTACAATCTCGCGCTGCTCTATCTCGAGGGCCAGGTCTTCCCGCAGAACTTCGCGGAAGCCGCGAAGCTCATGCGCCTCGCCGCCGAACGCGACATCCCCGATGCGCAGCACGCGCTTGCGATCTTCTATCAGGAAGGCAAGGGCGTGCCGAAGGACCTCACGGAGTCGGTGAACTGGCTGCGCCGCGCCGCACGTCTCGACCATGTGCCCGCGACCATCGAGCTTGCGATCGCGCTCTTCAACGGCAGCGGCGCCGAAAAGGACGAGGCCGCGGCCGCGCGGCTGATGCGCCGCGCCGCGCTCCGGGGCAATCCGCTCGCGCAGAACCGTTATGCCCGTATGCTGAATGCCGGCCGCGGCGTCGAGAAGAACGTGCCGGAAGCCATGGCCTGGCACCTGATGGCGCGTCTGCGGGACGTATCCGACCCGATGCTGGACGGCGTCTTCGGCAGCCTGAGCGAGGACGAGAAAAAGCGCGCCGAAGCGATTCTGAAGGCCTGGCTGCAAAGCAAGGCGCCGCCGAACACTTAATATCGCCGACCGCCGAATCGCCCTTGACGGATGTGCCCCCGCACGGCACTCCCTGCGCCGCTGCATCCGAGGAATTCCATGAAAATCAACGGCAACGAAATCCGCCCCGGCATGGTGATCGAGTATCAGAACTCGCTCTGGGCCGCGGTCAAGACCATGGCGGTCAAGCCCGGCAAGGGGCCCGCCTATAATCAGGTCGAACTGAAGAACCTGATCGACGGCCGCAAGCTGAACAACCGCTTCGGTTCCGACGAAAAGGTCGTGCGCGCCCGCCTCGAGCAGAAGGATTTCCAGTATCTCTACAAGGAAGGCGACAGCCTTGTCTTCATGGACACCGGCACCTACGACCAGATTCAACTCGCGGAGGAATTCGTCGGCGAGCGCGCACTGTTCCTGCAGGACGGTATGCAGGTGACGCTCGAGATGCACGGCGAGCGCCCGATCAACATCCGGCTGCCCGACTACGTCACGCTGGAAATCGTCGAAGCCGACCCGGTCGTGAAGGGACAAACCGCGGCGTCCTCCTATAAACCGGCGAGACTGGAAAACGGACTGCGCGTCATGGTGCCGCCGTTCATTGCGAGCGGCGAGAAGGTCGTCGTCGACACGAACGAGATCACTTACGTTCGCCGCGCCGAGTAAGCGGTGTCGCTCCGCTCCGCAAACATAACGGTCATGACTGCTGCGGCCCGCAAGGCGGGCCGCGCGCTCATTCGCGATTTCAACGAAGTCGAGCATCTGCAGGTTTCGCTGAAAGGCCCGGCGAACTTCGTCTCCGCCGCCGACAGGAAGGCCGAAGACATCATCTTCGGCGAACTCTCGAAGGCGCGGCCCGGCTTCGGCTTCGTCATGGAAGAGCGCGGCGAGGTGAAGGGCTCCGACGGCCAGCACCAGTTCGTCATCGACCCGCTCGACGGCACCACGAATTTCCTGCACTCGATCCCGCTGTTTGCGATCTCGATCGGACTGGTGAAGGACGGCATTCCGGTCGCGGGCGTGATCTTCAATCCGGTGACGGACGAACTCTACACCGCCGAACGCGGGCAAGGCGCCTACCTGAACAACCGCCGCCTGCGGGTGGCCGCGCGCAAAGTCCTCGGCGACGCCGTGATCTCCTGCGGCATCCCGCATCACCAGCGCGGCGATCACGAGCGCTTCCGCCGCGAACTCGGCGTTCTGCAAAAGCAGGTCGCCGGATTGCGCCGCACAGGCGCCGCCGCGGTCGACATGGCCTGGACCGCCGCCGGTCGCTTCGACGGATTCTGGGAGCGCGATCTGGCCGCCTGGGATCTTGCCGCGGGCATCGTGCTCGTGCAGGAAGCGGGCGGCTTCGTCACCGACCTCGACGGCCACATGAACATGCTCGCGGCCGGCTCGGTCTGCGCCGGCAACTACGACATTCACAGCGCGCTTCTGGCCGCCCTCAAGAGTGCCTGACGCCCCGCCGTCATTCCGCCGTCACCGGACTCTACATACTCGAGGTCTGTGCCATACTTGCGCGGATCGAGACGAGGAGCGGCGGATGGCCAAGAAGAAGCGCGAAACCGAAATACTCGACGGCTACGGCAAGATCTCCTCGCCGCGGATTTTCCTGTTCCGGATGCTGGTGTTTCTGGTGCTGGCGGCGCTCGTCGCGGTGCTTTTGTACCGGCAGATCTATTCCGCCTTTCTCGCGAACCCGCTGCTCAACGGAATCATTCTGGGCGTGCTCCTGATCGGGATCATCCTCGCGTTCCGGCAGGTCATGCGCCTGTTTCCGGAAGTGAACTGGGTAAACAGTTTCCGTCTCGCCGACCCCGGCATCGTCGTCGACCGCCCGCCGGTGCTGCTCGCGCCGATGGCGACGCTCTTGCGCGACCGCATGGGCCGCATGGTGATCTCGCAGATCACGATGCGGGGCATTCTCGAATCCATCGGCACGCGGCTGGACGAGTCGCGCGACGTCGGCCGCTATCTGATCGGCCTGCTCGTTTTCCTCGGTCTGCTCGGCACCTTCTGGGGCCTGCTCGAAACCGTGGGCTCGGTCGGGCGCGTCATTCAATCGCTGGACGCCACGAGCGACGCGAACCGGATGTTCGACGACCTGAAGACGGGACTCGCCGCACCGCTCGGCGGCATGGGCATCGCGTTCTCGTCATCGCTGTTCGGTCTTGCCGGCTCGCTCGTGCTCGGCTTTCTGGATTTGCAGGCGAGCCAGGCGCAGAACCGCTTCTATACCGATCTCGAGGACTGGCTCTCCACCACGGTCGCCGATCTCGGCGCGGTCGAGCTCGACACCTCGAACGTGGCGGCGCCGCTAGTTTCCGCGATCCAGCGCCTCGAGAAATCGCTCGAAGGCGCGGGCAGCGACCGCTCCTCGAAGGCTATGGTCAATCTCGCGAGCAGCTTGCAGGAACTCGTGCAGCACATGCGCAGCGAGCAGCAGATGCTGCGCGACTGGGTCGAAGCGCAGGCCGAGCGGCAGAACGACATCCGCGACGTGCTCGAGCGGCTCGCACGCGAAGACACCGGCGAACGGAGGCGCTCGTGAACAAGCCGGCTTCGGATACGGGACACTAGCGATGGCGCTGGGCCGCGCACGCGCCGACCGCAGGGTCGATTACTGGCCGGGCTTCGTCGATGCGCTTTCGACGCTCCTGCTTGTCTTCATCTTTCTGATCTCGATTTTCACAGTCGCGCAGTTCTTCCTGAGCCGCGAGATCGCCGGAAAGCAGGATCAACTGTCGCGGCTGACGGTACAGATCAAGCAACTCGGCGATCTGCTCGCGCTGGAGCGGGCGACTTCCGCTTCGCTGGAAGACCAGCTGACCGGGCTGCGCGCGACCCTGCGCAGCGTCGAAGCCGAGCGCGAGAAGCTGCGCGGCGACAGCACCGCCGCGGGCGACGCCAAGGGCCAGATTCAGTCGCTCGCTTCCGACCTCGAAGCCGAGAAGAAATTGAGCAGCCAGCAGCTTTCGCAGATCTCGCTCCTGAACCAGCAGCTCGCGGCGCTTCGCCGCCAGATCGGCGCGCTGGAAGCCGCGCTCGAAGCCTCTGAGAAACGCGAGAAGGAAAGCCAGACCAAGATTTCCGATCTCGGCTCGCGGCTCAACGTGGCGCTCGCCCAGCGCGTACAGGAACTGAACCGCTATCGCTCCGATTTCTTCGGGCGTCTGCGGCAGGTGCTCGGCAACCGGCCGGAGATCCGCATCGTCGGCGACCGTTTCGTATTCCAGTCGGAAGTCTTCTTCGATCCCGGTTCGGCCGAACTGAAGGAAGGCGCGACACCCGAACTCGACAAGCTTGCAACCGCGCTGCTCGAACTGATGGACAAGATTCCGAAGGACATCCCCTGGGTCCTGCGCGTGGACGGGCACACCGACGTGCGGCCGATCGCGAACGTGCGCTTTCCCTCCAACTGGGAGCTTTCGGCATCGCGTGCCATCTCGGTCGTGAAGTACCTGATCACGCGCGGCATTCCCGCGGACCGCGTGGTCGCGGCGGGCTTCGGCGAATTTCAGCCGATCGATCCTGCCAACAACGACGAAGCCTATCGCCGCAACCGGCGTATCGAGTTGAAGATTACAGAGAGATAAGACCTTCCTTCGTCATGCCCGGCACTCGGGTCCGGCTTCGCCGGCCCGAGCACAAGCCTTGTGCTGGGCATCCACGTCTTAACGGGCTCTCAACAAGAAAGGCGTGGATGGCCGGGACAAGCCCGGCCATGACGAGTTGGAATGCTAGTGATTCCCGAACTGCAGCGCCGCGAGCCTCGCATAGAGGCCGTCGCTGGCAGAAAGTTGTGCGTGCGAACCCTCCTCGACGACGCGGCCTTTCTGCAAGACCACGATGCGATCGGCCCCGAGCACGGTCGCAAGCCGGTGTGCGATTACGAGCGACGTGCGGCCTGCCATGATCCGCTCGAGCGCTTTCTGCACCAGCGCTTCGCTCTCGGCATCGAGCGCTGAGGTCGCCTCATCGAGCAGCAGCACCGGCGCGTCGCGCAGCACCGCGCGGGCAATCGCAAGCCGCTGGCGCTGCCCGCCGGAGAGCGTGACCCCGCGCTCTCCAACCGGCGTGTCGTAGCCCTGCGGCAGATTGCGGACGAACTCGTCGACCAGCGCGGTTTCGGCAGCGCGCTTTATCTCATCCTCGCCTGCGCCCGGCTTGCCGTAGCGGATGTTGTCCGCGATCGAGGCCGCGAAGATCGCGGGCTCCTGCGGCACCAGCGCGATGTTCCGGCGCACGGCCTTCGGATCGGCCTTCGCGATATCGACGCCGTCGAAAAGG
Source organism: Pseudomonadota bacterium (assembly GCA_041694745.1). GTDB lineage: Bacteria > Pseudomonadota > Alphaproteobacteria > Rhizobiales > Xanthobacteraceae. The sequence continues at coordinate 20,886 of JBGFSD010000023.1, forward strand.
ATGCTCCCGGCCTTCGGATCGTCGAAGCGAAGGAGCAGATGAAAGATCGTGCTTTTGCCTGCTCCAGACGGGCCGACGATCGCGATGCGCTCGCCGGGTGCCGCGGCAAAGCTGACGCCGTCCAGGACGGGCGCGTCACGCAGCGACGGATAGGAATAGGAAACATGCTCGAAACGAACCTCGCCGCGCGGCTTGGGCGGCAACGGCAGCGGCGCAGCGGGCGCCTTGATGGCGGGTTCCGTGTGCAGAAGCTCGATGATCCGTTCGGCGGCACCCGCGGTCTGCGAAACTTCGCCCCAGACTTCCGCAAGCGCGCCAAGCGCGCCCGCTGCAAACACCGAGTAGAGCACGAACTGGCCGAGCGTGCCTGGCGTCATCTGGCCCGCGAGCACGCTTTGCGCGCCGGACCACAGAATGAGAACGACGCAGGCGAAGGCGAGAAAGATCGCGATCGCGGTCAGGAACGAGCGCGAACGCGTCGCATCCTTCGCCGCGTCGAAGGCCTCTTCCACCGCCGCGCCGAAACGCGATCTGGCGGCTTCCTCGGCTGTCATCGCCTGCACGGTACGCACGGCACCGATGGCTTCGACCGCAAACGCGGTAGCGTGGGCAAGCTTGTCCTGCGCTATGCGGGAACGCCTGCGCACCGCGCGGCCGAAGCCGAACAGCGGCAGCATCACCGCGGGAATGGCGATCACGACGAGTAGCGAGAGCTTCGGGCTGGTCACGACCATCATCGCGATCGCGCCGACGAGCAGCAGCAGATTGCGCAGCGCGACCGACGCCGACGAGCCGACCGCCGACTTGATCTGAACGGTGTCCGCGGTCAGCCGCGAGCTGATCTCGCCTGCCCGCGCGCGGTCGAAGAACCCGGCATCGAGCGAAACGATGCGCGCAAACACCGCCGCGCGCAGATCCGCCACCACCCGCTCGCCGATGGTGGTGACGAGGTAGTAGCGGGCAGCACTCGCCAGCGCGAGGATCGCGACAACGCCGAGGATCGCAAGGAAGTACTGGTCGATCGTGCCGCCGGCATCGGCGGCAAAGCCGAGGTCGATCATGCGCCTTACCGCGAGCGGGATCGCAAGCGTCGCCAGCGCCGCGACCAAAAGCGCGAGAAGCGCCAGCAGGAACCGGCCCGGGTAACGCAGCACGAACGGCATCAGGGCCGCGAGCGGCCGGATCCAGGCTTGTTCCCGGCCTTGGACGCCGTTTTCAGGGCCTTCGGGCCGCTCGGGAAGCTCGGCTTGAGTCACAGGAGGCTCTCGGCTATATCGCCCGCCAATCAGCAGGGCTTCTGAAACGACCGGCGCTGGGTCCGCCCGCGCGAGGCAAAGGATTGGCGATGAAAGAAGGCATTCACCCCAACTATCACACCATCAAGGTGGTGATGACGGACGGCACCGAATACACGACGCGCTCGACCTGGGGCAAGGAGGGCGACACCCTCAACCTGGACATCGACCCGAAGACGCACCCGGCCTGGACCGGCGGTTCGCAGCAGCTGCTCGACCGCGGCGGCCGCCTGTCGCGTTTCAAGAACAAGTTCGGTGCGATCGGCGCCACCAAGGAAAAAAAGAAGTAGGCGCGTTCGGCGCTTTCCCGAAATGCCGAACCCCGCGGGCGACCGCGGGGTTTTTCTTTTTCAGCGGGAGGCGGCGGTCAGCCCTTCGCGTCGAACGCCGCGCGCAAGAGCCCGATCTGCGCCTCGACCGGATTGGAAGCGTCGATCCTGTCCGGCGCAGTGGCGCTGTAGATCAGTTGATCGAGCCGCAGCACCTGCTCATGCACGTTGCGCGTGGTTTCGATCAGATCCTGCAAGCGCTTCGGCAGCGAGGCGATCGACTCCTGGTGCGAGGAATCCCAGGTCGTGAGCTTGACTTTGGTCTTCTCGGTTCTGGCCTGGTCGAAGGTAAGCTCGCCCTCGTTCACCGCGCGCTGGAGCAGCAGCCACGACGCGATCTGCATGAGCCGCGTGGTAAGGCGCATCGACTCGGTCGCGTAAGCGAGCGCCGCCGGCCGCGCGAGCGATTTGGCCTCGGTGCGGCCGGGCCCGTCGAGATAGGCTGCGGTCGCCTCCACGAGCGCCATGCCCTCGCGAAACAGCGCGCCGAACTGCTCGCCCTGCACCATGCGCGCGGCGAGATGCACCGGCCGACCCTGCTTCTCGATTGCGTCTGACATCGATTCCCCCGGCGCGTCCCCGCGCCGGACCCTTCTTTAGCGCATCGGCCGCCGCGGTCCAAAGTCCGCAGGCGCGTGTGCGCGCAAAGTTCTCTGCAAGTTGCACGCCGTCCACACTGTCCGGGATCGGGACAAAAAAAGGAGCCGCTCAAAAGAGCGGCTCGAAGTCTGTTCACAGGGAGGCGTCAAACAGAGTGGACAGGAGCCACTCGACGTCCAGAAGCTGGACAATCGGGATAGTGATCTCGAAACCTTAATGACTCGTTAATGCGTAAAATTCGACCGAATTTCAGCGCTTGAAGAAGGCATCCGCCGCCGATTTCGAGGCCTGCTTGCGGGCAATATCGGCCTCCAGCCGGGCGACCTCATCTTGCAGGAGCTGGATGCGCTCCTTGAGCTCCTCGACCGAGACCATCGACAGATCGGCGCCGATTTCGTGTGCGATTTTCTTCCTGGGGCGGTCCTCGTCGTCCGGTTTCATCGCATCCTCCCGTATTCGGTCCCGAATGTAGCGGCGCCGGGCGCGGATTGTCATGACCCGCCTCACCCCTTACAGAACGGGCCGGAAAATTCCGGAGCCAGCAATGCCCCTGCCCGACAAGATGACCGTGATTGCGATGACCGCACCCGGCGATCCGGATGTGCTCAAACCCCAGACCCGCGACGTGCCGAAACCGGCCGACACGCAGATTCTCGTGCGCGTACGCGCCGCTGGCGTGAATCGCCCCGACGTGATGCAACGGCAGGGCAAGTATCCGCCGCCGCCCGGCGCCCCCGATTATCCGGGCCTCGAAATCGCGGGCGAAGTGGCGGACGCCGGTGCGAAGGCATCGCGCTGGAAGGTCGGCGACAAAATCTGCGCACTGGTCGCCGGCGGCGGCTACGCCGAATATGCGCTGGTCGACGAGACGAACGCGCTGCCGGTGCCGAACAACTTTTCGTTCGTCGAAGCCGCAGCACTGCCCGAGACTTTCTTCACGGTATGGCACAACGTGTTCGAGCGCGGCCGCCTGAAAGCCGGCGAGACCATGCTGATCCACGGGGGAAGTAGCGGCATCGGCACCACTGCGATCATGCTCGCGAAAGCCTTCGGCGCGAAAGCGATTGCGACCGCCGGCTCGAAGGAGAAAACCGATGCGTGCCTGAAACTCGGGGCAGATTTTGCGATCGACTACAAGACGCAGGATTTCGTCGCGCTCACGAAGGAACACACCGGCGGCAAGGGCGCCGATCTCATCATCGACATGGTCGGCGGCGACTACGTCGACCGCAACCTCGATGCCGCCGCAGTCGAAGGCCGCATCGTGCAGATCGCGACCCAGAAGGGCTTCAAGGTCGAAATGAACCTCGTGAAGATCATGCAGAAGCGCCTGACCTTCACCGGCTCCACGCTCCGCCCCCGCCCGGTTTCGGACAAGGCGGCAATCGCCGATGCGCTGCGTGCCAAGGTCTGGCCCCTGCTCGACCAGGGCAAGATCAAGCCGGTCATCGACAGCACGTTCCCGCTCGCCGAGGCCAACAAGGCCCACGCGCACATGGAATCCTCCAATCACGTCGGCAAGATCGTGCTGACCGCCTGACCGTCCGGCACAACCGGGGGCGTTAACCCCGTTCGCGCCGTGCCTTGCCGCCGCCGCAAGCGGCGGCTACTCCTGATTGAGGCCAGGGGTGGGTTCCGGGCCATCTCCAATGGCCCGGAGGGTCCGAATTTTGCGGTTCGGAAGGCTTGTATTTGCGTGTTTCGCCCTGCTTGCCGCTGCCGCAAGCCTTGATGCCGTGCGCGCGGTCGAAGCCGTCATCATCCGCCCCAACACGCCTGCGCTCGATCTGATGCCCGCCGCCGAGCGGCACACCACGGACGGCGACCGTCTTCAGGTCTCCACCGCACCGGGTGCGGACGGTATCGTGCGGCGTATCGAAGTCCGCGCCCGCAACGCGAGCGGCGTCACGCACTGGGCTGTCTTCGCGCTGTCCAACAACACCGACGAACAGATCGACCGCCTGTTGGTCGCGCCGCACTACCTGATGTCGGGGTCCGGCCTGTTCTGGCCCGATCTGGGTGCCGCGCGCATCGTGAACCTTACGCCGAGCCAGGGCTTCCGCCCCGACCGGCAGATCGCTTCCGACGCTTCGGTCTATCTCATCACGATGGACCCCGGCTCGACCGTGACCTTCGTGGTCGAGCTTTCGTCGGCGGAACTCCCGCAGCTTCGTCTGTGGGAGCCGCGCGCTTATGAAGCGAAGGTCAACTCCTTCACGCTCTACAACGGCATCGTCATCGGCGTCGCCGGTCTGCTCGCGCTCTTCCTGACGATTCTGTTCGTCGTCAAAGGCAGCCTGATGTTTCCGGCGGCAGCGGCGCTCGCCTGGGCGGTGCTCGCCTATATCGGCATCGACTTCAATTTCTGGGCGAAGGTTTTCTCGCTCTCGCCCGCCGCCGAGCAGTTCTGGCGCGCGTCGGGCGAAGCGATTCTGGCGGCGACACTGGTCGTGTTTCTGTTCGCCTATCTCAATCTCGGACGCTGGAATGTGCGCTATTCGCAGGCCGTTGCCGTCTGGCTTGTGTTTCTGTCGGCACTGGTCGCACTCGCGCTGTTCGATCCGGCGATCGCGGCAGGCATCGCGCGCCTGTCGCTGCTCGTGGTGGCCTTCGCAGGCTTTGGTCTGGTGCTCTATCTTTCGACCCACGGTTTCGACCGCGCGGTGCTGCTGATCCCGACCTGGTTCCTGTTCACCATGTGGGTGCTTGCGGCCGGCCTCGTGGTCTCCGGCGCGATCACCAACGATCTCGCAGCACCCGCGTTGCTCGGTGGCCTGGAACTGATCGTGATGCTGATCGGCTTCACGGTCATGCAGCACGCCTTTGCCGGCGTCTCGGCCGAAGGCCTGATGAGCGACATGGAGCGCCGCGCACTTGCCGTCACTGGCGCCGGCGAAGTCGTGTGGGACTGGGACGTAATCCGCGACCGCGTCTTCGTAAGCCCCGAAGCGGAACAGCTCCTCGGTCTCAAGCGCGGTGCGATGGAAACCGACGCGCAAAGCTGGCTCGAATTCGTGCATCCGTCGGAGCGCGACCGCATCCGGCTCGCGCTCGACGGCATTCTCGACCAGCGCCGCGGCCGCATCCTGCAGTCGCTGCGTCTGAAGGCGGATGACGGACACTACCTGTGGTTCTCGCTCCGCGTGCGGCCGGTGGTCGGCACCGACGGCGAGGTGCTCCGCGTGGTCGGCACCATGAACGACATCACCGAACTCAAGGTCGCGGAAGAGCGGCTTTTGCAGGACGCCGTGCACGACAACCTCACCGGCCTGCCGAATCGCGAGCTGTTCCTCGACCGGCTCGACGCCGCGATCAATTTCGCCAAGGCCGACGACAAGATCCGCCCGACCCTGATCATCATCGACCTCGACCGCTTCAAGCAGCTGAACACTTCGGTCGGCACCGCCGCCGGCGATTCGATCCTGCTCACCGTGAGCCGGCGGCTCAGCCGGCTGCTCAAGCCGCAGGATACGCTTGCGCGCATCGCAGGCGACCAGTTCGCGATCATTCTGATGTCGGAGCGCGAAGCAGACCGCATCACGGCTTTCGCCGATACCATCCGCAGGAGCGTGCGCGCGCCTATCGGTTTCGGCGAACGGCAGATCTTTCTGACCGCCTCGATCGGGCTTGCGCTCATCGACGGACAAACCAAGGAACGCGTCGAAGTCCTGAAGAACGCCGAAATCGCGATGCATGCCGCGAAGCAGGCCGGCAACGACCGCATCGAGGTTTTCAAGCCCTCCATGCGAAACGACAAGATCGACCGGCTCGCGCTCGAGTCCGACCTTCGCCGTGCGCTGGAAAAGGACGAGATCTTCATCATGTACCAGCCGATCGTACGGCTGGAGGACCGCCGCATCGCGGGCTTCGAGTCGCTGTTGCGGTGGAATCACCCTCGCCTCGGACGGCTCGGCCCGGCCGAGTTCATCCCGATCGCGGAAGAAACCGGCACCATTGTCGAGATCGGCCGCTTCGTGCTGGATCGTTCCGCCCGGCAACTCGCGATCTGGCAGCGCGCGATGCGCGGCAGCAATCCCCTGTTTCTGAGCGTCAACATCTCGTCGCGGCAGTTGATGCGCCACGACCTCATTCAGGACGTGAAAAGCGTGCTCTCGCGTCACGCGCTCGCACCGGGCACGCTGAAGCTCGAACTTACCGAGTCGCTTGTCATGGAGAACCCGGAGCTTGCCGCGCAGATGCTGCACAAGATCCGCGAACTCGGCGCAGGCCTCTCACTCGACGACTTCGGCACGGGATATTCTTCGCTGGCCTATTTGCAGCGCTTTCCCTTCGACACGATCAAGATCGACCAGCAGTTCGTCAAAGGCTCGGGCGGCAAGCGCGGCGCGCGGCCCGTGATCCTGCGCTCGATCGTGCAGCTTGCGCACGATCTGGGGATGGACATCGTCGCCGAAGGCGCAGAGACGGATTCGGACGCGGTCGAACTCTATCAGATCGGCTGCGAATATGTGCAGGGCTTCGCTTTCGGCGAACCGATGACGGCGGATGAGGCGCGGCAGGTGATCGCACCGGAGGTCAAGGAAAGGGCCACCGCGCGCAAGGCAGCGGCTCCGGCGGGCTAGAATCCGGAAATATCAGGCGTGCCCCGCTTCGGACGAAAGCATCGCCGGATCGATGCCGATCTTCTTTAGCGCAAGTTCGTACTTCTGCTCAGCGTCGGCGCCGAAGACGAGCGCGCTGTCGGCGTCGCAATTGAGCCAGCCGTTCGCCTGAATTTCGCTCTCCAGCTGCCCGGGGGCCCAGCCGGCATAGCCGAGCGCAAGCACGGCGCTTTGCGGCCCGCTGCCGTTCGCAATCGCTTTCAGGATGTCGAGTGTCGCGGTAAGACAAATGCCGCCGTTGATCGGCAAGGTAGAATCCTTGATGAAATAGTCGGCGCTGTGCAGCACAAAGCCGCGCTGCGTCTCCACCGGCCCGCCCTTCAATACGCGCACGATCTCGCCGCGCCGCGGCAATTCGATCAGTCCTTCGCCGGGGACGACGTCGAGTTGCACAAGCAGATCGGAAAAGCGGACATTCGGCGCGGGCTGGTTGACGACAATGCCCATCGCGCCTTCGGAGGAGTGCGCACAGAGATAGATCACGGAGCGGCTGAAGCGCTCGTCCCGTATCGTGGGCATCGCGACGAGAATCTGACCGTCGAGATAGCCTTCATTCGGTGGTTTCGAAGACTCACGGGCAATCTTCATGGCAAAAACTCTATCCGAGCGCGGGCAGAATGAAAATGCGGCATGGGGACGGACATGCTCACGCATTCGTGCTTGGGCTCCTGTCCGATTCGATGTTTACGGTGCCTTCGTGGTGAAAAAATGCGCTTGCTCCCGCTAGGTTCCTTGCTGATTTCGGCGGCGCTCGTCGTTTGCGCGACGGGCAATGCGCGCGCCGCTTCTTCGGAAGCCGTGCAGGCGGGCGAATCGAAAGTGCGCCTGCTCGTATCGGGCTTGCGCGATACAAATTCCGCGCCAGTTTACCGGGGCGGCGTCGAGATCGCGCTCAACCCCGGATGGAAAACCTACTGGCGCTATCCGGGCGACGCCGGAATCCCTCCCCGATTCGACTGGAGCGGATCCAGGAACGTCGCCAGCGTGGAAGTATTCTATCCCGCACCGAAACGCATTACCGACGGCGCCGGGCAGACGTCGATCGGCTACGAAGAGCGCGTGATATTCCCGCTGCGTATTACGCCGAACGATCCGGCAAATCCGGTTGTGCTGAAACTCAGGCTCGATTTCGCGACCTGCGAGAAGCTGTGCATTCCCGCGCAAGCCGATCTGTCGCTCGCCTTCACGGCCGGCGCCACGGTGGAGCCTTCGCTCGAGGAAGCGGAGAAGCGCGTGCCCGCGAAACAGAATCCGGCGAAGCCACACGCGCTCGCCATCCTCGGGGCGAAAATCGAGCGCGGCAAGGATCCGGACGGCAAGGACGACCGGATCGTGGTCAGGGTGCAGGCGCACACTGCCGGCGATTTCGATCTCTTCGCGGAAGGCCCCGGTGAGGACTGGACGCTGCCGCTCCCCGATCTGATCGAAAACGACTCCGGCCGCGCAACCTTCGCCATCCCGCTTCAGGGTTCGCGCCTTGGCTCCAATGACGCGCCGCCGCGCGTGATCCTGACCCTCGTCGCAGGCGCAGAAGCAATCGAGGCGGAAATCCCCCTCGACTAATGCGTCGCCCCGACTAGGATGCGCGCCGCATCGCAGGAGACAGGACCGAAATGACGATCAAAGTGGGTGACAAGCTGCCCGACGCCACCTTCCAGACCATGACCGCCGACGGCATCAAGCCGAAGACTAGCGCGGAAATCTTCGCCGGCCGCAAGGTCGTGCTGTTCGGCGTGCCGGGCGCCTTCACACCAACCTGCTCGCGTAACCATCTCCCCGGGTTCATCGCGAAAGCCGACGAATTCTTCGCAAAAGGCGTGGACACGATCGCGGTTACCGCTGTGAACGACGTTCACGTCATGGGTGCCTGGGCCAAGGCCAACCCGGGAAAAATCGATTTTCTCGCCGATGGCAACGGCGCCTTCGTGAAATCCATCGGGCTCGACTACGACGGCACCGAACGCCTGATGGGCCCGGTGCGCTCACGCCGCTATGCGCTCTACGCCGAGGACGGCATTGTGAAGGTACTCAATGTCGAGGAAGTCACCTCGAAGGCCGAGGTTTCCGGCGCGGACAACCTGTTGAAGTCGATCTGATATCATGTCCTCCGCTCCCGCACGCGGGAGGACGGGCGCGGCGGCCGCGATACAAGCCTAGGCGATGATGTCCGGAAACAGCTGATCCTCGATCGCGCCGATGCGGTCGCGGAGCTGAAGCTTGCGTTTCTTGAGGCGCTGAACCTGGATGCGGTCGTGGCCGGTAGCGGCGAGAAGCGCGTCGATCGCCGAGTCGAGGTCGCGATGTTCCTGCTTCAGCCGTTCCAGTTCCAAGCTCAGTTCGCGTTCTTCTTCCCGCGTCATTGCATCGCCGCATTTGCGAGGCGCAGCATCGCGCCCGAACGAGTATCGCGCCGCAGCGGAACCCCCGCAAGCGCCGGATAATGCGGCGCTTTTCCCTTTCTATACCAAGCCAGTGGATGGCCGGCCTGCCCCCTGCCGGTTTCATTCGACTTCCGATTTCGGAGGTGGCAGGATTCCCCGTCTCTAACTGCCAACAGGGAGAGAACGCACCCCATGCCGATTGAATCGCATTTGTCCGAGCTTGCGCGTAAGCACGAAGCGTTGGAACGAGAGATCGAAGCCGAGCGTGCACACCCTTCCACCGACAGCCTGAAACTTGCAGAACTGAAGCGGCGCAAGCTTTCGCTCAAAGACGAGATCGAAAGGCTTCGCGAAGAGACCGTCCACTAGACGATCCGCGATCGAGCGTTTTGAACCGCCGGCCCGTCGCCGGCGGTTTCGTTTTGCGTGCGGCGGGTAAGGTTACCCGGAAAGCCTAACGCGTAGGCTTAATGCGGGGTTACGCAAGACAGAATAATTGTTCCGACTACTTTCTCTCTCGTCCGGCGGCCGGGGATCCATCCGCATTTCCGCGCGATGCGGCCGGGGCGAGGAATGTATGAGAAAGTTTTTTGCGGCGGCCTTCGCTGTGCTGCTTCTGGCAATGCCGATCACGGCCGAGGCACAGCAGAAGAAGAAAAAGCAGCAGAACGAGCAGAACCCGCTGACCTTCATCATCGGCATATTCAGCGCGGTGAACTGCATCATCACCTGCGGCGGCACGACGAGCACAGTCGTGACGACCGTCTTCATTCCGCAGCAGGAGCGGCTGGTTACGAAGGTGGCCACCTCGACGAAATACGGCGCCTATGCCGGCGGCGCGCTCATCTGTACCTTCGTCTGGCCCTTCATCAATCACTTCGCCGGCGGCAAGGAGCCGACCTCGGAGGAAGCGGTCCTGAACACCTTAAGCTGCTGGGTGCCGGGGCTCGGCATCATTCTCTACCTTCAGAACCAGAACGCGCCCTGAAGCGGGGCCGAATGAATAAACCCGGCGCGATCGCTCGCGCCGGGTTTTTCGTTGGCTCGGAAGCGGGCCTTAGAGAGCCTTGAGGTTCGCCGCCGCCGCCTTGCCGCGCTCGGTCGCGACTTCGAACGAAAGCTTCTGGCCTTCGTTCAGCGTCTGCATTCCAGCGCGCTGCACGGCCGAGATGTGCACGAACACATCCTTGCCGCCGTCATCCGGCTGGATGAAACCAAAGCCCTTCTGCGTATTGAACCACTTCACGGTACCAGTAGCCATTCACGGCCTCCTTGAAACGCACGTCCTCCGTGCGGTCGTCGTCGCCGCTCGCGACCATCGCGGGCGTCACGTCAATCCGAGTTTTGGGAAGTGTCTTGCAGTAGCCCCAAAACAGGAGCGTCGTATCAAGGCCAGCCAAACCCAGTTGCGAGCTGAAGGGACTCGAAATTTGAGGCAAGGTCAAGGCGCGTGAAACCCCCAAAGGCACTCAAGCTTACTCGCTCGGATTTGCTTCAATTCGCGACGAAGCCGTTTCGTTCCCGTTTGCCGAAAATTTTTCTGCGAACCGCTACACGGGCCAATCACCCAAATTGGGGATGGCAGATTGGGGAAGCATTACTGGCGTATTCCGCCGCCAGGGCGGTTTGCATATGCGCACGGCCTTCCGGCCGAATAAATTTTGGGCAGGCGGAATTGTCGTCGCGGAACGATGCCGCAAGCTGATCTTTTCGGCATTTGGTTGCCGCTCGCGTTGCGAGGGCGGCGCGGGATGCCTGAGCGCCAGACGCGCTCCCGGCTCCGTGTGCGAAAGTGGGAAGCACACGGATATTGTCGTCACCGCGAGCATCGCCGGCGAACCGGCATCCCGCGCGCTTGGAGCGTTACGGCTTGCTCCGCGTTTCCCCGGTGGGCATACCCCCACCGCTCTGGAGTTCGGCTTCTTCCGCCTCGCTTTCGGGCGAGTTCGGCGGAAAAGCGCCCGGACTCCGTGACGCGCGGCCGGCGCGCCGGGAGAACGCGGCTTGGGCCGCCGATCCGTTCGCGCCGCGAGCGCGAAAGCACCGGACTCAAGCCTCCAGCCCGCATGACGGTTCGCGCGGCCGCACGCCCCTCGCGAGGGCTGGAACGAATAGGAATATAGGCCTATCCGATCCGGAAGTCAAGGATTTTAACAACCTCGTATTGCCGGGCCCGACCCGGCAAGCCATCGGGAAGTACTGCAAGCTTTTTTGTGACGAATGAATTACCGGGTCTAGCACTGGCAAATCGCGCTACCGCGCGAGCCAGTGCGGCCCGGTAATGACGAAGAGAGCGATTACTCTCCCGCAATCTTCCGCTGCACCCGCTTGTCGAAGCGCTCGACGTTGACGACCACGCGCTCGTGCGTGCCGCCGCCGATGGTTTCTTTTTCGTCCTCGGCGGTAACGTCGAATAAAATGTTGCGGCCTTCGACTTTGGTCACTGTCGCGGTAGCCTTGATTTTCATGCCGACCGGCGTCGCCGCGATGTGCTTCACCTTCAAGAGCGTGCCGAGGCTTTGATGCCCGGGCGGCAGCAGATGCTCCGCGGCGTTCAGCGCCGCCGCTTCGATCAGGTTGATCATCACGGGGGTCGCCAGCACGCGGATCTTGCCCGAGCCCACGCGCGGCGCGGTGTGCTCCTCGCCGACAATGAGTTCGGCGGTGCCCTTGGCGCCTGCCTTGATGGCGGAGGTGGTGTCGGTCATCTCGATCCCATAGTCGTCATGGCCGGGCTGAACACTTGTCCCGGCCATCCACGTCTTGCGGCGTTCGACACAGTAAAGGCGTGGATGCCCGCGACAAGCGCGGGCATGACACAGGAAGGAAGAAATCGCCTAATTGCTTGGTTCGATCACTTCACCAGCTTCGCCGCTTCGCGGCCGGCGATGCGACCCGAGAAGATGCAGCCGCCGAGGAAGGTGCCCTCGAGCGCGCGGTAGCCGTGCACGCCGCCGCCGCCGAAGCCCGCGACTTCGCCGGCCGCGAACACATTGCCGAGCGGATTCTTGCCGTCTTTCAGGACACGCGACGTGAGATCGGTTTCCAGACCGCCGAGCGTCTTGCGCGTGAGCACCCAGAGCCGCACCGCAATCAGCGGGCCCGCCGCCGGATCGAGCAACTTGTGCGGCTTCACGGTGCGGATCAGCCTGTCTCCGATATAGACGCGCGCGGCGCGGATCGCCGCGATCTGCAGGTCCTTGCCGTATTTGTTGTCGAGGTCGCGGTCCCGCGCCTCCACCTCGCGTGTCACCGTCTCGAGCGAAACGAGATTCTTCTGCGTGAGCGCGTTCATCTTCGCGACGAGTTCTGGCAGCGTCGCGGCCGTCACGAAATCCTTGCCGGCGTTCACGAACTTCTGCACCGGGGTGAGCGTGCCGCGGCCGCGCTTCAACACGCCGCGAATGCTTTTTCCGGTCAGATCCGGGTTCTGCTCCTGTCCAGAAAGCGCGAACTCTTTTCCGATGATGCGCTGGTTCAGGAGAAACCACGAATGATCGTCGCCGTGCTTCGTGATGTGTTCGAGTGCACCGAGGCCGTCGAAGCCGGGGAACAGCGGGACGGGAAAACGTTTTCCCCGCGCGTCCAGCCACAAGGGCGTCGGCCCGGAAAGGATGCGGATGCCGTGACGCGACCAGATCGGCGCGTAGTTGTCGATGCCTTCGGGGTAATGCCACATGCGGTCGGCATTGATCAGCCGCCCGCCCGCGCGCTCGACCACCCCCTGCATCAGGCCGTCGACATGATCGGGCACGCCCGAGAGCATCTGCGCCGGCGCCCTGCCCATACTCGCAGGCCAGTTTTTACGAACGAGATCGTGATTGCCGCCGATGCCGCCCGACGTCACGATGATCGCCTGCGCTTTCAGCTTGAAGTCGCCGATGACCTTGCGCGAAGACTTCGCCGCGCGCTCGACATGCGAGGGCTCCAGAATTTCGCCTTCGACGCCGTCTTCCATCCCGCCGGTTGCCGTGAGCTTCGTCACGCGATGCCGGAAACAGAAACGCACGAGTCCTTTCTTCTCTGCTTCGCGCAGGCGCCGCACGAAGGGCTCGACCAGCGCCGGCCCCGTGCCCCAGGTGATGTGAAAGCGCGGCACCGAGTTGCCGTGACCGGTAGCCAGATAGCCGCCGCGCTCCGCCCATCCGGGCACCGGAAACCAGCGGACTCCTTGTGCATGCAGCCACGCGCGCTTCTCGCCGCTCGCGAAATCGACGTAAGCCTCGGCCCACTTCCGCGGCCAGTGATCTTCCTCGCGGTCGAACGCGGCCGAGCCCTGCCAATCCTGCCAGGCGAGTTCGCGCGAATCCTTGATGCCGAGCCGGCGCTGCTCGGGCGAGTTCACGAGCATCAGCCCGCCGAACGACCAGTAGGCTTGCCCGCCGAGCGATTGCTCCGGCTCCTGATCCAGCAGGATGACTTTCCTGCCGGCATCCGCGACTTCCGCGGCTGCAACGAGCCCCGCCAATCCGCCGCCGACGACGATGACGTCCGCGTCCATTGATTCCTCCCCATTCCAGCCATGTGCTTGCTGCACGCGGCCTTGCTTGCCGCGGCCGGTTTCGCTCACTAGCCTAGCCAAACTTGCCGGCCCGCGCGACCGGCGCACCCTTACGCAACGTCATCCGATGAAAAAACTTCCTCCCCGCTACAATCACATCGTCGTTCCGTTGTTGCTGACTTTCCTGATGACCGCAATCGTCGCCGCCATCTCGACTGCCATCGCGGTCGGGCCGAACTGGACGGCATTGCGTATCTGGCCGGGCGCATGGATGGCGTCATGGGCGATCGCCTTTCCCGCGGCGCTGGTCATCCTGCCGCTCTCGCGCTGGCTCGCAGCCTTCATCGTACAGCGGCCGAAGTGAGGTTCAGGACTTCCTGAAAGTCCGCGCCACATAGCTGCGGATATTCTCGACAGTCTCCTTCGCCTCCCAGACCTTCATGATCTGCCTGGCGAGGCGGCCACGGTCGTTCTTGAGAATCTGCTTCGCCGTTGCGCGAACGTGAAGCTTGTTCACCCGGAACGCCTCCGCGCGAATCGCGGCGAGCTGCTCCGCCTTCTCCAGCGCGCGCGGCATCAGCCGATCCGCGTTTACCGCCTCGTCGGCGAAGCCGTTTGCGAGCGCGCCTTCCGTGTCGAAGGTTTCGCCGCTCGCGGTGAACTTCGGGAAATGCACGGGCGAAGTCGTCCCGCGCAATACTTCGAAAGCGAACGGCGGAAACGGCACGCCGACCCGGAGTTCGGTCACGCCCATGCGGCCCGGACCTTCCGCAAGCACCCGATAGTCGGCGCAGCAGGCCAGCACGCAGCCGCCCGCTATCGCGTGGCCGTTGATCGCGGCGATCACCGGCTTCGGAAACAGGAAAATCTCCTCATACATTTCGTCGAGCGCATGAACGAGATTTCGCAAGTATTTGCGCCCACCTTCGGCCGCGCGCGGAAGGTCGACGCCCGCGGAGAATATCGTGCCTTCGCTCGTGACGACGACGGCGCGGGCGTCCGACTTCGCAATCCGCCGGAATTCCTTTCGCAGCGCCTTGCAGAACCCGACATCCAGCGCATTGGCCTTGCCGTAGCGAAGCGTGAGAACGGCAATGCCGCTTTCGTTCCGGACCTCGAACATGTCAGCGGCCATCCTTATGCTTGTGCTGAACATGGACGAAATAGGTCAGCGCCACGATCACCGCGCCGATGCCGCCGCCCAGCACAAGCAGGTTCTGCGATCCGTCACCGCTGAAAGTGCGGCCGAGAAAGAACACCCCAAGCGCGAGGATGACGACGCCCGAGAGCGTAACCTTCAGATCGTCGATGTTCTCGACGATGAGCCATGCCGGCAGCGGGATCCGGTCCTGAATGTAGAGCTGGTAAAGTCCGATCGCGAAGACATGCAGCACGGTGACGATCAGGAACGCATCGACCGTCTCGATCGCGGCAATCGTCAGCTTCTTGGTATCCGCCTCCCAGCGGACTAGGTCTATCACCGCGTCCCCGATTTCCCAGAGCGCGTGCGCAAGCAGCGCCGTCGCGATCAGGAAGGTACCGACGATGGCAAGCAGCATGGTGCCGCGCGCAATCAGCACGAAAGTGCCGAGAAAGGGGCGCTCTTTCAGCGCAAGCCGCCAGTCGACATCGTTCTGCAGCGGAAGTTTCTGTTTGCGGGGAGAAGTTGGCATAAGCGTCAGCATCTTTATTCGTCATGCCCGGCACTCGGGTCCGGCTTCGCCGGCCCGAGCACAAGCCTTGTGCCGGGCATCCACGCCTTTCTGGCCGATAGGCTGTTAAGGCGTGGATGGCCGGGACGAGCCCGGCCATGACGAGGTTAAATCAAACTTCCTTCGTCATCTCGCGCAGCTTGAACTTCTGGATCTTGCCGGTCGAGGTCTTCGGCAACTCCACGAACACGATGTGCCGCGGCACCTTGTAGCCGGCGAGATTGCTCCTGCAGTGCGCGATCAGATCGTCCTTCGTCGCCTGCTTGCCCGGCTTCAATTCGATGAAGGCGCAGGGCGTCTCGCCCCATTTCTCGTCGGCTTTCGCGACCACTGCCGCAGCCTGCACGGCGGGGTGCTTGTAGAGCGCGTCCTCGACCTCGATCGAAGAGATGTTCTCGCCGCCGGAGATGATGATGTCCTTGGAGCGGTCCTTGAGCTGGATGTAGCCGTCCGGATGCATCACGCCGAGATCGCCCGAATGAAACCAGCCGCCGGCGAAGGCCGCGTCGGTCGATTTCTTGTTCTTGAGATAGCCCTTCATCACCACGTTGCCGCGGAACATGACCTCGCCCATGGTTTCGCCGTCGCGCGGCACCGGCTTCATGGTCTCCGGGTCCATCACCTCGAGCCCTTCGAGCGGCGCGATGGTGACGCCCTGGCGCGCCTTCTTCGCGGCTTGTGCTGCAGGATCGAGCAAGTCCCACTCCTGATGCCAGTCGTTCACAGCCGCCGGCCCGTAGGTCTCGGTGAGCCCGTAAAGATGCGTGACGTTGAAGCCCGCGTCCTTCATGCCGGAGAGCACCGCTTCCGGCGGCGGCGCCGCCGCAGTGAAGAATTCCACGACATGCGGCAGCGGCTTCTTTTCTTCCTCCGGCGCGTTGAGCAAAGTCGCCATCACGATCGGCGCGCCGCACAGATGCGTGACCTTATGTTCGGCGATCAGGTCGAACATCTGCTTCGCGCGCACCTGCCGTAAACAGACGTGCGTACCGGAGCAGACCGAGATCGACCACGGGAAGCACCAGCCGTTGCAATGAAACATCGGCAGCGTCCAGAGATAGACCGCGTGTTTCTTCATGCTGCCGGTGAGCACGTTGCCGGTGGCGAGCAGCGCAGCACCCCGATGATGATAGACCACGCCCTTGGGATCGCCGGTGGTGCCGGAGGTGTAGTTCAGCGAAATCGCGTCCCACTCGTCGCCAGGGGCCTGGCGCTGGTAGTTCTCGTCGCCTTCCGCGACCAGCGCCTCGTAATCCAATGTGCCGATTTTCTCGCCGTCGCCTTTGTACTCCGGGTCGTCGTAGTCGACGACCAGCGGCTTGACCTGGCAGAGCTTCAGCGCCTCCTTCGCCATCTTGGAGAATTCTCTGTCGACGATGAGAATTTTCGCTTCGCCGTGATCCAGCGAGAAGCCGATGGTGGCGGCGTCCAGCCGCGTGTTCAGCGTGTTCAAGACGCCGCCCGTCATCGGCACGCCGTAGTGGCACTCCAGCATCGCCGGCGTATTGGCGAGCAGTACCGCGACAGTGTCGCCGCGTGCGATTCCGCGCTTCGCCAGCGCCGAGCCGAGCTTCTTCGACCGCGCATGGAATTCGCGATAAGTCCGGCGCATCGGCCCGTGAACGATCGCGACATGATCGGGGAACACAGCTGCCGAGCGTTCCAGAAACGAAAGCGGCGTCAGTGGCTGGTAGTTCGCCGGGTTCTTGTCGAGATCGATGTCGTAAGCGGTCTTTTTCATAAGGGTACCCCGTTCCGGCGCGACCCTAGCGAACCGACGGGGTTCCGATCAATCGCTCGGCCAACGGCCCTCCAGACAAGATAAAGGGCCCGCCGGTAATGCGGCGGGCCTCAAGGCGCGGGGAGTAAGTTAGGTGCGATTCTGGTCGCTCGCGTATTTGAACGCCGGCATTGCCTTGAGTTGATCCTTGGTCATATTGACCTTGGCGTGGTCGGGCTTCTCGCCCTGCTCTGCATTCGCACCCTCACCCTTGCGCGGCTGCTCGCTGAAGCGGACCTGCTCCCAGCGCAGCGCGACGTCATGCTGACCCATGCCGAGCCAGCCGCCGACTCCGACCACGATCAGCTCGATCTTGCCGTCCTTCCCGAGAATGACGTCGTTGATGTCACCGATATTCTCGTCCTTGTCGTTGTAGACGTCGAGGCCGATCAGCTGCGAACCGCGCCACTGGTTGGCCTGCTGCTGCGTGGCAGCGGCTGCGGTCGAAGGCGCGGCGGACGGCGTTTGCGACGGCGCGGTCTGGGTCTGGTTCGGCGTCATGGTCTTGTTGTCTTTCGGCGGAGTCTGCGCGACCGCGCCTGCGGATAACAGCGCTGCGGCCGCCACGGTGGTTGCCAATGGCGTAATGATTTTCATGTTTCACTCCTCGAATCCGTTTCGTCCAACCCTCACCGTCGGAAACCGCGAGCGCGCGGCATGGTTCGGACAAAAAGCGCAACGCGTGAAATATTTTTTGAAGCTCCGCCGAGGAACCGGCGCTAGCACTACAGGATCGCGCTTGCGCCCTGCCAGATCAGCGCAAGGGCGACAAGGAACATCAGAAAATAGGCGATCCGGTAGAACAGTTCTTCCGGCACGCGGCGCGCAAGCCGGATACCCGCGATGTTGGTGAAGATCGCAAGCGGCATGAGCACGAGAGCGATCACAAGCACGCGGTCGGTGAACTCTCCGAGAAAGAAGAACGGCACCACCTTGATCGCGTTCACCGCGGCAAAGAAGATCGTAAAGGTGCCGATGAAAACCATCTTCGGCAGCTTCTGCGGCAGCACATGAATGTTCATCGGCGGCGAGCCGGCATGCGCGAGCGTACTGGTGAAGCCCGACGCAGCACCCCACAGGATTCCGCTGGCCGCGCTCGGCCGCGCTGCCTTTGCGGCTTTTGCCGCAAGGCCAAACCACTGGTTCATGACGAACACGAAGGCGATCACTCCGATGATGAGTTTAACCCAGGCATCCGAAACATAGGCGGCAAGCGCCCAGGCAATGCCGATGCCGGCGACCGCGCCCGGCAGCAACACCTTCAGATTCCACGCATCCCACTCCCTGCGGAACGCCCACAGCGAGATCGCGTCCTGCATCAGGAGGATCGGCAGCAGGATCGCCGCGGCTTCGAGCGGCGGAACCACGAGTGCGAGAATCGGCGTACCGGCCATGCCGATGCCGCCGAAGCCTCCTTTGGCGAAGCCGAAGCAGGTGACGGCGGCGGCGGCGAAGAACCAGAATACGGGATCGGCGGGAAGCATGCCGCGGGGGTTATAGAGATCGAGCGTCTTGGTTGCTACGCAGGTTCAAGCATAACTTCTTACTTCGTCATGCCCGGCACTCGGGTCCGGCTTCGCCGGCCCGAGCACAAGCCTTGTGCCGGGCATCTACGTCTTTGAAGCGTCGAAACCTGGTAAGGCGTGGATGGCCGGGACAAGCCCGGCCATGACAAATGAATTTCCTGCGACCAACGCCGCCCTTGCCAAGCGGCTCGCCAGCGCGACAATTGGGACAAAACGATAACGCCTGCAGGGAAGAAACGAATGGTCACCCCGATCGCGAGCCGCTACCCGAAAGTCTACGCGCATTGGCAGCGCGACCCGGAAGCATTCTGGGCGCAGGCCGCCGAAGCGATCGACTGGGTCGAAAAACCGAAGACGGTGTTCGATCCCAAAGCCGGCGTTTACGGCCGCTGGTTTCCCGACGGCACAATGAACACCTGCTACAATGCGGTCGACCGCCATGCCGACGGCGCGCGGGCGGACCAGATCGCCTTCGCCTATGACAGCCCGGTCACGCAGACCAGGCGCAACATCACCTACAAGGAGCTGCAGCGCGAAGTCTCGGCCTTCGGCGCGATTCTGCGCGATTTCGGTGTCGAAAAAGGCGACCGCGTCGTCATCTACATGCCGATGATTCCTGAGGCCCTCGTTGCGATGCTGGCCTGCGCGAGGATCGGCGCGGTGCATTCGGTGGTGTTCGGCGGTTTCGCGCCGAAGGAACTGGCGACAAGGCTCAACGACGCCAAACCGAAGCTGCTGCTCACCGCAAGCTGCGGCATCGAGGTGCAGCGCGTGGTGCCCTACAAACCCCTGCTCGACGCCGCGATCGAGATGGCGCACGAAAAGCCGAAGAACGTCATTCTGTTTCAGCGTCCGCAGCAGAAAGCCGACATGATCGCGGGCCGCGATCACGACTGGGCGAGCCTGCGCGAAGCGGCGCTCAAAGCGAGCAAAACTTCCGAATGCGTGCCGGTGAAGGCGACCGACCCGCTTTACATTCTCTACACCTCCGGCACCACCGGCATTCCGAAAGGTGTCGTGCGCGACAACGGCGGTCATGCCGTCGCGCTGAAGTGGTCGATGGAAAACATGTACGGTATCAAGGAGGGCGAAGTCTGGTGGACCTCGTCGGACATCGGCTGGGTGGTCGGCCACTCCTACATCGTCTATGCACCGCTTCTGCACGGCTGCACGTCGGTGGTTTATGAGGGCAAACCGGTCGGCACGCCGGATGCCGGCGCGTTCTGGCGGGTCGCCTCCGAACACGGCGCGGTCGCGCTCTTCACCGCGCCCACCGCCTTCCGCGCGATCAAGAAAGAGGATCCGGAAGGCAGGTTCGTGAAGAACTACGACCTTTCGAAATTCCGCACGCTGTTTCTCGCGGGCGAGCGCGCCGACCCCGACACGATCAAATGGGCCGAGAACATTCTGAAGGTGCCGGTGATCGATCACTGGTGGCAGACCGAAACCGGCTGGACCATCGTCGGCAATCCTGCGGGCCTCGGCTTTCTTCCGGTCAAGCACGGCTCGCCGACCGTGCCGATGCCTGGCTACGACGTGCAGGTCGTCGACGACGGCGGCAAGCCGGTCGCGAACGGAACGATGGGCAACATCGTCGTTAAACTGCCGCTGCCGCCCGGATGCTTACCGACGCTCTGGCAGCAGGACCAGAAATTCAAGGACGCCTATCTCGCGGAGTTTCCCGGCTACTACAAAACCGCCGACGCCGGATACAAGGACGAGGACGGCTATCTCTACATCATGGGCCGCACCGACGACATCATCAATGTCGCGGGCCATCGCCTCTCCACCGGCGGCATGGAAGAAGTACTCGCATCCCACGCGGATATCGCGGAGTGCGCGGTGATCGGCGTCGCGGATCAGTTGAAAGGCGAGTTGCCGGTCGGCTTCGTTGTCTTGAAAGCGGGCGTGAACAAGCCGCATGACACGATCGAGAAGGAGCTTGTCGCGCTGGTGCGCGAGAAGATCGGTCCGGTCGCAGCCTTCAAGACCGCGATGGTGGTGGCGCGGCTTCCGAAAACGCGCTCCGGCAAGATCGTGCGCGGCACCATGAAGAAGATCGCCGATAAAGAGCCATGGAACATGCCGGCGACCATCGACGATCCCGCGATCCTCGACGAAATTACGGCCGCACTGAAGAGCAAGGGAATGGCGGGGTAGCGCTTGTCATTCCGGGGCGCAACGTAGTCGCGAACCCGAAATCCAGTAACCCCTGTGGCTATACTTGCCCTGAAGCTTACTGGATTCCGGATCGGCGCTAACGCGCCGTCCGGAATGACGATATGAAACTTTTGGATGATCCAATGAAAAAACTCTCCGACCGAACCGCCCTCGTCACCGGCGCCGCGCGCGGCATCGGCCTTGCCATCGCCAGGCGCTTCGTCGAAGACGGCGCGAAAGTCGTGCTGTCCGACATCGACGAGAAAATTGGCGCGGAAGCCGCAAAATCGCTCGGCGCGAACGCGCATTTTGTCGTGTGCGACGTCGGTGACGCGAAAGCGGTCGATGCGCTCGTCAAGGCGACGGTCGCGAAATTCGGTGCGCTCGACATTCTCGTGAACAACGCCGGAATCATCCACACCGCCGACTTTCTCGACATCTCCGAGAGCGACTTCGACCGCGTGCTGCGCGTGAACCTGAAAGGCTCGTTTCTCGCGGGTCAGGTCGCGGCGAAACAGATGGTCGCGCAGGCGAAAGCCGGCCGGAAACCGGGCAACATCATCAACATGTCGTCGGTGAATTCGGTGGTCGCGATCCCGAACCAGGTGCCTTATTCGGTTTCCAAGGGCGGCATCCAGCAACTCACGAAAGTCATGGCGCTGTCGCTCGCGAGCCACGGTATCCGCGTGAATGCGATCGGCCCGGGTTCGATCGCGACCGAAATCCTCGCAGGCGTCGCGAAGGACAAGGCTGCGAAGCGCCGCCTGCTGTCGCGCACGCCCCTGCAGCGCATCGGCGGCCCGGAGGAGATCGCAAGCGTGGCGTCGTTCCTCGCCTCCGACGATGCGAGCTATGTCACCGGGGAGACCATCTTCCCCGACGGCGGCCGCCTCGCATTGAATTACATTGTCGATGTGAAGGACGAGGCGCTGGAGTAACTCACTCGTCATGGCCGGGCTTGTCCCGGCCATCCACGCTTTTACAAGTTTTCCAAGCCTTAAAGACGTGGATGCCCGGCACAAGGCTTGTGCTCGGACCGGCGAAGCCGGACCCGAGTGCCGGGCAGGACGAATTTATCTGATTGCAAGAACGAAACGCTTACTACTCGCTGCGCTTCATGCCGCCGAGCTTGGCGAATACATTCTCGGCGTCGATCGACTGCTTGCGGTCGTCCTGCGGCGCTAGCGCGGCCTCGGCCTCCGGCTGGGCGGTCGTCTGTTCGGCGGGGAGCAGCGTGCGCACGGGCTCGGCGTCCGGCTGCGGCTTGCCCTTAGAGGCACGGCGCACTTCGTGATCGAGATCGATCTGCGAGCACAGGCCCAGCATCACCGGGTCGCGCGCCTGCAGGTTCGCCGAATTCCAGTGCTTGCGCTCGCGCACCGACTGGATCGTCGACTTCGTGGTGCCGACGAGGCGCATGATCTGCGCGTCCTTGAGCTCGGGATGGTTTTTCACGAGCCACAGGATCGCATCGGGACGGTCCTGCCGCTTCGATACCGGCGTATAGCGCGGGCCCTTCTTCGACTTCGGCTCTGGCAGGCGCACCTTGGCGTCGGCCATGACGAGCTTGTGGTTCGGGTCGGCAATCGCGGTGTCGAGTTCCTCGCGCGTGAGCTGGCCGGAAGCCACCGGATCGAGGCCCTTGATGCCCTGCGCGACTTCGCCGTCGGCGATGCCTTTCACCTCGAGCGGATGCAGCTTGCAGAAGTCCGCGATCTGTTCGAACGAAAGCGACGTATTGTCGACCAGCCATACGGCGGTCGCCTTGGGCATTAACGGCATGTGCGACATGGTTCTTCGCGCCTCTAACGCGTCAACGATCGTCATCCGGATACGGTTTCGCGAGCGCTGCCGCTATTCTTTCAAAGCGGGAGCCTCGGTAACGTCCTCAGGATGACCGGGGTCGGCGCCTATATAGGGGGGTGCCCGGTCCAAATCAACGCGGGATTGGGGTATTGGTTGACTTACGCCCCGGCCCTCGCCGATCTAGGCCCGAAAGGCTTGAATTCATGGCTGTTTCGCCCGGTTCCGCCCTGCCCCGCCTGCGCGTGCTTTTGTGCGCGCCGCGCGGATTCTGCGCGGGCGTGGTGCGTGCAATCGACGCGGTCGAGCGTGCGCTCCAGAAATACGGGCCGCCGGTCTATGTCCGTCACGAGATCGTCCACAACAAGTATGTCGTCGAGGGCCTGCGCCGGAAGGGGGCGATATTCGTGGACGAACTGGCCGAAGTCCCGGACGGCGACCGCCCGGTGATCTTTTCCGCGCATGGCGTGCCGAAATCGGTGCCGGACGAAGCAGCTGCACGAAACCTGTTCGCGATCGACGCCACCTGCCCGCTCGTGACCAAGGTCCACCGCGAGGCCATGGTGCACGCCAAGCGCGGACGCGAGATTCTGCTGATCGGCCATGCGGGGCACCCCGAGACCATCGGCACCATGGGCCAGCTTCCGCCGGGCTCGGTCACTCTGATCGAAACCGCGGAAGATGCCCGCGCGATTCGGCCCAAAAATCCAGACGCGCTCGCCTATGTCACGCAGACCACGCTCTCCGTGGACGACACCGCGGAGATGGTTTCGATCCTGAAGGAACGCTTCCCCGCGATCGTAGGCCCGCACAAGGAAGACATCTGCTACGCCACCACCAACCGTCAGGAAGCGGTGAAGAACGTGGCACCTGAGGTCGAAGCCATGATCGTGGTCGGTGCGCCGAACTCGTCGAATTCGCAGCGGTTGCGCGAAGTCGCGGAGCGCTCGGGCTGCAAGGCGACGGCGCTGGTGCAGCGCGCGGACGACATCGACTGGAGCGTGTTCGGAAATATTTCGAGTCTCGGCATCACCGCGGGCGCTTCCGCTCCCGAAGTGCTGGTCGAGGAGATCATCGACGCGTTTGCGAAGCGCTATTCTGTCGAGGTCGATACCTATGCCGGCCCGCAGGAAGACGTGTTTTTCCCGCTGCCGCGCGAGTTGCGCGACACGGCGGCGGAGTAATCGCGTGGCCGTCTACACCGAAGTCAGCGACGAGCAGCTCGAAGCCTTTCTCGCCGATTACGATATCGGCGAGATGATGTCCTTCAAGGGCATCGCCGAGGGTGTCGAGAACACGAACTACATGCTGCACACCGACCGCGGCTATTACTTCCTTACGCTCTACGAAAAACGCGTCGATCCGAAAGACCTGCCGTTCTTCGTCGGGCTGATGGAACATTGCGCCGCGCGCGGCCTGAACTGCCCGCAACCGGTAAAAAACAAGCACGGCAATGCGCTCGGCGAACTTGCCGGTCGTCCGGCCGCGGTCATCACCTTCCTCGAAGGCATTTCTGTGCGCCGCCCGAACAACGCGCATTGCGCGGCGCTTGGCGGCGTACTCGCCGCGTTTCACAAGGCCGGAGAAGGTTTTTCGATCCGGCGCGAGAATGCGCTCGGACCCGAGGGCTGGCAGAAACTAGCCGTACAATGCGCGCCGCGCGCGGACGAAGTCGCGCCGGGACTTGCCGCCTTGATCGAGGATGAAGTCGCGCATCTCTACGCGCGCTGGCCGAAGAATCTGCCCGCCGGCGTGATCCATGCCGACCTGTTTCCCGACAACGTCTTCTTTCTCGGCGAGAAGCTCTCCGGACTGATCGATTTCTATTTCGCCTGCAACGATTTCTACGCCTACGACATCGCGATCTGCCTCAACGCCTGGTGCTTCGAGATCGACGGCTCGTTCAACGTGACGAAAGGCAAGGCGCTGCTGTCGAACTACAACGCCGCGCGGCCGCTGACGAACGATGAAGTCGAGGCCATGCCGCTGCTTGCGCGCGGCGCGGCGCTGCGCTTTCTGCTCACGCGCACTTTCGACTGGCTGAACGTGCCGGAAGGCGCGCTGGTGCGGCCGAAGGACCCGAAGGAGTACTTGAAGAAACTGCAGTTCCACCGCCGCATCGAGCGCGCGCAGGACTACGGACTGGCGGCGTAAGGAATGACATGGGCAACCGCGTGAAGATTCATTCCGACGGCGCCTGCTCCGGCAATCCGGGCCCCGGCGGCTGGGGTGCGGTTATCGAGCTCAACGGCAAGCGGACCGAGCTCAAGGGCGGCGAAGCGCTCACCACCAACAATCGGATGGAGCTGATGGCCGCGATCATGGCGCTGGAGTCGCTGCCCGCAGATTGCGACGCCGACCTCTATACCGACTCGCAATACGTGAAGGGCGGCATCACCGCGTGGATGCGCAACTGGAAGAAAAACGGCTGGAAGACCGCCGACAAGAAGCCGGTGAAAAACATCGAACTCTGGCAGCGGCTGGAGAAAGCCGCGCTCCAGCACCGGGTCGAGTGGCACTGGCTGAAAGGCCATGCCGGCCACGCCGAAAACGAACGTGCCGACGAACTCGCCCGCGAAGGCATGCGGCCGTTTCTTCGTTAACTCGTCATGGCCGGGCTCGTCCCGGCCATCCACGCCTTAAGAAACTCACGACAGCAAAAGCGTGGATGCACGGCACAAGGCCGGGCATCACGAGATACTAACTTCGCCGCTCCTTCTTCCGCGCGTACATCGCCGCATCCGCGCGCGATAGCGCCGAAGCGAGATCGTCCTCCGGCGCGAGCATCACCCCGCCGATGGAAACGCCGACGTCGAGCTTCGCGCCCGCCACTTCAAACGAGGCGTTCTCGACAAGCGTTTCCAGGGCCCGCATCTTTGTGGCCATCTGTCGGGCATCGAGATTCCACAATACCAGCGCCAGTTCGTCGCCGCCGAGCCGCGCCGCGATATCGGAGGCGCGCACGCTGCCGAGCAGAAGCCGTGCGATTTCCCGCAGCACGACGTCGCCGGCCGCGTGGCCATAGCGGTCGTTGACCGGCTTGAAGCGATCGAGATCGAGATAGAGGAGCGCCGCCGAACCGCCATAGCGCTTGAGGTAGGCGATCGCCTGCGCGAACGCGCGCTCGAAACCGCGCCGGTTGAGCAAGCCGGTAAGCGCGTCTTCGAGCGCGGATTTCTCGAGCTGCTCGCGCAGCGCCTCCGAGCGCGAGAGCTGCTCGCGGAGCCGTTCGATCTCGGCGGCCAGCGTCGAGGAAACCTGCTCCGGGAAAGCCCGCTCGCGGCCCGTCTTGCGCGGCGCAGCGCGCTCGCGCTTCGCGCGGCCCGCCCCTTTATTCTGCGGCTTTTCTCGCGGCATTAACGATTGTTCTCGTGAGAATCCCGACTCTTCTTGCAAGCAGTGCACCCTCTCTTATAATCCGGCGCTTTCCAAGCTTAGCGGGGCAGAAATTAATGGGCGCGGGAAAACCGGCCGTCGCAATCATCATGGGCAGCCAGTCCGACTGGGAAACCATGAAACACGCGGCAGACGTGCTCGACGATTTCGGCATCAGACATGAAAGCCTTGTCGTATCCGCGCACCGCACGCCGCAAAGGCTTTACGACTTCGCGAAATCGGCGCGAGAAAATGGCTTCAAGGTCATCATCGCGGGCGCCGGCGGCGCCGCGCACCTTCCCGGCATGACCGCCTCGCTGACGGCGCTCCCGGTATTCGGTGTTCCTGTGAAATCGAAGGCGTTGAAGGGCGTCGACAGTTTCCTCTCCATCGCGCAGATGCCGGCCGGCATTCCGGTCGGCACGCTCGCGATCGGCGAGGCCGGTGCGAAGAACGCGGGGTTGCTTGCCGCCGCCGTGCTCGCGCTATCCGACAAGGCTCTCGCGAAGAAGCTCGATGCCTTCCGAGCCAAGCAGACGAAGAAGATCCCGCTGAGGCCGAAATGATTCCGCTCCACAAACCGCTCGCGCCCGACGCGACCATCGGCATTCTGGGGGGCGGCCAGCTCGGCCGCATGCTCGCGCTGGCCGCGCACGAACTCGGCTTCCGCGTGCACATCTATTCCGACAAGAAGGATTCTTGCGCTTTCGATGTCGTGCGCAATTCGACCTGTGCGCCGTTCGACAACTGGGCGCGGCTCGCGGATTTTCTGAACACGGTCGATGCCGTGACCTACGAGTTCGAGAATATCCCCGCGGAGACAGCGGCTTTTGTCGCAGCCCGCAAGCCGCTCTTTCCCGGCGCGGATGTGCTCGCCACCACGCAGGACCGAGTCAAGGAAAAGAAGTTCGTAAACTCCTTGAAGATCGCGACTGCGCCGTTCGCGCAGGTCAATACCTCGATGGAATTGTCGGCGGCCTTCGCAAAGATCGGCTTCCCCGCGATCCTCAAGACTGCGCGAATGGGCTACGACGGCAAAGGACAAGTGAAACTGGAGAAGGGCGACGATCTTGCGGGCGCCTGGCGCTCCATCGGCGAGAAGCCGGCGGTACTCGAGGGCTTCGTGAAATTCGAGCGCGAGATTTCGGTTGTGATCGCACGCGGCGCCGACGGCAGGACCGCGGCCTTCGACCCGATCGAGAACCTGCATCGCGACCACATTCTCCATACATCCACCGTGCCCGCGAAGATCACGCCGGCGCTTGCGAAGGACGCCGTCGCCATTGCCACCAAGATCGCGAAGGCGCTGAACTATGTCGGCGTGCTCGCGGTCGAGATGTTCGTGGCTAAAAAGGGCGCGAAGCGCGAGCTGCTCGTGAACGAAATC
Source organism: Pseudomonadota bacterium (assembly GCA_041694745.1). Classification (GTDB taxonomy): domain Bacteria; phylum Pseudomonadota; class Alphaproteobacteria; order Rhizobiales; family Xanthobacteraceae. The sequence goes on from JBGFSD010000023.1 coordinate 48,357, forward strand.
GCGCCGCGCGTGCACAATTCCGGTCACTGGACCCTCGGCGGGGCGACCGCGAGCCAGTTCGAGCAGCACATCCGCGCGGTCGCCGGCTGGCCGCTGAACGCAGCGAAGCGCATCGGCAAGCAGGTTACGATGACGAACCTGATCGGTGACGAAGCGCTCGGTTGGGAGAAGCTTGCGAAAGAGCCTGGCGCCTCCGTTCATCTTTACGGCAAGGGCGCCGCGAAGGCTGGCCGCAAGATGGGACATGTGACGCGGATCAAGCTATAACGCTATCTGCGGCTGGACTGGGGAACGCAGGGTCAGTCCTCGCAAGTTGTCGGCACCTCAATCGGCCGCCGACAGGCCGCGCTACGCCATCATCGGCTTCATCACAGCATAGAGCGCGTTCTTCGCCTCGAATCCGATTCCTGGAATGTCCGGCATTTTCACGCGGCTGTCTTTCACCGGCGTGTCGTCGGCAAAACCGCCGAAGGGTGCGAACACCTGCGGATAGGACTCGTTGCCGCCGAGGCCAAGGCCGGTCGCGATGTTGAGCGCGAACTGGTGGCCGCCATGCGGTACGCAGCGGCGCGGCGACCAGCCGTGCTGTTTTAGCATCGCGAGCGTCCGCAGGTATTCGACGAGACCGTAGGAAAGCGCGGGATCCATCTGGAGAATGTCGCGGTCGGCACGCAGACCGCCATGACGGATCAGGTTGCGCGCATCCTGCATCGAGAACAGGTTCTCGCCGGTCGCGATCGGCCCGGCATACTCGGTGGCGAGCGCCGCATGCAGGAGATAATCGAGCGGATCGACCGGCTCCTCGTACCAGCGCAGGTTCAGGGGCTCGATCGCGCGCGCGTAGTCGAGCGCGGTCTGCAGATCGAAGCGGCCGTTCACATCGACGCAAAGTTTCTGGCCATCGCCGCCGACGACCTTCAGCGCCGCTTCGATGCGCGCCATGTCGTCTTTGAGCGGCACACCGCCGATCTTCATCTTCACCGTCGAATAGCCGAGATCGAGATAGCGTTTCATTTCGTCGGCAAGCGATTTGAGCTCCTCGCCCGGATAATAGTAGCCGCCCGCGGCATAGACCCACGCGGTCTCGTCATACTTGCCGCCGTTGTAGCGGTCGGAAAGCAACTTCCACAGCGGCACGCCTTCGGCTTTCGAAACGGCATCCCACAGCGCCATGTCGAGCACGCCGACCGCAACCGAGCGCTCGCCGTGCCCGCCCGGTTTCTCGTTCTGCATCATCGCGGCCCAGGCTTTCGCCGGGTCGATGAAGCCGCGCGCATCTTCGATGTTCTTCGCATCGCGCAACCGTGGGATGAAGCGCTCGCGAAGGAGCCCCTGCGGCGCGTAGCGGCCGTTCGAATTAAAGCCGAAGCCCACGACCGGCCTGCCGTCGCGCGAAACGTCGGTTTCGATCGCGACCACGCTCGCGGTCATGGTCGAAAAGTCGATGAAGGCATTGCGGATCGAGGACGCAATCGGAACGACGATGTCGGTAATCTTGGTAATTTTCATGGATCGCGAATAGCAAACCCGCTTGGCTTCGTCATCGCCCGCGCCGGCATGGCCTTATGCGGGCTGCCTGCTAGATTTGGCTGCATAGCAAACGGGGAAAGCGATGTTCGGAGACGTATGGCCGCTCAAACAGTGGGCGGTGCTCGGCGCCGTGATTGGCGTCCTTTACCAGGCCCTGCAGGTCGTCAATCAGGGGCTGCTCGCGCTGGGCTATTCCTATGTCTCCGGGCGGCTGCTCGGCGGGCTCTTTGTAGGCGCCGCCGTGGGGGCGCTGGTTGCGCTCGTCCGGAACCAGCTTGCCGGCCGGAACCGCTGACCCCGGGCCCGGGCCGGATTGGACAATTCCAGAACCTTCTGGTAGGCACCCGGCCTTCGGCGAGGCGATTTGTCTCGCCAATCCCAAAACCCAAGGTTTTCTAGGAGCACACGTGCAGGTTCTCGTTCGCGACAACAACGTCGATCAGGCTCTCAAGGCGCTCAAGAAGAAGATGCAGCGCGAGGGCATCTTCCGCGAAATGAAGCTGCGCGGCCACTACGAAAAGCCGTCCGAAAAGAAAGCCCGCGAGAAGGCGGAAGCCGTGCGCCGTGCGCGCAAGCTCGCCCGCAAGAAGCTGCAGCGCGAAGGCCTCCTGCCCTCGAAGCCCGCCAAGCCGGCCTTCGGTGCGGGTGCCGGCGGCGGCCGCGGTGGTTCGGGCGGCGGTTTCGGTTCGCGCCCGCCGCGCAGCTGAGTCCAGGGAAACAGAAATTCGATCAGGGCCGCTTTCGAGCGGCCCTTTTCATTTCGCGGCCAGAAACTCGATTGCAGCTTTCAGCCCGCCGCGCCGGTCGAGGTCGTAATGCTCGCCGCCTTTGATGCGCATGAATTTCTTCTCGCCGGCAATCATCTCAAACAGCCGCTCGCCGAAACGAATCGGCACCACGCTGTCGCGCTCGCCGTGCAGAATCAGCACCGGCGCCTTGACGCTCCTGATGCGGAGATCCGAGCGAAACTGATCTTTCATCAGCCACCGCACCGGCAGGAACGGATAGACCGAAGCGCCGACTTCAGCCGCCGAGGTGAACGGCGTCTCCAGTACGAGCTTCGCTACCGGCGCCTCGGAGGCGACCGCCACCGCGACGCCGGTGCCGAGCGACTCGCCCCACAGCGCGACCCGCGCAGGCGTGTAGCGCTTCGCCGCGAACTCATAGGCGGCGACACCGTCGGCAATCAGCCCGTCTTCGGAAGGCGAACCTGTGGAACCGCCATAGCCGCGATAGGACACGCCAACCACGCCGATGCCCTCAAGCGCAAGCGACGCAAAACGCTGCGCCCGCAGGTTCAGCGCGCCGCCGTTACCATGGAAATAAACGACGACGGGCTTCGTCTCGTCGCGCGGCGGAATGTGCCAGACGATGATGGTCTCGCCGTCGGCGGTGACCAGCTTCTCTTCTTTCGCTTCGGGCAGGCCGGCATCGGCCGGCGCGGTGCGTGTGCGGTCGGGGAAATACATCAAGCCCCGCTGCGCGAAATACATGAAGGCGCAGAGCGCGGCGTAACCGGCAATGAGAAAGACAACGAACGTCTTCATGCTGGCAGCTTAGCAGAACCGTCTGAAACATTCTGTCATTCCGGACGCGCCACTTGGCACGATCAGGAATCCAGAGCAACGAACGCAATGCTTAAGGCCTGGATTCCAGGTTCGACGCGTTCCGCGCCGCCCCGGAATGACAAAGGACTACATCCCCTTGACGATGTTCTCGACCATCTTCTTCGCGTCGGCGAACAGCATCATGGTGTTGTCGCGGAAGAAGAGTTCGTTCTCGACGCCCGCGTAGCCCGAGCCCATGCCGCGCTTGACGAAAAGCACCGTCTTCGCCTTTTCGACGTCGAGCACCGGCATGCCGAAGATCGGCGATTTCGGATCGGTCTTGGCGGAAGGATTGGTCACGTCGTTCGCACCGATCACGAAGGCGACGTCGGCCTGCGCGAATTCGGAATTGATGTCCTCGAGCTCGAACACTTCGTCGTAAGGCACGTTCGCTTCGGCCAAGAGCACGTTCATGTGCCCCGGCATGCGGCCCGCGACGGGGTGGATCGCGTATTTCACCTGCACGCCTTCCTCTTTCAGCTTGTCCGCCATTTCGCGAAGCACGTGCTGCGCCTGCGCGACCGCCATGCCGTAGCCCGGCACGATGATCACTTTTTCGGCGTTCTTCATGATGAAGGCGGCGTCGTCCGCAGAACCTTGTTTCACCGGCCGCGTCTCGACCGCGCCGCCGGCCGCCGCGGTTTCGCCGCCGAAGCCGCCGAGGATCACGGAGATGAAGCTCCGGTTCATGCCCTTGCACATGATGTAGGACAGGATCGCGCCGGACGAGCCTACCAGCGCGCCGGTGATGATGAGCGCGGCGTTGCCGAGCGTGAAGCCGATGCCGGCAGCGGCCCAGCCGGAATAGGAATTCAGCATCGAGACCACGACCGGCATGTCCGCGCCGCCGATCGGAATGATGATGAGCACACCCAAGGCAAACGCGAGAAACACGACCAGCCAGAAATCTACATGGCTCTCGGAAACCACGAGGCCATACATGAAGAAGAGCACGGCCGCCGCGAGCGCGATATTGATGATGTGACGCGCGGGCAGGATGATCGGCGCGCCTGACATGTTGCCGTTCAATTTCGCGAACGCGATCACCGAGCCCGTGAAGGTGATCGCGCCGATCGCGGCACCGAGCGCCATTTCGACAAGCGAGGCCTTCGCAATCGCGCCCACTGCACCGATGCCGAAAGCCGCCGGCGCGTAAAGTGCCGCCGCCGCGACCAGCACCGCTGCCATTCCGACGAGCGAGTGGAACGCCGCGACAAGCTGAGGCATCGCGGTCATGGCGATCCTACGCGCCATGACCGCGCCGATCGAGCCGCCGATGGCAAGACCGCCGATCACGAGACCCCAGCCGACGGCATCGGCGGGCGGCGAGTAAGCCAGCGTGGTGACGATCGCAATCGCCATGCCGGTCATGCCGTAGAAATTGCCCTGCCGCGACGTGGTCGGATGCGACAGCCCGCGCAGCGCCAGAATGAACAGAACGCCGGCGACGAGATAGAGAAGTGCGACGAGATCAGCGCTCATGTTCGTCTCACTTCTTCTTGTACATGGAAAGCATGCGGTGCGTGACGAGGAAGCCGCCGAAGATGTTCACGGCGGCCATGACCAGCGCGAAGAAGCCGAGCGTCCGCGCCCACCACGCCGCGGAAGCGTCGCCCGCCAGCGAAACGCCGACCGCGAGCAACGCGCCGACCACGATCACTGAGGAGATCGCGTTGGTCACCGACATCAGCGGCGTATGCAGCGCCGGCGTCACCGACCACACGACATAGTAGCCGACGAAACAGGCGAGCACGAAGATCGAGATCTGGAAGAGGAAGGGACTCGCGGCGTTGGCGGCGCTCGCCACCGGCATCGCGCCGAGCGGCAGCAGCTCCTCGGCGCCGGTCGAAGCTCCGATTTCGGCGAACGTGGCAAGAGCAAGCGATACGAATTCGATCATCGCCTTATCCCTTCTTGAAATTCGGATGGACGATCGCGCCGTCTTTGGTCAGCAGCGTCGCCTTGATCAGTTCGTCGTCCCAGTTCGGCGCGAACTTCTTTTCCTTGTCGAACATGGTTTCGACGAAGGCAAAGAGATTCTTCGCGTATAACGCCGACGCGGTTGCGGCGAGCCGGCCGGGAACGTTGAGGTGTCCCACGATCTTTACGCCGTTCACGTCCGCGACCTTGCCGGGCACGGCGCCTTCGACGTTACCGCCGCGCTCGACCGCGAGATCAACGATCACCGAACCCGGTTTCATCGAAGCGACCATTTCCTTCGTGACAAGGCGCGGCGCCGGACGGCCCGGGATCAGCGCGGTCGTGATCACGATGTCCTGCTTCTTGATGTGATCGGCGGTGAGTGCCGCCTGCTTCGCCTGGTACTCTTTCGACATTTCCTTGGCGTAGCCGCCTGCGGTCTGCGCGTTCTTGAATTCCTCGTCTTCGACCGCGAGGAATTTCGCGCCGAGCGATTCCACCTGCTCCTTAGTCGCAGGGCGTACGTCGGTCGCCGTCACAACGGCACCCATGCGCCGCGCGGTCGCGATGGCCTGCAAGCCGGCAACGCCGACGCCCATGATGAAGATGCGCGCGGCCGGCACCGTGCCCGCTGCCGTCATCATCATCGGCAGCGCCCGGCCATATTCCGCGGCGGCATCGACCACCGCGCGATAGCCCGCGAGGTTGGCCTGCGAAGAGAGAACGTCCATCGCCTGAGCGCGGGTGATGCGCGGCATGAACTCCATCGCGAAGGCGCTGACCTTCGCCGCCGCCATGTCGGCGAGCGCCGCCTCGTTACCGTAAGGGTCCATGGTGGCAATGACGAGTGCGCCGGGCTTGTAGGACGAAAGCTCGCCCTTTGCAGGGCGGCGCACTTTCAGGACGACGTCGGCGTCTTTTGCGACATCGGCGCCGACTTCGGCGCCGGCTGCGGAATAATCCGCATCGAGAATGCCGGACTTGACGCCCGCACCCTTCTCGACTGCGACTTTCGCGCCGAGGCCTGTGTAACGCTTGACGGTTTCCGGAGTGGCCGCGACGCGCGGCTCACCCTGTTCGGTTTCAGCCGGGATCGCGATCTTCATGGATTGTGCCGGAGCTTCAGGTCAGGAACCAGAACATCAGGAACACGATGATCGCGTTGATGATGATGCCCCACTTCACGAGCTGCACGAACAGCGCATAGGTATTCGCGTGCTCGGCGTAATCGTTGCCCTTGGCGGTGCCGTATTCGGACTTGCCGTGACTTGCCATAGCTTGAGGTCCCCAATTCCCCGGGAAGAACGTGGCAACTGAATTAGCGGAAAGCGCCGGAACGGGCAATTGCTTCTCAGGCTGCGGCGGGGAGTCCCACGCCTGCGAGCGCGGCTGCCTGGCGGCCCGCCACCTTTTCCACCGAGAAATCGCGGATCGCGTCCTCGAACAGGCGATGGAAGTTCATTTCCGCCTTTAGATGGAGGAACACGCCGCCGAGACCGATGGCCGCACGGTCCATGAACACGAACTCGCGGGGCACCGTGACCGGGCCGAACTCGCGCATGGCCTGTTTCACGCGCCAGGCCTCGCGGCGGCCGTACTGTCCGGGCGCGACCCCGTCCGCGATCGTGCGCACGCGGTCGTCCATCAGCGGGCCGTAGATGAACCGCGCCCAGATGTTCAGGGCCTCGATCATGGGCTTCGAGAGTCCTTTGAAGCCCCAGACCTCGTAGGCCGCGATCACGCGCGTCTCGTCATTTTCGCGAAGCCCGCGGTAGAGATCGACCACGCCGCCCACGAAACGCGGCGGGAAAATGCGGATACAGCCATAGTCGAGGAGATTGATCCCGGCAGGCGCGCCGTCCTGCTCGAACACTGTGTAGTTGCCGAGATGCGGGTCGCCGTGGATCACGCCGTGGCGCGCAAACGGCAGCCACCAAGCATGAAACAGCGCTTTCGCGATCCGGTTGCGCGTATCCAGATCGCGGTCCTTGTATTCAAGCAGCTTCGTGCCCTCGAGCCATTCGAGCGTGAGCAGGCGGCCGGTCGAAAGTTCGCCGCGCACCTGCGGCACGCGCACCTCCGGCGTGGAGGCAAGCATCTCTTTATAAAGCGCCGCGTGCTTGGCCTCGCGCCTGTAGTCGAGTTCCTCGCGCAGCCGCGCGCCGATCTCCTGCGCGATCTCGCGGGTGTCGATCTCCGGAGACATGCGGCGGTAGATGGACAAAAGCACGCCGAGCTGCCTGAGGTCGGCCTCCACCGCCGACTGCATATCCGGATACTGGAGCTTGGCGGCGACTTCCATGCCGTCATGTGTTTTCGCGCGATGCACCTGCCCGAGCGAGGCGGCGGCGGCCGGCGCCTTCGTAAACGCCGCGAATTTCGTTTCCCAATCCGTGCCGAGCTCCGCCGCCATGCGGCGCTTTACGAAAGGCCAGCCCATCGGCGGCGCTTCGGATTGCAGCTTCATGAGTTCGGTCGCGTATTCGGGCGGCAGCGCGTCGGGAATGTTTGCGAGCAACTGGGCGACCTTCATCAGCGGGCCTTTCAGTCCGCCGAGGGCGGCGGCCAGCGATGCCGCGTTGTCGGCGCGGTCGCCGCGCAGCCCGAGAAAGCGCTGGCTTGCGATCTTGGCCGCGACCCCGCCGACATTCGCGCCGACCCGCGCGTAGCGGCTCGCACGCGCGGAGAAGCGATTGCGTTCGCTGTCTTTCGGTTCGTCAGCCAAGGGCCCTGCCTCTCTTATGCAACGCGTCGCTCGCCTTCATCGCTTCCCGAACGTCCGCAGCGCTCGCCGGTTCGCCGCCGGATTTACGGACGATCCGCACGGCTTCTTCCACGAGTTCGCGATTACTTTGTGACGCGCCCCAGGGCATGTCCTCAAGCCCCACGCGCACATGCCCTTCCCGTTCGACCGCCGACGGAATGAGCGGACGGATATCGACGCCGAGGCCCGCGATCATCCAGGGATAGCCGCCTGCGACTTCGCGCAAGAGCGCAAGATGCGAATCTAGATGCACGGGCTTGGGAGGGAACCCAAAGGTGAACTCTTCCGCGAACATGAAACGGTAGACCGGTGTCGGCACCCTCATCATCGCTTTTGCGGAAGCCGCACCCATGCGCGTGAAGCCCGGCTCGTAGATTGCGTAGCTCGGATTCACGGAATAGTCCGCGCAGATCCTCATGCCCTCGAGAAAATGGTCGTCGGGATTCTGATAGACGAAGCCGGGACTGAGTTTCGCAACATCATCGAAGCGCGCGAAGTTGCACGAGCCCGGATCGACCACGCCCCATTCGACGAGCCCGCGCTTCGCAAGCTCTTCAAGGTGTGCGTAGCGCTCCGCCGCGGTTTTCATCGCGCCGTTCGCGTAGCTCGATCCGGCGATCGGAATGGTCGGATAGATGATCGCATCCGTCTTGGTGCGGATGCCTTCGATGGCCGCGGCATAGAGCTCCCAGTCGTCCTTCTGCTGGCCGGTCGTCTCGTCGTACACATGTAGGTGAACGATCGCGGCGCCGGCTTTCGCGCTCGCCACGCCGTCGGCGACGATTTCCTGCGTGGTTACCGGAATTCCGGGCTGGCGCGCCTTACCCCACGGGCCGTTGATCGCAGCTTCGATCCAGACTTTGGTCATGGCGGCGCCTCAATCCTTCGGGCTTATCCCCCGGCTTACGGGTGGAGAATTCATGGCACGGCAAGTCTTGACGTGGTTCGCCGCAGGCGCAAGTGCGGCGATTGCGCTCGCAACCGCCGCAGGCTTGCTCGCGCCGTTCGACCCGCGTTTCGAGATGATCAATCATTTCCGGCCATACCTGATGGCGGGCGCGCTGATCGCGTTTCTGTTCGCACTGCTCTTGCGCAGGCGGCGTCTCGTTGCGGCAACGGGTTCGATTGCCGCGGCGATCGCTGCGCTTGTGGCAATTCCGCTGCTTTACGCAGCGCCTTCCGCACCCGCCACGACGCCGGCACTTCGTGTAGTCACCTTCAATCTCTGGAACGGCAACAGGATGCTGCCCGATGCCGCGAAATTCCTGATCGGCACCAATGCCGACGTGATTGTGTTGCAGGAGGTGCTCTGCGCGGCGTCCGACCCGCTGTTCGAAGCCTTGCGCCCCGCCTACCCGCATATCTATCGCGCGAGTGAGCGCTGCTTCGGTCAGGCGATTCTCTCGAAACATCCGATCCTGAAGACCGGACGGCGCGACTACAGCTACCGCGCTCCTTTATGGATTTGGGCGCAGATCGCATGGCAGGGCAGAACGATCCAGGTGACCGGCATCCATCTCGCGCATCCGACGCGGCCGCGCGACCAGGCGGTCAACGTAAACGACCTGATCGGCTACATGAACGCGACCAAGCTCCCCCATGTGATCGCCGGCGACTTCAATCTCACTCCTTATTCGTGGCTGCTTACGAAATTCGCCCACGCAAGCGGCATGCGGCGGCTCGCCACCTATCAACGCTCATGGCCCGGCAATTTCGCTTTCCCGGCGTTTCTGATCGACCATGTTTTTGCAAGCGGCGATTTTGCGAAGGCCGATGTCGCGGTCGGACCTTATATCGGCTCCGACCACCTGCCCGTGATTGCCGATCTCGTGCTGCCCTCCGGCGCTATCGCCACGTCAGGCCCGGATCGGTCCTCCGCGCGCAGGCCGTTTTGAAGTTTGGATTGCCCGTGTAGTTCGGCAGCCGCCGCGTGCGGATGCTGTGGGCCCCGGTGACGAAGACCAGCGCGATTTCGTCCTTGGGAATGCTGCCGACATAGAACCACGAGCGGAAGCGTTGCAGCGTCGGCAGCTGAATGCGGTTTCTTCTCGCAAACGCCTGCAGCGTGGGCCGCGCGTTCTCGCCGGGACCCACGAGACACAGAGCCAGCCAGTTGCCGCCGGCGATTGCAATCACATTGACGTCCGTGCGGTTTTCCCGGCGCGCGGCAGCGAAGGCTTCCGCGAGCAGCACGCCGTCCGGATGATTGCGGTCGTCGATGAACCAGTACGTCCGGTCGGCGGCAACGATCGCGGCAAGTAGAACGAAAATTGCCGCTAAACCATAAAAATATCGCTTCAAGCAGCCTTATCCAGCTTTTCGATTTCGTCGATCATGCTCGAGATGAGCTTCAATCCCGTCTGCCAGAACGCCGGATCGCGTGCGTCGAGGCCGAAGGGCTTCAGCAATTCCGAGTGGTGCTTGGTGCCGCCGGCGGCGAGCATCGCGAGATAGCGCTCGGCAAACCCTCCGTCCGCCTTCTCGTAGACCGCGTAGAGCGAATTCACGAGGCAGTCTCCGAAGGCATAGGCATAGACATAGAACGGCGCGTGAATGAAATGGCCGATATAGGCCCAGTAGGTTTCGTAGCCTTCCCCGAGGTGGATTGCGGGCCCGAGGCTCTCGCCCTGCACGCTCATCCAGAGTTCGGAGATTTTTTCCGGCGTAAGCTCGCCGCTCTTGCGCTCGGTGTGGATCTTCCGCTCGAAGGAATAGAACGCGATCTGACGGATCACCGTATTGATCATGTCCTCGACCTTCTGGACCAGCATGGCCTTTTTCTGGGCGGGCGCGGCTTTCGCAAGCAGCGCGCGGAAGGTCAGCATTTCGCCGAACACGGACGCGGTTTCGGCGAGCGTCAGCGGCGTCGGCGCCATCAGCGCGCCGTTCGGGGCTGCCAGCACCTGATGCACGCCGTGACCGAGTTCGTGGGCGAGCGTCATCACGTCGCGCGGCTTGCCCATGTAATTGAGCAGAACATAGGGATGCGCGGACGGCACGGTCGGATGCGAGAACGCGCCCGAGGCCTTGCCGGGCCGCACCGGCGCGTCGATCCAGTTTCTGTCGAAGAACTGCTTGGCGATGTCGGCCATACGCGGCGAGAACGCGGCGTAAGCGGAAAGCACCGTCTCCCGCGCCTCCGGCCAGGCGATCGTGCGCTGCTCGACTTTCGGCAGCGGCGCGTTGCGATCCCAGTGCTCAAGCCGCTCCTTGCCGAACCACTTCGCCTTCATTTTGTAATAGCGGTGCGAAACTGAAGGAAACGACGCCCGCACGGCCTCAACCAGCGCATCGACCACTTCGCGTTCGACCCGGTTCGCGAGATGGCGCGAATCGGAGATGTCCTGAAAGCCGCGCCAGCGGTCGGAAATTTCCTTGTCCTTCGCGAGCACGTTGGTGATCAGTGCGAAGGTCGATAGGTTCTCCTTGAAGACCTTCGCGAGCGCGCCGGCGGCTTTGGCACGTTTGATCTCGTCGGCGTCCTGCAACAGGGTCAGCGTCGGCTCAAGCGTAAGCTTTTCGCCGTCGATGTCGAAGCGCAGGGCCGCGACGGTCTCGTCGAACAGACGATTCCAGGCGCTGCGTCCGGTGACCGATTTTTCGTGGAACAGAAGCTCGATCCTGTCCTCGAGCTGATAAGGTTTCTCGCGGCGCGTATCTTCGACCCAGGGGCGGTAGTGGCCGAAGACCGGGTCTTCGAGCGCACGCTCGATCAGCGCGTCGTCGACCCGGTTCAGCTCCAGCGTGAAGAACAGAAGATTGGAGGAGATATCGGTGATGCGCTCGACCACGTCGCCGTAAAACTTGCCGCGCTTCGGATCGGTCGTGTTCTGCGCACGCACAAGACCGGCAAAGGAAACCAGGCGGCCGAGGAGATCGTCGATCGCCTCATAGCGCCGCACGGCAGCACCAAGCGTCGCGCCGGCGGACGGCGACTTCGCGATTTCCGCGAGCTTGCCTTTGAAGTCCTTCTCGAAGGCGAGCGCCTCGGCTTCGGCGCGCGCGAGATCGGCCTGCACCTTCGGGTCGTCGATCGACGCGTAGAGGTCCGAAAGATTCCACTCCGGCAATTCGCCCAACGGGCCGCCGGATGCGGAAGAGGAAGCCGGGTTCTCGAAGGCAATGTTCATCAGAGGCAATCTCCAAGTCTCCGAAATCTATCGCATGGCAAGTAAGCCCTCACAACGAGGCGATACTCTCGTGCCAGTGCGGTGCGTAGCCGCGAGCCAGCACCTCCCTAATGACCGGAGGCGTCAGCATCATGGCGCGGCCGGAGGGACGCTCGATCGCGCCGGCGTAGCCGCCGGGCGACCAGCGCAGGAGCCGCTTTCCCTTTACGGCAAATGATTCGTTTCCGTCGCGTGTCACGAACACGCCGTCCGGCAGGCCGTCGAGCGCCACCGGATGCAGCCGTTTGGAACGGCCGTCGGCCTCAAGCCGTTCGGCGTGAAGCACCCGGTCCATTTCGCCGGCCTGCGCCCGGCCGTTGCCGCCCGGAAATTTCGAGGCGAAGGCAATCGCTTCTGCGCGACGGCATTCGAAACAGGGTCGATGCCCCGCGGCGAGCGCGGTCGGCTCGTCGAGAAAAAAGAGCTCCGTATAGTAGCGGCCCCAGACGTCGCGCGAGCGCCCCTTGAAGGAGAGCACGCAGCAGATCCACTGCCTCGAGGCATGGCGGCGCTTCCCGAGAGTCCGGTCCTCGCGATGGAACTTGCCGCCGCGGTTGCCGAACAAGCTGCCGCGCGAAGGATCGGCGAACAGTTCTCCGAAGGGCGAAACGCGATTCTGGAGGGACATGAATGCACCGTTATCCGTCAAGCCAGGCTTGTCCCGGCCATCCACGCCTTTCTGATTCCGCCGCCCCCAAGGCGTGGATGCCCGGCACAGGGCGCGCATGACGCAAAAAACTTGAACTCTATTTTTTGTTCAGCTTTCCGGATTCAGACTCTCTTAACGCCCGTCAACCAATGTGACCCGAAACGGCACATCTTGTCGCCGGATGGGGTCATTATATGAGTGCGCGCATTCTGGTGGTTGACGACGATCCGGTGCAACGCCGGTTGTTGGAGGCGATGCTCAGGCGCTTCGAATACGAACCGGTGATGGCCGAGGGCGCCGAAGCCGCGCTGAAAACGCTCGACAGCCCCGAAGGCGCAGATATCGAATGTATCGTGCTCGATCTGGTCATGCCCGATCTCGACGGCATGGGCATGCTGGGCAAGCTGCGCGAACGCGGAAGTTCGCTTCCCGTGATCGTTCAGACCGCGCAGGGCTCGATCGACACCGTCGTGTCCGCGATGCGCGCCGGCGCCGTGGATTTTTGCGTAAAGCCCGTACACGCCGAGCGGCTTCAGGTTTCGCTCCGGAATGCGCTCGCGCAGGCGACGCTGGCCGACGAAGTGCGCCGCATGCAGCGTTCCGCCGACGGCAAACTGGGGCTCAGGGACCTTTCCACGAAGAGCCCGCGTATGCAGGCGGCGCTGACGCTCGCCGAGAAGGCTGCGGTCTCCGACATCCCGGTCCTGATCGAAGGCGAGTCCGGCACCGGCAAGGAACTGTTTGCCCGCGCGATTCACGCGGCCGGCCCGCGCGCGAAAAAGCCGTTCGTCGCGGTGAACTGCGGCGCGATTCCTGCGAACCTCGTGGAATCCATTCTCTTCGGCCACGAGCGCGGCTCGTTCACGGGCGCCGCCGACAAGCAGATCGGCAAGTTTCTCGAGGCTGACGGCGGTACGCTCTTCCTCGATGAGATCGGCGAGCTTCCCGCCGATGCGCAGGTGAAGTTGCTGCGCGCGCTGCAGGAAGGCGAGATCGATCCGGTCGGCGCGCGCAAGCCGGTCAAGGTCGATTTCCGTCTGGTCTCCGCGACCAACAGGGACCTGATGGCGCTGGTGCGCGCAGGCTCCTTCCGCGAAGACCTGTTCTATCGCCTGCACATCTATCCCGTAACGTTGCCGCCGTTGCGCGAGCGAATGGAGGACGTGCCCGATCTGGTGAAGCGTTTCGTCGCGCGCTTCGCCGCCGAGGAAGGAAAGCGCGTGCGTTCGGTTTCGGCCGAGGCGATGCAATTGCTCTCGGCATACAAGTGGCCGGGTAATGTGCGCCAACTCGAGAACACCGTGTTCCGCGCGGTCGTGCTGGCGGGATCCGATGAAATCGGCGTGCCGGAATTTCCGCAGGTCGCGAGCCAGGTGCCTGGCTACGAGCAGGCTGCGCTCCCGACGGCGACCCCTGTCGTGCCGTCTCCCTCGACCCAGCCGGCGGCCCCCCTGATCGTCGCAGATGAGCAATCTGTTGCAGCGGCCCGCGACCGGCTCGAACTCGTCGATTTTCATGGTCACGTCCGGTCCATGGAGACGCTCGAGGCCGAGATCATCCGCTTCACGATCGACCACTACCGGGGCCGGATGACCGAGGTGGCCCGCCGTCTCGGGATCGGGCGCTCGACACTCTACCGAAAGCTCAAGGAATTGGGTCTGGAGCCTGAAACCGGGGCCGATCACAAGGATTTGTGACGCCGTTTCCGTGGCGGGCAGGTAACAGAAAGCGGCTATTTCGGAACCGGGCCCGGCAGGGGGCAATTGTACCCTTGATCGGGCCCGCCGCCGCTGCCAAAAGCGGTGCAATCAGGTTTTTCGGGAGAATTGAATGAACCCCGGCAGGCATTTTGGCCTTTCTTCGCGCGGTCTTTTCGTCGGCGCCGCCCTTCTCGCGCTGATCCCGGCTGCATTTGCCCAGAGCGCTGGCGACGATCCGGTCAGCGCGATCCCGGCGCCGGAAATTGCGGCACCGTCGGGCCTCGAAGCCCAGCCGCAGCAACCGCAGACCCAGCCGGCCGCAGCGCCGGCGCCGAGTGCTTCCGCGGACAGCTATGTGCCTTCGGAAGAAACGAAGCAGCTGACCGGCAGGAAACTCATCGACGCGCCGCTGGCCAATCTCTCCGGCCCCGACGCCGCCGTCGCCGAGAAGCTGCGCGAACTGATTGCAAACCGTGGCGACCGCTTCTTCGCCCGCAAGGAAGAGCGCGACGCCGTCGAGGCGTTCTATCGCGACCGCGGCTTCCGCCCGCTGTGGCTTGAGAACGGCAAAATCAACGCGCGCACGAACGCGGCGATTGCCTTTCTGAAAAAGGTCGATGAAGACGGACTCGAGCCCGCCGACTACGCCGCGCCCAATTTCGACGTCGCCGACGCCGACAAGCTCGCCGAAGCCGAACTTACCTACACAAGCGAGGTGCTCGACTTCACGCGCCATGCTTCATCCGGCCGGGTGCATCCCTCGCGCACCTTCCGCGACACCGAATACAAGCATAGCGGCCTCAATCCGCTCGACAGCCTGAACAAGATCGCGAGTGCGAAGAACCTCGGCGAGACGCTCGCGGGCTTTCATCCGCCGCACGAACAGTACAAGCTCCTGAAAGCCGAACTCGCCAAGGCCCGCGGCACCACGGAAGCCGAGCCGGTGCGCATCCCGCATGGCCAGCTGATCCGCTTCAACGCGAAGAAACCGCAGGAAGACAATCGCGTGCCGCTTCTGCGTCAGCGGTTCGGCCTCGCCGCGAAAGACGACAAGCTTTACGACAAGGAACTGGCCGACGCGGTCACTGCGTTCCAGAAATCGGCAAAGATTCAGGCAAGCGGCGTGGTCGGCCCGCAGACCGTCGACACACTGAACGGCGTCAGCCGCGACCGCACCGAGGACATCATCCTCGCGAACATGGAGCGCTGGCGCTGGCTGCCCCGCGATCTCGGCGAGAATTACGTCATCACCAGCATCCCGGGCTTCTATCTGCGCGTTCATCAGGATCGCAAGGAAGTCTGGGAGACGCGCGTCGTCGTCGGCATGCCGAACAAGATCACGCCGATCACGACCCAGGAAATGAGCTTCATCACGGTGAACCCGACCTGGAACGTGCCGCCGTCGATCATTGCGCGCGATTACATCCCGGCACTTCGCCAGGACCCCGACGCGATGAAGCGCATGGGCATGCGCGTGCAGACCCGTCCCGACGGCACGCTGCATATCTCGCAGCCGCCGGGCGATGCGAACGCGCTTGGCCGCCTGCGCTTCAACTTCCCGAACAAGTTCCTGGTTTATCAGCACGACACCCCGCTCCGGCAGCTGTTCGCCCACGAAGCGCGCGCCTACAGCGCCGGCTGCGTTCGCGTGCAGGACCCGCTGCGCTACGCCGAACTGCTTCTGAACATCGCGCGCCCGGGCGAGGACTGGACGCAGGAGAAGATCCGCAAGTTGTACGGAGCGCAGGAACACCGGCTCGATTTCAAGAACCTGATTCCGATCCACATCATCTACAACACGGCCGAGGTCCGCGACGGCAAGCTCATCATCCGCAAGGACCTCTACAAGGTCGACGCGGCGACGATTAAGCAATTGAAGGCGACCGGCAACGAGCGCCGGCAGCTGGAAGTCGCGATCAGGCATCCCGATCCGACGCCGAGCAGGAACGAACTGACGCTCGACGGATTCGACGACCGCCGCTCGGCCGGCTTCGATCTGTTCGGCCTGTTCCGCCGCTGATCGCGGCCGATCCGGGACGGGAATGTGACGGGGCCCTTCGGGCCCCGTTAACTTTCAGGCAACCGGGGGCTCGATTTCCGCCATTTTCGGCCCTTAGGCAGGAACTGAAGTCGGGGGCATTCCCGGTCAACAACTCGTTAACCGGACCCGGCAAGACTGCGTAAATACTGCTTCACGCGCCCGGAGGGGGTGGCTGAAGGCAGCCAAGGACGGGTTCGTACTTGCCGAAGAAAGCTTCCGCTGCCGCGCTTCGCGACTGGAAGGCCTGCCGTTCGCTCGGCGCGATCGGCATTGCCGCCGTCGCGCTCACGCTTTCGACGACGAGCCTGCAAAGCGTGATCGCCAACGGCGATACGCGCACAATCTCGATGTTCCACACGCACTCGAAGGAATCGATCACCGTCACCTTCAAGGTGAACGGCCGCTACGACGAGGCGGCGCTCGAGAAGCTCAACAATTTCCTGCGCGACTGGCGCAACCACAAAGTGACGAAGATGAACCCGCATCTCTTCGACATTCTGTGGGAGGTGAACCGCGACACCGGCGGCAAGGAGCCGATCCAGATCATCTCGGCGTTCCGCTCGCCCGAAACCAACGAAATGCTTCGCTCGCGATCCAGCGGCGTCGCCCGCTTCAGCCAGCATGTGCAGGGTAATGCGATCGACTTCCGCATTCCCGGCGTGCCGCTTTCCGAATTGCGCGCGGCCGGCCTGCGCCTCCAGCGCGGGGGCGTCGGTTTCTATCCGGGCTCGGAATTCGTCCATATGGACACGAGCACGATCCGCCACTGGCCGCGCATGACGCGCGATCAGCTCGCGCGCGTGTTCCCGGACGGCAAGACTGTCCATGTGCCGACCGACGGCGTGCCCTTGAAGAACTTCCAGCTGGCGGCAGCCGAGATTCAGCAGCGCGGCCAGTTCGGCGAGCGCCAGCCTGCCCGACTCGCATCCGCCCCGCCCGCGCCGGACGGAAACGGCCTGAAGCGCTTCATCGCCTCGATCTTTAGCGCGAACTCGACCCGGCATACGCGAGAACAGGAAGTGCAGGAGGCCGAGGAGGACGTTCCCGCGCAGCAGCCGCAGACGCCTGTCCGTACGCAGATCGCGTCGGCTGCGCCGCAGTCGATCCTGCCGCCGGCAGCCGCGCAAAACCGGCAACCGCCGAAAGAACGCCTGCAATGGCAGACCGGTCCGTCGCCTGCGAGCGATCGTGAGCCTTCCGAAGAGACGACCGCCTCCACGACGCTTGCCTACGCAAACCCGCGGGAGCGCACCTTCCCGCCGCAGGCACACTTCCAGCGCGGCACGCTCGCGCCGGTCGCGCTGGTCGCAGGCGCACACGAAATTCCCGCTGGATTCGCGCAGGCCGACGGGCTTCGTGATTTCAAGCATCCGGAAAGCGTCAGCGGCTTCACGGCGCCAGTGCGTGCGATGATCGAGAACCGTTTCGAGGAATTCGCCCCGGCTGACGCGGCAACGGCCGGGTTCCAACGCGACCGCGCACCGATCGTCGTGCTCGGATTCGAGCCGGTCCGCTCGGCCGCCGCGCGTTAGCTCAGCGGGCGCCGATTCCGAGCGCCTCGCGGTACAGATCCACGATCGCCTCGAATTCCTGCCGCTCCGCCGGTTCCTGCCCGCGCATCCGCACGACGGCACGCAGCGCCTTGGTGTCGAAGCCGTTGGCTTTGGCTTCGCCATAGACCTCGCGGATGTCGTCGGCGAGCGCCCTCTTTTCTTCCTCGAGACGCTCGATGCGCTCGACCAGCGCCTTCAACTGGGATTTGGCGAAGCTGGTTGCGTCCGCGCTCGCGGGTTCTTTCTTCTTGGCTGCTGCTGGCATGGCTCTGCTTTAATGACGTTGGGACTTGTCGAAGGCGGCTTTCTGTTCCGCGCTCGCTTCTTTCTGGTAGCGCGATTTGAATTCCTCATAGCTCATGCCGTAAACCGCCTCGCGGCTTTCGTCCTTGGTCATCGGGACGCCTTTGGCATCGGCGGCGTCCTTCATCCAGTTGGAGAGGCAATTGCGGCAGAAGCCCGCGAGATTCATCAGATCGATGTTCTGGACGTCGGTGCGTGCGCGCAGGTGCTCGACCAGGCGCCGGTAGACTGCGGCCTCCAGTTCGGTACGGGTTTTGTCGTCGATTTCGGCCATCGCGCGTACTCCGGAACTCCTTGGGCTTATCTTAGCGCCCTGCGCGCGGCGAGTCCTGTTTCACCGCAAGTCCTGTGAGTATCCGGGAGAAGCGCCGAACCCACGCTGAAATTTCCGCGTCGTCGTCGAGCAGATCCTGCCGGATTTCGACAATCGCATGCGGCAGCCCGCGATCGAAGCCGTGTCGCGTCATGCAGTCGCCGGGCAGTGCGCCGGCATAGGGCTCGTTCTCGCCGGTGACGATGTCCGGTTCCGCGCGGAGCGCTTCGAGCAGAGGCTGCGCGAAACGGCCGTCCCGCGCCCAAAGCACCGCGCAATGCCACGGCCGTGGCCCGTCATGAAATACCGGCGTGAAGGAATGGATCGACAACAGCATCGGCCGGACCCCGGCCGCAAGCGACCGATCGATCACGCGGTCGATGGCGGCATGATAGGGCGCGGAGAATCGCGCAATGCGCCGCGCTACTTCCGCGTCATCGACCTTCGCATTGCCCGGCACGACCGCGCCATCGGAAAGCTTCATGACCAGCGTGGGGTCGTCGTCGCCGCGATTCGGATCGATCAAGAGCCGCGAGAAGCGCGACAGCACCGCCGGCGCCGCCAGTTCGCGTGCGAGCCCGCGCGCGAGCGCCCCGGCACCGATGTCGAAACCGATATGACGCTGCAACTGAACGGGATCGAGGCCGAGATTTCCATACTCCGGCGGGATCGCGTTCGACGCGTGATCGCAAACGATGACGTAGCGCGAGGCTGCGGGCCCATCGATGATTTCGAACGATTCCGTTTGGCCTGCGGCGGAATCGCTGACGCGCTGAAGCATGGCGGGAGAATAATGGTGCAGCGCAACGCGCGCCATAGCGCCGATGTCACAGACAAGCCGGAGCGTGACTCGGGCGCGGGGTTGGCTTACCAAGTTCTGCAACAAGAAGAAGCATTCCGTGAGCGCAGCCGCCCTTCCCGCACGAGAGACAGCCGTAGCCTTCGCCGCCCTCGTTATCGGTGCTTTCGCGATGGGCGCCTCGCCGATTTTCGTGCGGCTCGCGGATGTAGGGCCCTTCGCGAGCGCCTTCTGGCGCTGCGCACTGGCGCTGCCCTTCCTTGCCGCCTGGGCGCTCTCCGAGCCGCGCGAAACACGGGTGATGTTCTCGACCGATCGTGCGGTGGTGCTTTCCGGGCTGTTCTTCGCGGGCGATCTTTTCTTCTGGCATCTCTCGATTCTCGCGACCACGGTTGCAAACGCGACGTTCATTGCGACCATGGCACCGGTCTGGGTCGCCTTCGGCGCGTGGCTCGTGTTCCGCGAGAAGATATCGCAGGCGAATTTTCTCGGACTCGCGCTTTGTCTTGCGGGCGGCGCTGCGCTGATCGGCCAGAGCTACAGCTTCGCACCGGAGCGGCTCGTGGGCGACGGCTATGCGCTCGTGACCTCGCTCTTCTTCGGGCTTTACATGCTCGCGGTCAGCAACGCGCGGACCAGGCTTAAGATCGGCGCGGGTTCGCTCGCCTTCATGTCGGCCGCGATCACGGCGGCGTGCCTGTTCGTGATCGCGATATTGCTCGAATCGAACTTCATGCCCCGCTCCATCGAGGGCTGGCTGACCCTGCTTTCGCTCGCGATCGTCTCCCAGGTGCTCGGACAGGGGCTGCTTGCGGTCGCGCTCGGAAGATTGCCCGCGACATTCTCATCTCTAGTGATCTTCCTCGAGGCGGTGGGCGCCGCGGCACTCGGCTGGCTCATTCTCAGCGAAGCGCTGGGGCCGCTGCAGCTTTTCGGCGGAGCGCTGATCCTGCTCGGCATCTGGACCGCGCGGCCGCGCACGAAAGCACCGGCAGCGGCCCTATGAAACGCGACCTGCTGTTGAAAATTTACGACGCCGCAGTTGCCCGTGCCCATCCGCGCGAGTGCCTGCCGCCGCACCTTCCGGTGCCGCCCCGGGAAGGCCGGCTGCTCGTCTTCGCAGCCGGCAAGGCCGCTGGCTCCATGGCGGAGGCCGCCGAAGCGTTCTACCTCGACCGTCACGGCTTTGCGGAGGAGCGACTGCAGGGCATCGCGGTCGCGCGCCACGGCTACGGCAGGACGCTGCGGAAAATCGAGATGGTCGAAGCGGGGCACCCGGTTCCCGACGCCGAAGGGATTGCCGCCGCGGAACGGACGCTCGCGCTCGCCGAAAGCGCGTCGGCTAGCGACATCGCGCTCGTGCTGATGTCGGGCGGCGCCTCGGCGAACTGGATTGCGCCCGCGCGAGGCATTTCGCTCGACGACAAGCGCGAGCTCACGCGCGCGCTTTTGCGCAGCGGCGCGAACATCACCGAGATGAATTGCGTGCGCAAGCATCTGTCGCGCATCAAGGGCGGCCGGCTGGCGGCCTCGCTCGCACCCGCGCGCACGATCACGCTCGCAATCTCCGACGTTCCAGGCGACGATCCTTCGGTGATCGGCTCGGGTCCGACCGTGCCCGATATCACGACGCTCGAAGAGGCCCGCGGGATTCTGGAGAAGTACGGAATTGCACCGCCGGCCTCGATCGCCGCCGCGCTGCGCAATCCTGACAACGAGTCGCCGAAGCCCGGCGACGGGTTTTTCGCCCATACCAGTTTCACAATCGTCGCAAAACCGAAGGATTCGCTCGACGCGGCCGCGGAAGCCGCGAAACGGGCAGGCTATGAACCTGTCGTGCTCGGCGCCGACCTTGAAGGCGAAGCGCGCGACGTCGCGGCCGATCAGGCTGCGCTCGCGATCAAGCTCAAGCGCGAGGGCCGCAAGGCGGCGATTCTTTCCGGCGGCGAACTGACCGTCACGATCCGGGGCAAGGGCCGGGGCGGACCGAACCAGGAGTTTGCGCTCGCGCTCGCAATCGCACTGCAGGGCACGGCGGGCATCTGCGCCGTCGCCGGCGATACCGACGGCACCGACGGCGGCGCAGGCCGCGCCGACGATCCCGCCGGCGCCTTCATCGACGAGTTGACGGTCGCGCGTGCGTCAAGGCTCGGCCTCGATCCTGCCGGGATTTTGCGTGAGAACAACTCGACCCTCTTCTTCGAGCGGCTCGGAGACCTGCTGAATCCCGGACCGACGTTCACGAATGTAAACGATCTCCGGGTTATTCTCGTTGACAGTCAGGATTTGCCGGGGTGAAAACGGCACCCTCTCCGAATGCAGCCGCCATCAGCCGAAACCGGGGTTTCCTCGTTCGATGCGTAGCCTTCGCGTGATTTCATCATATTCGCTTGCGCTCGCCGCACTGTTTTTCGCGTCGACCGCGGCGCTTGCCGATTTCCGCATCTGTAACCGCACCGAGAGCCGCGTTGGTGTCGCGCTCGGCTATAAGGACGGCGAACACTGGACCACCGAGGGCTGGTGGAATCTGCCGCCGGGCACCTGCGAGACGCTCGTGCGCGGCACGCTGATCGCCCGCTACTATTACGTCTATGCGCAAGACTACGATCAGGGCGGCGAGTGGTCGGGCAAGGCCTATCTCTGTACGCGCGACAAGGAATTCACGATCCAGGGCATCGCGGATTGTCTCGCGCGCGGCTATAATCGCACCGGATTCTTCGAGGTCGATACGCTCGACCAGAAAAACTGGACCGTGCAGCTGACCGAGCAGAATCAGGCGCCGCAAGGTCTGCGCGGCCCGAACATTCCGATCGGGCCCAATCTCCCGCCGAACCAGAGCCAGAAAAAGAACTGAGCCGAAAGCGATCATGAAACGTCAGCGCCGGACCAAAATCGTGGCAACACTCGGCCCCGCTTCGTCGGAGCCCGCCACGATAGAGAAACTGTTTCTCGCAGGCGCCGACGTTTTCCGCATCAATATGAGCCACACCCCGCATGAGGCGATGCGGGCTTTCATCCACACGATCCGCACGATCGAGGAGCGGCACGGGCGCCCGATCGGCATTCTCGCGGACCTGCAAGGCCCGAAGCTCCGGCTCGGTGCATTCAGAAACGGCGGCGCGCAATTGGAGGCGGGGGCGACCTTCGTACTCGACTCCGATCCCGCCCCCGGCGGCGAGAAGCGCGGGCATCTCCCGCATCCGGAGATTCTCGAAGCGCTGCGGCCCGGCCACCGGCTCTTGATCGATGACGGCAAGCTCAAGCTCATCGTGACCGAGGCGACCAGTAACCGCGCGGTGACGCGCGTGGAAGTCGCAGGCCGCGTCTCGGATCGCAAGGGCGTGAGCCTGCCCGACACCATTCTCAATCTTTCGGCACTGACGCCGAAAGACCGCGGCGATCTCGAAGCCTGCCTCGAAGCGGGCGTCGACTGGATCGCGCTTTCCTTCATTCAGCGGCCGGACGACGTCGCCGAGGCGAAAAAACTCGTGCGCGGCCGCGCGGCAGTGCTCTCGAAAATCGAGAAGCCGCAGGCAATCGGCGTGCTTGACGGGATCATCGAGCTTTCCGACGCGCTCATGGTGGCGCGGGGCGATCTCGGCGTGGAGATGCCGCTCGAGCGCGTGCCCGCGCTCCAGCGCAAGATCATTCGCTCCGCGCGCCGTGCCGGCAAACCCGTGGTCGTGGCGACGCAGATGCTGGAGTCGATGATCAACCTGCCGGTGCCGACGCGCGCCGAGGTTTCCGACGTTGCCAACGCGGTTTACGACGGCGCGGATGCCGTCATGCTCTCGGCCGAGTCCGCCGCAGGAAGCCATCCGGTGCTCGCAGTAGAAACCATGAACAGGATTGCGGAAGAAGTTGAGCGCGAATCCGAGTACTTCGAGGGCCTGGCTGCGCAACGCTTCGCGCCGGAAGCGACGGGCGCCGATGCGATTTCCGCGGCCGCCCGCCAGATTGCGGAAACGCTCGATCTCGGCGCGATCCTCTGCCTCACGAGTTCCGGCGCGACTGCGATGCGCGTCGCGCGCGAGCGGCCCAAGCCGCCGATCATCGCACTCTCGCCCAAGATCGAAACGGTGCGACGGCTTTCGATCCTCTGGGACGCGCACTGCGTTGTGATGAACGACGAGAAGGACATCGACGTCACGATCCGGCGCGCCTGTGCCATTGCTTTCCGGGAAGGCATCGTGAAGGTCGGCCAGCGCGTGATTCTGGTGGCGGGCGTTCCGCTCGGCACGCCGGGTGCGACCAACATGGTGCGGATCGCCTATATTTCGGACGAAGGCAGTGCCGATTAGATATCCCGGCCTTCGACCTTCAGCTTCAGCCGCCGCACGATATCGGGAATGTTCTCGAGATGAGGATTGATCTCGAGCGCGCGGCGATAGGCCTCCAGCGCCCGCTTATCTTCCCCGAGATCCTGCAGGATGATGCCGAGGCCCGCCAGCGCCTGATAGTGCCGCGGCTCCTGCGCGATCACGACACGGAGATCGGCGAGCGAGCGGTAAACGTCCTTCTGCACGAAATGCAGCGTCGCGCGGCGCGCCCAGGCTTCCGTGTAGCGCGGATTGATCTGGATGATCGAATCCAGAAGCTCCTGTGCGGTCTTGTACTCCTTCTCCTGCATCACGGCCTGCGCGCGAACCATAAGCAAGTTGAGCGTATCGCTTTCGGTGACCGCGAGCGTCGTTTCGATGCGCTTTTCGATGTTTCTTGCGATCTGTGCGTTGGGCGCGGCTTTCAGTGCAGCGAACAATCCGTCGAGCTGCTCCGCGCGGTCGCGCTGCTTCTTCAGCTTCTGGGCGCGCTTGGTTTTGGCGGACGGCGCCTTTTGCTCGGCCCCGGGTCCGGTTTGCGCAAACAACGGCTGCGCGGCGAAAGGCGCGAGCGGTAGCGCTGCAATCAGGAAGATTCGCAGGAGCTTCATGCTCTGGAGTCTATGCCCGATCAGGGCGGCCGCAAGGCCGAAAGGGCCGCAGGCAAACGAAATCCGGCGCACTTGCAGTGCGCCGGACAAAACTGTCAGGCCGCTTAAATCAGCCCTGGCGGGCTTTGAAGCGCTTCTGCGTCTTGTTGATGATGTAGACGCGGCCCTTGCGGCGCACGAGCCGGTTATCCCGGTGGCGGGCGCGCAGCGAGCGCAGCGAATTGCGGACTTTCATCGTCGGAATCCTTGGGTTCGGCGGGGTTTCTAGGGGCCGCCCCCGGCCCTGTCAAACGCCATGCGGGCGGGCCGAGCCGCCAATCCGGACCCAAGTCCGGCGTTCTGCATTGCCTGCTTGACTCCCGGACCGGCCGACTTTACTTAACCAATCAGTTAAGTATTATCCACCCTCCCCGGAGCCGGATAGCGCCATGAAACCATCCTTCGCCAAGGAACCCGCAGTCCACCGGATCGCAAATATGCCTGCGCTCCGTCTTGCAGGTCTTTCGCGACGCTATCCGGCAACCGCGGAAGCCATGCGCGAGCTTGGTGCGCAGTGGCGGGACTTCGCGCATGGGGCTGGTGCCAGACTGCTCGCGTCCGGCCCGGTCATGTACGGGGTTCACATTGGCCTCTTCGATACGAACGAAGACCGCTATTTCAGCGGTATCGAGATTGGCCCGAATGAAGAGATTCCCACCGGCCTCGCGGAAATGCGCCTCGGCGCCATTACCTGCGCGGTAATCGATCACGGCGGCACGGTCGGCGAGATTTCGCAAGCGACATCAATGTTTCTGCGTGAAGCTACCCACCGTCTCGCGCAAGCGCGTCCGTTCGATCTGATCGAACGCTACGGCAAGAACTTCGATCCGATGCAGGCACGCGGCGACATTCAGCTCGTCATTCCTGTCGAGGCATAGGCCATGGCAACCCCTCATCTCGACCGCACCTTCGCAGCGCTCGCCGACCCGACGCGCCGCGCACTGCTTGCGCGCCTCACCGAGCGCGACACGGTTTCGGTGAGCGAACTCGCACGGCCGTTCTCGATGTCGCTTCCCGCTGTGATGAAGCACCTCGACGTGCTCTCCGACGCGGGCCTGATTTCGCGCACCAAGACCGGGCGCACTGTGGCGGTGCAGCTTACCGCCGGCCCGATGGAGGAAGCCATGCAATGGCTCCACCGCTACCAGCAGTTCTGGACCCAGCAACTCGACCGTCTCGCCAAGTTCATTGAGGAAGAATCATGCTCGCCAAGCCCAGCGTCACCCTCAAACGCCATATCAACGGAAAACCCGAGCAGGTCTTCGCAGCCTGGACCGACCCGCAAAAAATAGTGCGCTGGTTCGGCCCGCACGAGACCCTGCTCGACACCGTGAAGGCGGAGCTCGACGTGCGCGTCGGTGGCAAGTTCTGGGTGAGTTTCAACACGGACGACGGCGAATTCCACAAGGTCGGCGGCACCTACCGCGAGGTGTTTCCGCACGAGCGGCTGCAGTTCACCTGGGCCTGGCACTCGACGCCGGAGCGCGAGTCGCTGGTGACCGTCACGATCCGTCCGGACGGCGACGGCTCCATGCTGACGCTCCTGCACGAACAATTCTTCGATCAGGCCGCCGCCGACGGCCACAAGCGCGGCTGGACCGAAACGCTAGAAAAACTCGCCGCCGAGTTCGAATAAGGACAGAAAAAATGAAGCTCTATTACGCCGAGACGCTGAACCCGAGAAAAGCCTGCGCGGTCGCCAAATATCTCGGCTCGCCCATCGAGTTCGTCCGCCTCGAACTCTTGAAGGGCGAGCACAAGCAGCCGGCCTATCTCGCAAAGAACCCGAACGGACGCGTGCCGACGCTTGAGGTGAGCGACGAGCTTTCGATCTGGGAGGCCGATGCGATCATGGCCTATCTCGCGCGCTTCGCGGGCTCCGAACTACTGCCGGAAGGCGACAAGCAGATTGAGGTCATGCGCTGGCTCTCCTGGGGCACACAGCATTTCACGCGTCACACCGGCCAGCATTATTTCGAATATGTGATCAAGCCCTGGGCCGGCGGCGCATTCGGGCCGACCAACCCGGCTGCCGCCGAGGAAGCGACGAAGCAGTTTCGTCCGAACGCTGCGGTGCTGAACGAGCATCTCGCCGGCCGCAAATACCTGCTCGGCGATCGGCTCACGATCGCGGACTTCGCGGTCGCGATCACGCTGCCTTACGCGAAGAAGGCGAAAATCCCGCTCGACGAGTTTCCGAACGTCGCACGCTGGCACGACCGGCTGAACGAAATGCCGGCCTGGCGCGAGCCGTTTCCGGCGCCCGTCCCCGAAGTACTGGCGGCATAGCGTCATGAATTTGGTGCAGAGGAATTCCCATCCGGTTCGCGCCGTCGCAAAGGCCGACGAAGCGCGCGCGATCGCGACCGTGGCGCTCGCCTTTACGAACGACCCCATGATGCGCTGGAGCTTCCCCGATCCCGCGAAATACATGGCGGTCGTTCCGGATTTCCTGCGCGCTTTCGGCGGCGGCGCGATTGCGCAAGGCACTGCCGACGTCGCGGGAGACTTCGCAGCCGTGGCGCTCTGGCTCGCTCCCGGCGTCGAGCCGGACGGCGAGGCCATGGGCAGGATCATCGAGGCGCACATGCCGCCGGAGAAAATGGAGGACGGCGGCGGCCTCGTGGAGCAGATGCAGAAGTTCCATCCGCACGAGCCGCACTGGTATCTGCCGCTGATCGGCACCGATCCGGCGTTCCAAGGCAAAGGTTTTGGCGCCGCGCTGATGGCGCACGCAATCGCGCGCTGCGACGCGCGCGGCGAGCCTGCCTATCTCGAATCCTCAAATCCCGCGAACGTGCCGTTCTACGAACGCTTCGGCTTTAAGGTGATGGGCGAAATCCAGCAAGGCTCATCTCCGCGCCTCATCCCCATGCTGCGGCAAGCACACTGAAACCCGACAAGTGAAAGGAGTACGATCATGAAACTCGCCGCCCCCATCACCCCCTGCCTCTGGTTCGACGGCAATGCCAAGGAAGCCGCGGAGTTTTACGTGTCGGTGTTCCCGAACTCGAAGCTCGGCAAGGTCGCCTACTATCCCGACACCGGGAAGGAAATTCACGGCATGGATGCCGGCAAGGTGCTGACGGTCGAATTTACGATCAATGGCCAGACCTTCACCGCGCTCAATGCCGGCCCGCAGTTCAAGTTCACCGAAGCCGTCTCCTTCCAGCTTGCGTGCGAGACGCAGAAGGAGATCGATTACTACTGGGACAAGCTGCGCGAAGGCGGCGGCGAGGAAAGCATGTGCGGCTGGCTGAAAGACCGCTTCGGCCTGTCCTGGCAGGTCTTCCCGGCGATAATGAACACGATCCTGTCCGAGGGCTCGCCCGCCGAGCGCAAGCGCGTGATGGACGCCTTCATGAAGATGAAAAAGTTCGTCATCGCCGACATCGAAGCGGCCCGCCGCGGCAAGGCGGCTTAACAAGAACATTCCGAGGAGAAGTAGAATGGAATACGTCGATGGATTTCTGATCGCGGTGCCTAAGAAGAAGATGGCTGCCTACAAGAAAATGGCCAAGCTCGCGAACAAAGTCTGGCGCGAACACGGTGCGCTCGACTACCGCGAATGCGTCGCCGACGACGTGCAGTGGGGGAAAAGAACGTCTTTCCCGCGCGCCGTAAAGCAGAAGCCGGGCGAGACCGTGATTTTCGCCTACATCACCTACAAGTCGCGCAAGCACCGCGATGCCGTGAACAAGAAGGCGATGAGCGACAAACGCTTCGATGGCATGGACCCGAAGAAAATGCCCTTCGACACCAAGCGCATGATCTGGGGCGGCTTCAAGACGATCGTCACTTAAGCGGAGCACGGGACGATGACTGCATCGGCCAAAATCGAAACCATGATCGGCAAGGAAGTCGTCGTCTCGCGCCTGATCGATGCGCCGCGAGAACACGTGTTCGATGCCTGGGTGAACCCCTCAAAGCTCGCGCGATGGTGGGGCCCGCACGGTTTCGTCAATCCGCGCTGCGAGATCGACCCCCGCCCCGGCGGCAGAATCTACATCGAGATGATACGCGAGAGCGACGGCAGAATGTTTCCGCTCGACGGCGAGGTCGAGATCGTCGAGACGCCGTCGCGCATCGTACTGCGTGCAAGAGGATACAACGCAGCCGACGACAAGACCACGATCGAAGACCGCGTCACCGCGACCTTCGAGGACCGCGACGGCAAGACGCTCGTCACCGTGCATCTCTATGTGCTCGACGTGGCGCCGGCCTTCGCGGAAGCGGCACGCCGCATGGACATCGGCTGGTCGCAGAGCCTGAAACGGCTGGAGGGCACCACCTGAAAAGGAGCGAACCATGTTTAGAGCCAGCAACGCATTCAGCGGATTTTCCGTGAACGACGTGCCCGCCGCGATGAAATTCTACGGCGACACGCTCGGACTGAAAGTGTCCGAGGATCACGGGATCATGACGATCAGCCTCGCCAACGGCGGCAGCGTAATCGCCTACCCGAAGGAAAACCACGAGCCCGCGACGTTCACGATTCTCAATTTTCCCGTTCCGGACGTGGACAAGGCGGTCGAGGAGTTGAGCAAGCAAGGCGTGCAGTTCGAGCACTATGCGAAGAAAGACATCAAGACCGACGCCAAGGGAATCATGCGCGGTAACGGACCCACGATCGCGTGGTTCAAGGATCCGGCCGGCAACATTCTCTCGGTCCTCGACGAAAACGGTGCGATGTAACCGTACTAAAAAAATACTCAGGAGTACTTACATGTCACAGACCATCTTCCCGCACCTTTGCATTCAGGGCGCGGCCGACGCGGTCGAGTTCTACAAAAAAGCGCTCGGCGCAACCGAAGTGATGCGCGTGCCGCACGAAGACGGCAAGCGCCTGATGCATGCCGCGATCGAGATTAACGGCGCGCAGGTCTTCATCCATGACGATTTTCCGGAGTACAAGGAATGCCGCCCCGATCTCGTGGGCTCTCCCACGCGCGTGGGCTCGACATCCACGACCGTTCATATCAGCGTCAAGGATTGCGATGCCGCCTATAAGCGCGCGGCCGATGCCGGCGCCACGACCGTCATGGCGCCGCACGACGCCTTCTGGGGCGACCGCTATGCGCAGGTGGTCGATCCGTTCGGGCATAGCTGGAGCTTCGCGCACACTCTTACAAAAGCAGGCTAGAATGCGTCGCGTCCGGCAGCACCGGGGAGAAAACCAATGTCCATGATGATGACGCCCATGTATTTCGTGCTCGGGATCGGTGCGGTGATGATTACCGCGATCGTCATCGTGCTGATCCTCGCCGCGGCGAAGCCGAACAAGTTCCGTGTCGAGCGTTCGCTCGACATCGCCGCGCCCGCCGCGAAAATCTTTCCCTATCTCGAGGACCTGAAGGCGCAACGCTTGTGGTCGCCATGGGACCAAAAAGATCCGGGCATGAAGCGCGTCTACATCGGCCCCGACAGGGGCGTCGGCCAAATCTACGAATGGGACGGCAACCGGGAAATCGGCGCGGGACGGCAGGAAATCACTTCGGTCACGCCGAACGAAAAGGTCGAGGCGAACATAGAGTTCATAAGACCGATGCGGGCGAACAACCGCATTGAGTTTCTGCTCAGACCCGCCGGCGGCGGCACCCGCGTCACCTGGGCGATTTTTGGTCCTTGGCCTTTCCTGCATCGGGTCATGGGAGTTTTCATGTCGATGGACAAGATGATCGGCAACGAATTCGAGAAGGGCCTCCTTCAGCTCAAGGCGCTCGCGGAGAAGTAAGACGTGGCCGATGCAAAGACTCTGCGAAAGCTGGCGCTCTCGCTCGACGGCACGAGCGAGGCCCCGCATTTCGACCGCACGGCGTTCAAAGTTGCGCGGATATACGCAACTCTCGCCGTCGACGGCAGAACTGCAAACTTCAAATTCGCCCCCGATGAGCAGGAATTCAAATGCCTGACTGCACCGGATGCGTTCTCACCGGTGCCAAATGCTTGGGGCAGGCAGGGCTGGACGACCGCGAAGCTTTCCGCGCTGAGCGCGGCGGAGATCGAAGACGCGCTGCGGATTGCCTGGCGCCACGCGATCGAGCGCGGCGTTCGCAAGCCCAGCCCCTCGAAGAAACGGAGTGTATGAGAATGCCGGCAAGGAACTTATCGTCGCCCCGCCGGTTTAGTACCGTTTCGTGGGGGTATTCTCATGTTACTCACGCTCCTGCTCGCCAAGGTCTTCGGCCTTGCGCTGGTCGCGATCGGTATTGCCCTGATCGCCTATCGCGACCTCTACGCGCAGATGACGCGCGACTTTATTCAGCAACGGTTGTTGCGGACCGTCATCTCTTTTTCGGAACTGGTCGTCGGCCTGTTCATCGTGATCGGCCACAATGTCTGGAGCCCAGTCCCCGCCGCGGTCATCACCGTGCTCGGCTGGATGTTCGTGCTGGAAGGCGCGAGCTACCTCCTGTTGCCGGAGAAATGGACCATACGTTTTGTCAGCGCCGTGAACCGCCCGCAAGTTTTCATCGCGAGCGGCGTCATCGGCATCGTGCTCGGCATCTATCTCGCCGACTACGGCTTCGCGCTATGGCCTAAATTCCAGTGATCAGTTCGTCCCCGGCGTCACTACCTTCAGCCCGATCACGCCCGCCACAATCAGCGCGAGGCAAACGATCCGCGCGATCTCGCGCGACTCGTTAAAGAGCCACATGCCCATGATCGCGGTGCCGACTGCACCGATGCCAACCCAGATCGCATAGGCCGTGCCGACGGGAAGCGTGCGCAGCGCGTATTCGAGAAATACGAGCGAGACGATCATCGCGGCCACGGTCCAGACTGTCGGCCACAGCTTCGAAAATCCGTCGGTGTATTTGAGACCGATCGCCCAGCCGACCTCGAACAGGCCCGCTATGAAGAGAGAAATCCAAGCCATAACAACACTCCTTTTTCGGAGGGTCGTCCCTGCCTGGTTCTGGATACAACTCAGGTCGTCCTGAGAGGAATGGTGCGCGCGACAGGGATCGAACCTGTGACCCCTACCATGTCAAGGTAGTGCTCTACCGCTGAGCTACGCGCGCTTGGCCAAGGGAGGCACCCTATATCGGCTGCCTTTGGGCCGGGCAAGCGCGCGATTTCAGGCCGCCGCCAGCATCTTCTGGACCTCGTTCACGAGGTCCTTGAGGTGGAAGGGCTTGGAGAGAACCTTGGAGTCCGCAGGCGTCTTCTTGTTCTGGGCTTCGAGGGTCACAGCCGCGAAACCTGTGATGAACATCACCTTGATTTCCGGGTCGAGTTCGGTCGCGCGGCGCGCGAGTTCGATCCCGTCCATTTCCGGCATGACGATGTCCGTCAAAAGCAGTTCGAACGGCTCCTCGCGCAACCGCTGATAGGCCGAGCGGCCATTGTCGAAATGCGCGACTTCGTAGCCGGCGTTGACCAGCGCCTTCACCAGGAAACGGCGCATATCGTTGTCGTCTTCGGCGAGGAGAATCTTCGGCATAGTGCCCCTTAACGTCCCGGCTTTCTTGACCCTTCAAGGCGCCCATTTGGGGGCGGCCCGGTAAATGACCGGTGAAGGTGCATAAAGAAACGCCCGGTCTTCACAAGGTCTTGCCGCCCTGCGACAAGGATAAAGCTGACGTTTTCCTTAACCCCGCGACTGCACCCCCAGGACTCCCAGGACCAAGGCTCCCAGTAAATGACCGCCCAGATTGTCGAGGAACTGGCTCCGGCCTTCGAGGTCGAGGAACCGCTCGCGGCGGAGAGTCCGGTCGTCTGCAATTCCCCCCACAGCGGGCGTTCCTATCCTGCAGCCTTCCTGCGCCAGAGCCGGCTCGAACTCGAAGCGCTGCGCCGCTCCGAAGATACCTTCGTGGACGAGTTGTTTGCGGAAGCCCCGCGCGCCGGCGTGCCGCTGATGCGCGCGCATTTCCCGCGCGCCTATCTCGACGTCAACCGCGAGCCCTACGAGCTCGACCCGCGCATGTTCGAGGGCCGGCTGCCGGCCTTTGCCAATACCCGGTCGCTGCGCGTGGCCGGCGGGCTCGGTACGGTCGCGCGCGTGGTCGGCGATTCCCGCGAGATCTATCCGCGGCGCATTCCGGTCGCCGAGGCGCTGATGCGGATCGAAAACTTCTACAAGCCCTATCACCGCACGCTCAGGAAGCTGGTATCCCGTGCGCAGAAAGCCTACGGCCTTGCACTCCTGCTCGACTGCCACTCGATGCCTTCGAGCGCGGGCGGCCGCGACGAACGCCCGCGCGCCGACATCGTGCTCGGCGACCGCTACGGCACGAGCTGTTCGCCGGCGATTACCGAAACGGTCGAGCGGACGCTGCGCGCGCAAGGCTACATCGTGCTTCGCAACAAGCCCTATGCCGGCGGCTTCATCACCGAGCACTACGGCGACCCCGCCACCGGGCTTCATGCGCTTCAGATCGAGGTGAACCGCGCGCTCTACATGGACGAGCGGCGCTACGCCAAGACTTCCGGTTTCGAGAAGGTGAAGCACGATCTCGGCCGCATGATCGAGGCGGTCGCGAACTTCACGCTGGCCGGCCTCGAGCCTTTGCCCGACGCAGCCGAATAGCGGTCCCCGAAAAGAAAGAGGCCGCTACAGTTGCCTGTAGCGGCCCAAGTCTAGGGAGGAAACGCCCAAGGCGTGACGGGGGAGGCCCGTGACGCCCATAAGGAGGGCGGCGAAAACGCGACGCCATCGCGTATCGCACCGCAGCAATATGCTCCCGCATCGCAAAATAAGCAAGGAATACTTACATAACTTTTTCGGGATCGGATGGCCCGCTTCCGGGCTCAAAACTGCAAGGGCATCAGTACCTTAGCCAGTCTGCTGGCGATCGCTAGCCCAAAGGTAGCAGGCGATCGAAATCGCCAGCAGACCTGCCATCAGCCCGAACGCCGCCTGATAGGCCGCGAGCGGATAAACGGTCTGGTTTGGCGACATGAACCCGATCACCGCCCCGGTCGCAAACTGGAAGACGAATACGCCGCCCATGGTCGCAAGATTGAGAAGGGTCAGACCCCGGCCCACGAGCTCTCGCGGGAACATCTCCCGCTCCTGCCCGACCAGGAGCGGCGGATAGCCGGTGACGAGACCGTAGGACAGAAACCATACGAAGAGCGCGGCGGGACTCATCTTCCCGACCAGCGCGATCCAGAGCAGCATTGCGAGCGTCAGTAGCGCACCAAGCAGTACCGGCATCCGGTAGCTGCCGAATATGCGGTCGGCGGCGCCCCAAGCGAACGCCGCGCTCATACTCGAAACCGCGAGCACCAGAAGATAGTAGCCCCTTGTCTCGAGGTCGTAGCCATAGACATGCGCGAGATACGGACCGCCCCAGAGGCCGAGGATCGTGATCACCACCGCGTAGTTCGTGAGGAACATCGCGAAGATCGGCCAGAACGCCGGCGTCCGGGTGACGACCAGAAGCCCTTGCAGGCTTTCGAAGAAATTCTCCTTCTTGTGCCCGTGGGGCGGCGTACCCGGCGGATCGTCGCTGACCCACAGGAGCACGATCAGCCCCGAGAGCGCGGCAAGCACGCCGACGATGACGAAGCTCGGCCGCCAGCCGATCGTTGATGCGGCGAAGGCAAGCGGAGAAGTCGCCGCCAGCAGTCCGAGACCCGAAAGCCCGAGCTGGATTCCGGTAACAGTCGAGAAATATTTCGGCTGGAACCAGCGCGAGTATATCGCAAGCGGCGCGACGTAGAAGCTCGAGCAGCCGAGCGCCATCAGCACGCGCCCGAGCACAAGCGTGTTCAAGTCCGGCCCCAGCGCAAACACTATGCAACCCGCGACCGCGAGCACTGTGGACCAGAGCATGGTGAGGCGCGGCCCGAAGCGGTCGATCAGCATGCCGACCGGCACCTGGGCGAGAGCGAACGCCAGAAAGAAGGAACTCGAAAGCAGCGCGAGGCCGGCCGCGCTGAGATTCAGTTCGGTGACGAGATCCGGCCCGATGACGCTGACCGCGCTGCGCAGAAACTGGCTTACGAGTTGTGCCGTGGACAGCACCGCGACCAGCCAGATTCCAGCCCGAAGGTTGAGTTGCATGCCGGACGGCGCGCCGGCGCCACCGGCGGCATTCTGCCCGCCCTTCACGCGTCTCTCCCTCGGATCATGCGGGCATTTGCCCTTGCTTGGCCAAGCCGAGTGCCACGCCGCGGCGGAGGCGGCAACAGCCGGAAGCGCAGCCAGCCGTTGCCCAAATCACATAGCCGCCGGTAGATTGCTTCCAGCGATGATGAGGAGTCCGATTATGGATTTTCGCCGGCGCCTTCTGGCAGCCGCCGCCGTTGCGGCGTTCGCCTCGCCCGCAGGTGCGCAATGGACGGAAAGCGAACGGGCCGAATTTCATCGCGACTGCCTGCAGTCCTGCCAGACCAGCCCCCGTGTGGCGGAGTCCAACAAACCGCAATGCAACGCCTATTGCGTCTGCATGGGCGAAGAAACCTCGAAGGCCGAGCCTAACTACCCGCTGCTCGACGATGACTTCCGTCACGGCCGCGACACACCGCGGGTGCAGGCAGCGCGGCGGCTGACCGCAGTTTGCAGCGACCGCGTGCTTTCGCGCTAGAGCCCGATCCGGACGATAGAGAACCGAAGGAAACAGCGGCACATGGGTGCAGTGGATTTTGCGGCATTCGTAGACAACCTTTCGGAGGTCGCAGGCGAAGCAATCCTGCCGTTTTTCCGGACCGCGCTGGCGGTCGAGAACAAGAAACTCAAAGGCGCCTTCGACCCGGTGACCGCCGCCGACCGCGCCGCGGAAACCGCAATGCGCGCCCTCATCCGCGAGCACTTTCCGGCGCACGGCATCGTCGGCGAGGAATTCGACGACGTGAAGAGCGATGCGCCCTACACCTGGGTGCTCGATCCGATCGACGGCACGAAGTCCTTCATCGCGGGAATGCCGCTCTGGGGCACGCTCATCGGCCTGTGCAAGGACGAAGCGCCGGTCTACGGAATGATGGCGCAGCCCTTCATTCGCGAGCGCTTTACCGGTGACGGCGCCAGCGCAAAGTATCGCGGTCCCGCGGGCGAGCGGAAACTAATGGCTCGAAAATGCGCAGCACTCGGCGAAGCGCTCATGCACACGACAAGCCCGCATCTGTTCACGCCGGAAGAAAAGGCGCTCTACGACCGCGTCGAGAAACGCGTGCGGCTGCCGCGTTTCGGCGGCGACTGCTATGCCTACTGCATGATCGCGGCGGGCTATGTCGATCTGGTGATCGAGGCCGGCCTCGACGCCTATGACATCGTCCCGCTCATTCCGATCGTCGAAGGCGCGGGCGGTGTCGTGACGAACTGGCAGGGCGAAAGCGCCATCGCGGGCGGGCAGATTGTCGCCGCCGGTGACCGGCGCGTGCACGAGGCCGCGCTCGAACTGCTGAACGGGTAGCTAGCGTTTCTCCGCGACCGATCCGGGCACGAAGGCGTCGAACGCCGCCCAGAACTGGGAGCGGATGGAATCGCGCTCGATCAGGATTTCGTGCCGGCTGCCGGGGATCACGATGATCGCGCCCGCGCGCAGGCGGATCGCGAATTTCTCGGCAGCCTCCGTCGAAACCAGCCGATCGCCGCCCGCGCCGAGAATGAGAATGGGCTGACGAAGCTTCGCCGGATACTCCGGTTCGGCGAATTGACCGACCTGGCGAAGCGCGGCCGAAAGCCACGATACCGTCGGCGAGCCCAGGCCGAGCGAGGGGTCCGCTTCGACAATCGCCGCGATCCGCTCGTAGCGCACCGGATCGGACGAAACCGGATTGCCGTCGAAGCGGCGGTTGGTGACGGCGGACGGACTGCCCCCCGGAATATAGCGGTGGCCGAAACCGACTGCGGTCGCAAGACGTGCAAACCAGCGAACGAGCCGCGGCCAGCGCTTGATCCGGAGATCGATCATCGGCGCGCAGAGCACCACGCGATCGAACCAGCGCCGCTCCTCGTGAAGCGCGCGCAGCAGGTTCGAAGCCCCCATCGAATGCGCGAGTCCGAAATAGGGCGGCGGGCAATCCGGCAGCACGATCTGCTTCATGAAGGCGTCGAGATCGAGCTGATACTCGGCAAAATCGCCGACATGCCCTTTGCGCGGATCGGCAAAGGCGCGAGCGGAACCGCCCTGCCCGCGCCAGTCGAGCACCGCGACCGCAAAGCCGCGTTCCCGCAGTTCGGAAACGACCTCGAAATACTTCTCGATCATTTCGGCGCGGCCCGGGAATACGCAGACCGTGCCCTTTCGCTTTCCGTCGCCCGCGGGCCAGCGCGCAAAGCGCAGCTTCACGCCGTCGGCGGCCTCGATATAGCCGTCGATCGCGCCTTCCGGCACCGGATTGGAAGGAATGGAAACGAGAGCCATGAACCGCCGCTGTTATCGGGCGATGCCTACAATGGCGTAGCGTGCGCGGCAACGGCGCGGACGGCTACTTCTTGTCTGGCATGATCCGGCTCAGGCCCACGATCTCGCCGGTCTCCGCATTCATCACGACGCGGACCTTGTTGCCCAGCAGGTCCTCGGCCTGGAAGACATAGTTCCCGCCGCGGCGCCGCAGGCCGGTCACGTTGCTGAAGCCCCGGGTCTCGATGTCGCGGACGATCCGCTCCCGCGCCGGGCGATCCTGCGCAGGCGCGGCAGGACCCGCGGCGGCCAATGCTGCCAGCGCGAGGAACGAGATCACTGCGGCCCGAACGAAACGATGCATGGCGGCGTCCTGTCCTCCCAAGTCTTCATCGCCCGTGGCGGATGAATATAGCCACAACGGCAGTCGCCGACTTCGCGCTCTGGCCCGGGGCGGAGGGCTTGAACGAGGAAAAGGCCCGCCCATATGGGGTTTGTGCAGGCCATCTGGCTGCACCGCCCGCCGGTTTGGCTTCGGCGAACCGGTCACTGCGGGCGCGCAACAACCCACATGTCGCTTCTGAAGGAGGATATGTCATGCGTGGTTTCGACCTTACCCCACTCTACCGTTCGACCGTCGGTTTCGACCGGCTGTTCTCGCTGCTCGACGGCACCTTTGACGGCCCGGCACCGTCCTATCCGCCCTATAACATCGAGCGCACCGGCGAGGACGCCTACCGGATTACGGTCGCCGTCGCCGGCTTCACCGACAAGGAACTGAACATTGAGGTGAAGGAAAACGCCCTCACTATCCGCGGCGAGAAGACCGTCACCGAGACGGAAGACAAGCCGGAGGTGCTCTATCAGGGCATCGCGGCCCGCGCCTTCGAGCGCCGCTTCCAGCTTGCCGATTATGTCGAAGTGACGGGCGCCAGCGTCGAGAACGGCCTGCTGCATGTCGATCTCGTCCGCCGCATTCCCGAAGCCAAGAAGCCGCGTCAGATTCCGATTGGCTCGAACAAAGGCAACGCGAAGGTGATCGACGCGAAAGCCGCGTAACGATCATCCGAGCAAGAACGAAAGGGCGTCATCAGGAATCGGTTGACGCCCTTTTTTGTTTGCTCAGAACGGCGGCTGCACCGGCGGCAGCGAGCCGGCTGGCTGGCTCTTCTTCATTTCCAGAGGCTGCACCGGCGGGATCGATCCGGTTTTGAGCTGATCCGGGTTCGGCACGAAGGTCGGCACTCCCGACGATTTCGGCTGGTCGGCTTTGGGCGCGTCGGCCTTCGGCGCGTCTTCAGGACGAGATTTCGGCGACGGGACCGCTTTCTTTTCCGGGCTCAGCGCCGCCGCTTTCTCGTTCTTTGTTTCCTTTTGCTTCGCGGTCTTCGGCGCTTTGGTGGTGCGCTTGTCTTCGCCGCGCTGGCCGTGCGGGATCACATTCGGGCCCTGCTGCATGTTCGGGCGCGGCGGCGGCCAGTCGGCCGGCCGCTGCTGCGGCATGGTGCGATAGTCGTAGTCAGGCCCTTCATCGTCGTAGTCGCTGAAGGAACCGTTCGCCGAAGGGGGGAAATTCGGCGGCGGCACGACTGCCACGCGGCTCGGCGGCAGCGGACGGCGCAGCACGTCGATTACGCGGCCCGAGAAGCCGTCGATCAGCACGCGCACCTGCCTGCCCTCGCGGTCGACCGCATGCGTCACCCACAGCGGACCGCGCACGCGCGGCTCGGCGACCGGCTGGAAGCCCATCGAGCGGACCATGGCCTCGATATGCTGTGGAGGAATTCTTCCGGAATAGTCCGGCGGCGGAAAGCCCGGACTCCAATACTGCGCCGAAGCGGGCGCAAGCGCGGCAAACGCGAAAAGCGCCACCGGCAGAAGCGAGAAACGCAGAACTTTATGTCGGAACGTCACGACAGCTCTCCCCGTAAAGACGAGCCGCCCCCCACCGGGAATGGATATCGCCGCGCGAATGCGGCGCTGTTGGGACACCCGCCGGGAACCCGGTTGCCTTGGCCGATACATTTCGCGCAATGCCGTTGCGCAGCGCTGTTCCGGCCCATACGTTTCTTTCACAGGGGGCGACAGACCCGCAACAACCGGCAAGAAAAGGTGGCGGATTGCTTGTCGGGGAGGCATAAATCTGTCAGGGTATTAGACAGTGATGCTGTCCTAGTTTCCTGAGGCGGCATAGACGACCGGCACGCCGAAAGAACAAGCCGGAAGCGCCAGGAAAAAGCCGGTTCGCCGGCCCGGCGCAGACTTTGCACGGCGGGCAGCCGAGTGCGACTTGGCGCGCCGCGCGATCAGAACATCGCAGGCCCGGGCTACGAGCCGAAGACGGCGCGGGGTTCGGGCTTCGGCGGAATACGAAGGCTGAAGGGGCAAGACCATGAAGACGGGTCAGTACGACAGAACGGGTTCGGCGCGCGGTTTGAAGACCGTTAGCCCGAAACCTTCGCGTGCTGACTGGAGCACGCCGGAACCCCAGGGCCTGTTCGATCCGAGAGAGGAGAAGGACTCCTGCGGCGTCGGCTTTATTGCGGACATCAAGGGCCGCAAATCGCACCAGATCGTCGAGGATGCGCTCGCGATCCTACTCAACCTCGAGCACCGCGGCGCGGTCGGCGCCGATCCGCGCGCCGGCGACGGCGCCGGCATTCTCGTGCAGATTCCGCACAAGTTTTTCGCGAAGAAAGCCAGGCAGCTCGGCTTTGAGCTTCCCGCCCCCGGCGAGTACGCGATCGGCTACCTGTTCCTGCCGCGCGAGCCGCAATGGCGCCAGGTCATCATCGACGTCTATGCCGAGGCGATCGCCGAAGAAGGCATGAAGCTCTTGGGCTGGCGCGACGTGCCGACCGACAACTCGACGCTCGGCGATTCGGTGAAACCGACCGAGCCCGTGCATGTGCAGGTTTTCATCGGCCGCAGCGCCTCCATCAAAGACGACACCGAGTTCGAGCGCCGTCTCTACATCCTGCGCAAGGTCATCTCGAACAAGATCTATAACAAGCGCGAGCGGCGCCTCGCCGACTATTACGCGGTTTCGATTTCCTGCCGCACCGTCGTCTACAAGGGTATGTTTCTCGCCGACCAGCTCGGCACTTACTATCCCGACCTGCACGACGAGGATTTTGAAAGCGCGCTTGCACTCGTGCACCAGCGCTTTTCGACGAACACCTTCCCGACCTGGTCGCTCGCGCATCCCTACCGGATGGTCGCGCACAACGGCGAGATCAACACGCTGCGCGGCAACGTGAACTGGATGGCGGCAAGACAGGCCTCGGTATCGTCTCCGCTCTTTGGCGACGACATCTCCAAGCTCTGGCCGATCTCCTACGAAGGCCAGTCGGATACGGCCTGTTTCGACAACGCGCTCGAGTTTCTGACCATGGGCGGCTACTCGCTGTCGCATGCGATGATGATGCTGATCCCGGAAGCCTGGGCCGGCAATCCGCTGATGGACGAGAAGCGGCGCGCATTCTACGAGTATCACGCGGCGCTCATGGAGCCGTGGGACGGCCCCGCTGCGGTCGCCTTCACCGACGGCCGCCAGATCGGCGCCACCCTCGACCGCAACGGCCTGCGCCCCGCGCGCTACTTCATCACCAAGGACGAGCGCATCGTCATGGCGTCCGAAATGGGCGTGCTCGCCGTTCCGGAGAACCAGATCGTCCGCAAGTGGCGCCTGCAGCCCGGCAAGATGCTGCTGGTCGATCTCGAGAAGGGCCGCGTCATTCCCGACGACGAACTGAAGGCGGAAATTGCCGCAAGCCATCCCTATCAGCAGTGGCTCGACGATACGCAGCTGGTCGTGGAGAAGCTGCCTGCCGCGAAGCACGCCGTGCCGCGCTCGAACCTCTCGCTCTTGGACCGGCAGCAGGCCTTCGGCTACACCGAAGAAGATCTGAAAATGCTGATGGCGCCGATGGCGGCGAACGGCGAAGAGGCGGTCGGCTCCATGGGCAACGACACGCCGATCTCCGCGCTCTCAGAAAAGCCGAAGGCGCTCTATACTTATTTCAAGCAGAACTTCGCGCAGGTCACGAACCCGCCGATCGATCCGATCCGCGAGGAAATCGTGATGAGCCTGGTCTCCTTCATCGGGCCTCGGCCGAACATCCTCGATATGGAAGGCGCCTCGAAGAACAAGCGTCTGGAGGCGCATCAGCCGATTCTGACCAACGAGGACCTTGAGAAGATCCGCGAGATCAACGAGAGCATCGACTCGCACTTCAACTCGAAGACGCTCGACGTCACCTATCCCGCCGAGCAGGGCGCGAACGGTCTCGAGGCCGCGCTGGATTGGCTTTGCGACCGCGCGGAAGCGGCCGTGAAAGCCGGCTGCAACATCATCATCCTCTCGGATCGCGCGGTATCGGCCGAGCGTATTCCGCTGCCGATGCTACTCGCCTGCGCGGCCGTGCACCATCATCTGATCCGCAAAGGCCTGCGCACTTCGGTCGGTCTCGTCGTCGAATCCGGCGAGCCGCGCGAGGTGCATCACTTCGCCTGTCTCGCGGGCTATGGCGCGGAAGCCATCAATCCCTATCTCGCCTTCGAAACGCTGGTCGCGATGCGCAACGACATTCCGGGCAAGCCGGACGAGAAGGAAATCGTCAAGCGCTACATCAAGGCGATCGGCAAGGGCCTGATGAAGGTGATGTCCAAGATGGGCATCTCGACCTACCAGTCCTACTGCGGTGCGCAGATCTTCGACGCGGTCGGCCTGAAGCAGGAATTCGTCGCGAAGTATTTCACCGGCACCGCCACCAAGATCGAAGGTGCCGGCACCGAGGACATCGCGCGCGAAACTGCGAGGCGCCATGCGGAAGCTTTTGGTGACGCACAGATTCTGCGCGAAATGCTCGACGTCGGCGGGGAGTACGCGGTGCGCGTACGCGGCGAGGCCCATGCCTGGACCGCGCCGACGGTGTCGCTGCTCCAGCACGCCGTGCGCGGGAATTCGCAGGATCAGTATCGCGAGTACGCCCGCATCCTGAACGAGCAATCCGAAAAGCTCCTCACCATCCGCGGCCTGTTCCGCATCAAGGACGCCAAGGAAGACGGCCGCGAGCCGGTTGCACTTTCGGAAGTGGAGCCCGCGAAGGAAATCGTGAAGCGCTTCGCCACCGGCGCGATGAGCTTCGGCTCGATCTCGCGCGAGGCGCACACTACGCTTGCGATCGCGATGAACCGCATAGGCGGCAAATCGAACACCGGCGAGGGCGGCGAGGAAGCCGACCGCTTCAAACCGCTGCCGAACGGCGATTCTCTGCGTTCCGCGATCAAGCAGGTCGCCTCGGGCCGCTTCGGCGTCACCACCGAGTATCTCGTCAACTCGGACATGATGCAGATCAAGATGGCGCAGGGTGCGAAGCCCGGCGAAGGCGGCCAGCTGCCCGGCCACAAGGTCGATCAAACCATCGCCAGGGTGCGGCATTCGACGCCGGGCGTCGGTCTGATCTCGCCGCCGCCGCATCACGACATCTATTCCATCGAAGATCTCGCGCAGCTGATCTACGACCTGAAGAACGTCAATCCGTCGGGCGACGTTTCGGTGAAGCTCGTCTCCGAAGTCGGCGTCGGCACGGTCGCGGCCGGCGTCTCCAAGGCGCGCGCGGACCATGTGACGATCTCCGGCTATGAAGGCGGCACCGGCGCTTCGCCGCTTACCTCGCTGAAGCATGCCGGCAGCCCGTGGGAGATCGGTCTCGCGGAAACCCACCAGACGCTGGTGCACAACCGTCTGCGCGGCCGTATCGCGGTGCAGGTCGATGGCGGCTTCCGCACCGGGCGCGACGTCGTGATCGGCGCGCTGCTCGGCGCCGACGAATTCGGCTTCGCCACCGCGCCTTTGATTGCCGCCGGCTGCATCATGATGCGCAAGTGCCATCTGAACACCTGCCCGGTCGGCGTCGCCACGCAGGACCCGGTGCTACGCAAGCGCTTCAAGGGCGCGCCGGAGCACGTCATCAATTATTTCTTCTTCGTGGCCGAAGAAGTCCGCGAGATCATGGCGCAACTTGGCTACAAGACCTTCAACGAAATGATCGGCCAGATGCAGATGCTGGACCGCACCAAAGTCATCGCGCATGCCAAGGCGAACGGCCTCGATTTCTCCAAGCTCTTCGCCAAGCCGGTTGCCCCGAAGGGCGTCGCGATCTTCAATTCGGAGCGCCAGAACCATCACCTCGAGCATGTGCTCGACCGCAAGCTGATCGCCGAAGCGAAGCCCGCGCTCGATCGCGGCGCGCAGGTCCGCATCCAGATGCCGATCCGCTCGGTCGACCGCTCCACCGGCGCGATGCTCTCCGGCGAAGTGGCGAAGCGCTACGGCCATGCCGGCCTTCCCGCCGATACCATCCAGGTCCGCCTGAAGGGCACCGCGGGTCAGGCTTTCGGCGCGTGGCTCGCACGCGGCGTCACCTTCGATCTCGAAGGCGAAGCCAACGACTATGTCGGCAAGGGCCTCTCCGGCGGCAAGATCGTCGTGCGGCCGCCGGAAGACGGCGCCTTCGTTCCGGAAGAGTCGATTATCGTCGGCAATACCGTGCTCTACGGCGCGATCGAAGGCGAATGCTATTTCCGCGGCGTCGCCGGCGAGCGCTTCGCCGTGCGCAACTCCGGCGCGATCGCGGTGGTCGAAGGCTCCGGCGATCACTGCTGCGAATACATGACGGGCGGCATCGTCGTCGTGCTGGGCCGCACGGGCCGCAACTTCGCGGCCGGCATGTCGGGCGGCATCGCCTATGTGCTCGACGAGGACGGCACGTTCGAGTCCCGCTGCAACATGTCGATGGTGGGCCTCGAGAAAGTCGTCGAATCCGGCGATCCGGAAGCCATGCAGCGGATTCTCGTCAAAGAGCATCTCGGCTCCTACGACGCCGAGCGCCTGAAGCACCTGATCGAGAACCACGCGAAGTATGCGGGCTCGAAAAGAGCCGCCGCAATTCTCGCGGACTGGAACGGCTATATCGGCAAGTTCCGCAAGGTCATGCCGCACGAATTCCGCCGCGCGCTTGGCGAAATGGCAAAAATCGCGCAAGAACAGCCGCGTCTCGCTGCGGGGGCTTAAGTACAATGGGTAAGGTAACGGGGTTCCTCGAAATCGAGCGCGAGGACCGGCCCTATCGGCCGGTCGCGGAACGCATCAAGCACTACCGGGAGTTCGTCGAGCCGCTTTCCGAGAAAGAGACGCGCGACCAGGCCGCACGCTGCATGGATTGCGGCATTCCCTACTGCCACAACGGCTGTCCGGTAAATAACCAGATTCCCGACTGGAACGATCTCGTCTATCGCGGCGACTGGGAAGAAGCCGCACGCAACCTGCACTCCACGAACAATTTTCCGGAAATGACGGGCCGGGTCTGCCCGGCGCCGTGCGAGGCATCCTGCACGCTTAACCTGGAAGACGTTCCCGTCTCCATCAAGACCATCGAAGCCGCGATTGCGGACCGCGCCTATGAAGAGGGCTGGCTGAAGCCGCAAATCGCAACTGCGAAAACTGGCAAGAAGGTTGCGGTGATCGGCT
The DNA here is from genome assembly GCA_041694745.1 of Pseudomonadota bacterium. Taxonomy (GTDB): domain Bacteria; phylum Pseudomonadota; class Alphaproteobacteria; order Rhizobiales; family Xanthobacteraceae. The sequence continues at coordinate 92,507 of JBGFSD010000023.1, forward strand.
CCGGCCCGGCGGGCCTTGCCTGCGCGCAGCAGCTCGCCCGCGCGGGTCACGACGTGCATGTATTCGAAAAATTCCAGAAGGCGGGCGGCCTGCTTCGCTACGGCATTCCCGACTTCAAGATGGAGAAGCACTACATCGACCGCCGTGTCGAACAGATGCAGGCGGAAGGTGTCACCTTCCATTACGGCAAGCATGTCGGCGTGAATATTCCGGTCGCGGACATTGTGAAGTCGCATGACGCGGTTGTGCTCGCGGGCGGCGCCGAAAAGGGCCGCGACCTGCCGATCCCGGGCCGCGATCTCGATGGCATCCACTTCGCCATGGAATTCCTGCCGCAGCAGAACCGCCGTGTCAGCAACGAACCGCTCGGCGGCGCGAAGGACATCCTCGCCGGCGGCAAACATGTCATCGTGATCGGCGGCGGCGACACCGGCTCTGACTGCATCGGCACATCGATTCGTCAGGGTGCGAAATCGGTGACGCAGCTCGAAATTCTGCCGATGCCGCCGGAAAAGGAAAACAAGCTGATGGTGTGGCCGGACTGGCCGCTGAAGCTGCGCACCTCGTCGAGCCAGGAGGAAGGCGCCGTGCGCGAGTTCTCGGTGATGACCCGGGAATTCGTCGGCGAAGGCGGCAAGGTGAAGAAGCTGCGCTGCATCCGCGTGGACGAGAAGATGCAGCCGCTTCCCGGCACCGAGTTCGATCTCGATGCCGATCTCGTGCTCCTCGCGATGGGCTTCGTAAGCCCCGTGCACGAGGGCATGGTGAAGGATCTCGGCGTCGAACTGGACCAGCGCGGCAACGTCAAGGCCAACGTCCTCGACTACAAGTCGTCGAAGGAAAAGATCTTCGCCTGCGGCGACCTGCGCCGCGGGCAATCGCTTGTCGTCTGGGCGATCCGCGAAGGCCGCCAGGCCGCGCATTCGGTCGATAAATTCCTGATGGGCGAGACGACGCTGCCGCGCTAATTCGTGCGCGGCCGCGGCCAGCGGAAATCGTCGGCACGGCCGTCTACCGGCATCGGCGTCACGCCGTCGACGAGCGTCCGCTTTGTGCTGTCGTCGAGAAACTCCGGCGTGCCCGCGTTTTCCCGCTCGCCTTCGAGCACGCGCCCCTGCCCGACCGGAATCGTGAGCGGAATGGCCGGACCTACGTCCGGCTTCGTGCCCGACTTCATCGCCTCGAGATCGAGACCGTAGGGGAGATAAGGGCTGCGCACACGCGACTCGAACAGGCGCAGCAGATCCCGCTCGACATAATGCGCGAGCTTGCGCGCGCCGGTTTTCGTGAAGTGCACGCCGTCGGAAATGCGCAGACGCCGTATCTGGCCGTCGAGCGCCGCACCGGAGGCCGCGAACTGGCCCTGCTCGTCGACAAAGCCTTCCCAGATCTCGACAAAGCGCACATCCGCGCGGGCCGCACGCTCGCGAAGGATTTCGTTCAGGTACTGCATATCCGCATTCGCGCGAGCCGCGCTCAGCGGCGGCATGCCGACGACATAGATCGCGGTGTTCTTTTCCTTGAGTTTGGCGAGGAGACCGTCGACGCGCCTCGCGTAAAGCTCGCGCCACTGATCGCTGCGGATTTCATAGGCGCTGTTTCTGTCGCGCAGCGGCTGCCGGTCGTTCGAGCCGAGCATGACGACAAAGGCGGTCGCGCGTTCGTTCGCGACGATATTCTCCGCCTCCTTGATCCAGTCGAAAAAATCGTTCCGCACAAGACCGGAAGACGCACGAACCCTCCTGATCACGGCGACTTCCGGGTGCTCGCCGAAGAAGGCTTCGGCCAGTCCCTGCGAGAGCTGGTCGGCCATGGTGTCGCCGATCACGACAACATACTCCTGCGGCTTCTCCGCGCGTCTCGCATCGGCGTCGGCGGCCGCCGCGGAACTGTAGACCGTCGCGGCCGGCTCTTCCTTTTCTCTCTGGTCGTCGCGGCGGTCGTCGCGCTCATAGCGCTCCTGCGGCGACCAGCGCGGACCGAACAGGCGGTCGAACAGCGAGAACGGACTTTGCGCGAAAGCGCTTCCGCTCGCCGCAAGCGCCGCGGCGACGGCAAAGGATGCGAAAAAACAGAGTCCGATTGCACGCTTCATGCGAACGAAGCTGTCCGCAATTCGCGGCCAAAGCAAGACGCGGGTTATCTGCCTTGCCGCAGGCGCTCCAGCACCGCGACGGTTGGAAAGGCGTCGGGAACTTCCCCGCGCTTTCTCTGATAGGCCGCAAGTGCGGCGCGGGTATTCTCGTCGAGTTTCCCGTCGATGGCGCCGCCGTAGAGTCCGAGCGCGGAGAGCCGTTCCTGCAACTCCAGGCGTTCCGCCCGCGACAGCACCTGCTCGCCGCGCGGCCAGTCGCGTTCGAACGGCCCGCCGCCGCGAATGCGATCGGCGAGATGACCGATCGCAAGGGCGTAGGCATCCGCCGGGTTGTAGCGCAGGATCACTTCGAAGTTCCGCGTCATCAGGAAGGCAGGACCGCGTGCCCCGGCAGGTGCGAGAATATAGCCCTGCGTATTCGGGAAAGCCTGATCGCGCACGCGGCGTACGCCGAGCGCCGCCCATTCCTGCGCGGGCTTCTTTACGTTGCGGCTGGCAAGCGCGTAGTTGAAACCGGGCGGCAGTTTCACTTCGTAGCCCCAGCTGATCCCGCGCTGCCAGCCGTTCTTGGAGAGATTGTTCGCGGTGGAAGCGAGCGCGTCGGCGACCGTATCGACCAGATCGCGCCGCCCGTCGCCGCTGAAATCGACCGCGAGCCGCTTGAACGTGGTCGGCATGAACTGGGTCTGGCCGAACGCGCCGGCCCAGGAGCCCTTGAAGCGCTCGCGCGCAATATCGCCGCGCGCGACGATTTCCACCGCCGCCAGAAACTCGTTCCGGAAATAATCCTGCCGCCGCCCGATGCAGGCGAGTGTCGCGGTCGAGCGGATCACGTCGCGGTCGCCCTTATTCGCGCCGAAGTTCGATTCGATTCCCCATATCGCAGCGACGACATAGGGATCGATGCCGTAGGTCCGCTCAATGCGCTGGAAGATCGTGCGATGTTGCGCGAACATCTCGCGGCCCTGGCTGATGCGCCGCTCTGCGACGAGCAGGTCGATATAGTCCCACACCGCTTTCGTGAACTCGGGCTGGCGATCCATCAGTTCGAGAATCTTCATGTCGGGCTCGAGTTCGCGCGTCTCGCGCGCATAGACCGCCGGCGGAATGCTGCGGGCCTGCGCCTGGCGCGCGAGCGAAGCGATGCACTGGCGGAAGTTCGAGGCGTCCTGCGCGATCGCCTGCGGCTGCATCGCCGGATGCCGGGGCTGCTGATTGGCCTGCTTGCCGGGAAGATTCGGCGCTCGTAGCGGCTCTGCCGACGTTTGCGTCGTCGTTGGATCGCTCGCGCAGGCGGATATCGCGGCACAGGCCACGGCGAGCGCGGCAACGCGCGCCAGATACGCAATACTCGACATCTCGTCCTCGCTCGATACGCGGCACAAACTTCGCGAGAACGGCGGCGGACTTTTCGTTGCCCTTATCGTTGCAAACGGATTCCGATCAGCCCGATATTCGCCGTGTAGTCCTGCCCCGCCACGCTCGAGAAGAATTTCTCGTTGCGATACTCGGCCTTCAGCGCGAGCGAGCGGCTCAGCGAATAGGTCAATGCAGCGGAAATCCGTAAATAATCGTTAACCAGCGCGGTTCCCTCGTATTCCTCGCGCAGCCAGCCGACCCCGAGCGAGCCGACCAGCCAGCGGCGCAAGGCATGGTCCATGGTGAGCCGCACGTCGTGGCGCATCACGCCGGAGGCTCCGGGCGTCGAGGTTTCGTCGATGCCCGAGGCGGCGTTGAGGCGGAACGTGGTGAGCCCGGTCGGAACCCAGGTGAGCTGCGCGTCGAGCACCGGCCCGGTCACGTCCCGCAGGAACGGATCGGCATAGCTTCGGTGCGCGATGCCTGCCGAGATTTCGCCGAACAGCCAGTCCTTGCGGCCGAACGAGAAGCCAGCACGCAGCGTATAGCCGTCGGAGTCACGCATGATCCCGTTGAAGTCGACCGGGAGATCGCGCTCGCGCCGGTCCACGTTCGCCTCGACGAAGGTCTTGGTGTCGGGAGTCAGATCGTAAGCGCCGCGCAATCGTGCAGAGTAGGCGGTATAGTCGCGGTCCGCGAGGCTGACCGTCGTGCCGTTGATCAGCTCCGCGTTTTCATAAAGGTTGCGCTCGATTCCAACGCCCGCCGTCACCTCGAAGCGGTTGAAACGCTGCACCAGCGCTGCATTCTGCCCGAATCCGTAGACGTTCGGCTGGCGGCGAACGGAGGCGATCGCATCGGGACTACCGGCGCGCTCCGTAGTCAGGGCGAACTTGCTTTCCAGTTCGATTTTGGTGAGCGAAGTGACGTCGATGCGTCCGCGCAAGCTCGCCTGCACCTCGGGCCGGTCTACGCCTTCGACGTCGTAATACCTCGTGTAGGAATTGCGCAGATCGAGTGCGAGTTCGTGCCGCTGCCATTGTGACTGTGCGTTCAGCGTACTTTGCAGCGTGTTGAACCACGAGCCTTTCCCGTTGGCGGTCCGCTCGGCGTTCGAGTCATAGCCCGTCTGCAACTCGACGCTGGGTTTCAGCAGAAACGCACCCGAATAGAATCCGATCGGACCGAACGGCTCCTCCTCCGGCCGCGGCAGGCGCCGGCGCAGCGGCGAGATCGATCCGGTTGTTTCCGGCGACAGTACTTGCGCGCGTTGCAGCGACGGATTGCGCGCAACGAGCTTGTCGTCGGCCGGCGGCGGCGCGCTTGCGCTTTTCTTCTGCGGCTTCTTTTGCGCCCGGCTCTTGTTCGGCGGCGCCTGCTTCTTTTGCGAGACGAAACCGGTATCGCCTGCGCCGCTCGTGACCACGGCGCCGGTTACGCGCGGCGAGTCGATCAGGTTGTCGATCACGGCTCGCGGCGTTGCCTGCTTTTTCTGCAACAGCTCGTCGCCGCTTTGCGCTTGCGCGAACGCCACGATTCCGAGCGCACACAGGCCGGCAGACAGAGCCCGCCAGCATCCGGAAACCGGCATCCGTGACGACATACAACCCGGCAAAGGCGTGGCCCGAGAATGGCTTGGATGGTTAACGAAGGTAAAACGGGCATGGTTAATGCTTCGTTGTGCGGAGCCAGCCGATTGGCCTGCCGGCCTCGCGCCGTGCTAGGGAATCGCCCTGTTCCGGCCCGAGGGCCGCCCAAGGTTCCGATGCAAAAGCCCAATAAAACCACGCTGCAGACCCCAGCCTCGCCGCATGCCGCCTCCGCGCTCCGGACGTTCTCGACCGAGGCGAACGGCCTCGCCGCGCTCGCGGCGGCGTTCTCGGGCGAACTCGGCCGGAGCTTCTCCGAGGCCGTGGAAATGATCCGCGCCGTCTCCGGCCCGCGCGGCGAGACCGGACGTGTGATCGTCACCGGCATGGGCAAGAGCGGCCATGTCGGCCGCAAGATCGCCTCCACGCTTTCCTCGACCGGCACGCCTGCCTATTTCGTGCATCCGGGCGAAGCGAGCCACGGCGATCTCGGCGTCATCTCAGACAGGACCGATGTCATTCTCGCGCTGTCCTGGTCCGGCGAAACCGCGGAACTGCGCGACCTCATCGACTACGCCAAGCGCTTCCGGGTCGCGCTCATTGCGATCACCTCGCAGCCGAAATCCGCGCTCGCACAGGCAGCCAACATCGCACTCATTCTGCCCGCCGCGCAGGAAGCCTGCCCGCACGGCCTCGCCCCGACCACATCGGCCCTGATGCAGCTCGCGCTAGGCGACGCGCTCGCGGTCGCACTCCTGGAGAGCCGCGGCTTCACCGCGCTCGATTTCAAGGTGCTGCATCCCGGCGGCAAACTCGGCGCGAGCCTCACCTTTATCCGCGACATCATGCACGCGGGCGAAAAGCTGCCGCTGGTCAGGGACGGCACGCCGATGTCGAACGCGATCGTGGAAATGTCCGCGAAGGGATTCGGCTGCGTCGGCGTCCTCGATGCCGCCGGCAACCTCGCGGGCATCATCACGGACGGCGACCTGCGGCGCCACATGCGGCCGGATCTCCTGAGCTCGAAGGTCGGGGAGGTGATGACCAGAGATCCAAAGTCGGCAACGCCGGATCAGCTCGCCTCGGAAGTGCTCGAGCGGCTCAACGCCTCGAACATCACCGCGCTGTTCGTGGTCGAAAACAAGAAGCCGGTCGGGCTTGTACATCTGCACGATCTGTTGCGGATCGGCGTGGCTTAAGCACGATCCCGAACAGCGTGAAGCGGTTTTCGGGATCGTGCTTCAATAAGGCCTATTTCGCCGCCGTCACGATCAGCGTTGCGCCGTCGGCTTTCTCCACGCGCACTTTCGAGCCCGCCGGGCAATCCGGCCCCGACACGCGCCAGGTCGTGTCGTCGATGCGCACGCGTCCCGAGCCCGCGACGATCGGCTCGTCCAGCGTGAACACGCGGCCGACAAAGGCATCCGCGCGCCGGTTGAGAAACGGCTTGTCGGTTTCGGTCACCACGGTCGGATAGAAGCGCCGCCCGAGCAGCACCGAAATCACCGAGAGGACCGCGAAGATCACGATCTGGATCTGCCAGCTCAGCGACACGATCCAGCCGATCACGCCGGTCGCGATCGCGGCGAGCCCGAGCCAGAGCATGTAGGTACCGGGCACCATCACCTCGAGCGCAAGCAGGAGCCCGCCCACGATGAACCAGTTCCAGTTTCCGAGTTGCGAGAAGAAGCTCATCATCCGCTCTCCTACGAGCCGGAACGCCGCGGGCCGGTCGGCGACGCCCCGCCGCCCGGGCGCTCGTCGCCGAACACCGACTTCGACAGTTCGGCGATGCCGCCGAGCGAACCCAGAATCGCGGTCGCCTCATAGGGCAGCATGAAGACCTTCTGGTTCGGCGACATCGCAAACTGCTCCATCGCCTTCACATATTTTTCGGCGATGTAGTAGTTGAGCGCCATCGGCTGTCCTTTCGCGACGGCCTCCGAGAGCACCTGCGTCGCCTTGGCTTCTGCTTCGGCGAGCCGCTCGCGCGCCTCGGCGTCGCGGAACGCGGCCTCGCGGCGGCCCTCGGCTTCCAGAATCTGCGACTGCTTCTCGCCTTCCGCGCGCAGAATTTCCGACTGCCGCTGGCCTTCGGCTTCGAGCACCACCGCGCGCTTGTCGCGCTCGGCCTTCATCTGGCGGCCCATCGCGGCGACGAGGTCGGCCGGGGGCACGATGTCCTTGATCTCCACGCGCGTGATCTTCACGCCCCAGACCGAGGAAGCGGCGTCGACGACCTTCAAGAGCCGGTCGTTGATCTCGTCGCGGTGCGACAGCAGCATGTCGAGATCCATCGAACCCATGACGGTACGGATGTTGGTCATGATAAGATTCTGGATCGCGCGATTGAGATTGGTGATTTCGTAGCTCGCGCGCGCGGCGTCGAATACCTGGAAGAAGGCGACGCCGTCGACCGCAACCGTCGCGTTGTCCTTGGTGATGACATCCTGTGTCGGAATGTCGAGCACCTGCTCCATCATGTTCACCTTGGCGCCGATGCGGTCGATGAAGGGCACGATGAAGTTGAGGCCGGAAGTCATCGTCGTCGTGTAGCGGCGGAAGCGCTCGACCGTATAGTGATAGCCCTGCGGCACGGTTTTCACGCCCGCGAAAACCGTCGAGATCGCAATGATCAGAATAACCAGAACGAAAATACTGAAGCCGTCCATGGAGCGCCTCCCGCGCGAGCAAATCGGACTCTCGGCAAACATGGCGCGGCAGGACCGCGCCCGCAAGTATCGGCGATTCTCACGATTTCGTCAGAGCCAGCCCGAAAGCTCCCGCGCCACGACGTGACGGATCACCCTCATCCCGGCCTCCGATTCGTTGAGGCATGGAATCGCCGCGAAGTTCTCGCCGCCGTGTTCGAGGAAGATGTCGCGGTTCTCCATGCCGATCTCCTCGATGGTCTCGAGGCAGTCGGCGACGAAGCCGGGCGTCACGATTGCGAGATTCTTCACGCCCGCCTTAGCCAGCGCCTCTACGGTCTTGTCGGTATAGGGCTGCAGCCATTCGTCCTTGCCGAAGCGCGACTGGAAGGTCATCGCGAACTGCTGGTCCGTCATGCCGAGCCGCTCGCGCATGAGCCGCGCCGACTTGGCGCACTGGCAGTAATAGGGGTCGCCCTTGAGCAAATATTCGAGCGGTACGCCATGGAACGACGAAAGCACGACATCCGGCTTCCACGGGAGCTTCGCAAGCTCGGCCCTGAGCGCATCCGTCACCGCTTCGATATAGACCGGATCGTCGTGCCACGGCGGCGCGATCCGGATCGCCGGCTGCCAGCGCATTTCTTTGAGCGCGTCGAACGCCTTGTCGGCGACCGTGGCGGTCGTCGCCGCGGCATATTGCGGATAGAGCGGCACGATCAGGATGCGGTCGCAGCCCTGCTCTTGCAGAAATTTCAGGCGCGACGCGATCGACGGATTGCCGTAGCGCATGGCCCAGTCGAACACGAGCCTGTCGTCGCCCGCGAAAGACGCCGCCAGCTTCTCGCTCTGCGCGCGCGTGATCGTCTTGAGCGGCCCTTCGTTCCGCTCGCGATTCCAGATCTTGTCGTAGTCGCGGCCCTTGGATTGCGGCCGCTTCGACAGGATGATGACGTTGAGCACGAACCACCACAGCGCGCGCGGCGTCTCGATCACGCGGCGGTCGGAGAGAAACTCCTTGAGATAGCGCCGCATCGACCAGTAGTCGGTGGCGTCGGGCGTGCCGAGATTGACGATGAGCACGCCGATTTTCGGGGTGATGGCTGGGTGGTCGGGAGACCGCCGGGCGGGTTCGATTTTCATGCCGGGGCAATATAGAAGGGTGTCGCCGCCGATGCACTAAGGTGCGGCACGACGACACAACGTAGCACGCCTATCATGCTTTCCCGCCGCAGTTTTCTCGCAAGCCTTTCCGCCTTTCTCGCCTCGCTCGCAGGCTGGCGCCCCGCCTGGGGACAGCCGGTCGCAGCGGCGAGAATGACCTTTGTCCTGTTCAACGACTTCTACATCATGAACGAGCAGGTGCTGCCCGATGGCAAGGCGCGTGGCGGCTTCGCTCGGCTGGCTTCGGTCGTCAAAGCCGAGCGCGCGAAGCACAGGAACGTGATCGTGGCCCACGGCGGCGACACGCTCTCACCCTCGCTGATGTCCGGCTTCGACCGCGGCAAACACATTATAGCACTCACCAACCTGATCGCGCCGGATATTTTCGTGGCCGGCAACCACGAATTCGATTTCGGCCGCGACACTTTTCTGGAGCGGATGCGCGAGGCGAAGTTTCCGCGCTATGGCGCCAACCTGCGGTTAGCTGACGGCGAACCGGTGCCGGAGCACAGGGACCGCGCGATCTTCGAGTTCGACGGCGTGAAACTCGGCCTCACCGGCATCGCCTACGAAAAATCCGCGCGGCTTTCCTCGCCGGAAGATCTGCAGTTCCTGCCCAGCGTCGAGACTACCAGGCGGCAGGCGGAGTTGCTGCGCAAGGAAGGCGCGGATTTCGTCTGCGCGGTTCTGCATTGCGACCGCGGCGATGCATTCTTGCTGCAATTTGCGCAGGCTGCGGAACTTCTTCTCACCGGCCACACGCACGATCTCTTCATCCAGTATGACGGCCAGACCGCCATCGTGGAATCGGGCTACGACGCCTTCTATGTCACCTGCATCGACGTCGACGTTTCGGTGAGCCTGCGCGACGGCAAGCGCATCACGACCTGGTGGCCGAAATTCCGCGTGATCGACACCGCCGACGTGACGCCGGACCCGGAAGTCGCGGCGGCGGTTGCAAAATATCAGGACGACTTCTCGCGCGAGACCGAGGTCGTGATCGCAAAGACCACGGTCGAACTCGACAGCCGCAATGCCACCATCCGCACCCGCGAAGCGGCGATCGGCAATCTGTTCGCGGACGCGATGCGCTTCTCGATGAAAGTCGATGCCGCGGTAATCAACGGCGGCGGCATCCGTTCCGGCAAAGTCTATGCGCCGGGTTCGGAAATTCGCCTCAAGGACGTGCTCGCCGAGCTGCCCTTCAACAACCGCGTGGTTGTGGTGGAAATTTCCGGCGCGGATCTGCTGCTCGCGATGGAAAACGGATTGGCACAGGTGCCGGTGCCCGCCGGACGCTTCCCGCAAGTCTCCGGCATGAAGATCGTATTCGATCCGAAACAGCCCATGCGCAAGCGCATCGTCTCGCTCGAAGTGGCGGGCAAGCCGGTGGAGGTGAACAAAATCTACCGCGTGGCAATCCTCGACTTCCTTGCGCGCGGCGGCGATGACTACGCGACGTTCCGAACCGCCAAGCGCGTGACCCCCGACGCCGACGCGCCGCTGCTTGCAAACGAAGTGATCGCTTACCTGAAATCGCTCGGTACCGTGCGGACGGTCGTCGAGGGACGCATCGTCACGAAACAGTAACATCGTCATGCCCGGCCTTGTGCCGGGCATCCACGCCTTTGCTGCGCGCTATGCTGCTAAGGCGTGGATGGCCGGGACGAGCCCGGCCATGACGCAAGCGATAACTCAACCCCGCTCGTCCGAAATCACCTTGCCGTCGTTCGGCAGCGAGCCGGGCGCCACGATCTCGACCCGGCCCTTGAGCTTGGTCACTGCCTGCAAGGTCGCCGCCACCTTCTCGGACAGATCTGCGCCGCCGTTTGTGCTTTCTGCGCGGAGCGTCATCGCATCCTGCTCGTTCTCGCGCGTCACCACGAGACGGAGTTTCTTCAACGCCGGATAGTGCTTGGACAATTCCGCGATCTGCTCCGGTCGCACGAACATGCCCTTTACTTTGGTCGTCTGGTCGGCACGGCCCATCCAGCCCGCAATCCGCGCATTGGTGCGACCGCAGGGCGAGACGCCCTTCATCACCTTGGAAAGGTCGCCGGTCGCAAGGCGAATCCACGGATGCTGCTCATGGAAGAAAGTCACGACGATCTCGCCGACTTCGCCCTCGGCCACGGGATCGCCCGTGCCCGGCCGCACGATCTCCACGAGCACGTCCTCGTTCACAATCAGGCCTTCGCGCGCGGGGCTCTCGTATGCGACGACGCCGCCGTCCGCGATGGCATAAGTCTGGTAGGCATCGACGCCGCGCGACTTCACTTCCGCCTGCAGCGAAGGCGGGAACGCCGCGCCGGAGACCAGCGCCTTCCTGATGCACGAGACATCGCGGCCCGCGGTCTTTGCGGCATCGAGCAGAATCTTCAGGAAATCCGGCGTGCCGGTGTAACCGGCGGGCTGAAGATGCGCGATCATCTCGAGCTGCATCTCGGTCTGGCCGGGGCCTGCGGGAATGACCGGGCATCCCAGCGCACGCGCAGCCGAGTCCAGAATGAACCCGCCAGGCGTCATGTGATACGAGAAGGTATTCAGCACGATGTCACCGGGGCGGAAGCCCGCCGCGAACAGCGAACGCGCGGCGCCCCATGGATCGTTCTCCCGGCCCTCGGGCTCGAAGATCGGGCCGGGCGACGTGAACAGTCTGCCGAACGAGGAAACCGGCGCCGGCACGAAGCCCGCGAACGGCGGCGACGCCTTCTGCATCAGAGGCAGGGCGGATTTGCGCATGACCGGCAGTTTCGCGAGCGCCTCGCGCGAGTTCACGGCTTTTGCGTCGACACCCTTGAGATGTTCTTGCCAGCCCGGCGCTTTCAGCGCGCTTGCGATCAGCGACGGCAGCCTGCCAACGAGATCGCGCTCGCGCTCGTCCGCGCTGCGGATCTCGAGTGTATCGTAATGATCCGGCATCGGCGTGCTCACGCCAGCCAGCGCTTGCGGCGCTTATAGTGCTTCACGTCGCGGAACGACTTGCGGCCCGCGCCGGAAACGCCGAGATAGAATTCCTTCACGTCCTCGTTGTCCCTGAGCGACTTCGCGTCGCCGTCCAGCACGATGCGGCCGTTCTCCAGAATGTAGCCGTACTGCGCGTATTTCAGCGCCATATTGGTGTTCTGCTCCGCAAGCAGGAAGGTGACCCCCTCCTTCTCGTTGAGGTTTTGCACGATATCGAAGATTTCCGCGACGATCTGGGGCGCAAGACCCATCGACGGTTCGTCGAGCAGGATCAGCTTCGGGCGGCTCATCAGCGCGCGGCCGACGGCGCACATCTGCTGCTCGCCGCCGGAAGTATAGCCCGCGAGCGCGTTTCTGCGGTCCTTGAGCCGCGGGAAATATTCATAGACCCGCTCGATGTCGCGCCGGATCGCCGCGCGCCCGTCGGTGCGCGTAAAGGCGCCGGTAAGCAGGTTCTCTTCGATGGTCAGGTGGGCGAAGCAGTGCCGGCCCTCCATCACCTGGATGCAGCCTTTGCGCACCAGTTCGTTCGGGGATTCGTCGTGGACTTCCTTGCCCTCGAACAGAATCGAACCCTTGGAAACCTCGCCGCGTTCCGCGTGCAGCAGATTCGAAATCGCTTTCAGCGTCGTGGTCTTGCCCGCGCCGTTGGCGCCGAGAATGGCGACGATGCCTTTTCTCGGCACATTCAGCGAAACGCCCTTCAACACGAGGATCACATGATCGTAGATCACTTCGATGTTGTTGATGGCGAGAATGTTGTCGCTGGTCTGTGGTGCGGCGGTCGCGGACATGACGAAAATCCCTGGAAGAGAAGCCCCGCCCTCTTTCGAGGGCGGGGATCGCTGGTGCCGGTTAGGACGGACGGTCGCAGGACTCGGTCCGCTTCGGCCAGCCCGCGTTCTTGGAGACGTAGTCCTTGGCCGCGGCTTCCAGCAGCGGGCGGACTTCCTCCTTCATGGGCGAGATCCAGTCGGAGACCTTCACCCACTTCTTACCGTCCCACTGCTGCATGTAGGCCGCGTGGTGGCCGTTGTGGTCGGTGCAGTTCACGCCGGTGATCGGTGCGCCGAAGCCTTCGAGGCCGATCTCCTTCCACCGAGCCTGCGTGATGGTCAGCGATTCGAGTCCGCGGCGGACGTCCTCGCCGGTGACCGCCTTTTTGCCGGTGATCTTCTGCGCGTTACGGATCGCCTCCGCGATCAGCACCGAGTTGTAGACCCCGCGGTTGTAGAGGTTCTCGCCGACCTTGTCGGGCTGGGTCTGCGACTTACCCTTCTGGACGACATGCTTGATGATGTCCTGGATCGCCGGGTAGTTCGTGCCGACGCCGTTGAAGTTGAGCGTCAGATAGCCCTTGGCGTCGTCGCCCGCCGGACGCGCGTCGTCGTCGCCGCCCGACCACCAGATGCCGACGAAACGGTCCATCGGGTACTTGATGCGCGCGGCTTCCTTCACGGCGGTCGGGTTCATCGCACCCCAGCCCCACATGATCATCCAGTCCGGCTTGTCCTTGCGAACGTTAAGCCACTGGCCCGACTGGTTCTGCATTTCCGCCGGCGGCACCGGATAGAGCTTGGTCTCGAAGCCGTACTTCTTCGCGAAGATTTCCAGCAGCGGCAGCGGCTCGCGGCCGTAACCGCCGTCGAAGAAGATGTAGCCGATGGTCTTGCCCTTGAGCTTGTCGAGTCCGCCTTCCTTATCGGCGATGTACTTGATGATCATCGACAGACCATCCCAGTAGGTCGCAGGCGGGTTGAACACCCAGGGGAAGTCCTGACCGACCGCCGACGCCGACAGGCCATAGGCCATCGACAGCACCGGGATCTTGTCGACCGCGGCCCTAGGAATGAGCTGCAAGGTGATGCCGGTCGAGTACGGGTTGGTGATGACCGGGTTCTTGGATTTCGTCGACTCGTAGCAGGCCACACCCTTTTCGGTATTGTAGCCGGTTTCGCATTCCTCGACGACGATCTTGACGCCGTTGATGCCGCCGTCGCGCTCGTTGAGCATGTTCAGGTAGTCGCTCATGCCGTTCGCGATCGGGATGCCCGAGTTTGCGAACGGTCCGGTGCGATACGAGAACAGCGGAACGTAAACCGTGTCCTGCGCGGACGCGCTCGATACGAAGGCGGGCATTGCCGCCGTCGAAGCGAGCACCGCGCCGACCAGAAGTCCTTTCATACGCATTTTGTTTCCTCCTCAATATCATTCCGGGCACGAATTGGCTTCGCGTCCGGTCTTGTCTCGCCGGCGCCTCGCGGCGGCGCCGGTATTCCGCGGGATGTGAGGTCTGCAGCGCCTCACAACGCGCGGGAATCCTTCCGCCCCCTCAATAGGGGTAGGGCCAGACCCTCAGCTTCTGCTTCGCGATCTGCCAAAGCCGCGCGAGACCGTGCGGCTCGACGATCAGAAAGAAGACGATCAGTGCGCCGACGATCATGAACGAGATGTGTTCCGCAGTCGCCGACTGGATCGGAAGCCCGAGCGCGCCCATCAGTTGCGGCAGCATGATCGGCAGCGTGAAGATCAGCGCCGCTCCCAGAAACGATCCGAGGATGCTGCCGAGTCCGCCGATGATGACCATCGAGAGAATCGCGAAGCTCTGGTTGATCGAGAACGCGGTCGCTTCGGCGCTGCCGTAATAGAGGAACACCAGGAGCGCGCCGGCCACGCCGCAGTAAAACGAAGACACCGCAAACGCGAGCAGCTTGGTGTTGAGAAGCTTGATGCCCATGAGTTCGGCCGCGATGTCCATGTCGCGCACCGCCATCCACATGCGACCGATCCGGCCGCGCACGAGATTGGAAGCGAGCCACGCCATGACCACCACGATGACCAGCACGATCATGTAGCGCACCTGCGGCGTCGCCTCCGGCCCGGTGACCGGAACGCCGAACAGCGAGCGGCGCTGCACCTCGATCGCGTTCGAAACGTTGTAGTTCACGAGCCAGGGAATGCGGATGAAACACCACGACAGAAAGAACTGCGCGGCGAGCGTCGCCACCGCGAGATAGAAGCCCTTGATGCGGAGCGAAGGCAGGCCGAACACAATGCCGACCGCCGCCGAGAAAAACCCCGACGCCACGACCCAGATCAGAATATGCACCTCGGGGAAAACCGTCGCGAGCTTGTAGCAGGAGTAGGCGCCGACCCCCATGAAGGCGCCGGTGCCGAGCGACAGCAGACCCGTATAGCCGGTGAGGATGTTGAGCCCTATCGCCGCCAGCGAAAAGATCAGGAACGGGATCATGATCGCGTGCAGGAAGAAGTTGCTGCCGAAATACGGGATCGCCACGAACGCGACGATCAGAATGGCGGCGATACCGATCCGGTCCTGTTTGATCGGAAACACCGCCATGTCGGCGCGGTAGGAAGTCTTGAACTGACCCGCTTCGCGGTAAAACATCTTCGTACTTCCTTACACGCGCTCGATGATCTTCTCGCCGAACAGGCCTTGCGGCCGGAACAGCAGGAAGATGAGCGCGATCATATAGGCGAGCCAGCTTTCGATGCCGCCGCCAATGATGGGACCCCAATAGATTTCGCCGACTTTCTCGCCGATGCCGATGATCAGCCCGCCCACGATCGCGCCGGGGATCGACGTGAAGCCGCCGAGGATCAGCACCGGGAGCGCCTTGAGCGCGATGATCTCCAGCGCGAACGACACCTCGGAACGGGCGCCCCACATGATGCCCGTCACCAGCGCAACCAGTCCCGCCGCGAACCAGACGATGATCCAGATCTGGTTCAGCGAGATGCCGACCGAGAGTGCCGCCTTGTGGCTGTCGGCCACCGCGCGCAAGGCCCGTCCGATGCGGGTTTTCGAGAAGAACACCGCAAGCACCGCCACCATCAGGCCGGCCACCACGGTCGCCGTGATGTCGAGTTTCTGCATCTCCACGCGTCCGCCCGCGAAGTCGAAGGAGATTCTGCCGGTCGGTATGTTCAGTTCCCTGGTGATCATGACTTTCGGATCGCCGCCGAAAATCAGCTCGCCGAAGCCGATCAGGAAATAGGTGAGCCCGAAGGTCGCCATGAACAGAATGATGTCGGGCTGGTTGACGAGCGGCCTGAGCACCACGCGCTCCACGGCAAACGCCAGTACCAGCATGATCAGCGCCGCCAGCGCGAGCGCGACATAGGCGGGCACGCCGATCGCATGCAGGCCGACCAGCGTCAGCGCCGAGAACACCACCATGATTCCCTGCGCGAAGTTGAACACGCCCGAGGCCTTGAAGATCAGCACGAAGCCGAGCGCGATCAGGGAGTAGAGCGTGCCGCCGACGAGGCCTTCCCATAGCGTCTGCACGAAGATGTCCGGCAGATCCCACATCTCGTAGAACGGGATCACGAAGACCTTGCAGAGCATGTTGTAGGGTTTTACGCAGAGCATCTTCGTCTATCCGATCAGTGCGCCACGCCGAGATAGGCGTCGATCACGGCCTTGTCGGCCTTTACTTCATCCGGTGTGCCGTCGGCGATCTTCTGTCCGTAATCGAGCACGACGACGCGGTTCGCGAGGTCCATCACGACGCCCATGTCGTGTTCGATCAGCGCAATCGTGGTGCCGTAGTGATTGTTCACGTCGATCACATAGCGGCACATGTCCTCTTTCTCTTCGAGGTTCATGCCGGCCATGGGCTCGTCGAGGAGAAGCAGTTCCGGCTCCATCGCGAGCGCGCGGCCGAGCTCCACGCGCTTTTGCAGCCCGTACGGCAGGCGCCCCACCGGCACGCGGCGGATGTGCTGGATCTCGAGGAAGTCGATGATTTCCTCGACCTTGCGGCGGTGCTGAATCTCTTCCTGCTCAGCAGGGCCGTAGCGCAGCAACTGCCAGAAAAAATTCTTGTTCATCTTAAGCGTGCGGCCCGCCATGATATTATCGAGCGTGGTCATACTTTTGAACAGCGCGACGTTCTGGAACGTGCGCGCGATGCCGCCGGTCGCGGCGTCGTGCGGGCGCATTTTCTTGCGCTTGACGCCCTTGAAGGTGATCTCGCCTTCTTGCGGATGATAGAAGCCGTTGATCACGTTCAGCATCGAGGTCTTGCCGGCCCCGTTCGGACCGATGATCGCGCGGATTTCGCCCTTCTTGATATCGAATGAGACGTTGCGGATCGCCTTCACGCCGCCGAACGACAGCGAGACGTTTTCGACCGAAAGCAGCGTCTGCCCTGCCTTGATGACGGTTTCGTCGGGGGCTCTCATGCTGCCTTGTCCATGGGTGCCGCCGCGGGCGGATGCGTTTTCATGTCCTGGATTCTCACCCGCGCGGAGATATTGCCCTTGCGGCCGTCCTCGAAGGTGAGCTCGGTCGTGATGTCGACTTCCTTGGCGCCGTTGTAGAGCCCCTCGGCGAGCGGGCCGTAGCGCTCCGCGATGAAGCCGCGGCGCACTTTCTGCGTGCGGGTCAATTCGCCGTCGTCGGCGTCGAGTTCCTTATGCAGGATGAGAAAGCGCTTGATCTGCGCACCCGCCATCGGCCCCTCCTCGGAGAGCGACCTGTTCACTTCGTCAACGTGCTCGGCGAGCATTTCATAAACGCGCGGATGCGCGGCAAGCTCCTGGTAGGAACCGTAGATCACGTTGTTGCGTTCGGCCCAGGAGCCGACCGAGACGAGATCGATGTTGAGCATTACGGTGACGTAATCGCGCTTGTCGCCGAGCGCGACCGCTTCCTTGATGTTCGGATAGAACTTGAGCTTGTTCTCGATGTATTTCGGCGCGAACAGCGTGCCGTCCTTGAGTTTGCCCACGTCCTTGGCGCGGTCGATGATTTTCAGGTGCCCGGTCTTCGGATCGAAGAAGCCGGCATCGCCGCTCTTGACCCAGCCGTCGGGCGTTTTCGTCTCCGCGGTCTTGTCCGGGTCCTTGTAGTAACCGGCGAACACGCCGGGCGAGCGGAACAGCACTTCGCCGTTCTGTTCGATCTTGATCTCGACATCCGGCGAAGGCTTGCCGACGGTATCCGCATAGATCTCGCCGTCTGGCTGCGCCGTGATGTAGACGGACGCCTCGGTCTGGCCGTAGAGCTGCTTGAGATTGATACCGAGCGAACGGTAGTAGCGGAAGATTTCCGGGCCGATCGCCTCGCCGGCGGTATAAGCCACGCGCACGTTGGTGAAGCCATAGCGGTTCTTCATCGGTCCGTAGACCAGAATGTCGCCGAGCCAATAGATGAGCCGCGCGAGGATCGGCACCGGCTCCTTGTTGAGAATCTTTTCGCCCCACTTGCGCGCGTGACCTAGGAAATAGTGAAACATCGCGCGTTTCACGCGGCCCGCGTCTTCCATGCGGACCATGGTCAGCGTGAGCAGATTTTCGTAAACGCGCGGCGGCGCGAAGGCGTAGCTCGTGCCGATCTCGCGGCGGTCTTCGATGATGGTTTCCGGGCTTTCCGGGCAGTTCACCGTGTAACCGGCGACATAAGATTGCGCATAGGAAAAAATGTGATCGCCGACCCAGGCCATCGGCAGATAGGCGATCACCTCTTCCTTCTCGGTCAGGTTGTCGAAGGCGTTGGCGTTCCGCGAGCTGACGACCACCGACTCGTAGGTCAGCATCACGCCTTTCGGATTTCCGGTCGTGCCCGATGTGTAGAGAATGACCGCGATGTCTGAGCCCTTGCCTTCCGCGATCATCTTCTCCCAGGCGTCGCCGGAATATTTCGTTTCCATCGCCTTGCGGCCGATATCCTGGATCTCGTTAAGCCATTTGAGCCGTGTGTGATCGTAGTCGCGCAAGCCCCGCGGCTCGTCGTAAATCACATGCGTGATCGAAGGCAGCCGGTCGGAGATCGAAAGAACCTTGTCGACCTGTTCCTGGTTCTCGACGATAGCGACTTTCGCGCCGGCATGCGCCAGCACGAACGCCATCTCGTCGGCAACCGCGTCCTGATAGACCGGCACCGGAATGCCGCCGATGGACTGGGTGGCGCACATCGACCAGTACAGCCGCGGCTTGTTCGAGCCGATGATCGCGACCTTGTCGCCGCGCTCGACCCCGAGTTCCTTCAGGCCCAGCGCGAGCGCCTTTACCTCTTCCTTGACCTGCGCCCAGGTCCACGTCTGCCAGATGCCGAGGTCCTTTTCGCGAATGGCGGGGCGATGACCGCGCTCGCGCGCGTTCACCAGCAGAAATTTCGGAAACGTATCGACAGCCTTGTCGACGGCGTCTTGCGCCATGCATTCCCTCCCCGAACCCAGACGCGTTGACCGCGCTCGCGTTTGCCGGCCCGGAGTTTTGCCCCGTGCCATGCTTTCTTGACGTAGCAGAGTGGAGGAAAATCATACTCCCACAAGGCGCCGCTTGACAGACAAACTGTGCCGGGATTGGCTATGGATGCCGCGTTAGGTTCCTATTTCGCAGTGCGAAAGAACCCGCGTTTACTCTTCGTAACGGCTGAGCGCTTCGAGATCGAGAATGGTGATTCCGCCATGCCCGACACGAAGCAGCTTCTTGTTCTCCAGCACCTGTAGCGCGCCGTTGACCGCCTGGCGGGAGACGCCGGAAATCAGGCCGATTTCCTCCTGCGTGATGTCGAGATTGTTGTCGGCCTTCGGCACCAGCACCGGGTTGCAGAGCCATGCGATATTGCGCGCGACCTTGCCGGTGGCGTCGAGCGAGCGGTCGAATTCGACGAGTGCGATAAATTGTCCGATCCGCTCGTTGAATTGTTTCACGAGGAAACGGTTGAAGCCCGCACTGTTTTCGAACAGCCAGAAAAACGTGGCGGACCCCATCATCGCGAGCTTCACATCTCGCAGCGCCACCAGATCGTACTGGCGCGGCTCCTTCTTCAGCACGGACCCTTCGCCGAACCAGATGCCCGCGCGCATGCCCGCGAGCGTCACCGACTTGCCCTTCTGCGAAACCGTGCCCAGCCGCACGAGCCCGGAGATCACGCCGGTCCAGGCATCCAGCTTGTCGCCCTTGTGGCAGATATAGGCGCCCTTCGCGAACGACTTCTCGGTGATCCCGCGGCGCGCGCGTTCGATTTCTTCAGGGGTCAGTTCCGCGGACCAGAAGGCGATCTCGCGCAGTCGTTCGGCGGTGATCATAATCCAAAGATAGACTACTCCGCCGCCGCCTGCACAGGCTGCACGTTTGCCGTCTCGAAGCGCGCGATCAGCGCCTTCCGCTCCGCCTCGGCCTTAACGAGGCTTGCCGCCTTCACCGGACCGAAGCCGCGGATTTTTTCGGGCAGTGCCGCGAGCGCGACCGCGACCGCATGGTTCGACGCATTCAGCTTCGCGAGCAGGCCGGCGAGCATGGCTTCGTATTCCGCGATCAGTTTCCTCTCGGTCTTGCGCTCCTCGGAATAGCCGAAAACGTCGAAAGCGGTGCCGCGCAGGAACCTGAGCTTCGCGAGCACGCCGAACGCCGTGAACATCCAGCCGCCGAACTCGATCTTCTTCGGCCGGCCGGAGTTTGGATCGATGCGCGAGAGCAGCGGCGGCGCGAGATGGACCTTCATTTTCAGGTTGCCGTCGAAGCTCGCCTTCAGCTGCTCCGCGAATGCGCCGTCGGTGTAAAGCCGCGCGACTTCGTATTCGTCCTTGTAGGCCATGAGCTTGAAGAGGTAGCGCGCGACCGCGTCGGTGAGCCCGGTCTGGCCGGGAACGGCTTTCGCTTCCGCAGCGCGCGTCTTCTCCACAAGATTGCGGTAGCGCTTGGCGTAAGCCGCGTTCTGATAGTTCGTCAGATATTTCTCGCGCCGCGCGATCACCTCGTCGAGCGTCTCGGAAAGCTGCCGCGCGTCGGTCGAAACTTCCGCGGGCTTCGCGAGACTGGCGACGGCTCCCGGATCGACCGCGGCGCGCCGGCCCCATTCGAAGGCCTGCTTGTTCATCTCGACCGCCTCGCCGTTGAGTTCGATCGCGCGGAAAATCGCCTCCCTGCCGATCGGCAGGCCGCCGCGCTGCCAGGCGTAGCCGACCAGAAACATGTTCTGCGTCACCGACGAACCGAACAGCGCCGCCGAGAGCCTGGTCGCATCGACGAAATGCGCGTGATCGGCGTCGGCCGCCTTCGCGATCTCGCGCTTCAGGCGCTCGGTCGGCAGCGAGAAATCTGCGTTGCGGGTGAAATCGCCGGGCAGCGTTTCGTGCGTGTTCACGACCACCGTGGTCTCGCCCGAGCGCATCGCTGAGAGCACTTTCTTGGAGCCGACCGTGACGATGTCGCCGCCGAGGATCAGATGCGCGCCGCGCGCGGGCACGCGGATCGCGTGAATGTCGTCGGGATGTTGCGCGAGCCGAAGATGCGAGGCGACCGCGCCGCCCTTCTGCGCGAGACCCGCCATGTCGATGATGCCGGCCGCCTTGCCCTCGATATGCGCGGCGGTGCCGAGCACCTGCGCGATCGTGACGATACCGGTGCCGCCGATGCCGGTGATGATGACGCCGAAGGTGCCGTTGATTGCAGGAAGCTGCGGCTCCGGCAAAGCTGCTTGCGGCAGGCTCATCGCGC
This sequence comes from Pseudomonadota bacterium, assembly GCA_041694745.1. Taxonomy (GTDB): domain Bacteria; phylum Pseudomonadota; class Alphaproteobacteria; order Rhizobiales; family Xanthobacteraceae. The sequence goes on from JBGFSD010000023.1 coordinate 113,806, forward strand.
CTGCGACGCCCGTCGCTTTCTTCAGCTTCGCCCCGGAGACGGTGACGAAGGAAGGACAGAAGCCCTTCACGCAGGAGAAATCCTTGTTGCAGCTGGTCTGATCGATGACGCGCTTGCGGCCCCATTCGGTTTCCACCGGCTGCACCGAGACGCAGTTCGACTGCACGCCGCAGTCGCCGCAGCCCTCGCAAACCAGCTCGTTGATAATGACCCGCTTATCCGGATCGGGAAACTCGCCGCGCTTCCGGCGCCGGCGTTTCTCGGCGGCGCAGGTCTGGTCGTAGATCATCGCTGTCGTGCCGGGCGTATCCGCAAGCGTCCGCTGCACCTTGTCGAGTTCGTCGCGATGATGGATCGTCATGCCCTTCGGGAAATCGATGTTCTTAGGGTATTTCCACGGCTCGTCGGTGACGAGCATGAGCTTGGTGACGCCTTCCGCCGCGACCTGGCGCGCAATCGCATCGACCGTGAGCCCGCCCTCGTGGCGCTGGCCGCCGGTCATCGCGACCGCATCGTTGAAGAGAATTTTGTAGGTGATGTTCACGCCGCTCGCGACCGCCGCGCGGATCGCCAGAATACCGGAGTGGTTGTAGGTGCCGTCGCCGAGATTCTGGAATACGTGATTGCGTTTCGAAAACGGCGCCTCGCCGACCCAGTTCGCGCCTTCCGCGCCCATGTGCGTGAAGCCCATGGTGTTGCGGTTCATCCAGATCGCCATGGTGTGGCAGCCGATGCCGGCATAGGCGCGCATGCCTTCCGGCACTACGGTCGAGGTGTTGTGCGGACAGCCCGAGCAGAAATAGGGCGTGCGGGTCGCGACATCCTGCGTCTGCGAGAGCGCTTCCTGCGCCTGTTTCAGACGGCTGACGTTTTCCGCCATCGCGTCGTTCTTGCTACGGCGTAAAATCCGCTCGCCGATCGCGATCGCGATGTCGTTCGGATCTAGCGCGCCTTTCGCGGGAAACAGCCACTCGCCCTGCTCGTTCTTCTTGCCGACCACGACCGGCTGATTCTCTGTGCCGTAAAGTTCTTCGCGTACCTGCACTTCGATCAGCGAGCGCTTCTCCTCGACCACCATGATGAGGTCGAGGCCCTTCGCGAAATCCTTGAGTTCGCCCGGATCCATCGGCCACGGACAGCCGATCTTGAAGAGACGGATACCGAGTTCGTTCGCCTTAACCTCGTCGATGCCGAGCTCATCCAGCGCGAGCCGCACGTCGAGATAGCTTTTTCCCGTGGTGATGATGCCCATCTTGGCGTTTGGCCCGCCGGACATAATGACCTTATTGATGCCGTTCGCCTTGATATAGGCCAGCATCGCGTCGCGCTTGTGCTCGTGGAGCCGCGCTTCCTGCGCGAGCGCGCCGTCGATGCGGCGGATGTTGAGCCCGCCCGGCGGCATCTTGAATTCGGGAATATTGATCTTCACGCGCTCAGGCGAGACGTCGACCACGGCGGTCGATTCGATCGTTTCCTTCACGCACTTGATGCCGACCCAGGTGCCGCAGAAGCGCGACATCGCAAAACCGTGCAGGCCGTAGTCGATCAGCTCCTGCACGCCAGCGGGGTTCAGGATCGGAATCATCACGTCGACGAAGTGGAATTCCGACTGATGCGCGGTGGTGGAAGACTCGCAGGTGTGGTCGTCGCCCATCAGCGCAAGCACGCCGCCGTGTTTCGAGGTGCCCGCAAAGTTCGCATGTCGGAAAGCGTCGCCAGTGCGGTCCACGCCCGGCCCCTTTCCGTACCAGATGCCGAACACGCCATCGAACTTGCCTTCGCCGGTAAGCTCCGCCTGCTGCGAACCCCAGAGTGCGGTGGCGGCAAGGTCTTCGTTCAGGCCTGCCTGAAATTTTACGTCGGATTTCTCAAGCACGCGCTTCGCACGCATGAACTGCTGGTCGAGCCCGCCCAAGGGCGAGCCGCGATAGCCGGTGACATAGCCGGCGGTGTTCTTCCCCGCCTGCCGGTCGCGCTCCTTCTGCATGAGCGTGAGCCGGACGATGGCCTGGGTGCCGGAGAGGAAAACCAGCGGCTTGGAGAGGTCGTATTTGTCGTCGAGCGAGACGTTCTGGTTCTTGGCCATCGGCAAAATCCGCCTCCCCGGCGGTGGAACGGGGCTGATTCGGGCTACCGCCCTACTTCTTATGTAATCCAAGGCTCGCATAGCGAAAGAAGCCGCGCAATTTCGTTATCCATGCGGGGGCTGCAACGAAGTGTCCGGCCACATGCGCGGGCCGCAATTTGGCGCAACGCAATAATGAAATCAGCTGCCGGCGGTCAGAATATGCCCGCCGTCGATCACGATGGTGGAACCCGTCATCCAGCGGGATGCATTCGAGGCGAGCAGCAGGAAGACGCCGTCGAGGTCATCGACCTCGCCATAGCGCGCGAGCGGCAGCTTCGCCCTGCCCTCCTGTCCCTTGGGTGAGAGCAGGAAATCGCGGTTGATGTCGGTGACCACATAGCCCGGCGCGATCGCGTTCACACGGATGTTCTTGCGCGCGACCTCGAGTGCGAAGCCCTTGGTGAACTGCACCACCGCCGCCTTCGCCATGTTGTAGGCGACGATATTGCGCTCGACGATGAAGGCGGCAATCGACGCGGTGGTCACGATCGCGCCCGGCTTGCCTGCTGCGATCATGCGCTTCGCCGCCTCCCGCGAATTGAAGAACACCGCGTCCATGTCGAGCGCCATGAGGCTGCGATACTCGTCCTCGGGCATCTCGATGACCTTGCCGAGCCGCGCCATGCCGGCGTTCGCGACGAATAGATCGACTGCACCAAATTTCTTTTCCGCGAGATCGAAGGCTTTTGCCATTCCTGCATTGTCGGTCGCATCGCAGGCGAAATACCCGGCCTTGCCGCCCGCCTTCTCGATCCGTGCTGCTATTTCCTTCAGTTTGTCCTCGCGTCGCGCGGTGAGCACGACGCTCGCGCCGTTCGCGCTTGCCACTTCCGCGAAGCGCTCGCCGAGCCCGCTGGAGGCGCCGGTGATCAGCGCGATGCGGCCTTTAAGATTGAAAACCTCGGCGGCAAGCGGCGAACCCAGCGGCATCTGATCCTCCATACAAAAAGTCCGGCGCGGTTCTCGCGCGTGTTCCGCCCATTATACATACAGGGAGAAAATCAGAACGGCAGCAGCCGCTCATAGGCGAGATAGCCGAACAACAGGAGCATCCCGAGCGCGATCACAATGAGCGCGCCGGCGACTTCGATTCCGCGCAGCATGAGTTCGCTCCGCCCGCCCATGGCGCCCGCGAGCCGCACCGCGACGTTTTTGCCGAACACCGCAAGGAGGGCGATCGCCGTCACCGTGATCGCAACCCCCAGGCCCATCGCAAAGGTCGCACCAACACCGATCAGGAAGATGCCTTGTGCCGCCGCGAACACGAGCACGATGATCGCGCCCGAACAGGGCCGCAGTCCCGCGGCAAACGCCGCGACCATGCCGCGCCGGAACCAGTCTTTGCCTTTTAACTCGGCCGGCTCCGGCCCGTGCGAATGGCCATGGTGTTCATGTGCATGATCGTGGTGGTGTGCATGGTCGTGGCCGTGATGGTGATGATCGTGCGGATCCGGCTCTCCGCGCAGCGCTGCCACGAAGGCCGCGCTCTTCTTCCACAATAGATAAAGCCCGAGCAGCACGATCAGCGAATAGGCCACGATCTCGATCGCGCCCGCAGCCACGTTCATGTTGCGCGCGGTCGTGCCGAACACAAGCACGGCAATGCCGACGAACAGCACCGCGACGCAGGCCTGCACGAAGGCGGAGATTGCGGCGAGTAGCGCGCCGCGCTTCCAGGTGGCGTTGTCCGCGATCATGTAGGAGGCGATCACCGCCTTGCCGTGACCGGGACCGGCCGCGTGGAAGATGCCGTAGAGAAAAGAAATCGAAACCAGCGCCCAGGCGGCGGAGCCGTCGGTCCGCGCCGCCTTGATCGCCTCGCGAAGCTGGCCGTAGAACGCCGCCTGCTGCGCGAAGATCCAGCCGAAGAAACCGCTCGTAGGCTGCGCCGTCCGCGGCGGACCGAACGCGGTCTGCGCGAGCAGCGGCTCGGCAAGCAGAAAGATCGCGGCCGCGGCCAGCGCAAACACGCTGGCAATCCGGAAAGCGTCGGATTTCTTCGGAAGATTTCCTACTTGCACGTGATGATCACGCTGTTCGCGAATTGCGCGCCGAAATCGCTGGGCAGCGCATTGAAGAAGGATTCCGGCCGCTGCGGGCCGGAAAGCGGCGCCGGGCGCTTGACGTCGAAGGCGCAGTTCGCCGGTGCATTGACGAGTTTCACCGGGTCCTGTTCGGCGAAACTGAAAGCCACGAAATAGGTAGGATCGAACACGTCGAGCGAGACGCCGCCCTTCCGCGCGCCGCTTTTCACCGGCAGCGTGAAGTGAAGCGTAAGCAGCTTGTCTTTGTATTCGAGCCAGTAGTCGGTGGGCTGGGCGAAGGCGAGCTTGCCCTCCCCGCTCTTGCCGAAGGTGAAGTAGTCCGACTCCTGCAAGGTCTCGACGTTGATCTTGGCGAGTTCAGCCAGCTCCTCACGCGAATAGACGCCGTCTTTGTTGGTATCGAGTCCCTGAATCGCAAACTCCGAAAAGAATTCGTCGAAGGTCCAGGCATAGCGGATGCCTGAGATAGCGCCGTCCTTGCCGAACACGACTTCGCTCCGGACCGTGGTCAAGACGTGCGGATGCGAAAGCGCGATACCGATCCCGGCCGCGATGAATACGGCAGTAGCGATGATTCGGAGCACGGCTTTCGGTGCCATTGGTGCCTCAGTCTATCGCGCACGCTTAAGCCCGCGAAGTCCGGCGAAAAGGCGGCAGGGCATGATCCCGAAAAGCGGGTACCGGCTTTCGGATCAGATCACGCGCCAATAAACAAACTGATTACTGAACGACGTATACCGGCGCGCCGATGGCGACGCGGTCGAACAGGTCGGTCACATCGGCGTTCAGCATCCGGAAACAGCCGCTCGACGAGGCCGAGCCGATGGTGTGCGGCGCGTTGGTGCCGTGGATGCGGTACTCCGACCAGCCAAGATAAAGCGCGCGAACACCGAGCGGGTTATGCGGCCCCGGCGGCACATAGCTCGGCGCGCCTTCGGCCTGCATGCGCGCGGTCGGATACCACGCCGGGTTCTTGGTCTTCTGGCTCACCCAGCTCTGGCCGGTCCAGCCGAAGCCGGTCTTGCCGACCGCCACGCGATAAACGAGCGCTTTGCCGTCACCGAGCGAATAATAAAGGCGGCGCTCGGTCACGTTGATGACGATAGCGCCGCGCGGATAGTCGCCCTTGAGTTCGGCTTCCTGCGGCCAGGTTTGCTCGGCTGGCTTCTGCGGCTGGGCAACGGCGACGCGCTGCTGCGCGTCTGCGCCGCCCGAAACGAGTGCGGCGGCAAGAAGAGCGAAAGCCCCGATGGCGAAGCGCATGATTCCAGCCCTGAAATCCAGTCCCGCGTATACTTATTCATAGACTACCGCCGCACCGCAACCGGCCAATGAACGTTTGCGTGAACGGCCCGGCCTATGTGGCCGCGGCGCCACCGTCCGAGCGCGGATCGTGCGCACCCTCGACCTTTCTGCCGTCGAACAGCACCCCGCCGGCATGGCCCATGAACTCCGAATAGGGCTCGATCACCGCGACGTCGTGACCGGCCTTTGTCAGCCGCTCGACGACCTCCGGCGCGAAGCGCGATTCGAGCCGCAGGTTCGTGATCTTCGAGCCCCAGGTCTTACCGAGTATCCAGCGCGGCCGGTCGATGGCCTCCGCGAGCGGTACGCCATGGAAGGCGTAGCGCGCGAAGATCGCGCCCAGTGACTGCGGCTGGCCTTCGCCGCCCATGGTGCCGAAGCCGAGCTGCCGCCCGTCGTCGAAAGCCGCGAACATCGGGGTGAGCGTGTGGACCGGCATCCGCCCGGGCTCGAGCGGGTTCACCGCCTTCGGGTCGAGCGAGAAGCTGGCGCCGCGGTTCTGCATGAGCACGCCCGTCCTCGGCAGCACGCAGCCCGAGCCGAACTCCCAGAACAGCGACTGAATATAAGAGACGACATAGCCCTTGGTGTCGGCGGCCCCGAGCCAGATGGTGTCGCCCTCGCCTGCCGGCCGCGGCCAGGGCGCCGCCCGGTCGCGCTGCACGGCCGCCGCCTCTCGCGCGAGCGCCTCGGCGGTCAGCCAGTCCTCCGGCTTCTGGGTCAGCCGGTCGAAATCGGTGAGCACCTTGTCGCGCGCGGCGAAGGCCCGCTTGGTGGCCTCGACGATGGCATGGACATATTCGAAGCTCTCGGCCTTCGGCGCGCCGAGCCGCTCGTAGATGCCGAGTATCATCATCGTGACGAGCCCCGGCGCTGGCGGCTGGCAGCCATAGACGGTTGCGTCGCGCACCCGGAGCTGTAGCGGCTCGCGCAGCTTCGCGCGGTATTTCGACAAATCCTCGCGTGTGACCGGACTGCCGATGGCTTCCAGGTCGGCAGCGATCTCCCGGGCGATGTCGCCGCGATAGAAATCGTCGAGGCCGGCGCGGCCGAGCTGCTCGAAGGTGTCGGGGAGCCTGCCCGCGGAGAGCCGCGCGCCTTTCGGCTGCGCCTTGCCGCCCGGCATGAAGGTCTCGGCGAAGCCCGGCGCCTTGATCGCGAGCGTGCGGTCCTGCAGGAAGCGCCAGGCGATCGAGGAGGACACCGGATAGCCCTCGCGCGCAATCCGGATTGCGGCCTCAAGCAGGCGCCGCACCGGCATTTTTCCGCCTGCCGCCTTCGCCGCTTCCAGCGCCAGCATCCAGCCGCCGACGGCGCCGGGCACCGTGCAGGCAGCTAACGGCCCGCGCTCGGGCACGGTGTCGTGGCCGGCCGCGCGATAGCGCTCGATCGAAGCGAAAGCCCCCGCAAAGCCGCAGGCTTCAATGTAGCGCACGCGGCCGGAGGGCTCGCGGATCAGCCAGAACCCGTCGCCGCCGATGTGATTCATGTGCGGATAGGCGCTGACGATGGCGGCAGCCGCCGCAACCGCCGCCTCGATGGCGTTTCCCCCCTCAGCAAGAATCTCACGCCCTGCTTCGGCAGCAAGCGTGTGAGGGGCTGCGACGACGCCATAGCGGCCTTCAGCACGGTGTTCGATCATTGTCTCTCCGGAGAAGTCCAAGCGGGAGCGGCATAGGTGTGCTTGATTCGGCCACGCTTTGCCGCCAGATTGCCCGCCATCTTAAGGACTTGGTGACCAAGCGCCACCTCTCGCCACGCGAGAGCCTCATTCCGGAGACGCAAGACGATGACCGACGCCGTGCAGAAGCCGGGCCGCATCAACTGGCCGAACCTGATCACCATCTGTAGCGCCGGGATTCTGATCGGCGTGGAGGTGATCGGCATCGGACTCGCTACCGGCTGGGCGCTCGCGGCACTCTTCGGCTTAGGCAAGACCGTCGAAGCGGGACTGATGGCCGTCTTCGCGCTTGGTGCCGGCTACTTCACCTGGTCCTTCGTGCGGAACGCGGCGAAGATCGAGCCGATCGTCGAGCGCTGAACGCACGTCTCGCGCGCCGACTCTTAACAAGACATTTCCAGACGACTCCTCCGGCGCGCTTCGAGCGACTCGGCACGCGAAAAAACTGCGTCTGCGAGTCGATTCTCTATTGCATCGACGGGCGATTTCTCTTATTTGCCGACTTGCCCAATTTCGCACGTGCCTGTGGTCGTGTGCTGGTTGACGGAGATCCCGGACAAGAGGCCGGAAAGACGTCGGGCAAACCAGTAGCCGGAGGGAACCGGCGAACCCCGCTCTCCGCGAGGGACGCGACTTAAAGCAACGACGTAAGGGCTTTTTTGGTCCAACGCGGCGCCCCGAAGGTGGCCGCGGAAAACCGAAGAGGCACTACCTCCTTGCCGGACGTGCGGAAGGCTTAACCCTTCCAATCAATGGCGCTACTGCCGGCCTAGGCCGGATGTTCGAGCGGGCAGCAAGCCGCTCGTGGCGTAGTCGCGCAGCTCGCGCGAAGACACCGCGGGAAGCGCGCTGTCCAAGTCGTTAACGAATGTCTTCTGGAAGGGGACACCGAAATGACCGACCGCATCCGCAAATTCCTCCGACGCAACCGCGAGGACGGACCGCGCCTTGTCGTCGACCTCGACGTGGTGCGCTCGAACTACAATGCCTTCGCCAAGGCGTTGCCGGATACCCGTGTCTTCTACGCGGTGAAGGCCAACCCTGCGCCCGAGATTCTGAAGCTCCTGAACGAGATGGGCTCTTGCTTCGACACCGCGTCGATGGGCGAGATCGAGCTCGTCATGCAGGCTGGCGGCACCCCCGACCGCATCTCCTTCGGCAACACGATCAAGAAGGAAAAGGACATCGCCGCAGCCTACAAGCTCGGCGTACGCCTCTTCGCGGTCGATTGCGAAGCAGAGGTCGAGAAGATCGCCCGCGTGGCCCCCGGCTCGAAGGTGTTCTGCCGCATCCTCTGCGACGGCTCCGGCGCCGAGTGGCCGCTGTCGCGCAAATTCGGCTGCGCGCCCGAGATGGCGCCGCAGGTGCTCGAGCACGCCCACAAGCTGGGTCTCGTCGCGCACGGCATCTCCTTCCATGTCGGCTCGCAGCAGAACAACGTCAAAGCGTGGGACCGCGCGCTGAAAACGTCCGGCCAGATCTTCCGTGACATGGCCGAGCGCGGAATCAACCTCTCGATGGTCAACCTGGGCGGCGGCTTCCCCGCGCAGTACCTGCGCGACATCCCGAAGGTCCAGGAATACGGCCAGGCGATCTTCCGCGCGCTGCGCAAGCACTTCGGCAACCGCATTCCGGAAACCATCATCGAGCCGGGCCGCGGCATGGTCGGCGGTGCGGGCATGATCGAGGCCGAGGTAGTGCTGATCTCGAAGAAGTCGGTGTCGGACAACCAGCGCTGGGTTTATCTCGACATCGGCAAATTCGGCGGTCTCGCCGAAACGATGGAAGAGGCGATCCGCTACCCGATCCGTACGGCGAAGGACGACGACGTGATGGCGCCCTGCGTCATCGCCGGCCCGACCTGCGACTCCGCTGACGTGCTCTACGAGAAGACGCCTTACCTGCTGCCGGTTTCGCTCGAAATCGGCGACAAGGTGCTGATCGAAGCGTGCGGCGCCTATACGACGACCTACTCGTCGGTCGCCTTCAACGGCTTCGCGCCGCTGAAATCCTACGTCATCTGATATCCGCCGATACCGCTGAAAAGACCTCCGGGGCTCGCGAAAGCGGGCCCCGGATCGTTTCGGGCATCCCGGGAGCCTGTGGAAAGCTCGGTCAAAAAATGCCAGCGCGGAATCGTCAGCGCCGGATCAAGCCGCTAAACAGATTTAGAGAGAAGGACGGAGGTGCGGATGAGCAAGTGGCCGGTCTACCACAGAATCGATGGCCCCGTTGTGATGATCGGCTTCGGCTCGATCGGGCGCGGCATGCTCCCGCTGCTCGAGCGCCATTTTGAGTTCGACAAATCCAGGTTCGTGGTCATCGACCCCTCGGAGGCGAACCGCCATCTGCTCGACGAGCGCGGCATACGCTTCATCAAGGCCGGCCTCACGCGCGACAATTACCGCGAGATTCTCACCCCGCTCCTGAAATCGGACAAGGGTCCTGGCTTCTGTGTGAACGTCTCGGTCGATGTTTCATCGATCGCGGTGATCGAACTGTGCCGCGAACTGAACGCGTTCTACATCGATACGGTTGCCGAGCCGTGGAAGGGTTTCTATTTCGACGACAAGATGCCGACCGCGGACCGCACGAACTACGCGCTGCGCGAAGCGATCCTCGACGCCCGCCGGAGCCATCCGGGCGGCATCACCGCCGTCAACTGCTGCGGCGCCAACCCCGGCATGGTGTCGTGGTTCGTCAAGCAGGCGCTGCTCAACGTCGCCGCCGATCTCGGCCTCGGCAACGGCGTTCCGAAGGACCGCGAAGGCTGGGCGCGGCTGATGCGCGATGCCGGCATCAAGGGCATTCACATCGCCGAGCGCGACACCCAGCGCTCCGCGAATCCGAAGCCGCTGAACGTCTTCGTCAACACCTGGTCGGTGGACGGCTTCGTCTCCGAAGGCCTGCAGCCGGCCGAACTCGGCTGGGGTACGCACGAGAAATGGGAGCCCGAAACCCTGCGCAAGCACGAAAAGGGCTGCAAGGCCGCCGCCTATCTGCTGCAGCCGGGCGCGAACACGCGCGTGCGCACCTGGTGCCCGACGCCGGGTGCGCAATATGGCTTCCTGGTAACGCATAACGAAGCGATCTCGATCGCCGACTACTTCACGCTCCGCGAGAACGGCAAGGCGGTCTATCGCCCAACCTGCCACTACGCCTATCACCCGGCGAACGACGCCGTGCTTTCGCTGCACGAAATGTTCGGCAACGGCGGCAAATTGCAGCCGAAGTGGCACATTCTGGAGGAGAACGAGATCGTCGACGGCATCGACGAACTCGGCGTACTGCTCTACGGCCACAAGAACAACGCCTACTGGTACGGCTCGCAGCTTTCGATCGAGGAGACGCGCGACGTCGCGCCCTACCAGAACGCGACCGGCCTGCAGGTCACATCCGCGATTCTCGCGGGCATGGTCTGGGCGATGGAAAATCCGGACCGCGGCATCGTCGAGGCCGACGAGATGGATTTCAGGCGCTGTCTCGAAGTGCAGACGCCTTATCTCGGCCCCGTGATCGGCACCTACACGGACTGGACGCCGCTCGACAATCGCGGCGGACTGTTTCCGGAAGATCTCGACAAGTCAGATCCGTGGCAGTTCCGGAATATTCTGGTGCGGTAGCGAACAGACTTCACCTCTCCCCGCCGGGGAGAGGTCGATGACCGAAGGTCGTAGGGTGAGGGGCTACTGAGACAGTTCTCTGGCACAGAACCCCCTCATCCTACCCTCTCCCCGATGGGGAGAGGGAGATTAGAGATTCAATACCCCCGCCTTCCCTTCATCGGTGCCGTAGCAGAGCGACACGCCGTTCGCGTGCCAGGCGAGCGCCGTCACCTCGCCGCCATCCGGCCCGCGCACCAGAATCTCCGCAGCATCGGAAATGCGCGCCATCATCACCATGCCGTCGGAATAGCCGACCGCGACCGCTTCCTTGTCGGGATGACAGGCGACGCAGGTGACGCGCGAGCCTTCGCGCGCAGGCGCGAGCATGCCCGGATCCTTCCCCATCGGACCGTCCTTGGTGCCGAACGGCCACAGGATCACCGACTCCGCGCCGGAGGTCGCAAGCAGCTTGCCGTCGTGACTGAAGGACATCGAGCGCACCCGCGAAGGGTACCCCGACATGCGCATGTGCTTGTTGTCCGCAAGCCTCCATCCGTGCATCGCGGGCTCCTGCATGGCGGTGATCAGGAATTTTCCGTCCGGCGACCACACCACGCCGAGATGCGAGCCCTTCCATTCCAGAAAATCCGGCTTGGCCTCCAGATTCGGAAACCAGAGCGAAACGCCGTTGTAATGGGCGACCGCGAGCCGAAAACCCTTCGGCGCAAAGGCGAGCCCGCCCACCGTGCTTGCGACTTCCAGCGTGCGCTCCGCCTTTTTCGTTCGCACATAGGCCATCCTGCCCGCCGACCACGCGACCGCGCCGTCCGGTCCGAGCGCGACATGATCGATCCATTTATTCTTGATCTCCGCGATGAGTACTGTTTCGCCTTGCGCATTCGTAGCGACAACACGGCCGTCATCGCCGCACGTCACGATTTTTTCGCCATCGAACACGGCCTCGAGAATCCCGCCGTTCGGATGCGCGGCAACTATTTTGCCACCCGCGAACGCGACTTCGCCTTCGCCGCCCGCGAACACCGCATGATCGCCAAGAAAGCCGCAGGCGACGACATGCGTGCCGGTCTCGTACGTGGTTACGAGTTCGGCGACGGAACGGACTTCGTTCTCGGACATGGAGAAGGAATCAGCGCGCTTCGTCGGCTTTGCAGACCGCGAGGCCGAACGGACCCTTGGGCTTCAGCCAGTCGCCGCACTTGTCGCAGCCGGAAACCGAAACCGCGAGCGCGCCGAGCAGGACGAGGGTGGAGATGCGCCTGAGCATGGCGCTTTATACCCGCCCTCGCCCGCGAGGCCAAACTACTTCGCAATACAGGCCTCGAAGCCCTCGCGCAGCGCCTTTTCGTTCAGGTCGCGGCCGATGAAAACCATGCGGCTCTCGCGCTTTTCGTCGTCGCGCCATTCGCGCTGATGATCGCCCTCGAACATCATGTGCACGCCCTGCATCACGTAGCGCTCCGGATCGTCCTTGAAATTCAAGATTCCCTTGGCCCGCAGAATGTTCGGCCCCTGAATCTGGCTGACGTTATCGATCCAGGCAAAGAAGGTCTTGGCTTCCAGCGGCTGATCGGTCGAAAACGAGAACGACTGTACATCTTCATCGTGATGATGATGCCCGCCTTCGAGAAAATGCGGCTCGATCGCGAGAATGCGGTCGAGGTCGAACGCGCCCTGCGAAAGCACAGCCTCGAGCGCCACCGCACTGCGCGAAGTCTTGTGAATCTTCGCAAACGGATTGATCGCGCGAATGCGCAACTCCACATCCTTGAGCTCGTCCGGGGTGACCAGATCGGTCTTGTTCAGCACGATCACGTCGGCGAATGCGATCTGGTTCTTCGCTTCCGGCGCGTCCTTCAGGCGGTCTTTCAGCCACTTGGCGTCGACCACGGTGACGACCGCATCGAGCGCGGTTTTGCCGCTCACGGTCTCGTCGGCGAAGAAGGTTTGCGCGACCGGCGCCGGATCGGCGAGACCGGTGGTCTCGACCAGAATCCCGTCGAATTTGCCCTTGCGCTTGAGTAACCCGTCGATGATGCGGATGAGGTCGCCGCGCACGGTGCAGCATACGCAGCCGTTGTTCATTTCGAACACTTCTTCGTCCGCGCCGACGATCAGATCGTTGTCGATCCCGATCTCGCCGAACTCGTTGACGATAACGGCGTATTTCTTGCCGTGCGGCTCGGAGAGAATGCGGTTGAGCAGCGTGGTCTTGCCGGCGCCGAGATAGCCGGTCAGCACCGTTACCGGGATTTTGTCGGGCATGACGAAACTCTAGCGGATCGAGGCCCGGATATAGGGGCGCGTGCCGCCCCGCTCAAGCCTCCGGATATCAAGGCCTCCAAGTGCTTAGGCTTCCAAGTGTCGCCCGGGCGAAAGCCTTTTGCGCAGACCGCCCACGGGTCCGAGCAGCACCGAAATCGCATAGAAGACGCCCGCGGCGAGAATGACCGCAGGCCCCGTCGGCAGGTTGAAGTGGAACGAAACGAGCAGGCCGCCGGTACCGGAGATCATGCCGATCAGCACCGAGGTTGCCGCCATGCGGGTCACGTCCTGCGTCCAGAACCGCGCGGCCGCCGCCGGCAGCATCATCAATCCGACCGCGAGCAGCGTGCCGAGCGCATGAAAGGCGGCAACGAGATTGAGCACCACAAGCGCAAGAAACAGCAGATGCACCATCGTGCCCGATCCGCTCACCGAGCGCAGGAAGCCGGGATCGACGCATTCGAGCACCAAGGGCCGCCAGATCAGCGCGAGCGCGAACAGGCTGAAGGTCGTGAACGAAGCGATCACGATAAGCGTCGCGTTGTCGAGCGCGAGCACCGAGCCGAACAGCACACGAAACAGATCGACATTCGATCCCTTGAGCGAGATCAGCGTGACGCCGAGCGCGAGCGACACGAGATAGAATGCCGCGAGTGCCGCGTCCTCCTTCAGTTCGGTGAAGCGCGCGACCAGCCCTGCCGCGACCGCAACCGCGATACCCGCGGCGATTCCGCCCGCGGTCATTGCAAAGAGATCGAGGCCGGCGACGAGAAAGCCGAGCGCCGCGCCCGGCAAAATGGCGTGCGCCATTACGTCGCCGGCGAGCGACATCCGCCGCAGCATCAGGAAGATGCCGATCGGCGCCGCGCTCAAGGCAAGGATGAGCACGCCTGCGAGCGCACGGCGCATGAAATCGAAATCGGCGAACGGCGCGATGAACAGATCGTACATAGGGTGCGCGCTACGCCGCGTCCTCGCAGACGCCCGCAAAATCGTCGAACGCCTCGCTCATCCGGCGCGCCTTCAGAAGATTTTCGGCGGACAGCGCTTCCGCGGTTTTGCCCCAGGCCACCGGCTCGCGCGCAAGCAATAGCGCTTCCGGAAAATGCTGCTTGACCAGCTCGAAGTCGTGCAGCACCGCGACCACCGTGCGCTTCTCGCCGTGCCAGCGTTGCACGAGTTCGAGCAGATCCGAAACCGTTTTCGAGTCGAGCGAAGCAAACGGTTCGTCGAGCAGGATCACGCGCGCATCCTGCAACAGAAGCCGCGCAAACAGCGCACGCTGCATCTGCCCGCCCGAAAGCGTGCCGATCGCGCGGCTTTCGAAGCCGCGCAGGCCGACCGCATCGATAGCCTGCATGATTTTTTCGCGATCCTTCTTGCCGATGCCGCCGAGCAATCCCGCGCGCTTCCACAGGCCCATCGCGACGAGATCGTAAACCGAGATCGGGAAACTGCGGTCGATCTCCGCGATCTGCGGCAGATAGGCGATGTCCTGCGCCTTCATGCCGTTGCGCAGGATCTTGCCGCCAAGAGGATGCAGCACGCCGACGATGCCCTTGAGCAAAGTGGACTTGCCCGCGCCGTTCGGTCCGACCACGGCGAGCAAGGCGCCCTCGCCAATCTCGCCGCTCAGATGATGCACCGCGGGATGGCGGTCGTAACCGAGCGTCAGGTTCTGGAATGCCAATGCGGCGGCCATATTGCTTCGCATCTCCTAGCGCACGACGAGATAAACGATGAGCCAGATCAGCACGGAAAATGCGAATGCAATGGCCAGGCGTCCTGGCGCGGAGAGCCGCAGCAGAGATATTCCCGCCTGCACCGGGCGTGAGCGCGGGACGTGAACATGATCGTGCGCATGTTCGTGGGTTGCATTCATTGTTATAATATATCGATTGCCCAGGGATGCGGCAAACCTTAGGCAGTGCAGCAAACACCGGTACTTTTGCGGTTTCCGGCGGTATATTTCCGCTACCAATTCAACCCTGTTGCCGCTAAGGAAGCCCCTCAACCCGCCGGCCAAAATCGGGGGGACAGATAAACTACTGGGAGGAACAGGGAATGAACTTCGGACGAAAATTCGCCCGCGTGGTCGCGACTGCAGCGGCTTTCGCAATGGTGCCGGTAGCGGCGCAGGCGCAGAATTTCATCAACATACTCACCGGCGGCACCGCAGGCGTCTATTATCCGCTCGGCGTCGCCCTTTCCAAGATTTACTCCGACAAGATCAAGGATTCGCGTCCTTCCGTGCAGGCGACCAAGGCCTCGGTCGAGAACCTCAATCTGCTGCAGCAGGGCAAAGGCGAAATCGCCCTCACGCTCGGCGACTCGCTCGCACAGGGCTGGGCCGGCGATCCGGATGCCGGCTTCCGCTCCAAGCTCGACAAGCTCCGCGTGATCGGCGCGGTCTATCCGAATTACATCCAGATCGTGGCTTCCAAGGAAAGCGGCATCAAGACGCTCGCCGATCTCAGGGGCAAGCGCCTGTCGGTCGGCGCGCCGAAGTCGGGCACCGAATTGAACGCGCGCGCGATTCTGAACGCCGCAGGCATCAAGTATGAGAACCTCGGCAAGGTCGAGTATCTGCCCTTCGCGGAATCCGTCGAACTGATCAAGAACCGTCAGCTCGACGCGACTCTCCAGTCGGCAGGCCTCGGCGTCGCGTCGATCAAGGATCTCGCAAACTCGGTCGAGATCGTCGTCGTGGAAGTGCCCGCGGACGTGATCGCGAAGGCCGGCGCGCCGTTCCTCGCCGCTACCATTCCCGCCAACACCTATCAGGGCCAGACCACGCCGGTCGCAACCGCGATCGTGCCGAATTACTTGGTCACGCGCTCGGATCTTTCTGAAGACCTCGTCTACCAGATGACGAAGGCGCTGTTCGAGAATCTGCCTGACATGGTCGCGGCTCACGCCGCCGCCCGCGCGATCAACCTTCAGAACGCACCGAAGTCGCCTCCGGTACCGATTCATCCGGGCGCGCTCAAGTACTACAAGGAAAAGGGCGTAGGCTCCTAAACCTCAAGAAGCTGCGGCCCGCGTGACGAGCGCGGGCCGTTTTGCTTTTCTGATACACAGATATCTTCTGCGTAAACGTGCGTTCCGGGGGAAGGAAAATGGCAAGGAAAAAGAAGGCTTCGAGTGTCCGGACGAAACGAAAGCAGCAGGCCGTGGCCGCAAACGCGGGGACCGGATCCACAGCAGCCGTGGCCGACGACATATCCGGCCACCTTGATCTGTCCTGGGGCCAGGGCCGTCTCGGCAGCGTCATCTTCTACATCGCCGTCGCCTTCTCGATCTTCCAGATCGTCACGTCCTTCGGCATTCCGCTGGACAAGCCGTTCTTTGCGGACGTCCGCTGGCTCGACCTGCTCCTGCTCGTTCGCATTGCGATGGTTCTCTGGCTTGTGTGGCTGCTCTATCGCGCCTGGCATCGCCGGCTGAATCTCGAATCGATTCTGGGGTTCATTGCGGTTCTGACTACGGTCGAACTGATCGCCGCCTATGCCGGCGGCATGCCGAGCCAGGTCGTCCGTTCGATCCACGTCGGGTTTCTGTGTCTGCTCGCCTCCGCGATGATCGCAAATCCGGTCCGCAGCCTGCCGCTCAAGTCCGCGATCTGGGCCATGGGCATTATCGGTTTTGCAATCGGGCTTTACCACTGGAAGGAATATTACGGACTGGTCGAGCGTTCCGGTTTTCTGACCGACCTCGACCTGGCCGTCGGCATCGCTGCACTCGTGATCCTGTTCACGCTGGTGACCAAGGTCATGGGTCCCGCGATTGCGGTCATTACCGGCACCTTCCTGCTCTACACGATGTTTGGCCAGCATCTCCCCGCACCGCTCAATCATCGCGGCTATTCGCTGGATCTCGTGGTGGAACACATGGCCTTCGGCGTCGAAGGCATTTACGGAGTGCCGACGCTGGTTTCCTCGACCTACATCTTCCTCTTCATCCTGTTCGGCTCCTTCATGGAGCGCGCGGGAGTGATCCGCTTCTTCAACGAACTTTCGATGGCGGTGTTCGGCGGCCAGCGCGGCGGTCCCGCCAAGGTCGCGGTCGCCTCCTCCGCGCTCATGGGCACGGTTTCGGGCTCCGGCGTCGCCAACGTCGTTGCTTCCGGACAGTTCACCATCCCGCTCATGAAACGCTTCGGCTTCCCTCCGGCATTCGCGGGCGGCGTAGAAGCCACCGCCTCGATGGGCGGACAGATCATGCCGCCGGTGATGGGTGCCGTCGCCTTCATCATGGCCGAAACGCTCGACCGCCCCTACACCGATATCGTGATCGCGGCGATCGTGCCGGCGCTGCTCTACTTCGGCGCCTGCTTCTGGTCGGTGCATCTCGAGGCGGGACGCCGCGGCCTGCGCGGGCTGCCGCGCGACCAGCTGCCTAGCGCCTTGTTCGAAATTCGCAACAACTGGTATCTGGTGCTGCCGCTGGTCGTGCTTGTGTACCTGCTGTTTTCCGGCTACACGCCGCTGTTCGCAGGCGCCGTCGGTCTGGCGCTCACGGCGCTCCTGCTGATCGGCTCGACGCTGGCCGGCGAGATGCGCGAGCAGATGTTCCGCGTCGTGTTCTGGATCGTTCTCGGCGTGGTGTCGGCGATCTCCTTGCGCATAAGCGTGGTGCTCGTACTCGCCGTGCTCGGCGCGCTGATCGTATGGAGTGCATTTCATGCCCGGGGGCGCGAAACGCTGATCGCGTGCCGTGAAGCCATGGCGAACGGCGCGCGTCAGGCGCTTTCCGTCGGTTTGGCCTGCGCCGTCGTCGGCATCGTGATCGGCACCATGACGCTTACCGGTCTCGGCACCATCTTCGGCAGCTGGCTGATCTCGATCGGCAAGGAAAGCCTGTTCCTCGCGCTGTTTCTGACGATGATCTTCAGCCTGATCCTCGGCATGGGCATTCCGACCATCCCGAACTACATCATCACGTCGTCGCTGGCGGCGCCGATCCTGCTGAAGCTCGATGTGCCGCTGATCGTCTCGCACATGTTCGTCTTCTATTTCGGCATCATGGCGGATCTCACGCCGCCGGTGGCGCTTGCGGCCTTCGCCGCAGCGCCGATGGCGCGGGCGACCGGCCTTGAAATCTCGATGAAGGCGATCCTGATCGCACTGCCCGGCTTCATCATTCCCTATATGGCCGTTTACGATCCGGTGCTGATGATGCAGCCGGCTGCCGGCTTGAGCGGGCTCGATTACTGGCTGCATACCGTCTACATTATCGGCAAGGCCATTCTCGCGCTCATGCTGTGGGGTGTCGCCGCCTTCGGATACCTGTCCGCCCCGGTTTCCATGCTCGGCCGCGCCTGGTGCTTTTTCGCCGCCATGTTTCTGGTCGTCGCGATCTGGTGGACCGACTACATCGGTTTCGCCGCCGCAACCGTGTTCTTTGTCGCGCATTTCCTGGCGACGCGCGCGGGAACAAAGCCCGCCAAACGCAAGACCGCATGAGCATGATCTGCCTTGCCGGCGGCGGCGTGGTTGTGAAACTCGCCGCCGCCATCACGCTTTCCTGGACGCACTCCGTCGAAAAGGTGAGGTGGGAAGAAGACTGGCGCGTGCACCCGGCCGGAATTTACATCGCCGAATCGCGCGTGCAGGGCACCGGCGCCGGCATGGAGATTCCGGAAGGGGCGAAGCTCAAGGGCAAGTCCTATCGTTATCGCCCGCATCTCGCGCCGCAGAAGGAAGTGGTGCTGCGGCGCTCAGGCGCCACCGCGGACTGGAATGTCTGTCAGAACGGCGTATGCAAGCCGATGGGCGAGCTGATTCCTGCGGACGCCGACCCGGTGACGCTGTCGCCCTGCGACTAACCCAGCGGCCCTTTTTTCAGCCGCTTCAGATCGAAGCGGTGAATATCCTCCAGCAGCGAAACGAAAGCCTGTGCACCGTGATCGGCCGCACGCTCGCCCTTCTCTTTCGTCGCCGCTTTCGCGTTGCCAATCGCACCCGTCTCCTGCAAATCCTGCGTCATCCAGCCGAAGCCCGCGGGCGTTACCGCGCGAAGGTACCTGAACTCCTTTTCCATTCCGACCGTCGCCGGAACGAAATTATCGAGTTTGTCCATCCGTACCTTCTCCGGCGCGAAGGCAAGCATCAACGAAGTCTCGATCTCGCCGCCGTGGATGCCGTGGACACGTTCGGCCTCCTCGAACAGACCGGCGGGATAGCCGAACCGATGCCATGCGGTCGTCACGGCGAGCATGCCGAACTTCTCGCGCAGTTCGCCGATCACGATGTTCAGCATCGACGAGTTGCCGCCATGGGAGTTGACGAAAAGGATCTTGCGCACGCCGGCGCGATGAACGCTTTCGCCAAGCTCGACCCAGGCGCGGATCAGCGTATCCCATGAAAACGTCAAGGTACCTGGAAAGTCCCGGTGCTCGTCCGACTTGCCGATCTCCTGCACCGGCAGAAAGGTCACCGGTAGATTTTCGGGCAGAAGGCTAAGCACACGTGCGAGGTATCCCTCCGCGATCGTCGCATCCACCGATAACGGCAGATGCGGCCCGTGCTGCTCGACGGCCGCGACCGGCACAACCGCAATCCACCCGGCGGGGTCCCCGTCTTGGAAATCCTGCCAGGTCATATCTCGCCAGAAACGCTTCGGATTCATGCACAATTCCGCGCCAAGCCGCCGAGAACCTATTGAGCGCACAACCGACGCGCAAGCGGAACCGCAATCTGCCCGCTTCCCGGCGTTGGCATTAAGGTTACGATCCCTTATGCGAATGCCGGTTCCCGTTCCGACTCGCTGGGTTGCGTGCCATGCTTCGTAAACTGCTGACCGGCCTGACTGCGCTTGCGATATTCGCCCAGACCGCCGTCGCCGCCGACAAGGTGCGTTTCGGCACCAACTGGGTCGCGGAAGCTGAGCATGGCGGTTTCTACCAAGCGCTCGCCGACGGCACCTACAAGAAGTATGGCCTGGACGTTGAGATCGTCCCCGGCGGGCCGCAGATCAACAACCGCATTCTGCTCTCTGCCGGAAAGCTCGATTTCTATATCTCCGCGAATTTCCTGCAGGCCTTCGCCGCGGTCGAGCAGAACGTGCCCACGATCGTGGTGGCCGCCATCATGCAGCGCGATCCGATCGCCATTCTGGCGCATCCGAACACCGGAATCGAGAAATTCGAGGACCTGCGCGACAAGAAGGTAAGCCTGCTGCTCGGCGCCGACGCCATGGTGACCTCGTTTCGCTGGCTGAAATCGGAACACGGCTTTCGCGACGAGCAGGCGCGGCCATACACGTTCAATCCGCAGCCGTTTCTCGCAAACAAGAGTTTCGCGATGCAAGGTTATGTGACTTCGGAGCCCTTCGTAATCGAGCAGGCTGGCGGCTTCAAACCGAAAATCTTCCTGCTCGCGGACCACGGTTTCGACGGTTACGCGACCACACTCGAAACCCGTACCGAATTGCTGCGCAACAACGCGGATCTCGTCGCGCGTTTCATTCATGCGTCCATCGAAGGCTGGTACAATTATCTGTACGGCGACAACAAAGCCGCGAACGATCTCATCAAGAAACACAACCCGGAGATGACCGACGCACTGATCGCCTTCTCGATCGCAAAGATGAAAGAATACGGTATCGTCGATTCCGGCGATGCGCTGCACCTCGGCATCGGCGCGATGCAGGAAGCGAAGATCAAGCGCTTCTTCGACAAGATGGCGAAGGCCGGCGTCGTAAGTCCCGGCGTAAACTGGAAGAAAAGTTTCGACACCACCTTCGTGAACCGCAAGCACGGCGTCGATATGTATCGGTTCAAATGAGCCGGAAACCGGCGAAATCCGCGAGGAGCCGCGCATCGAAACGAGCTGAAGCCGCACCGCTCGCGGAAATTCGGGGCGTTTCCAAAATCTTCGATAGCGGCGTCGCCGCGCTTCGCGACGTTTCGTTCTCCATCCGCAGCGGAGAATTTCTTTCGCTGCTCGGCGCATCGGGATGCGGCAAGACCACTCTGCTTCGCATTACAGCCGGGCTGCTTACGCCGGATAGCGGCGGCATTTCATGGAAACGGGGCAGCCGGCCGCGCGAAACAGGTTTCGTGTTTCAGGAGCCCGCGCTGATGCCTTGGGCAAGCGTCCGCGCGAACGTCAGGCTTCCGCTTCGCCTGTTGGGGCTGGGCGGCCGCAGCGCCGACCTCAGGACACATGAAGCCCTGACATCCGTGGGCCTGGAAGATTTCGCGGATGCCTATCCACACGAACTTTCCGGCGGCATGAAGATGCGCGCGGCGCTCGCACGCGCGCTGATCGTGAGGCCGAAACTGCTGCTGATGGACGAACCCTTCGCGGCGCTCGACGAAATCTCCCGCTTCCGCCTCAACGATGAATTGCTCGCACTCTGGCAGAACCTTGGCTGCACGGTCGTCTTCGTGACGCACTCTGTGTTCGAGGCCGCCTATCTTTCGACCCGCACGCTCGTGATGACCCCGCGGCCCGGAACGATCTCGGAAGAAATCCGCTTTCTGCCGGCGACGGAGCGCTTTGGTCCGCAATACCGGACCTCGGCGGCCTTCGCGGCCCGCGCGAGAAAGCTTTCCGAAGCGCTGGAGCGCGCACAATGAAGCAGCGCGATCTGGCGGCACCCCTTGCGGCCTTCGCAATTCTGCTTGCAGCATGGGAGGTCGCAGTCCGCTATATCGCGCTCCCGCCGCAGGTTCTGCCCGCGCCGTCGCTGATCCTGCAAACGCTTGGCGCCGATGCAGGGCTCCTGTTCGGCTCGCTGCTCGTCACCTTGCGGATTACCTTCACGGCACTTCTTCTGGCGACCGTCGCCGGCTTCCTGCTCGCCGTCCTGTTTGCCGCTTCGCGTTTTGCCGAGCGCGCACTGTTTCCGATCGCGGTGATCTTTCAGGTGACCCCGGTGATCGCGATCGCGCCGCTGCTGCTCATTTATATGGAACCGGCCGGCGCGGTGCTCGCCTGCGCCACCTTGGTCGCCTTCTTTCCGGTCCTTTCGAACACCGCGCTCGGTCTTGCCTCCGCCGACCGGCAGTTGCGCGATCTCTTCGCGCTTTACGGGGCCGGCTGGTTCAGAACGCTCCTTCACCTGCGCCTGCCCGCAGCGCTTCCGTACTTTCTCGGCGGATTGCGCATAGCAGGCGGATTGGCGCTGATCGGCGCGATCGTCGGCGAAATCGCGGCGGGTTCGGCAGGCGCCGGATCGGGTCTCGCCTGGCGCATCGTTGAGGCGGGCCACCGCGTGAACATCCCGCGCATGTATGCTGCGCTGCTTCTGATCGTGATCGCTGGCGTCGCGATCTTTGCGGTTCTGTCCTGGCTTCAGCACATCGCGTTGCGCCGCTGGCATGCAAGCGTGATCGCAACGTGACGATCAGCCGGCGTTCTCGAGCTTTCGTTCGCGCAGTTTTCGTATCAGGCGCTTCCAGGCCCGGCGATAGGGTTCCGGCGACAGAAGATGCCGCGCAAAACTGGAACTGCTGAACTTCCGTTGCAACGCCGCCGCATGTTCCGGGAAACGGAACCAGTCCAGCCGGGACGATTCGGCCCGGCGGAACACCTGTGCTGCACCTTCGACCGTGCGTGGAGTTTCGCGCGGCACCCATTCAAATCCGGCTTTCTCGGCCATCATGCGCAAGGTTTCGTAGGTAAACCCGTGCACATGCGCGAAATGAAACATGCCGGTCGGCGTGCGCCTTTCTGCCATGTCCGGTACCGCAACGTAAAAGTATCCGCCCGGCTTCAGAAGCGAATGCACCAATCTCATGCTCGCGAACGGATCGCGCAGATGCTCGAACACGTGGAAGGAATGCACGAGGTCGAACTTTCGATCTCCGAAATCGATCTTGTTCAGCGGCGCAATATGCACCTTCACCCCGTAGGTACGCTCGGCATAGCGTGCAAATCCGATGCTCGGCTCGACGCCTTCGACCTCGAAGCCGTGCCGCTTCGCCTCGCCAAGAAACTCGCCGCCGCCCGCACCTATGTCGAGAATACGGCCGCCTGGCGGGATCAGCCTGGACAGACGTGCAACACGCGATACAGCGGTTTTTGTCCCCCGCGCGATAGATTTCAGTGTCGGCTCGGGCGTGCTCTGGTAGTGCAGCCGATAATGGTCGGAATAGTAGCGGTCGAGTTCCGCATCGGTCGGCATAGGGTCGACACGGATCAGACCGCAATGGGTGCAAATGACGTTGGTCAGCGGATTTAGCCAGCGGTCGCGAGTGGCAATCACCGCGTAGTCGCGGCTGCCGCAGAGATTGCAGGCAATCTTCTCGCCGACGTAATGGAACGGGCGGTAGCCGGGCACAATCTTGCTAAGGAAAGACATCGGGAAGCGCGGCATCGTCCGTAAGGAAGGCGCTTTCATAAAGGGGTTTACGGCCCTGTCAAACCGCCGGGACGAGCCATGCGCGAAAGGGACTGCCTCAGCGGCCCGCGCCGGTCTAGTTTCGCCGCGCCATAAGGGTTTCCGAACACCATGCCTTCCGAACCGCGCCCCTTGCGCGAGCTTCCCGCGCCGGGCGACGCCCGCGCACGCATCATCGGCATCGCTTTGATGTGCTGCGCGCTTTTCTGCTTCGCGATCCTCGACACCACCGCGAAATGGCTGACGGGCCATTTGCCTACGTTACAGGTCGTCTGGGCGCGTTATGCGAGCCATTTCTTCATCGGATTTCTGTTCGTGAACCCCTGGACCGTGAAGGGACTGTTCGAAACGCGCAGACCGTGGCTCCAGCTCGGCCGCTCCGCGCTTCTGTTTCTTTCGACCGCGATCAATTTCATCGCGCTGAATTATCTTCAGCTCGACGAAACGACGGCGATCATGTTCACGACGCCGTTCTTCATTGCGCTTTTTGCCGGCCCCATTCTCGGCGAGTGGATCGGCTGGCGACGCTGGATTGCGATCCTGATCGGATTTGCCGGTGCGCTCGTGGTGATCCGTCCCGGCACCGGCGCGCTGCACCCGACCGCTTTTCTCTCGCTCGCGGGCGCGTGCTGCTACGCGCTTTACAATATCTCGACCCGCGCACTCGCGCCTTACGACTCCACCCAGACTACGATCACCTATTCCGCGCTGGTAGGCGTGCTGGTCGCAAGCATTCCGTTGCCCTGGGTCTGGCAGACGCCGACAGAACCGCTGGTCATCGGCGGCATGGTGACAGTAGGCCTGTTCGGACTCATCGGGCATACTTTTCTGATCGTTGCGCATCGCTATGCGCCTGCGGGAGTACTTGCGCCTTTCATCTATTTTCAGATCGTCTGGGTATCGGCGACGAGCTTCGCCGTCTTCGGCCACCTGCCGCACTTCTGGACCGTTATCGGTGCGCTGATCGTGATCGCCTCAGGACTCTATCTGCTCTATCGCGAGAAGAAGATGAAGGCCGAAGCTTCGCTCGAGGCGCAGACGGAC
Source organism: Pseudomonadota bacterium (assembly GCA_041694745.1). GTDB lineage: Bacteria > Pseudomonadota > Alphaproteobacteria > Rhizobiales > Xanthobacteraceae. The sequence continues at coordinate 138,247 of JBGFSD010000023.1, forward strand.
AAATAGCTCAGGGTAACGAAATCAGCGTCGGCAGCAGGCCGATGTCATGCAGATACTCGAAGCCTTCTGCGAGCGGAATCGAGAGCAGGAAAATGCTCGCGTCTAGCGCCGTGATTCGCACCAGCCGCGGATTGACCTCGACTTTTTCGGCCTCGCGCCAGAGCGAGAAATCGGGCAGCAGCCGCGGCACGCGCGCGACATACTCCTCATAAGTCTTGCCGAAGCGGCCGAGCAGCACCTGCTCTTCCTTCAGCACCACGAGCAGGAACACGAGCCAGGCAACCGCGCCGGTCGCCAGTGCCAGCGTGATGCTGCCTAGCTGCGCGCCAGCACCCGCCGCGCCCACGATCGAGAGCGAATAGAGCGGATTGCGTACGGCCGAGTAAGGGCCGTCGGTGACGAGCTTCTCGATCTTCCTTCCGCCGATGTAGAGCGTGCAAAGCATTCTTCCGCAGATGCACAATACGATCAGCGCCAGACCGAGAAATTCGATGCCTTCATGCAGAAACGAGCCGCTGGGCCAGCGTGAATCGCCGACCAGTACGAAGCCAATTCCTGCTACGATAAACGCTAACAGTACACCCTTCCGGATCGACTGCACCGAGGTAAGATTGATAGAACGCTGACTGGAAGACATGCCGCCCGCCCCCTGAACGCCGGACCTTTCGAACCGCTTTAAGGTTTTCTTTGGGCGGGACCCATCCCACCTTCGCAACAAGAAGCAAGAACGGAAACCACACCACGATGACCAAGCCTGAACTGCTGATCGCAAGCCCGATGATGCCGATGATCGAGGAACAGCTCGACAGGCACTTTACCGTGGAGCGGCTCTACAAGGCGCCCGACAAGGACAAGCTGCTCGCGGATTTCGGTCCGAAGGTCCGCGCGCTAGCGGCAACGCCCGCCTCGAAAGTGGACGCCGCGCTGATGGGTAAGCTGCCAAAACTCGAGATCGTCAGCGCCTTCGGCGTCGGCTACGACTCCATCGACGCGAAGTGGGCGGGCGGACAAGGCATCGTGGTGACGAATACGCCCGACGTGCTGAACGAGGAAGTCGCCGACACCGCGCTCGGGCTTCTGCTCGCGACCGTGCGGCAGTTTCCGCAGGCCGACCGTTATGTGCGCGCCGGTAAATGGAAGGAAAAGCCCTTCCCGCTCACCGTCACCTTGCAAGACCGCACTGTCGGTGTGGTCGGCATGGGCCGGATCGGGAAGGCGATCGCCAAGCGTCTGGATGCCTTCAACACGCCGGTCGTTTATCACAGTCGCAACAAGGCTGAAGGCGTTTCCTACAAGCACTATCCGGATCTCAAGCAGATGGCGAAGGACGTCGATGTGCTGATCGTGATCACTCCGGGCGGCGCAGCCACCAAGCACCTGATAAACAAGGAAGTGCTGGAAGCGCTCGGACCGAACGGCATCGTAATCAATGTAGCCCGCGGCTCCGTGATCGACGAGCGGGCGCTGATCGAAGCGCTGCGGGAGCGGAAAATTCTGTCCGCCGGACTCGACGTATTCGAGGACGAGCCGAATGTGCCGAAGGAGCTGATCGAAATGGACCATGTCGTGCTCTTGCCCCATGTCGGTTCGGCATCCGTGCATTGCCGCAACCTGATGGGACAGCTTGTGGTCGACAATCTTGTCGCCTGGGCGAGCGGCAAGCCGCCGCTGACGCCGGTCGCGGAAACACCCTGGCCGCCGAAAAAGAGGTGACCATGCGCAGATCGACTCTTGCACTTCTCGCCCTCGCCTGCCTCTTGCAGCCCACGGCTGCGCAGTTCAAGCCGCTTAAGCCGCTCGACCTCAAGGAAGCCGATCCCGCTCTCGCCGAAGACATATTCGGCCCGTGGGAAATCAGGGATAAGAACGGCAAGAAGCGCTGCCGCATCGTGCTTCGCAAGGAAACCACCGCAGGGAGTTTCGCGATCGACATTCCCGAAAGCTGCGGCAAGACCTTCCCGGTTCTGCGCGAGATCGGCGGCTGGCGTCTGCTCGAAAGCTGGACCATCGATCTTGTCGATGCGAACTGGAGAACGCGGGTTCGCTTCAGCACTCCCGACGACAATTATGTCGCAATCCCTGAAGTCGACGGCATCGACCGGCTTGTGAAACCGGCCGGAAAGAAATGACGGCACTGCGGCATCTTCTGTCCGGACTTGCCGCAACCTTGTTCTGTGCTGCGGCAGCATCCGTGCAGGCCCAGGACAATGGCGCAGCCCGCGCGCTGGTCTCGAACTATCAGCTCTCCGATGCGATCGGCGAGCGCAAATGTCCGATCGTCCTCGAAGCGAAATCCGCGCCCGGCGGCTTTGCGCTCTCCTACAACCGTCAGGCATGCCGTGCGCTGTTTCCCCATCTCGCTGAGGTTGCAGCATGGGAGCCCGCGCCGGCCGGCGGCATCAATTTTGTTACCGCGAAAGGCACGGTCATCACCGAATTCACCGAGGGCGTGGGCGGCGTCTATGAGGCGATCCGCGAGAACGATGGCGTCTACTTTCTGACCAACCTGAAGATCGCCGACCCCAGCGAGATAAAAATCGATGACATCGCGGGCGACTGGAATCTCTCGCGGCCAGACGGCCCCGCGATTTGCAGGATCACGCTGACGAAAGAAGCCGCCGGCAATAACCGCTTCGCGGTTCGTATAGCCCCGGGGTGCGACGGCGCGATCACCGGCTTCGGGCCCGTGACCTGGCAATTTTCCAACGGCGACATCGTGCTTTACGCAAAGGACGGCGAGGCCATACGCCTCGGGAAGAACTGGGAAGGCGCTTTCGCGCGCGTACCGGACCGGAACAATCCACGCCCGCGGCCGCTGTTGATGACGCGCTGATTTATGGGATCAGCCGCATCCCCTTCAGGCTCGCGTGTCCGTCCTTGCCGACGATGATGTGGTCGTGCACCTCGATGCCCAGCGGCCGCGCGACCTCGATGATCGTCTTCGTCATCTGAATATCGGCACGGGAAGGCGTGGGGTCGCCGGATGGATGATTGTGCAGAAGGCGCCGCATGCACGTAACCTATTCATCTCTAAAAGAAAATCACCGCCCGCCTTGGAAAAGGGAGCGGTGATTGGGGCCGGTATCGTGCGGCGATACGCCTCGGTCACTAGCCATCACGGTCGAGCACGTGTGCGATGACAGCGCGTTCTGCGCCCGTGCCTCCATCCCTGATAATAACTGGCCGGCAAGCGTCAAGCTTGCGCTTGCATTCGACTCGGAAATAGCGATTGCGGTCTTCGTCCTCTACGCTTTCGAAAATTGATTGCAGCGTAAAAGGTAGAGGTTCGCCGCACAGCGTGCAACTCGGGCAGTGCCGGCTCATGTCGGATTGTCCTCCTTCATGGCATGCGACCTGGAGACCTTCACAAGGTTGCTGCGGTCCCACGCGTCCAACTGTTCGATGGGGTAGAGAACTGCCTTGCCGATTTTCACGTAGGCCGGGCCGATGCGCAGTGCGCGCCAGTTGCGGAGCGTCCCCACGGAGATCTGCCCGCGATAGCGGTCCGAGACTTCCTCAGGTGTGAGAAATTTCGGAGCGGAATTCATTGGACATCCTCCAAGTCGAGCCACACCGTTCTCCGGAACAGCTCGCACACCTCCAGCGGCTCGTTCAGCGCACGACCGACGCGCTCGGTGTCGCTCTCCGAAAGGCGCCTGTACCTCGCTGCCGAACGCTCGTTCGCCCAGCGCCCCGCGCGAACAAGCTTCTCGTACCCGTGCGTGATCCTGAACCACACAGCCCAGGTGTGCCTCAGGTCGAGCAAGGTGAGAGGCGCGAGGTGCGCCCGGCGCGCAGCTGCGCGGAGCGCGGTCTTGTTCTGGCCTCCGCTGCCATGCCTCGGCGCGTAGGCCGTGCCCCTCCGATACTCGAAGACGTGCGGCGCGCTCTCACGGCTGCCGTTCAGTTCGCCCACGAACACGGCCGGCAGCAGGACGGTGCACGGCCCGTCGCTGGCGGGAAGCGTCACCGCACCTGTCACCACGTCCAAATCTCTGCGTCGCAGTGAGAACACTTCACCAGGCCGCGCGCCGGTGCAGAGAATGAATTTCAGCTGACGCGCCAAGTGAGGGGCGCTGCTCTGAACAAGCCGCTGCGCCTCAGCCGGGCTAAGCAGCCGTGACGGCGTGCTCGTGCGGACATGCGGTCGCGCCAACTGCGGGCGCGCACAGCGTCCGCACTCCGCCATCGCGTTCATAATTGCGATGAGCGGGGTCCAGAATTGCCGATTCCGCGTCGCGGCAGATGCGTTCGCATAGAGCGCTCGCTCCGCAGCGAGAGCCCACTGCTGATCAATGAGTGCCAGCGGAGTGTCGCCGAAGCGCTCGATGAGCCGCGTCACGAACGGACGTGACTCGACTTCACACAACTCGCTTGCACCGCGCAGGGTGAGCGCGTGCGTGATTCCAGACGCAATGGTACACTCAGGCCGGCGTTCGTGGCGGCCCATGGTCGTGCACTCCCGTGGGCACGTTGCGGACGCCTAACTGAGCCGTCGTTTATCGTCGGCTCCCTTTTTTGGAGGAGCCGGCCGGCTTCCAGGCCGCGCAACGCGCTGAAGGCGGGCGCGCTAAGCGGCCCGCTGTTTATTTGCTGTGATGTGTCAAGACGAGCTCTCGCTCCCGAGCAAAAAGGTCGGGATCGGGGTGGCCTACGTTAAATCAGTCTTTCAAGAGAGCCATAACGGCCCGACTGTTTGGGTCATGGGGAAACCCTCTACATGGCCAACGTGTGACGCGCAAACCCTAACACGCCCGTACAGGCATTCAAGTAAGGGGAGTGGTCTAGCAATAAAATGAGCCGCCGACTTGAGCCGGCGGCTCTTGAGGGTCCCCGCAATGAGCGGGCGCTTACCGGCGCTCTCGGCCGGATTTCTCGCGAGCACTCCCTTGTCGCGCTTGCGGCGCGTTCTGCTCGCCCTCCTCCTTCGGCGTCCGCAGCACCACGCGGCCGTCGATAGGGAGGGCTTGCAGCACAAGGTTGAAGCCCTCGCCGTCTTGGTGCGGAAACGCCGCGCCAATCGGCAGCCAGAAGTCGTCTGCGCCTTCGCGCTTCACGACGGTGAATGCGCGATACGCCATTTGCTGGCTCTGTGCCACGTTACTACTCCTTTCAGTTGGGGCGTGCGGCGATGGTGACGTGCGCTCGGATGAGCGCCAGCACATCGTCGATCGTCGCGACTTTGTCGCAAGCGATTTCTTGATCGAGAAGGTCTGGACCTTCCTCGTCGAGCGTCGTGGCAGTGAGAGAGACGAACACGCGTCCCTCCGCCAATGGGAACAGCTCGATTCTGAGAGATTCGAGACCGGACGCGGGAGCGCGTCCGGGGCTCGCAACAGTCTGTATGTCAAGCATCAATGTCTCCGTCGGGGTTCACCGACATCCATGAAAGGTGCCGGTCGCCACGACGGAGCGCTCAATGAATCATACGTGCGTGGTGTAGGCCCGCAAGCCAAGGGAGCGGGCGTGCAAGGGAGTTACCTGAGAACGCCCTGGGATGTTCAGAGAAGAGGGAGGATTCGACAGTGCGTGCGTAAGCGTGAACGAAGGAGGTTTTCATGCTCACGCGCACTACAGTGGCGAGCGCCGCACTCGTGCTCGCGCCGACTATCGCGTATGCGAACACCAATAGTCACAGCCCCGTCAACGGGTATCTGCTCTGGCTCGTTGTCGTCGGGTTCTTGGCCGCATTGATCTACAAGGGCTGGTTCGCGGAAGACAGCGGACCGGCTCAGGGCCAAATGTCGCCCGAAGAATACGACCAGGCCGCCGCGCAACTGCGCGCGGCGGGCAGGCATGCTGAGGCCAAAGCGGACTACGAAGAAAAACTCACGCGCCTCAAGCTCAAAGAAGCCGAACTCGCCGAGGTCGAACGTTTTCTCGCCTCCGAGCGCGCCAAACTCGTCGGCTCGAATAAGCGCACCGCAACGTAGGAGCATACCATGTCGAAAAATGAACTTGTCACGCTCCGCCTCTCCACACCAAGCGTAGCGCCTGACGCCACGACGGTCCGCGGCACTGCACGCCGACTCACGGTGGCACCGGGAGTCAGTCGCGAGGCTGCAGAAGGTCACGCGCGTGCGCTCGGTGCGATGACGACTTGGACGTACGCGGAAGCGGAATACTTCGAGGCACTGGACAAAGCGTTCTCAAGCTACTCGAAAACGCTGCGCACCGCGATGGAGCTCAACGAACTTCCCGAAAAGTACGCTCACGAACGGGCCGTTCGTCGTGTGCTCCGTGCGAACGAACTTCGCCAAGCACAGCAAATGTGTGAAGTGCATGAGCTCCAGCGGCTCACTGAGATCGCGCATCGCGAGACGGAGCTGACGGATGCCCGCCAGCAGCTCGCGGCGCAGCGCAATTACGGTGAGAGCACGCACGAACTCGCCTGGAAAAAGAAACATCTCGAAATGCTCGAAATCGAAATGGACGCGGTGGAGCGCCGCGCATTGCTCAAGCAGCACCACGTGAGTCTAGAGGCGCCTTCCGAGACAGCCGAAAAGCGACTGGAACGCCAAATTCAGGAGGAAATCGATGCGATTCTTCAGCCGACCCCCCGCCGCTAGCCGGGCACTGACGGCACAAAATACGCTCCGCTCGAAGCTGCAGGAGCGCTACCCGACACTCATGCGGGGCGCCAAAGCGCCCCGCACATCTGAAAGGAATGCACTCGTCCTGGGCAAAACCGCCACTGACGAACTCTTCTTGCTGCCTCAGCGTGCCCGACTGGAGCACATGTTCTGCGTCGGCACTACCGGCGGCGGCAAGAGCAAGTTCCTTGAGCTCTGCATTCGCCAGGACATTGCACGAGGTCATGGTGTGCTCGTCGTAGACCCGCACGGCGAACATCCGGATAGCCTATACCGCTCGGTCCTTTCCTGGATGAAGACGCGAGGGCACCTTGATCGGCGTCGGGTTCACCTCATTGACCCGAGCTCCGGCACGCATACCGTGGGATTTAACCCACTCACGCGTCCGTCGCCCGACACGGACCTATCGGTGAGTGCCGGCGTCACGTTGGAGGCGTTCTCCCGTGTGTGGGGCGGCGAAGATACCTCGAGAAAGCCCACTATCGAACGAGTCATTACGGCGGGCTTCTCGGCACTTGCAGAACTCAATTTGACGCTCGTTGAAGCGCCGATGCTCTTGGACCGCGAGGACAAGTGGGGATTGCGCAAGCACGCAATTGCGACACTCAAAGATCGGTACACACGCGAGGAGCTCGTCCGCCTCGACGAGCTTGCTCGCGATGAACGGCGCCGCCACGACTTCGACGCGGAAGTCGTGGGACCTATCAACCGGCTTGCGCGGTTCGTGCGGCCCAATGCCGTGCGTACGATGATCGGCCAGACCGACCACGTACTCGACATCCGCGCCGCCCTCGATGAGGGACACGTGATCCTCTGCAATCTCTCAGGCAGCGAGCGAATCTATGAAACGGATGCAGACTTGCTCGGCCGGTTGCTGACGCGCATGGTGTTCTTCCATGCGAAGCGCCGGCAGCATCCGGAGCGGCCGTTCTTCGTCTATCTCGACGAATGTCACCGCTACCTCTCCGGGGACCTCGAAAACATTCTCGCGGAGAGCCGTAAGTACGGCCTCGGCGTCGTCCTCGCCACGCAGTGGCTCGAACAGCTGCGCAAGGAAAGCGAGAACATGCTTGCAGCTGTACTCAACGCGACAAACGTCAAAGTCGTCTTCCGCCCGAAAGATCCACGCGAAGCCGAGCAGCTCGCCGAGATGGTCGTTCCGCTCGACCTGGAAAGGCCGGTTGCGGCACTCGTGAAGCCGACCATCGTCGGCTATGGACGCACTCGGCTTGCAAACGAGAGCGTGTCAGAACAGCGTTCCAAGACGACCACGCGGACGACCACGCGCGGTGAGAGCGAAACACACTCTCAAACATACGGCGAGGCAGACGGGGTGTCGGGAACCGAAAGTACGTCCGAATCCAAAAGCACGTCCGAAACGACGGGCACGGCCCGCTCACATGCCTCGACGCGTGCGACGAACCACGGTTGCTCTATGTCGTGGGACCTCGACCCGAATTCCGGGTACTTCAGCACGCGCGTTCTTGGTCTCTCGCGAAGCGCGAGCAGTGGAGCGAGTGCGAGCCGCTCATCCGGTGATACGCAGAGCCGCAGTCACTCTGCAGGGACAGCAGCCAGTTCCAGTTTTGCGCGCACCACATCCTCGGTGCAGAACTGGAGCGAAGGATACGCATTCTCCCGCCAGTGGGCCGTCGCAAAAGGCGCGGCTGAGACGAGCGGTGAGAGCCGGAGCCGCGGTAGCGCGGAAGCGCTCGAACCACTCCTCTACAATCTACCGAGTGCGGTGCATAGCAAAGACAACGTGCGCTACATGGCCGCGCATGCCATCCGAAGCCTGCGCACGGGCCGTGCGGTGGTGAACTTCGTTGGCGAAGCAGGAATGGTCGCCGCCCTCTTGCGTGTTCCATTTCTGCAGGCTCCCAGCATCTCCGGCGCCGAATTCAAGGCTGTACGAGCGCTCACGCTTTCGCAAAGCACCTGTGCACTGCCGCTGCCAAAGGCACAGCTCGTCATCGAGCAGCGCGAGCGCGCTCTCCTGGAAATGCGCGCGCCTGCGGAGCTCGCCGAGCCGGAGACGTTCCGGGTTGCGGCGCCCGAGCAAGATCGTTCCCGGCCGGCCGGGTCCGGCCGCCGCCGTTCGCGACAACTCCCGAAGACGTAAGGGCCGCCGTTGTTCGCATGGTGGCAGAGACCGGCAGAGCGCTTAAGCGGGTCAAGGGCGGCTGCGCCGTCGCCTCCGGCGATTGAAACTCTTGACGCGCGAGCGCCTGCCGCAAAGGGCCGACCATGCGAACGAACGGCAAGGGGTGCGCCAGAAAGAGGGTAGAATTGAGCAATGTCCTCCGAACGAGCTGCGGAGCGGGCAAGAGAAGGATCCAAGCGATTTGTGCGGCCGGCAATACTGCCGCGGTTCTCGCTCAATGAACGCAACCTGACGCTCCTTGCGTACGTCTCACAGTACCGGCTCATATCTTCAGACGATCTGGCGAAGCTGGATGGCGGAAGCGAGCAGAAGGCGAAGCGGGAGCTGCGGCGGCTCTGGGCGCATGGCTACCTGCTCCGGCCCGCTGCGCAATTGATGACCGTCGGCCTCACGGGGCCACAGCCGATTGTGTACGGCCTCTCGAATAAAGGGGCGCGCCTCCTGCGCGATCACGGCCACCATGTGGCCGATGTGGACTGGTCTGAAAATACGCAACGTGCGGGTATTCGCTTTATTGAGCACGAGGTTGCCCGCTCGCGATTTATGAGCGGTCTGGAAGTTGCCGCCCGAAAGCGCAGAGATGTGCGGCTCGTGCGCGCGGCGAATATCCTGGCGACTGCGCCAGAGCAAACGCGCTCGTCGAAGACACCACTGAAATGGACAGCACGCGTGCCAGAGAACGGCAGGGAAGTGCCGGCCTCCATCATCGCGGATGATTTGTTCGCGCTCGTGTTCGACGACGAAACGGCAGCGTACTTTCTCGTTGAGATAGACCGTGGCCAAATGCCGGTCCGCCGTCATGGTGAGAGCGCACAGGAGTTGGTGGGCGGGAAGCGGAGACTCCGGACGTATTTCAAGCACAAGCTTGCGGCGTATTATCATGGCTGGCGCCAGCGCCGGCACGTCGAGCAATTCGGTATCGACCAGATACGCGTACTCACCGTAACAACATCCGAGCAGCGGATTTCGACGATGCTCGATGCGCTCCGCGACGTGACGGAGGGGAAGGGGAGCGGCCTATTTCTGTTTTGCACTGAGGGCGAGTTGGAGGCCAAAGGACCGCTCGAAGCGGACTGGACCGCGGGGAAAGGAAGTGTCGTCCGGTTGACGGATTGAGATATGACGAAGCGACAACGGCGCCAAAAGTATATTGCCGAGCACCCTGACCATGCCACGGCACGCAGCTCCAACGAAGGAAATTGCCGCTGAGGAGTGAACTGGCGATCGCCAAGCCCAAAGTAGCTTGAGCAAGCGGACGACTTGACATTCATTGAATGCGTGTCGTGTTGCGCAGACCTTGTCAACCACATGGTATTTGAAATGGACGAAGTTGATTTCGGAGAATGGTGGGGTAGGCGCAGGAGTCTCTGGATGGAATCCTCGCAAATATTTTTATCTGGAAAGGGCGCCTCTGCAATGACGAGGATTATGCGTACTATCGCCACATGGCGACACCGGAATGGCCGGTAAATGACCCCGTCCATGTCGTCGTTGCTGTCAATGTTCCTGTCGAGAGTATGGGGGTGAGGCGGAAGAGAACTTGATTGTTGCCGTTGACGTCGATCGTGTAGCCGGAGACGGCTGGGCTCTTGCTAGCCCCGTTGGCCCACTTGGTGACACCAAGTGCAAATCCGCCTTGTTGTGCGTTGACGCTTACCGCGAGCGATGTGCCGCTAGCGGTGCTCGCGGTTGACGTGGCGGGAGTGGTCGAATTCAGTTTTGAATTGTCAACAGTGTAAAGCCCGTACGTGTAATTACTGGTTATGCCGTTGTTAAATGTAACGCTGATCGTCCCCGTAGCATTGCTCGGTACGATAGCGGAGATAAACCCGACCCATTCAGTACCCCCGGTACCCGAGGACACGCCCATGTGCACTGTAGCTGTGACGCCTCCGATGGTGGCGCTGGTAATTGTGCGGCCGAAGCCGATGCCTGCGAGAGCCACAATCACACGCCGATTTGCGTTTGGACTCCCAAAATTTACATTTGTATTGGAAACCGTGCTCCCTGAGAACGTGAGAGAGCCAGTCTCCACGAACGTCGGAACGAGGCCAGATGCGACGGCGAACGAGATGGTCGTCTCTGCAGATGTCCCCCCCGTAGGGGTCTGGCACTTTACGTAATATGAATATGCCGTGCTGTCAGAGAGTCCAGATATTGTCGTTGCATGTGTAGTGGTGCCCGTTGTTGAGAACTGCGTCATCGACCCGAACGCGGTACTCGGACTCGTGGAATACGCGCATGTTGCATTGATGTCAGTCACTACCGATAGGGTGGTGGAGGAGGTCCCCGAAGCGAGAGTGCCAGTCGGAGATGCGCCTGACAGAATAGGGACCCGCGCCGACGTGGTGGTACTAATCGTACTCGACTGTGCGGATTGGTTGCCCTCTGCATCATATCCGATGACATAGTACGTATAAGTAGTGAGTTCGGAGAGGGAGGAATCGCTGTAAGAGGTAGTTGAAGCGGTGGCTATCTGTCGACCATTTCGGAATAATCGATAGCCTTGCACCCCCGTGTTGTCCGTCGAGGCGCTCCACGACAGGTTAATTTGCGACGACGAGGCTACGGTCGCTGATAAACCAGCCGGCACGGATGGGGCGACAGTGTCGTACGCGGGAGCCGTAGAGTTAATGAAATTGAGAAGCGCTTCATACTTGGGTGCAGTCGTGGAAGCGGTACTCTCCAAAGCACCCCAAGAGCCGTATTGTGATGGCTCCATCGCGTCATTGTAATAGTTCACGAAGTGTATCGACGCTTGTTGCAATTTTTCGAAATAGCTGGCAGTCGCAGTTCCGATGCGCGCGTCGCGGTTTGCAGCGATATACAGCGGCGTTGTCGTCGCATTCGTAGGATGCACGAGCGACTGACCGGCTTCATAGCTTATCAGACCAAGACCCCAAGAATTCGCATGACTTTTCGTGACGGCAATCTTGTCGATCGCTTCCTGGATCATGCCGCTGGGATAGCCATCCGGCTCTGGTATCAGACCGCCAGAATTCATTTCGGTAAACAACTTGGAAAGTCCGCCATCCGCATCGGCTGTCCATGCGTCCGGAACGTGGTAGCCAAAATAAGGAGCAATCGCGACCACGCTAAAGCCGTGATCTGCACACGGCGCGCCTGCGGTCCAATAACTGCATGTCAGCGCGGTCGGAGTAGATGTCACGGCGCCGGAGTGCGCGCCAAAGACGCAAGTGACGCGGTCGCCGTCGGCTCCCCACACCGATTTCCAGATGTCGCACATTTGCGCTGAGCGCATGCCGTAGAAATTCCAGTTCGCGACCCAAGGAGTCGCGGACAATGAAGGCCAAAGGGCAACTCCTTGATTTTCTGCATATGTATATTGCTGGAATGAAGGATTCCAAACTTCATTCGAGTACTCGACATACACTCGGCGATCACTATCCAGTTCGTCATGAACGAGTTGCGCAAATTCCGATATGTAGCTATCGGTCGCCTTATGCGGCATATTGAACCACGGGTCGGCATCCATTTTGTTGGCGAGACCGACCATAACTTCGATTGGCACGCTGCGTGTGTAATCGTAATCATTCGCTAGCGGCTGTCCCCAAAATGCATAGCTGGGAGTCCGTCGCTCGGACCATGCGAGGCCCTCGGTGCTGTTGTTGGTTTGCTGCCAATCCATGAATCGGAGCACGCTAAATGGTTTAATTCGGCTAACGAAGACAGGATTAAATCTCTCCCCACTCGCCAGGAGTGATTCGTATGGCGGCCACACGATTCGGATATTACGAATGTAGTTGCCGGTGTGATTAGGGTCGGTTGCAGTGATTGATAATCCGATACCCGCCGAAAATGGCCCGACATCGATAACGTCGCGTCCCGGCGACGACAGAGCGATATTTTTCGTCGCATCGAAGGAATATTGAATGGTGCCGTCACCGTCATAGAGGACGACGAACTGTCCGGGGGGATAATTCCGGGTGAGCACCAAGAGCGTGCTTATGCGAGTAAAGGTAACGGGCTGTCCGCCAGAGCCACATATGCATGTTGGCCAACCGTTTGCATCGAGGTTCAAGTATTCTTCTTCGTCAATATTCCATGTACTTGCAGTTCCCGTTATCCAACCTCCGCGGTGTTTGAATAAGTCGAGGAGAGCACCCTCG
>JBGFSD010000038.1:0-35529 GCA_041694745.1 Pseudomonadota bacterium
CTGAAAGGCATGGATGGCCAGGACGAGCCCGGCCATGACGAGTAGAGAGGAAGTGACATGACCACCTTCATTGTCGCGCACGGCGCCTGGTCGGCGGGCTGGGTCTGGAAGAAAATGCATCCGCTGATGCGCGCGAAAAGCCATGAGCTGATCGCGCCTACCTACACCGGCCTCGGCGAGCGCGTGCATCTTGCGTCCTCGTCGATCGGTCTCGAGAGCCATGTGCAGGACATGCTCATGGTGCTGCAGATGGAGGATGTGCGCGACGCGGTCCTGATCGGGCACTCCTATGGCGGCATGGTCGCGACCGGTGTCGCCGATCTCGCAGCCGATCGCATTGCGAAGCTAGTCTATCTCGACGCCTTCGTGCCGAAGCACGGGCAGAGCGTGTTCGATCTGGTTTCGCCCGAGGAACGCGAGCGCAGGCTCGCTGGCGTGATCGACGGCTGGAAGCTCCCGCCGAGCCCGCCGCCGCCGGATACTTCTCCGCGCGATGTCGACTGGATCACGCCGCGCCGCGTACACCAGCCGCTTGCCTGCTTTCAGGAGCCGCTGCTTCTCGAAAACGGCGAGCCGCGGATGCCGCGCTTTTATATCTACGCGAAGCGGCACAACCCCGGCGATCCGTTCCGCCCCTTCTACGAGCGCGCGAAGCAGGAAGGCTGGGGAACGTTCGCGATGGACGCGAGCCACTCGCCGCATGTCACGGCGCCGGAGGCGCTCGCGGAGATTCTCGATACGATCGCCCGCGCCTAGCCGCGTTTGCCGCGCGAAGATGCGGTCCGGCGCACGAGTCCGGGCCGAAACCCGATGCCGGCGAGCGCCCGTGCCAGCGCGCCGCGCCAGCCTTTCGATACCATCAGGAGCTGCACGATGAGCACGCTCCAGACGAAAGGCGCCATCCACGCGACCCGCGCGCCGTAACGGTTGTTCGGATTCGAGAGCGCGCCCATTACGAAGGCATTGGCAAGCAGCGCCAGAATAACGGCCGCGGCGAGCCAGTCGGTGTCGCGCATGTGCCCGCGCCGCCAGGCGAGCAGCAGCAGAAGCGGCAAGAGCGCCATCGCGGACAGGGTGAAGGGCGCATGCACGTAATTCAGCGTGTCGAATACCGGCTTCAGCTTGCCCTGCCGCTGCATGGAGGCATTCATGGCGCCGCGCATTTCCGGAGCATACTCGTCGAGCACCCCGTAGGTGAAACCGATATCGTGCACGACGCCTTCGCCGGTGCGGACACGGGTCAGTTGCAAAAGGCTCGAGCGCAGCGCCGCCGCCGCGTGCAGGAGCGGATACTGCGCAAGGCTGTCCAGCGTAATCGCGCGCATCTCGTCGGCGCCGCCTTCGAAGCGGCCGATATGCGCGAACGGGCCCCAGTCGCCCTGATGCCAGAGAAAATCGTCCGCGGTATGCGGGATCATGTGGCGCACTTCGCAGAGCTTGAGCTTGGTGTCGGGGCAGTTGTCGGCGAGATAGCGCTGCGCGATGCCGTCCTGCACGAGTCGCGAGAAAACGAAGCCCGCGCCGCCGGGCGTCCAGGCGAAGTTTCCGGTGAATACCCAGCCCGCGGAAGGCACCATGATGATGGCGAGCACGATGGCGGCGGCGGCCTGCTTCAGTCCCGCGCGCGGCAGCAGCGGCTTGCGCCAGAAATAAAGCGCTGCCGCGGCGGCGAGCAGCGCCATCGCCACGGCAAGCGTGCCGTTATGCGCGGCACAGGAGAACGCGACCAGCGCCACGAGGCCGTAGCGCTCGAAGCGTGCAAGTTCGTCGCGCTTGCGCAGCAGAAGATAGAGCGCAAGCACCGCGAGCGCCGCGAACAGATCCGGCATCATCATGCCCGCGATCCAGGCGAGCGCGGTGAAGGCCGAGAGCGTTGCGGTAACCCCGACGAGCGCGAGCGGCAGCGCCGCGGGGTGGTTGCGGAGCCCGTGCGTGCGCAGGACGAGATAGATCACCCACACCGTGATCGCGCATTGCACGATCGCGGCGGGCCAGAAATTCGGATAGCGGAATGCCGTAAGCCACGCGCCATAGACCACCGAGCGGCCGTTGTTCAGCTGCCCGAGAATGGTGCGCAGAAAATAGTCGCCGCTGTCGAAGAACAGGAGCGGGAATCCGTTCCAGATCGCGGGCGCGAGCAGAACCAGAACCGAGGCGAGGAACGCCGCGACGATCGCAGGCGACACGCGCAGATAGGGAAGCGGAACGAAAGCCATGTGCGCTCCGGTGCGAGCGCGGGCTTCTCGCGCCGCGCCGGGGTGACAGGATTGCCGTGAGGCGCAGGTAAAATGCGCTGCACGCGCATCCGGTTCCCGCCATGCGCAGATCGCCGCATTAAACTTTGGACAGATTCTTGCGTTCAGCCGCCGTTCAAGTTCGCGGCATCATTCTGACGGCGCCACCGGAGATGTGCGATGAGAGCATTGCTGCTTGCGGTCATTGCCGCCGCCACGCTTTGCGCAGCACCGGCTTACGCGCAGCGCCAGGCGCCCTATGACATGTGGTGCCGCGACGAGCGCATCGGCCCCGGCCCGTTCGATACGGTGATGATCTGCCGTGCCTATACCTATCAGCAGTGCATGGCGTCGCGCACGGGCTTCGGCACCTGCTACCAGAACCCGCGCTACGATCCGCGCTTCGCGAAGCCGAAGCCGCGCTAGCGATTACTCGCGAAACTCCTGCGCGTCGGGCACGCGGGTGAAGGCGATCTTGGCGCCGAGATACTGCAGGCCGAGGTCCTTCTGCGAAGCCAGCGTTACGGTCTCGCGGCCGTAGCGCGCGACCAGCTTGTCGACCGAGCGCCACAGCACCTCTTTCTTGGTGAAGCCGTCGGAACGGGTCTCGATGAACAAATCCCGCGGCCGCGTTTCCACCGGCGCGAGCCGCATCATCCAGATCGAAACCTTCTTGAACGGCTCGCGCGAGCGCGGAAACTGCCGCCACAGATCGTCGAGGATTTCGAGCAGGGCAAAGGAATCCTGCGTCGCCGGGAAAGTCGTTTCCGCGACGAGGCCGGGCTGCTGCGCGCGCCGCGCGGAAAGCCCGAGCGCGCCGGCGGCCAGCCCATAGCGGCGCAACCGTGTCGCGGCTTTCATCAGGAGCGCGCGGCTGACGATGCGGGCGCGGCCGGGCGTGCGCATGTCGGGCGACAGCACGCGGCTGTGGCCGATGGTGCGGCGGCCGGTTTCCAGCATCGGAATGTCGATGCCGTGCAATTCGTACCAGTAGCGCTCGCCGCCGACCGAGCCCCAGATATGCCGGGCTTCCTTGGGCTCGAGCGACAAGAGCGAAGCGATGTCGCGCACGCCGCCGCGGTGCAGCCGCGCCTCCATATTGCTCGCGATGCCGGGGAGATCGGTGAGCTTCAGCGGATAAAGGACCTGCGGCAGGTCTTTGTGCTCGATCAGCACGAGGCCGTCGGGCTTCTGCATGTCGGAGGCGATTTTGGAGAGCAGCTTGGTCGGCGCAATCCCGATGGAGGAGGTGAGGCATTCGCCGACGTTCTCGCGGATGCTCGCCTTGATGTTGCGGGCGATCTTTTTCGCCTTTTCCGGCTCGCACTCGTCGCCGATCAGCTTGCAGGTGAATTCGTCGATCGAGCCGGTAAACAGGATCGGCGCGTTGTTCTCGACCTGCTCTTTTAGTTTTTCGTGCACATCGACATAGAGGTCGTGCCGCGCCGGAACGCAGATCAGGTCGGGGCAAAGTTCTTTCGCTTCCCAGATGCGCGTGCCGGTCTTCACGCCGAAGGCTTTCGCCTCGTAGCTGGCGGCGATCGCGCAGGTCTTGTCGGTATTGGCGATAGGCACGACCGCGACCGGGCGCCCGCGCAGCTTCGGGTTCATCTGCTGCTCGACGCTCGCGAAATACGAGTTGAAGTCGATGGTGAGGTAACTGAAGCGGCCCATAACGCGGCACTCGTTGGAGGGCCGTAGAGGCTAGAACAAAAAGAGAACAAAGAAAAGGGCCGTACGCCGCTTGTCAGCCCGCCATTTGGGCCGCCGCCAGAACCAGCAGGATGCCCGCCGTAGCGGCGGCTCCGCCGGTCCAGATCATGGCAGGCGGCGCGGCTTCGTCGTCGAAATCGTGGTCAGGGCGCATGGCGGCCTCCCGTGTCGAGGCCCTCCCAACAGGAAAACGCGCGAGCGGGATTATCGTTGCGCGCGTTTCAGCATCACCGCGCGTTCCTGCTCGTTCTGTGTCATCGCGGCGGCGCGCTCGAATTCCTTGCGCGCCTCGTCGTGCCGGCCGAGCTTGGCGAGCAGATCGCCGCGCACCGCGGGCAGGAGATAATAGTTCTTCAGCGCGGGTTCGTTCGCGAGCGCGTTGACGATTTCCAGTCCCGCCTGCGGTCCCATCAGCATGCCGAGCGCGACCGCGCGGTTGAGTTCGATCACCGGCGAGGGCGAGAGCGTGCCAAGCGCGCCATAGATGCCGGCGATCTTCGCCCAGTCGGTATCCTCCGCCTTGTTCGCGCGTGCGTGACATGCGGCAAGCTCCGCCTGCAGAAGGTAGGAGCCGGGCAGGCGATTGAGTTTCACGCAGGCTTCGTGCGCGCGTTCGATTGCCGCCAACCCGCGCCGGATCAGGAGCCGGTCCCAGCGCGCGCGGTTCTGGTCCATGAGCAGTACCGGCTCGCCGTTCGTGCCGACACGCGCGGCAAAGCGCGACATCTGCAGTTCCATCAGTGCGATCAGGCCGTGGACTTCCGGTTCGTCTTTCGCGAGTTCGGCTAGCACACGGCCGAGTCGCAGCGCTTCGTTGCAAAGTTCCAGCCGCATCCAGTTTTTGCCGGAGGTCGCGGCATAGCCCTCGTTGAAAATCAGATAGATCACTTCGAGCACGGCGGCCAAACGCCCGCTCAATTCCTCGCCGTGGGGCACCTCATAGGCGATCTGCTTTTCGGCAAGCGTCTTCTTCGCCCGTACAATGCGCTGCGCGATGGTCGGCTCCGGCACGATGAAGGCGCGGGCGATTTCGTCGGTGGTCAGGCCGCCGAGCAGGCGCAGCGTCAGTGCGACCCGCGCTTCTTGCGATAACACCGGATGACAGGCGGTGAAGATCAGCCGCAGGAGATCGTCGCCGATATCGTCGTCGAGCACGGAATCCAAATCCGGCGGCGTCGCTTCTTCTTCGCGCAAATCCCGGCCGAGTTCGTCGTATTTCGCTGCCGCCATCTGTTTGCGGCGGTGTGCGTCTAGCGCCTTGCGTTTCGCGGTCAGCATCAGCCAGGCGCCGGGTTTATCGGGCACGCCGGACTTCGGCCATTCCTCGAGGGCGGCCTCAAACGAATCCTGTGCGAGTTCTTCGGCGACGCCGACGTCGCGCGCGATCCGCGCGAGCGAAGCGATCAGCTTCGGGCGCTCGATACTGAATAGCGCGGAGATTGCGCGATGCTGGCCGGCAGCCATGCGGCTACCGACCACGGCATCGTGCGCAAGGCAAGCTTACTTCTGCTTCTTCAGTTCGTCCCGCACCTTCTCGTGGATACGGATGCCTTCGCCCGGCGCGAAATCCTCGAGCTCGTAGACCTGGCGGATTTCCAGTTCGCCGCCGTCGTTGTGCGGGTTGGGGCAGCGCTTCATCCACTCGATCGCTTCGGCGAGCGATTTCACCTGGATCAGCCAGAAGCCGGCGACCAGTTCCTTGGTCTCGGCAAAGGGGCCGTCCACCACGGTCCGCTTGTCGCCGTCGAACTTGATGCGTGCTCCCTTCGCGCTCGGCTGCAAGCCCATGCCGTCGAGCATCACGCCCGCTTTCACGAGTTCCTCGTTGAACTTTCCCATGGCGACGAGCAGTTCCTCGGACGGCATCACGCCGGCTTCGGAATCCTTGGTCGCCTTCACAATCACCATAAAACGCATACTGTATTCCCTTCGGGTTCCAGCCGGTTCCGGAAATGGTACCGGCTTCTACCAGCACGACGAACGGGCCGGGGCGGAATCGACACCCGTGGACAATAAATTTCGAAGGGAGCGGTTCCCGGTAATCCGGGGCTTTACCGCAGGCGCAGAAAGTTTTGTGCCGCCGTGCGAAGGGGCGCGGGCAGCTTGCCCAGGAGCGATCTGGCCTGCGGCGCCAGGCGGAATACCTGGCCTTGCAGCGAAAGCGGCAAAGCGTAATCGCAGACCGCGACCGCACCGGTCGCGATCACCCGCTTGAACGGGTCCGCAGGAGCGAGCAGATCGTAGGCGAGAAAGCCCTGCCCGCGGGCGTGGTCGATGGTGTCGGCCATCTGCACCTGGCCCGGACCGGATTTTGCGAAGGCGGGATCGATCGCGCCCAGAAACGCGTGCCAGCGCTTGCCGTGGGTGATCGCGACCTCGATGGCCGCGAGCCTGCCGCCGACTTCGAGCCGGGCGCAGGCGAGCAGATGGGCGTTACCGGCGACGAGTTGTTCGAGCACCCGTTCCCAATGCGGATCGCCGATCACGGAAGACGAAAAACCCTTCGCCGAAAGCCAGTTGCGTTTCAATTCCAGCGCCGCACGCAGGCAAGGATGCGCCTCGGCGCCGCGCGTGATGTGCAGTTTCACTTCGCCGATTTCAGACAGCCTGCGGCGATAGCGGCGCAGTTCGCGCGCGTCACGCGGCGGCAGACTCGCCTCGCGGCGCAGATCGACATAGGGCGCTTCCTCGACGGAGGAGACATGCCCGCGGCGCGAAAGAATTGCCGCGAGTTTCGCATCGCTGCGCACCTTGCGGAACAGCGCGGCGTCGGCGCCGAGCTTTCCGGCCGCAAGCAGCGCCTGCATGAGATGCGCCTCGCTGCCGCTGCGCGAAAGCAGCGCGTCGCCGTATTGAATAAGCGGATCGCCCAGGAAGCGCAGCACGCGGGAGCCCGCCATGGAGGTCGCAACCAGCGGCAGGATTGCGCGGACCGTGCCGTGCTCGCGCACGACGATCACATGCGGCTCGTGCCCGTGTTTGACATGCGCCGGGAGTGCGGCCTGCGCCACGGCAAAGGACTGGAACGGGGTTGTGAGCGCGCCTTCGCGCTCGATTGTGCGCCAGTCGGCTTCGGCGGCGTCGAGCGCGGTCGCGCCTGAAAAGACTTCGGCGTCGCCGGCCGCGCGGTCGGGCCTGGCCGCGCGGCGCAGGCTCTCACCGAATCCCGCCGCGACTTCGGGGAAGGATTCCAGATGGGCTGCAAGTTCTAGCGCGAGTTCGACCGGCATCCGTGTTCTTGCTGTTGTTTCCAGCTGCATTGTTAGGGGCCGGCATCTTATTATTCATTGAATTCCGCGCTTGCCGCGGGCTGCGGAGACGTTAATCCTCCGCTATCCTTAACGCTGCGCGAACGGCGCGGTAGAATTACCGGGCCGACCGGCGCCCGAGAGGTATCAGGATGGAGATTGTCGGCGGCGCTTTCGTCGCGAGCGCAATCGCGACCTTCGCTCTGCTGTGGAAGAAGGCTGGCGTTCTGAAGACCGTTGCGGCGGTCTGGGGCGTGATGCTGGTCTGCTTGCTTGCGCTGACCTGGCTGTTCCACGAAATCTATCCGGCACCGTCGCCTGCGCGGAATGCGGCCTTCGTGCAGTGGTTCACCTTCGGCGGGCTCGCGGTTGTCGGTGGGCCGGCGATCGGGGCTTTGCTTGCGTGGTACAGCCGCCGGCGCTTCGCGCAATTCCGCGCACTGGCGGGCGGAAAGCCGGACGGGGGCGGGGGTTGAGCAGCATCGTCATGCGCGGCACCCGGGTCCGGCTTCGCCGGCCCGAGCACAAGCCTTGTGCCGGGCATCCACGCCTTTACAAGGTGGCGATGCAGCTAAGGCGTGGATGGCCGGGACGAGCCCGGCCATGACGAGTGGTTAGGTCGAGCCTATGTTCATCCAATTCTTCAACGAGCTGAAATCGGCGGGGCTGCCCGTCACGGTGCGCGAATATCTCACGCTGATGGAAGCGCTAGATTCCGACGCCGACCTCGCGAACCGGCGCGTGGAAGACTTCTATTTCCTCTCGCGCGCGGCGCTGGTCAAAGACGAGCGCAACCTGGACAAGTTCGACCGCGTGTTCGGCCATGTCTTCAAAGGGCTTGAGCTGATGTCGGACGCAGCCGGCACCGCGCAGATCCCCGAAGAGTGGCTCAGGAAGCTCGCCGAGAAATATCTCACCGAGGAGGAAAAGGCGCAGATCGAGGCGCTCGGCTGGGACAAGCTCATGGAGACGCTCGCCAAGCGTCTCGCCGAGCAGAAAGGCCGCCACCAGGGCGGCAACAAGTGGATCGGCACCGCGGGCACGTCGCCGTTCGGGGCCTACGGCTATCACCCCGAAGGCATCCGCATCGGGCAGGACAAGAACCGCAACAACCGCGCGGTGAAGGTGTGGGACAAGCGCGAATTCCGCGATCTCGACGATACGGTCGAGCTCGGCACGCGCAACATCAAGATCGCGCTAAGGCGCCTTCGCAAATTCGCGCGCACCGGCTCACCCGACGAGCTCGATCTTCCGGGCACCATCCGCGAGACCGCGAACCACGGATACCTGGACGTGCAGATGCGGCCGGAGCGCAGGAACGCCGTGAAGGTGCTCCTGTTCCTCGACATCGGCGGCTCGATGGACTGGCACATCGAGCTCTGTTCGGAGCTGTTCTCGGCCGCGCGCACCGAATTCAAGAATCTGGAGACCTTCTACTTCCACAACTGCCTCTACGAGAGCGTGTGGAAGCAGAACGTGCGGCGGCACTCGGAGCGCACGCCGACCTGGGACGTGCTGCACAAGTTTCCGTCCGACTACAAGGTGATCTTCGTCGGCGACGCGAGCATGAGTCCCTACGAGATCATGATGCCGGGCGGCTCGGTCGAGCACATGAACGAGGAGGCGGGGCAGGTGTGGATCGAGCGCGTGACGCGCACCTATCCGCATGCGGTGTGGCTGAACCCGGTGCCGCGCGAGCACTGGGACTACACGCAATCGATCCGCATGATGCGGCAGCTTTTTTCGGACCGCATGTATCCGCTCACGCTCGAAGGGCTGGATGAGGCGATGCGGGAGCTGGTGAGGTAGGTTTCGCCGCGCTACGGCGCGTACCGCGGGCTGGCGCAATCGGGGGAGGGGACGCGCGTGTGGATATTGGGATTTGCCGCTCTGTTCGCGGCGGTGCTGCTGCTTGCCTTTGGCTTGTCGCGTGACCCGCGTGCCGCGCCGCCTCCGCCGCCATGGGATGTGTCGGCAGTCGCGCAGCGGCTGATCTACATCGTCGGCGCGCTCTCAGGATTTTCGGTCGCCTCGGCCACGTTTCTTGCCGGCTACATCGAGCGCAAGGGCCCTTCCGGCTTCGGCACGGTGATCGGCATGTTCCTGATCGCCTTTATCGTATTCGTGAGTACGGCGATGATGCTCGGCATCATTCCGGCCAAAGCGCCGGACCGCAAGCTGAAGGGCCATCTGTACTACTGGCAGCATACGATCTTCATTCTGGCGATCTGCGGCTACTATCTCGGCCTGTCCCTGAGCTGGTTCGCGCTGCGGCCGTTCCTGCTCGCGCTTCACATGGATTTTCTGGCCGACATCTTCACGTGGGTTCTGCTCGTGACGGGCTTCTTGGGCGCGTCCCGGCTCGGGCTTCACCTCTATGTGCTGACGGCACACCCGAGACTGAGCTGCAGCCTGCTTCCGGTGATCGCATTTGGCGCGGCTGCGCTCTACCGCTTCGGGCTGGTGCCGTTCTTTCCGGGCCTGTGGCCGGCTGAGCACGCGTCGCTGATTGCCGCAATCATCGCCCTGGGGATTTTCGCGATCGGCTTCAGCATGGATTCGCTGATGCTGTCGCTCGGGCCGAAGCATGCGCTGCTGGCAAGGCTGATGCAGCCCGGCAGCCGCGCGCTCTTGCTCTATGTGCAGGCTGCGGCTCTCGCCGCCGCGCTGATCTGGGTTACGGTGGTCGCGCCGTAGCAAGACGGCACAGGGCGGACAGGATCGGTTTGCGCGCCCGTCACAAACGTGCTGCCTTGACCAGCTGGCATCGCATTCGCGATTGAAGAGGGAATAAGAGTATGGCCGAAGACGACAACCCGCTCGAAGGCAAGGAATTCGCCGCCGCGCTCGCCAAGCTGGAGGCCAGTTCGCCCGAAGCCGCGACGCTCATCAACATCCTCCGCGACGCCGTGATGGACCTGCAGGAGCAGGTTTATTCCGGCGACGACGACGATGATGACGAAGACTAGGCACGCCGCTGCAGCATACCCAAGCCGACAGCTGACATAAACGGCAGAGGCCGCGCTCCAGAAAGCGCGGCCTCCTCCCGGCGCCACACTCCGGTAAAGGAGCGAGCAGCACGAGTTGCTTCTTCGACGGCGTATTTCTTGCCGCCGCGCTATCTATTCCTGCGCGGGCCGCGTAAGGTCGGCACCAGCGCTTGCTCGCGTTTGCAGATCGTTGCATCCCCGGTCGCGCGCCGGAGACGAAATCATGCCGACCGATCAAGAGCAGCGGGAAGACACCACGCGCTATGCCGTCTATGTGCTCGCGGCGATGTCCGCAGCCGTGCTCGCCGCCTTCCTCATTCTCTTCAACTTCACGACCTTCTTCCGGCTTGCGGTGCCGCTCTAGGTTTGCCCCGGCTTGATCGCGCTCTGCGGCACGATGCGCTGGTGGCGCTCGCTGTCGCATTTCACGAGATAGAGCGGGTCTTCGCCCTCGAACGGGCGCAGCGCCAGAATCCGGAAGTAGTTGTCGTTGGCGACCCGCAGGTTGTCGCGCGTGAGCTGTACGGACTGGCCGATCCTGAATTTGTGAATCATGCGGTGCTCCTTCCGGGCTTCACGAAACGATGGGCGCGCTTTCGGCGATCTCGGTATTGCATTTCGGGCAGACGATCGGACGCCGATCGAGATCGTAGAACTTCGCCGCGCAGACGCTGCATTTGCGCTTGATGCCCGCAGGCGGAACGGGTCTCATCATCGCCGCGCGTCGTTTCCGGGCCAGGTGCCCGTGAATACGCGCCAGCCGATGAACAATGCGAAGGTGGCGAGCAGCAGCATCAGAAAGACCGATCCCGAAATCGCCGCGTATTTGGACCATGCAACGAAGAAGATCAGCAGGGCCGATAGTGCGAGGTAGCCGATGAATTTCGAGTGTTCGTTCATCCGGTAGCGCGGGCGTCCATGCGGCCAGCCTTTCTCCGCTCCGGTGCGAAGCGCGAAACACGGACTATAGGGCTGCGCGCGCCGCCAATTGAGGCGCTTCCGGGGCGGGTACGACTATATTCGCGCGAAGAAGATATCGTTTGCTATTTGCTCCGGCCGGGCGCATAGAGCGCGGGTTCGATCTGCTCATGTACTGGCCAACGGGCCTCAAACGCTCTCTCCAAGACATCGCTGCATCGGGAAAAGGTTCTGCGCACACGGCGCAGCGCCTGCAATCTCGCCTGTCATGGCGAAGTTTAGGAGACTAAAATGGTTACGGGTGTTGTGAAGTTTTTCAACGCACAAAAAGGTTTCGGTTTCATTCAGCCCGCCGACGGCTCGAAGGATGTGTTCGTGCACATCTCGGCAGTCGAGCGCTCGGGCATGAGCACGCTCAACGAAGGCCAGAAGGTTTCGTTCGACATCGTCGCTGACAAGCGCAGCGGCAAGTCGGCAGCCGAGAACCTCGAAGCGGCGTAAGCCTTTTCGAAGCGAGATACGAAAAGCCCGGTCGAAAGGCCGGGCTTATTTGTTTTGCCATGGAGAGCCGGCCAGACGGTCTAGCTTCCGGTTTTTACCCGGCCGCGCTCCGGTTTTTTCTCTTCCTGCGCCTGCCGCGCCGGTTTTTTCAATCCCTTGCCGCCGGGGCCGGTCGTCTGGTCGCGCGCAATGCCGATCAAAGGATCGTTCGGGCTGCCGATCGGCTTGCCCGGCGCGTCGTGTTTGCTTCGGTCGTAGGCCATCGTTGCCTCTGCGGATGAGGAAAGTTGCCCCGCCTTTTGTAAGCCAGGGCTTTTTGCCGGGAAACCGGTCTCAGCTTGCGGCCTTGCGATTCACGCCGCGCCGCTCGGCGACGGTCGAAAGCTTTTTGTCCGCGGCCTTTTCCTCGTTGAGGTTGGTCGTGAGCAGGCGGGCGATGTTGTCCCGGCCTAGCTCGTTCGCCCAGGCGATCAGCGTGCCGTAGCGCGTCATCTCGTAGTGTTCCACGGCCTGCGCCGCGGCGATGATCGCAGCGTCCAGCACCTGCTTGTCGTCGATGTCGCCGGTGAGTTCCTTGGCCTCCTTCAGGATGCCGTCGATCGCGGGGCAGTTCGCGCCCTTCGGTTCCTCGCCGAGCGCCTTGAATACCTGCTCCAGCCGCTCGATCTGCTTTTCGGTCTCGTCCTTGTGCGCGCGCAGGCCCGCGGAAAGATCGCGGTTGGTGGCAAGCTCGATCATGTCGGGCAGCGACTTCAGGATCTGCTGCTCGGCGTAATAAATGTCCTGCACCACATGCAGGAACAGGTCGTCCATCGTCTTGATGTCTTTGGAAAACAAGCCCATCGGAACTCTCCCTGAATATTGAATTTGCGAGGAAGCGCGGGACGCGCTTCCTGGTGCAACCGGGACTGCGGGATGTGGTTCCGGAAACTTCGTGCAAAAAATCGGATGTCGGCAGGCAGACGGAAGATTTCCTTGACATTCTCCGTACTGCGGACTATATTCCTATCGCCTTTTCCTCGAAGGGGCCGCTCTCGCGAGGCGTTGCTTGAGGGGGAAGGGTGCGGCGCCCGCTGTGCATGGTTCGCAGCCATGCATACCGGGAGGCCCCGGGTCACCGTCCGCGCGCACTACGACGCGCCGCCTATCCCCGAAAGGGGCGCTGACCGAAAGGTTGGTGTTGGCTGGAATGGAGACCGGAAACACCGGAGAAATCCCGGTGCGGAAGGTCTCGGAAGCACGGTCCTGGGGTTCTTCTACGCCGCCTGCGAGCGCCGTGAGGCGTCACGCGAGGCGAGAGCCTCGCGGCAGGAATACCCCAAGGCGCCTTGCGGCGCTCGCCGGCCCCACCGCCGGACCGAAGGTGGAAAAGCAACAGGGGAGGCAGTTTTGAACCGCGCGTATTTGCGTGAGGTAACAATGGAGCTTGTCTGAATGAAACGAATACAGTCGTCTAATTCCAGTTCTTCATCGCCGGGCTTGTCCCGGCGATCCTCGCCTTTACAGCGTCAAGGCATTCAAGGCGTGGATGCCCGGCACAAGGCCGGGCATGACGATGGAAGAGGCGCCGGCACCGCCGAAAATCCCGTCAAGCGCCGCGATATGATTCCGTGCTGGCAAAACGGCCGCTACATGCTGCTGCCTGCGAGCGAAGTGGCGAGGCTGATGAAGGGCGGGAATCCTTCTTCTTCTCCCGGCAGCGCCGCTTGCGCGTCACGGCGCGAAGGGGACGAGCGCCATAGCCGCGCGCCGCAGGAGCCAGGCGCAAGCGTCGCCCCGTACGCGGCGGCTTCGCGATCGCCGGCTCCCCGCGAACGGGAAGAGGGAAGTGATTACGGCCTCGCCGCGCCGCCCTACATCCCGCGCAATCGCTCGCTCGCGCGAAACGAAATCTGGCAGTTGCTCGCAAAGCGCCTGGCCGATCACACGAAGCACTGGCGCAGTTGCCACGCGCCGCGCTGCCGCCGCGCGCATCAATGCATGGGCGGCAGCAACGCCTGCTTCCTGCGCGAATTCGAGGCGGTGGACGAATTCTTCCAGCGCCACCTCATGCCGCACATCAGGCGCGAGGCGGCCCGCGCGGGGCAATGATGGCAGTGGGTGTGGCGTTTGCGCTTTCGCCGGAAGCGTGCTGCGGTGTGCGGATACCATCGCATCCGCGATGCAACAGGGAGAGTGCCATGTCCGACGACAATCCGCTCGAAGGCAGGGAATTCGCCGCTGCACTCGCGAAGCTGGAAGTCACTTCACCGGAAGCGGCGAAGCTGATCGGCATGCTGCGCGACGCCGTGACCGAATTGCAGGAGCAGATGGGCGATGACGACGACGATGACGACGACGAGGACTAGGCGCCGCGCGGGCCGCGCGGCTTTGCGGCTCGGCTTCGCGCTCGGCGCCATGCTGCCGCTCGCGTTGCTCGCTGCTTCCGCCGCCCGCGCCGCCGACGACTGCCCTTCGGGCAGCGAGCTCGAGTTCGAAGCCGAAACCGAAGCCGGGCATCCTTTCCCCAGCGGGCTTCTGGTCAAGCTCCGGCGCGAACAATGCGGCGTGGTCGCGCTGTGGCTGCCGCCTTCCTTGGTGCAGCAGCAGCCCAACTGCAAATTCGGGGACGTGTTCACGGTGTTCGGCTCCGGCACGCGGCCGGTGCCGGCGAACCGCTGGGGGCTCACCGGAAAAATGCTCGTGGTGTTCGAGATGGAATGCGACTGAAGTGGCGCGCCGCTATTTGCGAATGCAGCCGTACATGGTCTTCGCGAAGATCGGCCGGTTCACGAGCATCAGTGCCACGCTCGAACGGTACCCCGCCGGGCAGATCGCGCCGAAGGCCTCGAGCGGCGCCTGCATCGCCTGGTTTGGCGCAAGATCGCCCTGCACGAGCGCGTTCTGCTGCACGTCGAACAGCTCGACATGGATCGGCTGGCTGCACTTGTTGCGGATCACCGGGTTCTCGCGCGAGGTCGGCAGCAGCGCGCATTCGGACACGGGCTTTGCGGTCTGCTGTGCCGCGGCGGGCAGGCCCGCGAAAACGATCAGCGCAAACAGGATTGCCCGTGGCATCGCCCCCTCCGGCCGGTGCATGGCGCGACCATAACCGAGTCGCACCCGATGCCTAAACGGCCGTGCGGGAGCCGCCATCTGCCCCGGGCAGGCGCGCCTCGGCCTCGTCCCGGGTCCGGTGCGGCTTCAGATGCGCGATCACGCGCGGCAGGTCTTCGTGCGGAAACTTGGCGTTGCAGTAGAGGCAGAAGAATTCGGCCGGCGGCGGCGCGGGATCCTTCCGCTTTCTGCGCAGGAAAAAATCGCGGAGCCGGATCATCGGCCGCTCTTGCCGTCCTTGCCATCCGTCTTGCCGTTGCCCGGCGCACGCAGCACGCCGAACTCGCTCGAACGGGTGTCGTGTTCCGCGACGCCGCAGGTCTCGACCGCGAGTCCGCAGCGCAGGAGTTCGCGAATCGCGGCGGCGCGGCTCGGCATACGCTTGGCAAAGCGGAAGTCGTCGATCGCGCGAATCTCCTCGGGCAGCAGCATGACCTGCAGCCGTTCCTCGCGCGGGTGGCGGTTTCCATTTTTCATGCGTCACCTACCGGCCATAGGCCGTCCTTCCGTGGCTCCATCTGTGTGGGAATGCCGCATCAACCCCCGAAGACACAAAAAGTTCCATCCGCTCACTTTGTGCAAGTTGCGCAGATTGAGTGCCCGGCCCATTTGCGGACTTCCATTGTCCTGTTCCGGGGCACATGTTCCTCGTCGGGAGGAAGGGGAAAAGCGCCGATGAGAAAAATGGACGAGGACGCCGAAGGTCCCGCCGCAGGCGCCGGTGTTACGCCCGCGGCCGTGCCGGAAACGCCGCCGGTGCTGCAGGTCTCCGGGCATCCCGGTCTCGGCACCTGCGACTGCGGCTCGGACACGTTCGTGCTCGTGAACGAATTCAACCAGGCCGAGATGCCCGGCATCCGCTCCTCGCGCATGTACGAATGCACGCGCTGCGGCAAGTACCGCCTCGGCAAATGAATCGGCCCCCGCGCGTGCTAGAACGTGCGGGGGAATCATGCGCCAAGGCTTTCTCGCGATTTTCAGCGACGTCGATCCCGCCGACGAGACCGATTACCTGCACTGGCTCACGCGCGAGCATGTGCAGGAGCGGCTCTCGGTGCCGGGCTTTCTCGCCGCGCGCATCTTCCGCACGCAGGCCGGCGGGCGCGGGCGGTTCTTCATCTTCTACCGGCTACGCGACGCCGGCGTGGTGGCAAGCCCCGGCTACCTCGCGCGGCTCAATGCGCCGACGCCGTGGTCGCAGCGGATCATGCCGAAGCTCAAGAATTTCATGCGCGGCGGCGGCGTTATCGTGCGGGAGAGCGCGGGCGAGGGCGGCTTTGCTGCGCCGGTTCCGTTCGCGCGCAAGGCGCTGCCGCAATATCTCGAGGCTGCGGCGGGAATCGCGAGCGCCGACCGCATGGCGGCGACGCGCATTTTTGAAACCGATCGCGCTGCGTCGGAGATCGCGACCAGCGAAAAGTCGATGCGCGCGGGAGACGCTTCGTTCGAGGCCCTGCTGCTCGTCGAGGCGCTGGACGAGCACATGCTCGCAAGCGGCCTTGCCGTCATGCAAGTGCCGGAGCGCGCGGTATACCGGCAAATTTTCGCGCTTCGCAGGGACGGCGCGTAAGAAGCGGCCGGCGTCGCCGCCGGCCGCTTGCTGCGATAATGCCTTACTTGATGTTGTCGAAGCTCTGCATGGTCAGGTTGTAGCCGACCGACGCGCCGCCGGTTTTGGCCGGCTCGGATGCGATCCACTGGGCCTGAAACGACTGCGCGGACGCAGCCCCGACCGAAGCGAACAGCGTGGCGGCGGCGAGCGAAGCATAAACGATCTTCTTCATGGTCGTATCTCCTTGTTGGTGCGGCTCGTTGCAGGCGCCGCTTCACAGGAGGAAATCCCACGAACGAGAAGTCCGGATGCAGAGCCGGTTCACGAACGCGTGAGAGGAAAGCCCGGCACGGCGTTTGCGCGAGGACGTTCATTCTCGCACCGACTGGATGCAAGCACGGTTGCAACCTGCTCGTTGCGCATCCGCACGGAGTATATGAAAGGCAATGTAATGAAACAGCGTTCTGCGCTCGTGTGCTTGAGAGGGCGCAAAACAAATCCTGAGACGGGACTAGAGGCGGCTGCTCCAGAAATCCGGATGATACCGATAGCGCTCGCCCGTCCGCTCGACGAAGCCGAGGCCGGGATAGGGCAGATGCATCCCGGCCACGAGGAGCTTGTCGGCTGCGGCCATATCGAAAGCGCGTTTTCTCGCCGCCGCCGCCTGCGGCTGATCGGTGTCGAAGGCGAGCGTGATTTCGGGATGCGCAAACTGGAGCGCGGCGTTGTGCACGATGTCGCCCCAGACCAGCATCTGCTCGTTCTCCGACGCGAACAGAAAGCCGGTATGGCCGACCGTGTGGCCGGGGAGCGCGACCGCAGAAACCCCGCGCGCGATCTCGCCCTTCGCCGGCAGCGGCTTCAAGCGGTGGGCATAGGGTTTCATGGTCTCGCTTGCCATCGCGAAGAAGGGCTTCATTTCGGCCGGCGCTTTCTCCGCGATTTCGGTGCCGAGCCAGAATTTGGCGTCGGCCTCCGACACATAGACTTCCGCGTTCTTGAAGACTGGCCTGCCCTCGACCGTCATGCCGCCGAAATGATCCGGGTGCAGGTGCGTGAGCAGGATCGCGTCGATCTGGTCGACGTTGATGCCGGCCAGCACGAGATTCTCGGCAACGCGGCCGAGCGAGGATCCCATCAGCATGCCGGTACCGGTATCGACGAGATAGAGCTTGTCGCCGGTGTTGACCGCGAATGCATTGCAATGCACGCGAGGCGGCGAGGATTGATAGCTCCCTGCAGAGAGCTTCCGCATCTCGGCCTGATCGCCGGCGAACAGCTTCAGATCCAGTTCGAGATCGCCGTCGAGCACGGCGGTCACTTCGAAAGTGCCGAGCTTGCGCCGGTAAAATCCGGGAGCCTGCGCCTTTGCCAGCGGCATTCTGGCGCTCGCCGGAAATGCGGCAACGCTTGCGGCGGCGGCGAGGCTAGCGCCGATCATCACTTCGCGGCGCGAGAAGCTGTACTTGCGGCTCCGGCTCATCGGCGTTCTCCTCAAGACGGAGTTTTGCACGAACGAGACGGCGGATAAATCCACAATCTGTCGCGTGGCGGAAACGTGGCGGAGTGCTGAACTGACGTTCATGAAACAATCGTTCTCGCGGCACGTTATGCAGATTGAACCGGCGCGCTGCGCGCCTACATGCAAACACGTCGCGTAGTCCAAAGGAGGTTCAGATGAACACCCTGCGCAAAAGGCTCACTGCGATCGGTCTGGCCGGTTCCATCGGTCTCGCCTCGTTGGCGATCCCTTCGCTTCCGGCTGCAGCGGCTTCGTCCGTCCCGAACCAGAGCGGCGTGAAGAACGCGGTACCGCAGCAGACCGAAGACGTTCGCTGGCGGCGCCGTCACGTTGGCCCCGCGGTGGCGCTCGGCATCTTCGCAGCCGCCGCGGCGACCATCGCAGCGCACCAGCATCACCGCCGCTACCACCGCCACTATTACCGTCCGTACTATCCGGGCTACTACGGTTATTACGGGCCGAGGTACTACTACTATGGCGGGCGCCATTTGCATCA
Organism: Pseudomonadota bacterium; assembly: GCA_041694745.1. GTDB lineage: Bacteria > Pseudomonadota > Alphaproteobacteria > Rhizobiales > Xanthobacteraceae. Next base: position 18,271 of record JBGFSD010000038.1, read on the forward strand.
GCCGGGCAATTATCCTTGGTAAGAGGCCCTGCAATTCCCGGGCGCGGCAGGCCGCGTCCCGAATTCTTTTGCAAGCTACGCGTGCGCGGTCTAAAAGCCGCGCGCCATGTCGTCAGAAGAATTCACCTACGCTTTCAAGCCGCGTCTGATGGGTCCGGCCCACGAATTTTCGCTATCGAAGCATTCGCTGGATTGGACCATCGGACCGCGCAGCGGCCGCATCAGCTATCCGATGATCAGGCGCATCCGGCTCGGCTACAAGCCGACCAATATGGCAAACTCCCGCTTCATGGCCGAGATCTGGCCGATCAACGCGCCCAAGCTGGTTTTGTTTTCGGTCTCGGCGCGGACGATTATCGACGTCACGGATCTGGGACACGACTACGCAAAATTTATTCGCGAACTGCATCGCCGCGTGGATGCCGCAAATGCCGACTGTATCCTGGAAGCGGGATTTCCGGCATGGCGCTGGTGGCCTTCCTTAATTCTCGGAGCGCTGTCGCTGGCCGCAATCCTGTATATCGTCGTTCAGGGCTTGCTCGGTGCGCAGTTTCTCATCGCGGCGATCGTCGCCTTCATAGGGGCCTGGTTTCTCTGGCAGATCTGGCACATCGTGATGCGCAACCGCCCGCGCCGCTATCGCCACGGCGAAATTCCCGAGGACGTACTGCCGAAATCCTGAGGATCAATAAGTCAGAATCTTCGGCGTCAGGAACATCTCGAGCCGTCCCGCCGGCGGCGAGGCGTCGCTCCACCTGTCGATCGGCAATTCGATGACGGCCAATCCGCAGGTCGGGTATTTCTTCTCCACGCGGCGAATTGCATCGGAATCTCCCGATTTCGCGAAGCTGCGCGCGAGCCGCTCGATACCCGGATTGTGCGCGCAAAGCAGAAGCGTCTCGATTTCGTCCGCCGCATCGCGTGCGAAATCGAGCAAGGTCTGCTCGGAGGCGCCATAGAGACCGCTTTCTTCGCGCATCGAGACCTTTTCGCCGAGTTGCGGAGCGACCAGTTCCCAGGTCTGCCGCGTACGCACGGCGGTGGAAACGAGTGCGAGGCCAGGCACGATACCGGCCCGCGTGATCGCCTTGCCCATCTCGGGCGCGTCGCGCCGCCCACGTTCGGAGAGCGGACGCAAGGCGTCTTCGCAGCCGTCGGGCCAATCCGATTTTGCGTGACGCAACAGCAGCAGACGGCGCATGGCGGTACAGGTTTCCTCGACAACGAAGCCGGGTGTATCTATCAGGTCTACACCTTATCTGCCCTTATACTCATGCCTCTTGCACAGACCTATTACGAAGCGACGTCGCCCGGCTATGCAGCGCGACCGCAGCTTTCCCACGATATCGATACGGATATATGCATCATCGGCGGCGGCTTCGCCGGGCTCTGGACGGCGCGTGCATTGCAAAAGCGGCACAAGGAGGTCGTGCTGATCGAGCGCGGCAAGGTCGCGGGCGGAGCGTCGGGCCGCAACGGCGGGTTCGTTTCCGCCGGCTTCAACCAGAGTCTCGCCGCGATTGCAGGCCGTGTAGGCATGGATCAGGCCCGCGCGCTCTACCGGCTTTCGCGCATGGGCGTCGAGATCGTGCGCGAGGAAACCGCCGCGGGGTTTCCGGGCGTGAACATCGTGCCGGGGTATCTGCACGCCGCCTGCGATGAGGACGCGGACGCGGCGAAGCGCGAGGCCGACTGGTACGGACGCGAGTTTGCGCATGACCGCGAGTTCTGGCCGCGGGAGCGCGTGCGCGAAGTGCTGCGCAGCGAGAGCTACCATCACGGCCTCCATGACGCGGACGCGTTCCATATTCATCCGCGCAATCTGGCGATTGCGCTTGCCGAGGATATCGAGCGGCGCGGCGGAAAGATCTACGAGGACACCGCGGCGCTCCGCGCCGATATCGACGGCGTACGCAAAATCGTCACGACGCCGCGGGGCACTATTCGCGCGGAACACGTCGTCTTTGCCGCCAACGAGTTTCCGGCGGGCGATTTCCCCGGGCTTTCGCGTACCGTCATTCCGGTTGCAACCTATCTCGGCGTAACAAAGCCTGCGAGCGAGAAACTTGCCGAGGCTATTCGCTACGCCGGCTGCATCCAGGACGGCCGGCACGCCTTCAACTACTACCGTGTCATCGGCGATCGTTTGATGTGGGGCGCGGGAATCTCGACAAGTCTGAAGCGCCCGGCCGGACTCGAGGAAATGCTCCGGCGGCGTATCGTTTCGGTGTTCCCACAGCTTTCCGGCCTCGAAATCGAAAGCGCATGGACCGGCATCATGGGATTTTCCATCCATCGCATGCCGCAGATCGGCATGCTCAGGCCCGGCGCCTGGATTGCGGGCGCGTTCGGCGGGCAGGGGCTGAATACGACGGCGATGGCGGGCGAACTGATCGCTTCCGCAATCGCGGAGAAAGACGACCGCTGGCGGCTATTCATCCCGTTCGGGCTGGTCTGGGCCGGCGGCTGGTTCGGCAAGGCCTACGCACAGACCAAGTGGTGGTCGCGGATGCTGCAGGACCGCATCGGCAACGAGCGCAGGAAAAGAAAAAAGGCGGCTTAGCCCTCACGTCTCGCCAGAAACGCGAGCCGCTCGAACAGATGCACGTCCTGCTCGTTCTTCAAGAGCGCGCCGTGCAGCGGCGGGATCAGCTTCTTCGGATCGCGCTCGCGCAGCGTTTCCGGGCCGATGTCCTCGACCATCAGGAGCTTCAGCCAGTCGAGCAGTTCGGACGTCGAAGGCTTCTTCTTCAGGCCCGGTACTTCGCGGATTTCGTAGAACATGCGCAGCGCCTCGGCGACAAGCCGCTGCTTGATGCCGGGGAAATGCACTTCCACGATCGCCTTCATGGTCTCCGCATCGGGAAAGCGGATGTAGTGGAAGAAACAGCGGCGCAGGAAGGCGTCCGGCAGTTCCTTCTCGTTGTTCGAGGTGATCACGATGATCGGGCGCTTCGCCGCCTTGATGGTCTCGCCGGTCTCGTAGACATGGAATTCCATGCGGTCGAGCTCCTGCAGGAGATCGTTCGGGAATTCGATGTCGGCCTTGTCGATTTCGTCGATCAGCAGAAGCGGACGCTGCTCGGAAGTGAACGCATCCCAGAGCTTGCCGCGCTTGATGTAGTTTCTGATTTCAGACACGCGCGGGTCGCCGAGCTGGCTGTCGCGGAGCCGCGCGACGGCGTCATACTCATAGAGGCCCTGCGCGGCTTTGGTCGTGGACTTGATGTGCCATTCGATCAGCGGGGCCTTGACCGCCCGGGCGACTTCCGCCGCGAGCACGGTCTTGCCGGTGCCGGGTTCTCCCTTGATCAGGAGCGGGCGTTCGAGCGCGATCGCGGCATTGACCGCAACTTTCAGATCGTCGGCCGCGACGTAGCTTTTCGTACCTTCAAAACGCATTTCCGGCTCCGGGATTGCAACGGCGGCGCACCCTATGGGCAGCGACCATCCCCTGCAAGACGCGCGGCGACGCGGCGTTGCCGCCACGTTCCGCCCGGCAGAACTTGCCCGGAAGGCAAAGGCTGCCTGCGGAGAGCCGGTCGGCTTCTGTAGATAGTTCAATAAAATCAAATGCTTAGATGCAGCTCTGGACTGGCATGGCCGTTGCCAAGGGGTGGTGGGGCCCGCATGCGCGCGGCCGGGACTTGTGGAGGAGAGTTATGGGTATCTTCGGTGCAATGACGACCGCGGTCGGCGGCCTTCAGGCGCAGGCTTTCGCGCTCGAAAACATCTCGGGCAACATCGCGAACTCGCAGACGACCGGCTTCAAGCGCGTCGATACGAGCTTTGCCGACCTCGTCGCAAGTTCCAGCGCGAAGCGGCAGACCGGCGGCGGCGTTACCGCACTCTCCCGCCAGACCAACAACGTGCAGGGCGATATCCAGACCGCCGGCGTCGATACCTTCATGGCCATCAAGGGCGACGGTTACTTCGTCGTGCAGAAGCCATCGGGCTTTCCCGACAACCAGCCGGTCTTCGTCGGCGTCGATCTCTACACCCGCCGCGGCGACTTCGAGCTCGACAAGAACGGCTACCTCGTCAACGGCGCGGGCTACTACCTGAAGGCGCTGCGTATCGACGCCACGACCGGCAACATCATCGGCAGCGTGCCGGAAGTGCTGCAGTTCACCAACGACTTCCTGCCCTCGCAGACGACCACGATCATTCAGTACCGCGCGAACCTCGCAAGCCTGCCGCGCACGCAATCCTACACGGCAGCTCCCGACACACCCGGAAGCGAGCTGATCGTCCCCGGCGCTTTCACCGGCAGCAACCCGCTTGCGGCGGGAGACGGAACCGTGGAAGGAGCCGACGTCGCGGTATTCCTCGAACAGTCGATCGCGGGCGGCGCCATCACCGTGTACGACTCGCTCGGCAACGAGATGAACGTGCAGTTGCGCTGGGCCAAGACCGATTCGGCGGCGACCGGCGGCGACGATACCTGGGAGCTCTTCTATCTGGAGAACTCCAACGCCGGACCCACCGACGTCGCCTGGCGCAACGTCGGGCAAGTCTACGATTTCAACGCGAGCGGCATTCTCGACCCCAATATCCCCGCCGTCACGATCAATGCCCTCACCATCAACGGCGTGGTGATCGGCGACGTAATCCTCTCGCATGGAGCGTCCGGCGTGACGCAATTCGCGGATTCCAACGGCGTCGCCAAGGTCAACCTTCTGAATCAGAACGGCTATGCGGCGGGCGAATTGCAGTCGATCGCCGTCAGCGACAAGGGCCGCATCGTCGCGAGCTATTCGAACGGGCGCGCCATCGAAATCGCGGAAATCCCGCTCGCGAGCTTCCTCGGAGATAACCAGCTGAAACGTCTCGACGGCGGCGCCTTCGAAGCCACATCGGAGTCCGGTCCGGCGATTTTCGGCGCTTCGGGCCAGATCGTCGGCAAGTCGCTGGAGGGTTCTAACACGGACATCGCGGACGAATTCACGAAGCTGATCGTGACGCAGCAGGCTTATGCCGCGAACACGCGCATCGTGACGACCGCAGACCAGATGCTGCAAGAAACCATCAACATGATCCGCTAGGGCGGATAGAGTCGGGTAGACAATGGGTCTCGGCACTGCGCTATCGTCGGCACTGAGCGGACTTCGTGCAACGCAGGTCGGCATCAACGTCGTCGCGACCAACGTCGCGAACGCGGAAACGCCCGGCTATTCGCGAAAGACGCTTGCGCTCGAAGCCGCACTTGCCGGCGGCTCCGGGTTCGGCGTCCGGGTCTCCAACGTCAACCGCGAACTCGATATCTATGTGCAGCGCCAGCTTCGTACCGAGCTTGCCGGCGCGAACTATATCGACATCATCGCGCAGGTGCGCCAGCAGATCGACAGGATGTACGGGGAGCCCGGCTCCGCGAGCGCGCTCGACACCATCCTGAACGGTTTTACGAACTCTCTGCAGGCGCTCGCTGCCGATCCGCATTCGGCCTCGACGCGGCAGGCCGTGCTGAACGCCGCACAGGTGATGGCGCAGAAACTGCACAGCCTGTCGAACGACGTGACGCTCATGCGCAATCAGGCCGAAGCCGGGATAGGCGATGCGGTTGCGCGGGTAAACGGCCTTCTGAAAACGATCGAGAACGTCCAAACCCAGATCATCGCGCTGTCGGCGCAAAACGTCGAGCTCGGCGCGCTGCTCGATCAGCGCGATCTTGCGATCAACGAGCTTGCGGGCCTGATCGATATTCAGGTAACGGCGAACGGCGTCAACAATGTCGCGATCTTCACGAATTCCGGCATCAGCCTGTTCGACATGCAGGCGTCCCAGCTGACGTTCGACGAAAAACCGCTGAGCGCGCAATCGCTGTGGAACGCCAATCCTTCGCTGTCCGGGACCGGCACGATCAAGCTGGTCTCACCGAACGGATTCACGCTCGATCTGATCGCCGACAAGTCGATCCGCTCGGGCAAGATCGCCGGGCTGATCGAACTGCGCGACGACATTCTCGTCAAGGCGCAGGCGCAGCTCGACGAGATCGCCCATGCGCTCGCGACCGCGCTCTCCAGCCGCACCGTCGGCAGCGATCCCGCGGTCAACGGCGCGCAGACCGGCTTCGAGATCGATCTGGCCGACCTTCAGGACGGCAACTCGATCTCGCTGACCTATACGGTCAACAGCGGCCCGACCACGAATCGCGTGACCATCGTGCGGGTCGACGACCCTTCCTCGCTGCCGCTTTCAAATGCATTCACGGTGGATTCGGGCGACCAGGTGATCGGCGTCAGCTTCGCCGGAGGCGTAGCCGGTGCGCTTGCCGCGTTGAACGCCGCGCTCGGGCCGGATGTCCAGTTCGACAATCCGGGGGCCGGCACGATTCTCCGCGTGCTCGACGACGGCGCGCCGAATCTCGTGAACATAGATGCGCTAAGCGCGACAGTGACTACGAGCACGATCCAGTCGGGCGACGGCTCGCTTCCGTTCTTCGTCGACGGCAGCGGCAACGTGCTGTACACGAACGCGGTCAATGGCGGGCGGCAGCAGAAGATCGGTTTCGCTACGCGCATCGCCGTAAACTCGGCGCTGCTCGCGGATTCGTCGGGCCTCATCAATATCGACGCCAACACGCTCGCGGGCGACTCGACGCGGCCGGATTATCTGTGGCAACGGCTCACGCTCGCAAACCAGCTGTTTTCGCCCAACACCGGAATCGGCGGCACTGCGCAGCCTTTTTCCGGCTCGATCGTCAGCTTCGCGCGCCAGATCATCACCTATCAAAGCACCGCCACCGAAAATGCACTGCGGCTAAAGGAAGGCCAGGATGTCGTTCTGAACTCGCTGCAGGACCGGATGGCGGAAAGCACCGGCGTAAACATCGATTCCGAGATGGCGCGGCTGCTTCAGCTTCAGAACGCTTATGCCGCGAACGCGCGCGTTATGACAGCCGTCAAAGAACTCTTCGAGATGCTGATTAGGGTGTAAGCAGATGACTTCGGTCACCGGAAGCAGCCTAACGACACTGACGGCGGCGCGCACAATCTCGCAGATGCGCGATCAGCTCTCCGTGCTGCAGCGCCAGCTCGGCACTGGAAAGAAGTCCGACACCTATGGCGGGCTCGGTCTCGGCAGCGGGCTTGTCCTGAACCTGCGGGCGCAACTCTCCGGGATCAGTGTGTTCCAGTCGAACGCGGTCAATGTCGAGACCCGCGTGAAGCTCATGAATACCGCGCTTCAGCGCATCGGCGACCTGCGGAACGAAACGCGGTCCGACCTCTCCGCTCCGTTCGACTTCGTGCTGGTCCAGGGCGGGCAAAGTGCGGCGCAGCGTTCCGCATCCGGCCGGCTCGGCGAATTGCTGAGCCTCTTGAACCTCGATGCCGGCGGCCGCTACCTGTTCTCCGGCCGGGCCACCGACAGGCCCGCGACCGACACGATGTCGCGCATCATGAACGGCGAAGGCGCGCAGGCCGGTCTCAAGCAGATCATCAGCGAGCGTCTGCAGGCGGATCAGGGTGCGGATCTGCGCGGCAGGATCGTCGTCAATCCGGCGGCCGGCAGCGTGGTGTCGATCGAGGAAGACGGCGCACATCCGTTCGGCTTCAAGATCACCGGCGCGACCACGAGCTTCGGCGCGACGATCACGCCGCCCGGTGCCCCGCCCGCGGCACTTTCGATCGATCTCGGCGCGACCAATCCGCCGGCGGAAGGTACGGTCCGCATCACGCTCGACCTGCCCGACGGCACTTCGACTGCGATCGAACTCAGCGCGACCACGGCCGCCCTGCCCGGGGCGCGCGAATTCACCATCGGTGCGACACCCGCCGACACCGCGGCAAACCTGACTGCCGCCATCGATACCGAACTGCAGCGTTTGGCGCAGGTCGATCTGGTCGCGGCTTCAGCGATGCAGGCCGGTAACGACTTCTTCGCGACCGATGCCGGCAATCCGCCGCAGCGTGTGGACGGCCCGCCGTTCGATACCGCGACCGCGATGATCGACGGCACGGCTGCGAATACGGTCTCCTGGTATCTCGGCGACAACAATACCGATAACGCACGCGACACTTCGGTTGCGCGGGTCGACGATTCGATCACCGTGAGCTACGGCGCCCGCGCGAACGAAGACGGCATCCGCTGGATTGTACAGAATACCGCGGTGTTCGCGGCGATGACTTTCTCTACATCCGACCCGAATGCGCGCGACCGCTACTACGCGCTTGCGGGCCGCATCGGATCGGCGATGGACGAGCCTGCGGGCATGCAGAAGGTCGAGGCGATCCAGACCGAACTCGCCGGCGCAAACGTGTCCGCGCAGGCGGCGAAGAAGCGGCTTACGGAACGCGCGCCCGTGCTGCAGGACATGATCTCGAATGTCGAGGACATCTCCGACGAGGAGATCAGCGTGAAGCTGCTCGCGCTCAATACGCGGATGCAGGCCTCGCTGCAGGTGACGGCGATGCTCTCGCAGCTTTCGCTGGTCAAATACATCTAGGCGCGAAAACGAAAAACGCCGCGGCGGTGTCCGTCGCGGCGTTTTCGCTATTCTTTCGAGAGCGCTTAGGCGGCCTGCGCCTGCGTGCGCAGTCCCGCTGCGATCTCGCGGTTGATGTTGATCAGCACGCCGATCCGGCCGGCGGTGTTTTCCGTGGAGGTCTCCAGCGAAAGCGAGTGCTTCACGATGAAGTTCGCGAGGTTCGCAAGATTCTGCTTGATCGGGTGCGGAAGCGGATTCTCCGGACGCCCGACGGAGCCGCCGAACACGATCCAGAGCCGGCGGTTGTAACGGAGCGCCGAGACGACTTCTTCGGCCTTTACTACCTCGCCGTCGTGAACGGCCTGAAGCCGCGCCGCGGCACGCATCAGGAGTTGGGCTTCGAGTTCCCGGGGAGTGCCCGTCTGCTGGGCATTCTTGGCATAGGTAGCGGCCGCATTAGACATTCGCGAGCAATTCCTTCTCGTAGTCGATCAGAGACTGCGTATCTTTCAGCGCTTTATAAACATTTCCGGTTAATATCTGATTATTGATGCGGTCGAAGTAGGGCTTGGTGCTGGGGGCGGCGTCCAGCGTCTCCTTCATCAGGTTGAAATAAAGCTCGTGGTGCACCGCGGGATCGCGGCTCAGGTACATCAGCTGCACCACCAGATAGATCTTTTTGCAGGGCGTGTCGGCCGCCTCCGACGTCATGATGTCCTTCTCGCGGAGGATGGGGGCGTCGCCCTCGATCACGAGCCGCGTACGCTGATCGTCATTGGTGACGATCGAGTCCCCGATAATGATGCGCTCGCCCGGCTTCAATTCGACCTTGAGGCCCATCTCGTGCTCCTCCGAATCAGCCCCACCGACGTACCATTCGACCGTGCGCGAAAGGGGACGCGCTTTCAACTCCCCTAAAAGCAAAACGGCGGGGCCGAGGCCCCGCCGTTTCTTTTCTTTCGATTCCGTCCGGGCTTAGCCGAAGAGGCGAAGCACGTTCTGGTCGGCCTGGGCGGCCATGGCCAGCGACGTGGTGGACAGCGACTGACGAGTCTGCAGCGCGAGGAGGTTCGCACCTTCCTCGTTGGTGTCGGCCAGCGTCAGGTTGTCGGCACCGATCTGCAGCACGTTGATCAGGTTCTTGGTGAAGTCCTGACGGGTCTGCACGACCGAGAGCTTCGAACCGAAGGTCGAGGCCTGCGAACGCAGCGTCGTCGTCGCCGCGTCGAGGGCAGTGATGACAGCGTTGATCGTCGCGTTGGACTGGAAGGCGTCGCCCGTCTGCGCGGTGAGGCCGAGGCCAGCCGCGTCAAAGGTAACGCCCGAGATCGAAAGCGAGCTCGATCCGTCTTCGTTGAAGACAACCGTGAGGTTGTCGCCGTTCAGCAGGTTCACGCCGTTGAACGAAGAGTCCGCAGCGAGCTGCGAGATCTGCGTCAGCAGGGCGTTGTAGTCGGCCTGCAGCGAAGTGCGAGTCGCGTTCGGCGTGCCGATCGTGGCGGTGGGGTTCACCGTGCCGGCGGTCAGGCCGAGCGTGGCGAGGGTCGTTGTGCCGCCGATCGTTACGCTGTCGGACGAAGTCGACGTGATCGAGATCTGGTCGCTGCCGTTGATCGTTGCAGTGACGCCCGTCAGGTTGCCCAACGCGGTAGCCAAGTCGGCGCGGGTTTCGATGTTGCCCGAACCGAAGGTCAGCGTCTGCGCCGCGCCCGAACCGACGGTAACGGTCAGGGTGCCGGTGAGGCCGCCGATATCGCTGTTGACGAGGCTCGACGTCGTCGTCGTACCGAACACGCTGGCCGCACCGGTGCCGGAGATCGTCAGGGTGTCGGTATTGCTGCCAGCGGTGACTTCAAGATTGCCGCTGCCGTTGATCGCAACGGTCCAGGTCGCGGCACCGCCGTTCAACGTCGCGATGAGATCGTCCACGTCTTCCGTCGAGGCGTCGACAACCGTGTGGGTAACGGTGTTGGTGCCGTCGGAGATGGTGATCGTTTCACCGTCCGCAACGCCGAGCGACTGCAGCGTCGAGGCGCCGGTGATCGAACCGACAGTACCCGTTGCAACCGCTTCGTCATCGGCAATCGCCGCCGAGCCCGTGATCGCAAGCGCGTAAGTGGTCGCAGGGACCGAGCTCGTCAGAGCCTGCTTCGCGGTCGACTTGGCGGCTTCGACGAGCTTCGAGATCGCCGCGATGCCCTTGTCGGCCGCGTTGACGGTCTGCACCGCATTGCTGACGCTGTCGAGTAGGGTGGACAGATCGCCGGCGCGGGCCTGGAGGCTCGCGGCGGTGAAGAAGTTCACCGGATTGTCGATAGCGGAGTTCACTTTCTTGCCGGTGGCAAGACGCTGCTGCACGGAATTCATCATTTCCGCCGTGCTCTGCAGCGACATCAGGTTGGCGCGAACGCCAGCCGAAAGAGTGATATTGCTAGCCATAGCTAATCCTTCCTAGGAGTTACACGTTACTTTGTCGGCCGCCGTTCTGGTGGCCGGGGCTGCGTTTGTCTCATGCGGCGCCCTAACGGCTCGTTACTTGCCGCGCAGCGGTCGCGCTGCTTAACAGGCGGTTAAAAGCTGTCCGGCCGTGGGCCTTTCGACATCGCGCCAAAAGGAAACGGCGGGGCCGAGGCCCCGCCGTGCACGAACGGTTTAGGAGTTGTTAAGTTACTGGAAGAGCCGCAGCACGTTCTGGTCGGCCTGGGCGGCCATGGCCAGCGATGTGGTGGAGAGCGACTGGCGGGTCTGCAGGGCGAGCAGGTTCGCGCCTTCCTCGTTGGTGTCGGCGAGCAGGAGGTTGTCGGCGCCGAGCTGAAGCACGTTGATCAGGTTCTTGGTGAAATCCTGTCGTGCCTGCACGATCGAAAGGTTCGAGCCGAATGCCGAAGCCTGCGCACGGAGCGCTGCAGTGGCCGCGTCGAGCTGGGCGATTGCGGCGTATACGTTGGCCTGGATCTGGAAGCCGTCCCCGACAATCGGGGTGAGTCCCAGCCCGGCAGCCGTGAAGTCAACGCCCTGGATATTGAGCAAGCTCGATCCGTCTTCATTGAAGATGACGGCGAGGTTGTCGCTGTTGAGCAGATTGACGCCGTTGAACGAGGCATCGCGCGCAAGCTGCGTGATCTGGTTGAGCAGCTCGTTATAGTCGCTCTGCAGCGAAGCCCGAGTGGAGTTCGCGGTGTTGATCGTCGCGGTCGGCGCGTTCGCGCCGGCGGTCAGGCCGAGCGCCGGCAGGACAGTGCCGCCGAGCGTGACACTGTTCGATGAGGTCGAGGTGATCTCGATCTGGTCGCTGCCGTTGATCGTTGCAGTGACGCCCGTAAGGTTGCCCAACGCGGTGAGCAAGTCGGCGCGGGTTTCGATCTGGCCCGCACCGAAGGTCAGGGTCTGCACGGCGCCGGTGCCGAGCTGCACGGTCAGCGTGCCGGATAGCGCGCCGATATCGCTATTGACGAGGCTCGACGTCGTCGTCGTACCGAACGCGCTGGCCGCACCGGTGCCGGAGATCGTCAGGGTGTCGGTATTGCTGCCGGCGGTGACTTCAAGGTTGCCGCTGCCGTTGATGGCAACGGTCCAGGTCGCGGCACCGCCGTTCAACGTGGCAATGACATCGTCCACGTCTTCCGTCGTGGCGTCGACAACCGTGTGGGTCACGGTATTGGTGCCGTCGGAGATCGTGATCGTCTGGCCGTTCGAGATACCGAGCGACTGCAGCGTGGCAGCGCCGGTCAACGAACCGACCGTACCCGTTGCGACCGCCTCGTCGTCGGCAATCGCCGAGCCGGTAATGCTGAGCGCGTAGGTCGCGTCCGGCTGACCCGCGATGATCGCCTGCTTGGCGGTCGATTTCAGGCTTTCGACCAGTTTCGTGATCGCACTGATGCCCTTGTCGGCGGCGGCAAGCGTCTGCACGCCGTTTCCGATCGAGTCGAGCAGGGTGGACAGATCGCCTGCGCGGGCATGAAGGCCCGCCGCGGTGAAGTAGTTCACCGGGTTGTCGAGGGCCGAATTGACTTTCTTGCCTGTGGCGAGACGTTCCTGCGTGCGGGCCATCATCTCCGCAGTCTGCTGGAGCGACAAAAGGTTCGCGCGCACGCCTTTAGTGAGAGTTACTTCATTGCCCATGGCATCGATCCTTTGAACGAATGTCGGATGCGCGCGATTCAGGCGCGTTTGAACTTCATCCCAAATCGTAAAGAATCGTGCCTAACAAAAGGTTACCCAGGGCCGCCGATCACCGGAAAACTGGGACTTTTCATGGTTAAAAAAGTCTTAAAACGGTTAACGCCGGCCATTCGATGTCGGGTTGAGCCGACATCGACAAAACAAAAAAGCCAAGTCAGCTAAAGCTGACTTGGGTCGGCCGGCGTCATAGAAATCCGTCGGAGCCGCGGCTAGCTGGCGCGGCTGACCATCACCGGGCGGCTGCCGCGCGCGGGCGTAGCGACCTTGCCGTTCGCGCCATAGCCTTGCGGCGAAGCCTTGCGGGCGGCTTCCTCGGAAGCGCCGCGCATGATGCCTTCGGCGACCGACTGGGCGGTCGCGACCACGCGGAGATTGTGGCTCAGAATCTCCCGGAAGGTCTGGTGCGCCCGGCGCAGTTCGTCCACCAGCACCGGCACGGTCTGGCCGACGAAGCCAGCGTTGCTCTTCAGGAGTTCGATCTCGCGCAGGTAGGTGGCCGCGAGGTCGGTCTTTTCCTGCGTAAGCTGCGCGGCGGAGGCGATTTTTCCGGCCTCCACCAGCTTCGTCTCTTTCTCGAAGATCTGGACCAGCCGGACCATGGAGTCGCCGATGCGCCGCAGCAGCATCTCGGCCTCGTCGCGGCTCTTGATCGCCTGGGAAATCCGTTTCACTTGGTCGTTCATCGGTTACGCTCCTGCAAGGCTATGAGTTCGCGCTGGACATGTTCCGCGATGCCGATCCCGCCCGCTTTGGCGATCGTGTTCGCGTATTCTTCCGTCAGCATCGAGCGCCACGCGCCCTGGGCAGGCCCCTGACCCAGCGGACCTTCCTCTTCCTGGATGCCGGCAAACATTTCTTCGAACATGTTGGTTAAGAAAACGCTCTCGAACTGCTGGGCGGCGTCCTTGGTCTTTTTCAGTGCCGCGGGCGAGAGCTTTTCGGCGGCGTCCGCCACCGCGCTTGCGGCAGTCAGTGCGGCCATCACGGGAGCAACCATCACATCACCTCGATTTCCGCCTGGATCGCGCCCGAGGCCTTGATCGCCTGCAGGATCGAAATCAGGTCGCGCGGCCCGACGCCGAGCGCGTTCAGTCCGTCGACGAGCTCTTTCAGCGAGACGCCTTCGCTCACTACGCCGAACTTGCGGCCGTCCTCCTGCACCTGAATGCTGGTGCGCGGGACGACCTTGGTCTGGCCGCGCGAGAAGGGATTGGGCTGGCTCACCTGTGGCTGTTCGGTAATCGTAACGGTCAGGTTTCCTTGCGCGACCGCGACGGTGGAGACGCGCACATCCCGTCCCATCACGATGATGCCGGAGCGTTCGTCGATCACGACCTTGGCGGGCTGATCGGGTTCGATCACGATCGGCTCGATCTCGGTGAGCAGGGCGACGATGTTGCCCTTGTATTTCGGGGGCACCGTGACCGAGACGGTCGCGCGGTCCACGAGTTCCGCGACCGGGGCTCCCATGAAATCGTTGATCGCGCCGGCGATGCGCTTCGCAGTCGTCAGATCCGGATTGCGCAGCGCAAGCCGCACGGTCGTCATGCGGTTGAGCGTGAATTCGATCTCGCGCTCCACCAGCGCGCCGTTGGAAATACGTCCGACGGTCGGAACACCGCGGACGATCTTCGCGGCGTCGCCCTCGGCCTGAAAGCCCGCGATTGCGACGGTGCCTTGCGCGACCGCGTAGACATTGCCGTCGGCACCGAGCAGCGGCGTGACCAGCAGCGTGCCGCCCTGCAGGCTTTTCGCGTCGCCGAGCGCGGAGACGACGACATCGAGCCGCGTGCCCTGGGTCGCGAAGGCGCGCAGGTTTGCCGTCACCATGACGGCGGCGACGTTGCCGGTGCGAAGCTGCGCGCCGCGGATGTTCACGCCGAGGCGCTCGAGCATGGCCTGCAGGCTCTGGCGCGTGAACGGCGAGTTGTTGAGGCTGTCGCCGGTGTTGTTCAGGCCGACCACGAGGCCGTAGCCGATCAGCTGGTTCTCGCGCACGCCCTCGACGTCGGTGAGGTCTTTCAGGCGCGAGGCCGCATTCGCCTGACCCGCGATCAGGGTGGCGAGCACTGCTGCAAGCAGGAAACGGATCGTCTTGTTCATCGACAGGGCTCCCCAGCGGGTCGATGGCGGAAACATCGGAAGATCCTTTGCGAAGCGCATGCCAAGTCCGCGCGTCCGTTAAGCGGCTGATTCGACTCGCTTTTTGAATCGACTGACGACAGATTCGCATTCCGCCCGGCAAAGCCGGCCGCCCGGCACGGCAAGTTCTGCCGGGTGCTTAACCGCTCGTTAACCATGACGGCCCGAGGGTGCCGCCATGCGCATCCAGGGCCCGAACCAGATCAACGGTGCCGCCGCGGCTTCCGCGCCGCGGCGCACCAGCCAGCCCGGTACCTTCACGCTGGAGAGTTCGCAGGGTACCGCGAAGCCGCAGGGGGCCGCCGCGGCTTCCGGGGTCGGCGCGCTCGATTCGCTGCTCGCGCTTCAGGCGGTCGAGGATAGCGGCGAGCGGCGCAGGCGCTTCGCCCGCCGGGGCAAGACCGCCCTCGATCTGCTGGACGAATTGAAGGCGGAACTTCTCGCCGCCGATCTGCGGCTCGAAACGCTGAGCCGGCTACAGGGCACGCTCGCAGAACTCACAGAAAAGAGCGGCACCCCCGCGCTCGACGAGGTTCTGGGCGAAATCGAGCTGCGCGTCGCCGTCGAGCTCGCAAAACGGACCCCGAAAGCGGCCTGAGCGGTCCGTTTTGCCGCCTTCATCTCAACGTCACGGTTCCCGCCGATCCGCGGCCCGGCCCACCCATTGAAGCGGGCGGGGTACCTCGCTATAAGCCCCGCCCAATTCGGAAGGGGCGGCCACAAGCCCCGGCGGATTGTGTCAGGGAAGAGCGTGAGGGGATCGTTGCATGGTTGCGTTACTCGACAACTATCGTCCGACCGAAGACGAGCCGTTCATGAACGAGCGGCAGAAGGAATACTTCCGCCAGAAGCTCCTGCGCTGGCGGGACGACATCCTGCGCGAGGCCAAGCAGACCCTCCAGCACCTCCAGGAAGAGAACGTCAATCATCCCGACCTCGCCGACCGCGCCTCCTCCGAGACCGACCGCGCGATCGAACTGCGCGCGCGCGACCGCCAGCGCAAGCTGATCGCGAAGATCGACGCCGCGCTCGAGCGCATCGAGGACGGCACCTACGGATACTGTGTCGAAACGGGCGAGCCGATTTCGCTGAAGCGTCTCGAGGCGCGGCCGATCGCGACGCTCTCTATCGAGGCGCAGGAGCGCCACGAGCGGCGCGAGAAAGTCTACCGTGACGAATAGCGTGGCGTTCTGGCTGCTTTTTGCAATCAACGCAATTATCGCAGCCGTTTTCGCTTTCTTTCTCTATTCGGGTGCCGTCAGCGGCGCAATCTTTTCGACTACACTTCTTGTCTGGTCATTGATTTTCATCGTTATGTGCTGCGATCTGCTCGCTGCGCTGGCGTTCTATTTCGAAGGGCTTCAACGGGCGGCCATTGCCTTGCTTGTCAGTTTCGCGCTTCCGGCTGCAATCGGAGCGCTTCTCGTGTTTGGTGTTCTTACGTTCTAATCACGCTTTAACGGTTTGCGGAGATGCGCGATGTTGTTGCGTATACTTCTCGCATTCAATGCGCTGGCCGCAGCCGTGGTGCTGTTCTTTTTCTTCTGGGGCGTTTCGGATGGAACGGTTTCGTCCCTCAACATCGGGATATGGCTTGCGCTGTTTGCTGCGACCGCGCTCTCGCTCGGCGGCGGGTGGTTCTTCTACGCCAAGGGCAATCGCGCTGTCGCGCTGCTTGTGCTCATGATCCTAGCGCTGCCGGGGCTGGCGTTTCTCGCGTTTACGCTGCTCCTGCTGATTGCTAATCCGCGCTGGAACTAGCGCGAACCGGACATCAGAAACTTCAGGAAGCGGAAGACGGTGTAGAGCGCAAGCTCGACGACGGCGGTGAGCAGCAGGAGAAACAGCGCGCGCTGGCCGAGGTCGTCGGTGATCGCCGCGCGGAACTTGTAGCGGATGCCGTCTGGGAAATAGCCGTCCACCAGCGCGTAGAGAAAGTTCGTGAGCGGCTGCAGCTTGGTGTAGCTCCAGCCGAGAAAATCGAGCCGGAACGCGAAGAGATAGCCGTAGAGCAGCCAGACGATGACGACGGTCAGCGCGAGCAGGACGGCCTTGCCGATGAAGGCGGCGAGGAAGCTTTGTCCGCGGCGCGGGGCAGGGGCCTCTTCGTAGCGCGCTTCATAGTCGGTCATGCGGCCCTCCGGACATTTCCGGCAAAGTGAGCGGGTTGTTGCTTCGATTGTCAAACAGCGCGCTTGCGGCTTGTGGCATTCGTGCCGGGAGTCGCGCAGGCGGATGCAGCCTCGATAGTCGAGGGTCGCGAAGCGCCGCGGGACGCCACGTCTTCGTCTGCCGGACTCCCGTTTGACGGGGAGCCCGTATCGTCTCGCAGCGCTTCGCGCGCGCTTTGCGCCTGCGCAATTCGCGCAAACACAAAACACTTCGGCGATTTGTTAGCTTCAGGACCGTGCTTCTGAAACTTTCCGCGGAGAGGTTTCTTCTCCGCTTCCGGTTTCCATTCCAGCCAACACCAACCTTCACGGTCAGCGCCCCTTTCGGGGATA
>JBGFSD010000039.1:0-35247 GCA_041694745.1 Pseudomonadota bacterium
TAGAAGCGTTCCGCAAGGGCGAGACCACTTTTCTGGTCGCGAGCGACGTCGCCGCGCGCGGTCTCGACATCCCCGAAGTGAGCCACGTCTTCAATTTCGACGTGCCCTATCACGCCGAGGACTACGTCCACCGCATCGGCCGTACCGGCCGGGCGGGACGGTCCGGGGAAGCGTTCACGCTGGTTGCATCCGCGGACAAGAAATCGCTCGACGCGATCGAGAAGCTGATCGGCCAAAAGATCGAATGGCACGGCGGCGAAGCCGTCGTTGCCGAGGTTCCCGCAGTTGAACCCGACGCGGCAGACCGTCGCGAGAAGCGCGAAGGCAAGCGCCGCGGGCGGCGCGGCGGAAAGGGCCGGCGGACCGAGAATCGCGCTTCGGCATCCGAAAAGAACGCTTTGGCACCCAAGAAGGGCGAAAATGTTCCGCGATCGTCCGATCCGGCGCCGAAAAAGCCGCCGCGCACGTCAAACGGCGTCTCCAGCGATGCGTCACAACTTCCGGCTTTCCTGCACCGGCCGGTCAATCGCAAGTCCGGCGAACCGGTAAGTTGATGCTCCAACTAGTTGCGACCAACTCGCAGATTTACACTCCGTTCACGAACAAAACATAGATTAAGCCCTTAGAACATCGTGGTTTCCGCGATTAGGGCGTGCTGCCTAACGGCGGCGCGAATTGGGCATGACGGCTGCGAGCGACGCCGATTTCGACCGCACGATCAAGCTTGCCGAGGCTGCGCTCGAGCGCATCAAAACGCTGCGCCTTCCCGCGAACCCGCACAATTTCGAAGTCTGGTACACCTACGCGTCCGGACACAACGCTGCACTCAACAACGCGATCAACATGATGCTGGACACCGGCGGCCCGATAACGCCGGCGCAGATCGAGGAGATTTACCTCAAGCATCTCTCCGCCGCGGATATCAGCGAGCGCATCGACAAGGTCGGCACGCAGATTGCCGGCGAGATCGAACAGGTCATGGCAATGATCGAGGCTTCGATCGGAACCGCCAACGACTATTCGGAGTCGCTTGCCGGCGCGACCAAAGAGATCAATTCCGACGGCGATCGCGATCAGATCCGCTTGATCGTGGAATCGCTCGTCAGCGCCACGCGCGAAGTCGAAACCAAAAACCAGATCATGCAGCAGCGCCTGAAGGATTCGCGAAAAGAGATCCGCGAGCTTCAGGAGAATCTCGAAGTGGTGCGTACGGAATCGCTCACCGATCCCCTGACCACGCTCTCCAACCGCAAGTTCTTCGACAGCATGATCGAGCGGCTGGTCAAGCAGGCCGCGGAATCGAAGCAGCCGCTGTCCCTGATCCTCACCGACATCGATCACTTCAAGAAATTCAACGACACCTACGGCCACCTCACGGGCGACCAGGTGCTGCGCCTCGTCGCGGTCTCGCTCAAGCACAACGTCAAGGGCCAGGATATCGCCGCGCGCTATGGCGGCGAGGAATTCGCGGTGCTCCTGCCCAACACCGCGTTAAGCCAGGCGATCACGGTCGCCGATCACATCCGCCGCGCGGTGCAGAGCAAGGAGCTGATGCGGCGCTCGACCGGCGAAACGCTCGGCCGCGTCACGATCTCGCTCGGGGTCGCTCAGTGGCACGAAGGCGACGATGTCGCCTCGATTCTGGAACGCGCGGACAACTGCCTCTACGCGGCCAAAGGTGCGGGCCGCAACTGCGTGGTCGCGGAAAACATGCTCGACAAGACGGAGCCGGCACCGTCCAAGGTCGCCTAGTCAGCGCCGCTTCGGCTTGCTTTTTGTCTTCTTCGTGTGTGGCGCCGGTTTTGGCGCCATTTTTGTCTTCGCCTTCCCCTTGCCGCCGGACGCGCGCGCAGCTGCACCGAAAGCGTCGCGCGCGAACTGCGCGAATTCGTCCGGTTCGTCATAGAGCCGCTCCGGCAGCTTCCAGTAGGACAGCGCGATCTCGCGGCTCTTCGCCTTGTAGACGAAGGGCTCGGAGTTCTCGGCGGCGAGTTTCGGGATCGTGAGCTCGTCTGCCTTCAGATACAATTCGCCATCGGATTCGAGGGCGAACATCAGGCCGTCGGCGAATACGCCGTGGCCGCCGAACATGCGGCGCACGCTGACGTTCCGGTAGGAAGAGAACAATTCGCGGATGGCTTCGGGATCGTCGAAGGCCACGCGGGAGCCGCGCCTAGTTGACCGATTTCGCCGGCGTGATCGTAACCGACTCGCCGCAGCCGCAGGCCGAAGTTTCGTTCGGATTTTTGAACACAAACCTGGCCGAGAGCTTGTCGACGGTGAAATCCATGGTGGTGCCGAGAAGGAACAGGACCGCCTTGGGGTCGATCAGCACCTTCACGCCATTCGCCTCGACGATTTCGTCGCCCTTCTGGGGGGCTTCGGCCAGATCCATGGTGTAGGACATGCCGGCACAACCGCCGTTCTTCACGCCGACGCGGACGCCCGCGACCGGCTTATCCGCGCGCGCGATCAGCTCGCGGACGCGGGCTGCTGCGGCCTCGGTCACGGTCATTACGGCGGGTCTCGGGCGGGGTGCGTTCATGGGGCGGCTCTGGCGAATCTACTCTAGTGAGGATTGAAGTGGGGTCACCACAGGTTCAGCGCAACCCTGGCATCCTCGGACATCCGGCTCTGGTCCCAGGGCGGGTCGAACACAACCTTGACCTTGACGGGGCCCACGCCCTGCACCGAGGAAACCGCATTCTCGACCATGCCGGGGAGTTCGACCGCGGCCGGGCAGTTCGGCGAGGTCAGCGTCATGTCGACCGCGACCTGCCGGTCATCGGCAATGTCGACCTTGTAGATCAGGCCGAGTTCGTAAATGTCGACCGGGATTTCCGGGTCGTAGACGGTCTTCAGCGCGCCCACGATGTCGTCGGTCAGCCGCGCCAGTTCCTCCGCGGGGATCGCGGACTGGAACGCGGGGGCGTTCGGGGTCGCCTCGGCCGGTTTTGCTGCTTCGCTCATGGTTTCAATTCTACACCAAAAAACGGCGGTTATGCGAACCGGCCCTTACGCGAACATGTCCTGCGCCTTCAGCAGGGCTTCGGCCAGCGCATCGACCTCTTCCTTCGTATTGTAAAGGGCGAAGGACGTGCGGCAGGTGGCGGTGCAGCCGTAGCGCTGCAAGAGCGGCAGCGCGCAATGGGTGCCGGCGCGGACCGCGACACCCTGCCGGTCGATGACGGTGGCGACATCGTGCGGATGTGCATTCGCCATCGCGAACGACAGGATCGCGCCCTTCTCTCTCGCCCGTCCATAGAATTTCAGGCTGTTGATCCGCGAGAGTTTCTCGGTCGCGTAGTCCAACAGCATCTTCTCGTGGGCCGCGATGTTGGCGTGACCCAGCGCCTGCACGTAGTCGATCGCGGCACCAAGCCCGACCGCCGGCACGATCGCGGGTGTGCCGGCCTCGAACTTGTGCGGCGGCTCGCCGTAGGTGACCGTGTCCTCGGAGACTTCGCGGATCATTTCGCCGCCGCCGAGAAACGGCGGCAGGCGGTCGAGCCACTCGCGCTTCGCGTATAAGGCGCCGATACCCGACGGGCCGTAGAGCTTGTGGCCGGTGAAGACGTAGAAATCGCAATCCAGATCCTGCACGTCCGGCGCGAGGTGCACCGCGCCCTGACTACCGTCGACCAGCACCGGAATGCCGCGCGCATGCGCGAGCTTTACGACCTCTTTGACCGGAACGATGGTGCCGAGCGCATTCGACATCTGCGTGATCGCGACGATCCTGGTTCGTTTCGTGAGCAGTTTCTCGAATTCGTCGAGCAGGAAGTTGCCGTCGTCGTCGACCGGCGCCCACTTGATCACCGCGCCCTTGCGCTCGCGGTGATAGTGCCAGGGCACGATGTTGGAATGGTGCTCCATGATCGAGAGCACGATCTCGTCGCCTTCGCCGATCTCAGCGAGACCGAAGGACGACGCAACCAGATTGATCGCCTCGGTCGCGTTCTTCGTAAAGATGATTTCGGAATCCGACTGCGCGTTCAGATAGCCGCGCACCTTCCCGCGCGCGCCTTCATAGGCTTCGGTCGCGGCGTTCGCGAGATAATGCAGGCCGCGATGCACGTTCGCGTATTCGTGCTCGTAGGCATGACGCATGCGGTCGAGCACCTGGCGGGGTTTCTGCGCGGAGGCGGCGTTGTCGAGATAAACGAGCTTCCTGCCGTAGACTTCCTTCGAGAGAATCGGGAAGTCGGCGCGCACTTTCGCAATGTCGAAAGGCGCCTTGGCGGGCGCGTTCACTGCAGCGCTCTTTCGGCGAGCCAGCCGCTCGCCAGATTCATCACCGCGTCGCGGATCTTCGCGTTTTCGATCTGCTCGATCGCCTCGCCGAAAAACGACTGGATCAGCAGGCTCTCGGCTTCTTTCTTCGGAATGCCGCGTGCGCGCAGGTAAAACAGCAGATCGTCGTCCAGCGCGCCGGTGGTGGCGCCGTGCGCGCACTGCACGTCGTCCGCAAAAATTTCGAGTTCGGGCTTGTTGTCCATCTCGGCCGCCTCGCCCAAGAGCAACGCTGCCGACATCATGCGGCCGTCGGTCTTCTGTGCGTCGGGCCGCACGACGATGAGACCCTGGAACACGCCCCGGGACTCGTCGTCGAGCACGGTCTTGAACAGTTCGCGGCTCTCGCCGCCCGGTAGCGCGTGATCGACTTCGAGCGTCATGTCCGCGTGCTGCTTGTTGCGAAGAAGCGTGGCACCCGAGATCGCGGCGCGAACGCCTTTTCCTGCGAAAGCAAACGGCACGGTGTGGCGCGAAACCGCCGCACCCGTGGTCAGCGCGAAGGAGCGGACACGGCTATCCCTGCCCGCGGCTCCGATCGTCATCGAAAGGTGGATCGCCCTGTCGCCTTCCGCCTGCACGCGCACGACATCGAGTTCGGCTTCCTCGGCGACGGAAAGCTGCAAGACCGTGTTGGTCTGATAGGCGACCGCGTCGGGGCCGCTATGCGACTGCACGATCGTCGCCTGCGACTTCTTCCCGGCCTTCACCAATACGCGTCCGAACACGCTCAGCGGCGACGTGCCGGTCACAATGTGACGAATGTGAATCGGCTTCGTAATATGCGCCCCGGCGGCGACATCGATCACGACGCCTTCGTTCAGCGCCGCCGTATTCAGTGCGAACACAGCGTCATACTTGCTCGGGTTCAGGCCCGCGAGCATTTGTGGCAACTTGGGATCTTTCGCGAGCGCATCGGCGAGCATCGAGATCGTGAGCCCTTTCTCCAAACCTTTCAGGTTGGAGAGTTCGGCGACAAACGCGCCGTTGACGAAGGTGATCTCCCGCGCGGCGATATTGGCGAGCAAATCGTTCTTCTTCGCTTCCGCAATCGCGCGGGCATCGGGCTTGCCCGCTAGCGGCGCCATTTCGCGCAGAAGCACGCGGAGATCGGTGTACTTCCATTCTTCGACGCGGCGGTGCGGCAGGCCCTTCTCGGCAAACAGACGCAGCGCTTTCTCGCGCAGCGCGCGGATCGGCTCCGCGCCCGGTAGCGCACTCAACGCATCCGAATACTGCGTTTCCGCGGCCGTGCGCATCATTTTGACTTCAGCGTTCACAACTTACCTCAAGCCGCGTTGTCGTAAGCGGCATAGCCCTTGGCTTCGAGTTCGCGCGCGAGTTCCGGCCCGCCGGTGCGCACGATTTTGCCCTTCGCCATGACGTGCACGACGTCCGGCACAATATGATCGAGCAGGCGCTGGTAGTGCGTAATCACGAGGAAGCCGCGGTTCTTCGCGCGCAGGCGGTTCACGCCCTCGGCGACGATCTTCAGCGCATCGATGTCGAGGCCGGAATCGGTCTCGTCGAGAATGCACATTTTCGGCTCCAAGAGCGCCATCTGGAGAATTTCGTTGCGCTTCTTCTCGCCGCCGGAGAAGCCGACGTTCACCGGACGCTTCAGCATGTCCTGATCGATGTTGAGCTCTTTCGCCTTCTCGCGCACGAAGCGCAGGAAGTCGGGCGTAGAGAGTTCCTCGTCGCCGCGCTTCTTGCGAACCGCGTTCACCGCCGTGCGCAGGAAGGTCATCGAGGCGACACCCGGAATCTCGATCGGGTACTGGAACGCGAGGAACAGGCCCTTGGCCGCGCGCTCGTCGGGCTCCAGCGCAAGCAAATCTTCGCCTTCGAGCGTCGCGGTGCCGCCGGTGACTTCGTAGTCGTTCTTGCCGGCGAGCACGTAGGAGAGCGTCGATTTGCCGGAGCCGTTCGGCCCCATGATCGCGTGCACCTCGCCCGCTTTCACGATGAGATCGAGACCGCGAAGGATTTCCTTGTCCTCGACCTTGGCCTGGAGATTTTTTACTTCTAGCAACGCCATTTCAGCCCACGCTTCCTTCCAGAGAGATTGCAATCAGTTTCTGCGCCTCCACCGCGAACTCCATCGGGAGATGCTGCAGCACGTCCCTGACGAAGCCGTTGACGACGAGCGCCACCGCCTCCTCCGCCGAGAGCCCGCGCTGGCGGCAATAGAACAGCATTTCGTCGGAAATCTTCGAGGTGGTCGCTTCGTGCTCGAAAATCGCGGACGAGTTCTTCGCCTCGATATAGGGCGTCGTGTGCGCGCCGCACCTGTCGCCGATGAGCAACGAGTCGCAATTCGTGAAGTTGCGCGCGTTCGTCGCCTTCCTGTGCGCGGAGACCTGCCCGCGATAGGTGTTCTGCGAGACGCCGGCGGCAATACCCTTGGAGATGATCCGGCTCGACGTGTTCTTGCCGAGATGGATCATCTTGGTGCCGCTG
The DNA here is from genome assembly GCA_041694745.1 of Pseudomonadota bacterium. Taxonomy (GTDB): domain Bacteria; phylum Pseudomonadota; class Alphaproteobacteria; order Rhizobiales; family Xanthobacteraceae. Next base: position 6,757 of record JBGFSD010000039.1, read on the forward strand.
TCGACCTGCTGATGGCCGTTCGAAATCGCGATCGAATAGAACTCGCCCTGCGAATTGTCGCCGCGAAGGATGCAGCTCGGGTATTTCCAGGTGATCGCGGAGCCGGTCTCGACCTGGGTCCAGGAAATCTTGGAGCCGTTGCCGCGGCAGTCGCCGCGCTTGGTGACGAAGTTATAGACGCCGCCCTTGCCTTCGCTGTCTCCCGGATACCAGTTCTGCACGGTCGAATACTTGATCTCGGCGTTGTCGAGCGCGACGAGTTCGACCACCGCCGCATGCAACTGGTTCTCGTCGCGCGACGGCGCTGTGCAGCCTTCGAGATAGCTCACATAAGCGCCCTCGTCGGCGACGATCAGCGTGCGCTCGAACTGGCCGGTCTGCTTCTCGTTGATGCGGAAATAGGTCGACAATTCCATCGGGCAGCGCACGCCCTTCGGCACGTAAACGAACGAACCGTCGGAGAACACCGCCGAGTTCAGCGTTGCGAAGAAGTTGTCGGTGATCGGCACGACCGAGCCGAGATATTTGCGGACGAGATCGGGGTGCTCGCGGATCGCCTCGGAGATCGACATGAAGAGGACGCCCGCCTTCTTCAGTTCTTCCTTGAAGGTGGTGACCACCGAAACCGAATCGAACACCGCATCGACGGCGACCTTGGAATAGACGCGGTTCTCCTCGTCAACGCCCGCAAGCACTTCCTGCTCGCTGAGCGGGATGCCGAGTTTCTTGTAGGTCTCGAGAATCTGCGGATCGACCTCGTCGAGCGACTTCGGTCCCGCCTGCTTCTTCGGCGCGGCGTAGTAATAGAGATCCTGATAGTCGATCGGATTGAAGCGCACCCGCGCCCAGAGCGGCTCGCTCATGGTCTTCCAGCGGCGGAACGCCTCGAGACGCCACTCCAGCATCCATTCCGGCTCGTTCTTCTTTGCCGAAATGAAGCGCACGGTGCTCTCGTCGAGCCCCTTCGGCGCCTTCTCGACCTCGATCTTGGTCTCGAAGCCGTATTTGTATTGGTCGACGTCGATCGATTTTACGCGGGCGACGGTTTCCTGGACTGCGGGCATTGCTAACTCACTTAAGCGGCGCGTGCGCCGCGCTTGCTGAGAGACGTATAAACCTTCGACCAGACGCTGAGGAACTGCGTCACATCCGCGTCCGTCGTATTCCAGCCGGTGCTCACACGCATGGCGCAGCGCCCGACTTCGGAACTTACGCCCATCGCCTGCAAGGTCGGCGATGCGGCCGACTTGCCCGACGAGCAGGCGGAGCCTGCGCTGAGCGAAACTCCGTCGAGATCGAATGCGATGAGCGCGGTTTCGGCGGCAATCCCAGGCGCCGCGAAGAAAGTGGTATTCGGCAGCCGTGCGGCACGATCGCCGAAAATCACGGCGTCCTTGGCAATCGTGCGAATGCCTTCTTCTATCTTGGCGCGCAGCGCGCCGAGCCGCGAGCCTTCCGGCGTCAGCGTCTGCCCGGCTTCGGTCGCGGCGGCACCGAAGCCCGCAATCGCGGCCACACTTTCGGTGCCCTGCCTCCGTCCGCGCTCCTGCCCGCCGCCGCGCAGAATCGCGGGCAGCCGCGTATCGCGATGCGCGGTCACCACCGCGCCGGCGCCCTGCGGTCCGCCGAGCTTGTGCGAGGTGATCGAAAGAATATCGGCGCCGCTTTCCTTCAGGTCGAATGGAATCTTGCCGATCACCTGCACGGCATCGGAATGGAACACCCCGTCATGCGTGTGAACGATATCGGCGACTGCGGAGAGCGGCTGCAACACGCCGGTTTCGTTGTTCGCCGCCATTACGGAGACGAAGGCGCGGCGGCCCACTTTTCTGTGCTTCACCAGCGCTTCCTTGAGCGCGGCGAGCACGATCACGCCGTTCGCGTCCACCGGCACATACTCGATCTGTGCCTCGCGGAAACCGCCGCCGGCGCGAACCGACGGGTGCTCGACATCCGAGAGCAGCAGCACGTCACAGCGGACCGGCTTGCCTTCGAGTTCCAGCTCCGGTGAAAGCGCTGTCGCGGTCGACTCGGTGGCGCCGCTCGTGAAAAAGATCGCCTCCGGCTCAGCACCGATCAGCACCGCGATCCGGTGCCGGGCATCTTCGACGATCGCGCGCGCCTCCCGGCCCTCGGTGTGGACCGACGACGCGTTCGCGGGCGCCATCATGGCGGCCGCCACCGCTTCCTTCGCGGAAACGCGCGGAACCGAGGTTGCGTTATAGTCGAGGTAAACCCTTGCCATCGCTCGATATCCCGGAGCCGAAAAACCTTGCTTTTCGAGCCCCGTATTGTTTAAGAGAGAAAGCTCGAAGCGTGGGAACGCGTGGCTATCGATGGCTAGCGCCGCCGAGCGGAATCTCTATTTAGAACTATTCTAAAGTAAGCCGGTGGTACTCCTGAGTCAACCGGACGTGGAACCCTGCGCATCCCATAGATAAGCGCGCAAACGACGGAAAGCACCAAGCATGCCTGAAGTGATTTTCACCGGCGAGGAAGGCCGCCTTGAAGGCCGGTTTCAGCCCGGCCGCAGCCGGACCTCCCCGATCGCCATCATCCTGCATCCGCACCCGCAGTTCGGCGGCACGATGAACAATCCGGTTGTCTATCACCTCTATTACGCCTTCGCGAACCGCGGCTTCTCGGTGCTCCGCTTCAACTTCCGCGGCGTCGGCCGCAGCCAAGGCACCTTCGATCACGGCCAGGGCGAACTCTCCGACGCGGCCGCCGCGCTCGACTGGGTGCAGGCTGCAAATCCTGAAGCGCGCGCGTGCTGGATCGCGGGATTCTCGTTCGGCGCCTGGATCGGCATGCAGTTGCTCATGCGCCGCCCTGAAGTCGAAGGCTTTCTTTCGATCGCGGCTCCCGCGAGCCTGTACGATTTTTCGTTCCTCGCCCCCTGCCCGTCGTCGGGTCTGTTCGTTCACGGCGACAAGGACGCGGTGGTGCCGGTGTCTTCGGTCGGCACGCTGGTCGAGAAGCTCAAGACCCAGAAAGGCATCGTGATCGAGCAGAACGTGCTGAAGGGTGCCAACCATTTCTTCGACGGCAAGATCGACGCGCTGATGGAAGTCGTGAACGAGTATCTCGACCGGCGGCTGCCGAACGAGCGCGCGACGACTGCGGCGTAAGTCAAGCTAGAAATCTATTTTCGTCATGGCCGGGACAAAGCCGGGCATGACGAGGAGTTACGGCTTCACCAAAACTCCGCCGGTCATCGGCCTCGGCACGCCCGTCGTCGACGGAAACGAAAGCGGCAATCCCTTCATCGAGCGTACGGCGAGAAAAGCGAAAGCCTGCGCTTCTACCGCGCCCGACTGCCAGCCAATCTCCTCCGCAGTCTGTACCTTGGCGGGCGCGAGTTTCTCGCGCAGCAGCTTCACGAGTGTCGGATTGCGCGCGCCGCCGCCGGCGACGATCCAGCGCTGCGGCGCCTTCGGAAAGAACTTCCGTGACAGTGCAATCGAGGCGGTGACGATCTCCGCCGCGGTTGCAAGCGCATCCGGCAGCGAAAGACCCACAAAATCGAAGCGCGCAAAATCCTCACGGTCGAGCGACTTCGGCGGTGTCTGCGAAAAGAATCTCCGGCCGAGCACCGAAGCGACGCGTTTTTCATCCGGCCTGCCGGAAGCGGCGATGGTACCGCCCTCGTCCATCGGCTTGCCGCTGCGCGTCAGCATCAGGTCGTCCATCGGCGCATTGCCGGGCCCGGTGTCGAAGGCGATGGGGTCGCCCGCCCCGTCGAGATACGAGACGTTCGCAACCCCGCCGATATTCACAACCACGATCGGCCCGTCGTCGAAGGCGCGTAGCAGCGCACGGTGAAACAGCGGCACAAAAGGCGCACCCTGCCCGCCGGCCGCGACATCGGCCGCGCGAAAGTCGTAGACCACCGGAATCTTCAGCCTTCTGGCAAGCAGCGCGCCGTCGCCGATCTGCACGGTCAGCCTGCGCTCGGGCCGGTGCAGAATGGTCTGGCCGTGAAAGCCCACGACATCGACCGCGCCGTGCGGAATGCCTTCGCGCTGGATCAGCGTGTCGATCGCCTTCAGGTGCATTTCGGTTACGAGCTTCTCGGCCTCGGCCACCGGTCCAGGGCGAGCGGTGCGATCCGTCATGTCTTTGGCCGCGTTCACAGCGCGGCGCAGAATGTGCCGCTCGGTCGGGGTGTATTCGCGGGAAAGGTAGGCGCCGAAGCGGGATACAACTTCCCCGTCGGTTTCGATCAGCGCGACGTCGACCCCGTCCATCGAGGTCCCGCTCATCGTGCCGATCGCGACAGCCAATAGAATCGCTCCGGTTGAATCCGACCCGGAACCTGTTACACCAGCCGGCATTCACTTGACACCTGCGCGCCATGGCAACCTACAAGTCCGATTTCCTGCACGTCCTCGAATCCCGCGGCTTTATCCACCAGGTCTCGGAGCCGGAGGACCTCGACCGGCTCGCGAAAAGCGAGATGTTGACCGCCTATATCGGCTTCGATTGCACCGCGGCATCGCTTCATGTCGGCTCGCTCCTGCCGATCATGATGCTGCGCTGGATGCAGAAGACCGGGCACCGGCCGATCGCGCTGATGGGCGGCGGCACCACGCGCGTAGGCGACCCTTCGGGCAAGGACGAATCCCGGCGCCTGCTGACCGACGAGCAGATCAACGAGAACCTCAAGGGCATCCGTTCGGTGTTCTCGCGTTTTCTCAAGTTCGGCGACAAGGGCAACGACGCCATCATGGCGAACAACGCCGACTGGCTGAATACGCTGAACTACATCGACTTCCTGCGCGACGTCGGGCGGCACTTTTCGATCAACCGCATGCTCACCTTCGACTCGGTGAAGCTCCGGCTCGAGCGCCAGCACGAACTGTCGTTCCTCGAATTCAACTACATGATCCTGCAGGCCTACGACTATCTGGAGCTGAACAAGCGCTACGGCTGCCGCCTGCAGATGGGCGGTTCGGACCAGTGGGGCAACATCATCAACGGCATCGATCTCGGCCGCCGCGTTTCCGGCGCGCAGCTGTTCGCGCTCACCTCGCCCCTGATCACGACCGCCTCGGGCGCGAAGATGGGCAAGACCGCCGCGGGCGCAGTGTGGCTCGACGCTAATCTCGTAAGCCCCTACGACTACTGGCAGTTCTGGCGCAACACTGAGGACGGCGACGTCGCGCGCTTCCTGAAGCTGTTCACCGAACTTCCGCTCGAGGAAATCGGCAGGCTCGCCGCGCTCAAGGGTGCGGAAATCAACGAGGCAAAGAAGATACTGGCGACCGAAGCGACCGCCATGGTCCACGGGCGCGAGGAATCGGAGAAAGCCGAGAAGACCGCGCGCACCACCTTCGAGGAAGGCGCACTCGCGCAAAGTCTTCCGGCTATCGAGGCAGGAAAAAGCGATCTCGAAGCCGGCATCGGCATTCTGAACGCTGCCGTTCAGGCCGGATTTGTGTCGTCGACCAGCGAAGCGCGCCGCCAGATCAAGGCCGGCGGCATCAAGGTCAACGATGTCACCGTCACCGACGAAAAAATGATGCTGACGCCGAAGAATCTGACACAGGAAGGTGTCATCAAGCTATCGCTCGGCAAGAAGAAGCATGTGCTGCTCCGCGCCGTCTAAAGTCACCGCGGGCTGAGCGGTTCGGGCGCGTCGTTTGCGCCCCTGAACTCGAAAATCTTGCGAAAGAAGCCTGGCGCCGCCATGGACATCGGATTGATGCGCAGCGTGGGGCCGCTGGCAGGCCCGACAATCTCGAACGTGAGCGCAAGCAATCCTTCCTTCGGCCCGCCGAGGAACAGGCCCACCAGCGGAATCTGACCGAAGATATTGTTGATCCCGTAAGCCGGGACATAAGTGCCGCGCAGCTGCACCGTGTTGTTCGCGTAGTCGAGCACGCCATCCACCGTAGCGCCGATCGTGGGTCCGAAGATCAGCGCCTCTTTGATGGTGAAGCGGCCAGGCGTCCGGGTGAAATCGATCCGCATACGCACGAAAGAAACGGCGCCGCCCCGCTGCGGATTGCGCTGCACGGTGCGGTCGCCTTCCGAGGGCGGCGGCGCGGAGGATTGCAGCCGGTCGAGCGCCGGTTCGCCGACGATCGTGAAATTGCGGACGCTGACGATGCCTTCCTGCGGCACGGCCGTCTTCGTCGGCGTGTCGAGCACGATCCAGATTTCGCCGCCCTGGATCTTGGAATAGTAGTCTGCGAAGCGGAAAATCGCGCCGGCGTCGCCGGAAGTCAGATAAATCACCTGCCGCCCGCCGTCGCGCGCGCGCAATTCCCCGACCAGCGAGGAATTGCGCCCGACCCTGCCAAGAAGCGCGAAGCTGCGGATTTCACCGTTTCTGCGCGTCACCCGCAATTCGAGATTGCGGATCACTTCGCCGTTATGGCCGGTGGCTGCCCCGATGCGGATGTCGAGATCGACATCGCGCGATTTCTCATCCTTCTTGCCCGGACCCGGTGCGTCGGAAATCGAGCGCAAAAGCCCGCGCGCATCGAGCACGGTGCCGCGCAGAAACACGCGAAGCGCACCGTCGTGCCGCTCAACGGTAAGCGAGGCCCGGTCGCCTTCGCTTAAATGAAAGGTCGGAAAATTTGCGCTGACGATCGTGGCGTCGGAATCGAACTCCGCCGTACCGCGCAAGTTCACGCCGGAGCCGGTGACATTCAGATCCTCGATCCTGAAACTGCCGTTGCGTTCGATCAGACGGAACTGGGCGCGCGAGGTGCGCCCAGGCGCCTTATTCCAGCCGGGAACGAGTTCAGAAATCGTGGCCGCGGTGAGATCCGCGTCCATATTGATCCGGGATTCCTTGTCGTTCGCCGTGCCGGATGCGCGAACCGTAACAGGACCAGCAAGCCAGGGCGAAAGCTCGATGCCGAAGCGGTTGCGCGCCGCTTCATCGAGCGTTGCGGTCACGCGAAACTCGGCATCGGGCTTGCCGCGCAATTTCGTGTATTCGAACGTGGCCGGTGCGCCGGCAAGCCGGCCCTCGCCTTTCGCGACGAATTGCGTGGCCGAAACCGTGATCTTGCCGCTCGCGTTCTCGATCTTCTGGCCCTTGACGACGTTCTCGGCGGTGAAATTCGCAACCTCGGCTTCGGCGGCGTACTGCACCTCGCTGCGCAGCAGCTCGCGCTTCAGCGGCAGTTCGATCCTCACGTTCGAGACGACGTTGCCGCGCGTGGTGTCCGGATTGAGCGAAAAGCCGGTTTCGCCCTTCAACAGATCGCGCGACAGCAGATCGGCAACGGCTTCGCCGCTGCCTTCGATCTTCATCTGTACGACGCCGATCGGCGGATTTCTGTAATGCTCGCGAACCACGAAGGTGCCTTCGGGAATCGTCAGCCTCCGCTTGCGGCCGAGATCGATCACACCGTTGGTGACACGGATATGCGCGTGCTGCCCCGTGACCGTGATCGTCGCCCGCGCGTCGTTGATCGGCGGCAGACCGTTGACAGGTGCGAACCGCATGCCCGAGGCGCGAACGTCGAGGTTGATCGCGCCGTCGGGCAGCACAGGGTCCGCCTGCCCGAGCGCTTCCAGCGGGAGATCGAGCGCGATGACCACGCGCTCGACGAGCCCCGTATCGACATGTTCCAGCACCCAGGTTCGCGCACCGGGCGCAACCGGCGCAGGCCACAGGCGCTTGAATGCGGATACCGGCATACGGTCCGCGGCAAGCCCGAGCTGCAGCTTCGGCGTTTCGTCGCCGAGCGTAAGCGCCCCGGTCAGGGCAAGCCCCGCAGTCGGGCCGCGCAGCAAACCTTCGTCGATGCTGAGGCGCTTGCTTTGCGGATCGTAACCGCCGCGCAGCTCCAAGGTGTCGATCGACAGGCGCGGCTCGTTCAGCCGGGCGCCAAGCGCGAGCCGACCCTTCGGAATCGCGAAGCGCCACGCGCCGTTACCGGCCTTGGGCGGCTCGATCACGGCGGCGAAGATCACACTGTTCTGGTCGCCCGAGACTTGCAGCGGATCAATGATGAAGACACCGCGCTCCGCATCGAAGCGCAAAATCAGTTGCGCGTTTTCGATCTCGAACCTGCCGCGCTCGTCCTTTGCATTGCCGATCTCGCCCTTGCCCATCGCAATCTGGAGGTTGCCGCTGACGAGCTTGCCGTCGAGGCCCATCTGCGCGCGGAGTACCGCCGAAACCGGCGTGCTCGCAAAAACGTCCAGATCGCCATAGCCGGCGGCATTGATGAGGTCGTTCGGAACGACGCGATTGGCGATGAGATCGACCGCGCGCACGCCGTTCGAGGGTGCGGTCACAGTGGCGGTGATGTCCCACGGCATCGCGCCGTCACCCGAACTCAGCCGGAAGGTGGCGCCGCCCGCGGAAGGCCGGCGGAAGGAAAAATTGATATTTTTGAAGGTCCAGCTGCGTCCGGGCGTATCGCTCTCGACGATCAGTGTGCCGCGTTCGAGGCCGATTTCGGAAAGCGCGATACCGTCGACGCCGGTCTGCTCCAGCCGCGCGAGCCAGTCTGCCACCGCGGTGAAAACGAGCGGGTCGGCGGCCGGCGCGAACGCGTCCTGCTTGCGGGGTTTGACCTGCGTTTCGGCTTGTACCGCGCGCGCGGCCTGCGCCGGCTTTGGCGTCGAGACCTTGATGTTGCCATTCTCGTCGAGGCGGACCGTCATCACCGCGTTCACCAGCGTGATACGCCGCACGCGGTAGTTACCCATGAGCAGGCTGCCTGCTTCGAGGCCGACTTCGGCCGCGGGCGCGCGGACAATCTCCTCGTTCATGTCGTTGCGGATTTCGAGCCGTTCCGCCGTCAGCACCGGTGCGCCGGAACTGTCGTAGTCGAGCCGTGTTCTCCCGATGATGACCTTGTGGCCGGGCGGAAGTTTCTCCTCGAGCGCGCTGACGATCCAGGGCGTTGCGACATCGACCGAAAGCAGGCCTGTCAGGAAGGCGACATAGACGCCGACGAGGCAAAGCACGAGCGTTGCGGCAATACCCGCGAACCAGCGCGCGATACGTCCGAGCCTGCCGGAAAAGACGCGGTTTGCAGGCGCAATCAGGCGGGCGGCGAAGTTCGCCTGCTGCCGCGGCGCTTGCTCTTCGTGCCACTCCCGGTCGTGGCGGCGTATCATGCGCGCACTTGCCTCAACACGTTCCCCCGCGCAGGCAGGCCCATGCCGTGCGCCGCTCCGCCAGAATCTGCGCCAACCCGCCCCTGATTGCGCTAGAATCCAGCAATATCAAGCCTTTAATCCCGCCGAAAGGAAGGCGTATGACGCGACCCCCCACAGAAGGAAGCCCGGCCCCGGACTTTTCGCTGCCCGTGGACGGCGGCGGCACCATCTCGCTCAACTCCCTGAAGGGAAAGAGCGTCGTCATCTACTTCTACCCCAAGGCCGACACGCCCGGCTGCACCCGGGAATCGATGGATTTCAGCCGGCTCAGGCCGGAGTTCGAACGGGCGAATGCGCGCGTGATCGGCGTTTCGGCGGACCCGGTTGCGGCGCAAGACAAGTTCAAGGCGAAGCACGGCCTCACGGTCCCGCTCGCGTCCGACCCGGACCGTGAAATGATCGAGCGCTACGGCGTCTGGGTCGAGAAAAGCATGTACGGCAAAACCTTCATGGGCATCGAGCGCGCGACCTTCCTGGTCGACGGCGACGGCATGATCCGCAAGGTCTGGCACAACGTGAAAGTCGAAGGCCACGCGGAGGAATTGCTCGCCGCCGTAAAAGCGCTGTAGCGCGACAGGCGTTAACCCGCCGCTAACCATAACCGGGCTTCTATTCCAGTTCCTGTGCCGGCGTATGTCCCGGCTCGAGGCTGGGAATGGCGTACCACTCCGTCTACAGCTCCAATCATCCTTACGCGCGCGACAGCTTCGGCAGGCGGTATCCCGATTACGCACCGCCGGCAAAGCCGGGCGTATCGCGCGCAATGTTCGCGGGCACGCTGGCCGCGGCCGTGCTGTTCGCGCTGTGGTCAGGTGCGGCCAGCTTCTATCTCGTGTTTCGCGACGACATTCTGCAACGGCTCGCGCTCGGCCAGTCGGAAATGGAGCGTGCAAAGGAAGCGCAGATCGCGGCCCTCACTAACGAGATCGAGCGCCTGCGCTCGACGAAATTCGTCGATCAGGAAAAGATCGAGCGGCAGCTTTCCGATCTGTCGCAAATCCAGCGCATGATCGATGCGCGCCAGAAAGCGCTTGCCGCGCTCACGCAGGCGGTCACGCGCAACCCCGACATCACCGGCGCGATACCGGCGGCAAATGCCCTGCAGCTTCAGCCGCCCGCACCCGAAGAGCCGCAGGCCGCGCCGAAGCCGCGGCCGCTTTCGGATACGATTCTCGTCGATCCGCCGCTAGCACGCTCCGCGTCCAACCAGTCGCGCGTAAGTTTTCCGCGCGCCACTGCCGCCGTTTCCGGCGGCGACGAAAAGCGCCAGCGCGAGCTTGCCGCCGCCGCGAACCTGCTCGCGCGGCTGGGCGCGGAACAGGCGCAGGCGCTGAATACGATCGAGGCGGAACTCGACCAGCGCACCGCCCGCACCCGGCGCGCGATCGCGCTACTCGGTCCTCGCCATCCTGCAGCCGCCCGCGCGCAAGCGACCGCGGTCGGCGGGCCTTTCGTCGCCTATTCCGCATCCGCGGTGCCGCAGGACAGCTTCATGCGGCAGGTGTTTCGTATCCGCCTCGCGATGGAGGAACAGGAGCGGCTTGCACGGCAATTCGACGGATTGCCTGTGCTCGTCCCCGTGCTCGGTCCGGCCGAAATCACGAGCGGGTTCGGCCCGCGCGTCGATCCGTTTCTCAAGCGGCTCGCGATGCATTCCGGCATCGACATTCGCGGCGAAACCGGCGACCCGGTACGCGCAGCCGCCGCGGGAACCGTGATCGCTGCCGAGCGCCACCGCGCCTATGGACTCATGGTCGAGATCGACCACGGCAACGGGCTCACCACGCGATATGCTCATCTGTCCGCGATCAGCGTGAAGGAAGGCACGAAAGTTCCCGCCGGGGCCATCCTCGGCAAGATCGGCTCGACCGGCCGCTCCACCGCCCCGCACCTCCACTACGAGGTCCGGCTGGACGGCGATGCGGTCGATCCCCGCCGCTATCTGCGGGCCGCCAAGCTGCTCGCCGGAACCGAATGAGGCTTCCCGGCCACGCATTGACGCTTTGTTAGCCGAGGCGGGGTGATTTTTACTTAAATGGCCGGGAACCATGGAACGCCGCGCGGACCGAAGGACTTACCGGCGTGTGTATGCGTGATGACAACGGGAGGGGCCTGTCTTTCTAGTACTAGTGGCATGGAACTCCGGCGCTAGCCGGGCGTTACGCATGTGGCTGGTACCTCGCTAAGCCTAGGGACCTGAGACCCCCCGGATGGCCAAAGTGACTGGAAGTGGCCCGCTATGAAGATGACCGACCACGACCCGAACGAACTGAACACAGCCGGCCCGGATGTGTCGGGCGACCGCCGGGACAATGCCGGCACCGCCGAAACCAGCCAGCCCTACGAGCGCCCCTTTGGTGACGCCGGCAACCTTTACGAAATTCCCCGCCCCCGACCGGACGACCCGCCGATGCGTCCCTGGTGGATCGACGACGAACCGCATCAGGGCGGCAACGGCCCGCAACAGAACGGCTGACTATTCGGCGGCGACAGCGACCGCCTCGAAGCGCGGCACGCGGCGCTCGTTATCCTCGACCCAGGCATCGCCTGCGAACCATTCGTGGTCCCGGTCGCAGTGCGGGCAATAGCTCCGCGCAAAGAACACCGGCGACGAGTAGAACTTCCTGCGCTCCGCCCGCAATCCGGTCGGAACGGCCTCGCCCGTCACCGGACACTCGAACATGACGTTACCCATCGACATCTGCTGCTCCTCCGCTTTCGTCCCTCTCATGGGCGGGGTTGGTAGGCGGTCCGCGTGAAGGCCGTTTGACGGGAAGCGCACCATTGCGGGGTAACTTTGCGGCGGGAAAGAGTCGCCCGGGCAACACTCTGCAACAATGAAAAACCGCCGGAGATTTCTCCCCGGCGGTTTCAGGATTTCCTTTCGCAGTCGCGAAAAGTTTACGCGGCTTTGCCTTTGACGGCCGGATCGGAATCGCGCAATTCGCGCCGCAAAATCTTGCCGACGTTGGTCTTCGGCAGATCGGTGCGGAACTCGATGTATTTCGGCTTCTTGTAGCCGGTGAGGTGCTCGGCCGCGAACTTCATCAGATCCTGCTCGGTGAGATTCGGATCTTTCTTCACGACAAAGAGCTTCACCGCCTCGCCGGAAGCGGCATCGGGAACGCCGATGACCGCGCATTCGAGCACGCCCGGATGCATGGCCATCACGCCCTCGACCTCGTTCGGATAGACGTTGAAGCCGGAGACGTTCACCATGTCCTTCTTGCGGTCGACGATATAGACGTAGCCCTTCTCGTCGATCTTGCCGATGTCACCGGTGCGGAAGAAGCCGTCCGAGGTCATGACCTTCGCGGTCTCTTCCGGACGCTGCCAGTAGCCCTGCATCACCTGCGGACCCTTGGCGCAGATTTCACCGACTTCGCCGATCGGCAACTCCTTGCCGGCGTCGTCGCGGATCGAGATGATTGTGGACGGCACCGGCAGGCCGATGGAGCCGTTGAACTCCGCGTTGGTTGCCGGATTGCAGGTGAGCACCGGCGCGGTTTCGGACAAGCCGTAGCCTTCGAGGATCGGCGCACCCGTACGGGCGAGCCACTTGTCAGCGACCGCTTTCTGTACGGCCATGCCGCCGCCGTTCGCGACCTTGAGCGCCTTCCAGTCGATCTTGTCGAAGTCGGGGTGATTGAGCAGCGCGTTGTAGAGCGTGTTCACCGCGGGGAAGGTCGTGACCTTGTACTTCTGCAGTTCCTTGATCAGCGCCGGCAGATCGCGCGGATTGGCGATCAAGAGGCAGCACGCGCCCGCGCGCGTGCCGAGGAAGAAGCACGCGGTCAGCGCAAAGATGTGATAGAGCGGCAGCGCCGTCAGGATCAGCAGCTGCTCGACCTTCGGTTCTTTCTCCAGTACCGGCTGCAGCCAGGCGTCGTTCTGCAGGATGTTTGCGATCACGTTGCGGTGTGTGAGCACGGCACCCTTGGAGACGCCTGTGGTGCCGCCGGTATATTGCAGGAAGGCGATGTCCTGCGGGCCGAGTTGCGGCTTCGAGAGCGTCTTGCCCTTGCCCTGTGCGAGCGCAGCGTTGAACTGCACCGCGCCCGGCAGATTGTACGCGGGCACCAGCTTCTTCACCTTGCGCACGACGAAGTTCACGATGGTGCCCTTGAAGCCGAGCATGTCGCCCATGTTGGCGAGCACGATATGCTTCAGGCTGGGCACTTTCGCACGCACCTTCTCGAGCGTGCTCGCGAAGTTTTCGAGAATGATGATCGCGGATGCGCCGGAGTCGTTCAGCTGATGCTCCAGCTCGCGCGGGGTGTAGAGCGGGTTCACGTTCACGACGGTGAGGCCCGCGCGCAGCACGGCCGAAATTGCGACCGGATACTGCAGCACATTCGGCATCATGATCGCGACGCGATCGCCTTTCTTCAGCCCGAGCGATTGCAGATAGGCACCGAACGCGGCGGACGCCGTATCGAGATCGGCGTAGGTGATCGCCTTGTCCATCGAGATAAAGGCTTTGCGCGAGGCGTAGGTCTTGAAGCTCTCTTCGAGCACCTGCACCAGCGACGAGTAGCTGTCAGGGTTGATCTCCGCCGGCACGCCCTGCGGATATTGTTTCAGCCAGATTTTTTCCACTGCTCGCTCCCTCCCGGAACTTGGATTTTGTTTTTTCTTGCTTGCCCGACGAATACCAAAGGCAGGCCGTAAATAGAAGCGTCCGCTACGGCAGCTTTACGCGCAAGCGAGCGAGTGCCGCGCCGATTACCGCAGCGGCATCAGGGGCTTGGGGGTACCGTAGAACTGCCGGTCAGGCTGGAAGCTCGCCGAAACCCTTGCCGGCTTTCGCCGGCGCGCAGCGGATCAGGCGGCTGTCTTCCACCGCGGCCTGCCGGTGCTTCACCGCCTCGCGATAGACCGGGTCGCGGATCATATCGACGAAGGCCTGCACGCTCGGATACTGCGCGATGAAGCAGTGATCCCAGCGCTCGCTCTGCGGACCGATCAGCATCAGTTCGAACCTGCCCTGCCAGACGATCCTGCCGCCGAGGCGCTCGAATACCGGGCCGCTTTCACGGCCATAGGCGGCATAGGCTTCCGCGCCGGTCGCTTTCCTGCCGTCCGGGTAATTCGCCTGCGCTCTAAACTGCACCAGATTCAACATCTGGATCGGCCCTTCGCGGTTGTTCTCGCGAAACAGTGCAAAAATTTCCTTGGTAGGGTCGATGTAGGAGGTCATCGGATCAGCTCCGTTTGCGCGCGGCGGCGCTCTTCTTGTGCGCCTGCCTGAACGCCGGGTCGAGCCCCTGCCTGAGATGGCGGACGAATTTTCGCGCCACTTCCTCGGCCGAGAGGCCGCTGCCCGCGCGATGCCAGACCGGAATCCAGTTCAGGGCGCCGAGCAACTGCAGCCGGAACAGTTTCGCATCCACGCCGGCCGGCAATTGCAGATCGGCGACGAGCATCGCGATCAGCCGTTCATAGGCGTCGCGCTGCGGCACCATGATCTTGCGAAACGGCGCTAAGCTACCCTCGTAATATTCCGCCGCGATGGACGCGCCGGTGCGCTCGGGCGACGCAAAGTTGCGCGAATGCGCGGCGGCCGCGGCTTCAAGCCGGTCCCAGGGATCCTTCAGCCCCGCGATCGCATCCATGACCTCGCGCTGCACGGCCTCGAGGCTGCGGCCGTGCACGGCCACGAAAATCTCCTCCTTGCTCGGGAAGTGATAGTAGAGCGACGCCGTCGTCATTCCGAGCGCCTCGGCAAGTTCGCGGATCGACACGCCTTCGAAGCCGCGGCGCGCGAACAGCTTCTGCGCGACGTTCAAAATCTTCGCGCGGCTAGCTTCCGCCTTGGTTTCCCTGGCGTCGCTCTGCGGTGTCAGCGCGTTCTTCGCTCTCAGGGCCATACTTCAGGGAACTCCGGGCGGTTTGACTTTTACCGATCGATCGTTAGAAAATCGAGCGGAAACGGAGGATAGGCAGGGTGCAAAGTCTACCGTCACGCGCCGGCGAAACAAATCCCGCGCAAGACCTTGCCGAAACCGACCCCATCGCGCTGCTCGCGGACGATCTGGAGCGACTGCGCGGCGAGATTCGCGCGCTTTACAAGGCGGCGCTGCCTGCCGCGGTGATCCACCAGATCGCGCGCGGCGCCCACGAACAGGCCGCAATCGCGAGACTGATGCTCGACGATTGCATGGTCCGCTCCGCGAACGGGACGCTCAACGAGACGCATCTCGCCAATACGCGCCGCTGGCTCGCGGGCGTACGCCGCTTCATGGAAAGCCGGAAGACCGCCCATGGCGTGAGCGCGCGGCGCAAGTTCTACATCATCAGGTCCGGACGCGCCGTTCAGTAGCAGTGGATTCGCTCCACATGGAGCGTGAGAATGCCGGTCTCGGCCACGCGGCCCGTCAGCGTCATGCGTTTGCCGACCCGGCACTCCGCCGGCAGCGCGCCCTGCCCGCGCAGCGTCGTCACCCGGCAGGGTAGTTGTGCGAATTTTCCCGGCCAGAACCATTCGCCGCCGTCGACCACCGGCGGGATGATGATTTCGCCTTCGAGGGTGACGATCTCGCCCGCCTTGCAGGGCGCGGCGTTCGCGCCGAGCGGAGCGAGACCGCAAACGAACGAGAGCGCGAGAATCGCTGATCGCATCGCCCGAGGATAAAGAAGAAGCCCCGCGATGGCTCGCGGGGCCTGCATGAGCGCTCGCTGCGGTCAGCACTTTCCGGCGGAGACGTAGCAGAGCGGGTTCTGCCGCACGCAGACGTTGCGCGCTTCCTCGGCGGTCTTGCCCTGCGCGGTGCAGGTCTTCGAGGAAAGCGGGATCGGGATCGGGCAGCGCACGCAGAAGCTGTGCGAGGGCGTCGTCAGTCTGCGCCAGGTGCGCTTCACCTTCTGGGTGACGGTTTCCTCCTTCTTCTGGGCGGCGGGTGGCATCGCTTTCTGCGGTGCGGCCTTCTGGTCCTTCTGCGCAGCCTGCGCGAGCAGGATCGGCGTGTGGTTCGGTTCGGACGAAATGGCGTTGAGCGGGGAAGCCGGCACAAGGCTCGCACTCGCGAACAAGAAGCCGGTGGCAATGACTGCAAGGCGCATAAGTTATCTCCCAAATATGCACCCTCGCCCCGGCCAGGAAGCCGGCGCGTGAGGGCCGATGCCTCTCAACATCGCGAAGAAAGTCTTGGTTCCGCGATTTCAGCCGCGCTGTGCCGGCCGCGCCATCTTCTGGATGGCCGCATCGAGCGCGGCCCCGAACCTGTAGGCCTCCTGACGCAAGAGCAGCCGGTTTGAAAGCGTCGGGGTCGAGCCGAATTCCTCGAGCCGCTTGAAAAAGGCCCGGTACAGATCGACCAGCGTGTGGCGCTTCAGGATCGCCTCGCGCGCGACCATGAAAGAGTCGATCTCGATCTCGGCAGCCCGGAACTTGGGATCCTCCGGAGAATATTTGGCGACGTCATCGACCGCAGCGTGGAGTTTCTGAAGCTGGCGCAAGTCGTCGCTGCGCAGCGCCGCCGCGATCATCTCGGTCTCGGTCTGCTTCCTGCCCTCGGCCTGCGCCGGGCCGGAAATCACATAAGTGAAGATGCTCCACGCGAGACCGACCACGCCGACAAAAAGCGCTGCCATCTGCACCGCGCCGATGACCGCCGCGGATTCCATCCAGCCCTTGACCGACCAGCCAGCCGATCGTCCGGGCGCCGTGCGCTTTCTTCTGGCCACGACAGCTCTGCCCGTCCCTGCCGAGCCGGAAACCTAGCTTTCCGTCCGGCGGCGGACAACCGGGCACCTCAGGCCCCGCGCTGCGCCTTGTCTTTCTGGTTCTGCGCGACGATCGCGTCGCGCGCGGCCTTCCACTCGGCATCGCCCCATTCGCGCAGCTCGTAGAAATTGCCGCCGGTGGCGAGCGCCTGCGCACCGTCCATCGCGATCATTTCGCCGGTGAGCCAGTCGCAACCGGGCGACATCAGGAAGGTTGCAAGATTCTGCAATTCTTCGAGCGTGCCGGCGCGGCCCAAGGGATTGCGCCTGGCGGTGCGCGCACCCGGCTGCTCGCCAGGGTTCAGGCGCTTGCTCATGCCTTCGGTGGGGATTTCGCCGGGCGCGATCGCGTTCAGGCGAATGCCGTAGCGGCCCCATTCGGAGGCGAGCGACATGGTCATCGCGGCCACCGCGGCCTTGCTCATGGTCGACGGCACCACGAAGGGTCCGCCGTTCCGGACCCACGTCACCGAGATCGAAACGACGTTGCCCTTCTGCTTGCCTGCGATCCAGCGCTTGCCGACCGCGTGCGTCACATAGAACGTGCCGCGCATCACGATGTTGGCGACCGCGTCGAAGCCGTTCGGCGAGAGGTCCTCCGTGCGCGAAATGAAATTGCCGGCGGCGTTGTTCACGAGGCCGGTGAGCGGGCCGGCCTTGAAAATCTCCCCGACCATGGCATCGACGGCAGCGGCGTCGCGGATGTCAACGCCGTAGGACGAAACTTTTCCGCCGTGCGCCTTCATGAGCGACGCCGCGGTATCGTCGCAGATCTGCTTTCTGCGCCCGCAGATCGCGATTTCGGCGCCGAGCGACAGGAATTTCTCGCTCATCGCGCGGCCCAGGCCCGTGCCGCCGCCGGTTACGAGAATTTTCTGGCCTTTCATCAAGCCCGGCTGGAACATCGAAGCCCCCCCACGGAAATTTGTTTTGCCGCACGTTCCGGCATCGTCGATGTTGCGTCAACCATGGGGCGGACCTAGCTTCCGCAGCGCCTGCAGGCGCTTGAGGGTCATCATGCGCATTCTTTTTTCGCTTTTCCTTTTGCTGGTACTTCTTCATGGTGGCTTCGCCCAGCCGGGAAGCGGCGGGCCCTCATCCTCGCGCAATCTCAGCAACGCCGAAGCGATGCACATCATCGGCACGGAGTGGAACGAGCTTGTCGGCTGGCTCCTGATCGGCGAGCGCACGGTCGCTGCCAATGCACCTCCTGCCAATTGCGACCGCGAAATCGAGACCATCTCGACCGCGCAATACGATTTTCTGCTGAACGCCGAACGCGCGGGTCTCGTCACGATCTCGTACTGGGAAGGTCGCGGCGAATTTCTGAAGGAGAAGGACTATACCAACAAGGAAAAGATCGAATTTTTTCTGAGCGGCCGCCTGAAGAAAATGACGATTCTTCCGACCGACGAAGCGCGTAAGGAACAGGTAAGGCTCTTGCGGCACAACCGTACCGGCTGCATGAGCTTCAAGGTCGGCGATTACAGGATCGAGCATGTCACCGAGAACCGCGCTCTGCGGAAGGGTACAACCGAACTCGCGGCCGTCACCGTGCTCTATCGCGTCAACTACCGGCCGATATACGAGAAGGTCTATACCGCTGGAAACATAAAGATCAGCAGCATGCGCAAGGCGAATGTGCTCCTGCGCTTCGATCCTGCGCGCAAGCGCTGGCATACGATCGCTTTCGACGCGGCGAACGCCGACGAGGAAATCAAGCCGCTGAATATCCCGGCGGTTTACGAGAAGATTCAATGAACAAATTCCCTCTCCCCTTGGGGGAGAGGCTGGTTTGGAATTCGCCGTTACGCCGCCTTCACCACCCGCACGCCCGCGCTCTCCGTGAGCATGACCTTATTCAAGAGCTTCACCAGCGCATAAACGGATTCGATCGCGGGCGCAGGCGTGTTGGTGATCTTCGCCATTTCCAGAATGGAACCGATCAGGGCTTCCGTTTCCAGCGAGCGGCCCGCCTCCACGTCCTGCAGCATGGAGGTCTTGTGCGCGCCGACCTGTTCCGCGCCGGCGATACGCTTGTCGATGGTGACGCGGAAGGTGACGCCGAGCTTCTCCGCGATCTCCTGCGCTTCCTTCATCATGGTCGCTGCCAGCGCGCGCGTCTCCGCGAACTGGCAGATGTCGACGAGCGTCGCATGCGTCAGCGCCGAGATCGGATTGAAAGAGAGATTGCCCCAGGCCTTGAGCCAGATTTCGGAGCGGATGTCCTTCAAGACGCGCGACTTCAGGCCCGCCTTCACGAACAGATCGTGCAGCGACTTCGTGCGCTCGCGCGTCTTGCCGTCGAGTTCGCCGATCGGAAAGCGATCGCCCTCGACATGATGGATCACGCCGGGCGCCGTCACCGCCGCGGCCGGATAGACCACGCAGCCGATCAGCCGCTCGGCGTCAACCTTCTTCGTCAGCACGCCCGACGGATCGAGGCTTTCCAGCCGCTGGTTGTCGTACTTGCCGCCGAGCTTCTGGAAGTACCACCACGGCAGTCCGTTCTGCACGGTCAGCACGACCGTGTCCTTGTCGAGCAGGTGATCGATGTCGCGCACGACGGAATCGAGGAAGTGCGCCTTGACCGCGAGCACGACGAGATCCTGCTTGCCGGCTTCGGACGCCTTGCCCACCGCCTTCACCTTCGCGGTCTGCACCTTGCCGTCGTGCCATTCGAGCTTGAGGCCGTTCTTCTGGATCGCGGCGAGATGCGCGCCCTGGTCGATCACAGTGACGTCCTCGCCCGCCAGCGCGAACTTTGCGGCGAGCAGGCCGCCGATCGCACCCGCGCCGACCACGCAGATACGACGCGGCTTCGGCGCCTCGCCGAGAAGATACGGCGACGGCAAAACCTGATCGAATTTGTTGGTGAGCGTCCCCACCCCGTCGATCACGATTTCGACCACATTGTTTGCGGCCTCCATCACGCCGACGCCGACGGAAGTGCCGCAGGCGATGATATCGCCGGGCATCAGCGTCATGTCCTTCGACACCGCTGCAACGAGCTTGTGCGGCGGAAAGAACATGTCGCTTACCGGATAATTCTGCCGCTCCTTGCCGTTGAGCACGGTCCTGATGCGCAGCTTCATCGGATCGACGCCAGTGGTTATTGCCGGGCCGAAAACGCCGAAGGTGTCGAAGCTTTTCGCGCGCGTCCATTGATCGAAGGTCGGAAACTTCTTCATCAAGTCGACGGCGGTGACGTCGTTCACGCAGGTGTAGCCGAAAATGTAGTCGCCGGCTTCGGCTTCGGTGATGTTGGAGCAGCGCTTGCCGATGACGACGCCAAGCTCACCCTCGTAGACGATCTTGCCGTCATAGGTCGAAGGCCGGCGGATCGGCTCGCCATGCGGGTGGTAGGCGTTCGGCGCCTTGATGAAGTAGAGCGGCTCGGTCGGATGCTGGAAGTCGTTCTTGGCGGCGAGTTCGTGAAAATTATTCCAGAGGCAGATCATCTTCGAGGGTTCGCAGGGCGTGAGCAGCTTCACCTCGGACAACTTCGCGCGCTCGCCCGTTGCTTTCGGGTTCGCGAACATGTCGCCTTCGTGAACCTCGATCGTGTCGCCATCCAGCGTACCGAACTGCTTCTTGCCGCCGCGTTCGAAGCGAACCCATTGAGTCATGTCTCTCTCCCGAAGATATTGCGGCGCAGTATTATCGCTGCGCGCGTTCGGGAGCGATCATGCCGCTCTGCGGAGCGAAAGCAAGCGCGGGAGCGCAAAGGCGTTATGCGCGCTATTTGTTGTGATTCCGGACGCGCGCACCTTCAGTGCGCCCCGGAATGACAATTTGAATTATTCGACGTCTTCGACTGAGTCCGGCCCGCCGCCGAATACTTTCTGCGCGAGCGTCGCGTGCATGAAGTCGTCGAGGTCGCCGTCGAGCACGTCGTCCGGCGAAGTCGAGGTGACGCCGGTGCGCAGATCCTTGACGAGCTGATAGGGCTGCAGGACATACGAACGAATTTGATGGCCCCAGCCGATGTCGGTCTTGGCGGCCTGCTCGGCGGCCGCCTTCTCTTCGCGGCGCTTCAATTCTTCCTGATAGAGCTTCGCGCGCAGCATGTTCCAGGCCTGCGCGCGGTTCTTGTGCTGCGAGCGGTCGCCTTGCGACACGACCGCAATCCCGGTCGGGATGTGCGTGAGGCGCACGGCCGACTCCGTCTTGTTGACGTGCTGGCCGCCCGCGCCGCCCGAGCGCATGGTGTCCACGCGCACGTCGGATTCCGGAATCTCGATTTTGATGTCGTCGTCGACCACCGGATAAACGGTGATCGAGGAAAAAGACGTGTGCCGCCGCGCATTGGCGTCGTAGGGCGAAATCCGCACCAGCCGATGCACGCCGTTCTCGGTCTTGAGCCAGCCGTAGGCATTCTTGCCCTTGACCTCGATGGTCGCAGACTTGATGCCTGCGGTTTCGCCGTCGCTCTGCTCGACGAGCGCGATCTTGTATTTGTGCTGTTCGGCCCAGCGCGTGTACATGCGCAGCAGCATCGCCGCCCAGTCCTGGCTTTCGGTGCCGCCCGCGCCGGCATGGACTTCGAGATAGGCGTCGTTCGCGTCCGCCTCGCCGGAAAGCAACGCTTCCATCTGGCGGCGGCCGGTTTCGGCTTTCAACTCGGCAAGTTTCGCTTCGGCGTCCTTGACGGTCGCCTCGTCGTTCTCGGCTTCGCCGAGCGCGATCAGTTCGATACTGTCGGAAAGATCGGTCTCGATGCGCCTGATGGAGGAAAGCGCGTCCTCGAGCGTGGTCCGCTCCTGCATCAGCTTCGATGCCTTCTGCGGATCGTCCCAGAGCTTGGGGTCTTCGGCGAGCGCGTTCAGCTCGGCGAGACGCTTTTCCGATTTCTCGACGTCAAAGAGACCTCCTCAGCAGTTCGACCGACTGCTTGATTTCCTCGACGAGCTTCTGGGTTTCGGCGCGCATTTCGATTCTCTTTTCGGGCGAGACATATATGTCAACGTGTGGTCCCGGCCAAGCATCGCAGAACGATGCGCGAGTCGGGACCCATATCCCCGATGTCAGTTATGAAAGCAGGCGGTTATGGATTCCCGCTGAAGCCTGTCATCGGGCGCGCGACACGCGGCCCGCTGGCGGGACGACGGGAGCGTTGTCACCACAATCCGCGGCCGCGGGTGAAGAAGCCCTGCTGGTCCTGGCTCGTGCCGCGGTTGCGGTCGGCGCCGATCGGATTGCCGTCGGCGTCGTTGAAGCCGACGATCGAGAGGCTGTCCGGCGGCGCGGTACCGGGTCGGAAGGCTTCGAGAATGACCTTGGTGTCGCCCTGCTGTGCGCGCAGGCCGGTGGTCAGATCGACGCGCACGAGCTTGAGGCCCGGCGGCACGCGGAACGGCTGCGGCGGACGATCCGCGAGCGCCTCTTTCAGGAAATCGCGCACGATCGGCGCCGCATACTGGCCGCCGGTGACGCCGCGGCCCAGAGGACGCGGCCGGTCATAGCCGAGATAAACACCGACCACGAGATCGGGGGTGAAGCCCATGAACCAGACGTCCTTCTCGTCGTTGGTGGTGCCGGTCTTGCCCGCGACCGGACGGTTGAGCGGGCGCAGCGCCGTGCCGGTGCCGCGCTGCACGACGCCTTCCATCATCGAGGTGATCTGATAGGCGCTCATCGGATCGATCACCTGCTCGCGGCGGTCGATCAGCGTCGGCTCGTCCTGATTTTTCCAGGCCTGATTTTCGCAGCCCTGACACTGACGGTCGTCGTGCTTGAAGATCGTCTTGCCGTAGCGGTCCTGCACGCGGTCGATCAGCGTCGGCTTCACCTTGCGGCCGCCGTTCGCGAACATCGAATAGCCCGCCGCCATGCGCAGCAGCGTGGTCTCGCCCGCGCCGAGGGCGAATGAAAGATACGGCGGCATCTTGTCGTAAATGCCGAAGCGGCGCGAATATTCCTGCACCAGCGGCATGCCGATGTCCTGCGCGAGCCGCACGGTCATCACGTTGCGCGAATGTTCGATGCCGAAACGCAGCGTCTGCGGCCCGTAGAACTTGCCGGAATAGTTCTGCGGATTCCAGGCCTGCCGGTTCGGCCCCTGCTCGATCTCCAGCGGCGCGTCCATCACAATCGAGGAAGGCGTGTAGCCGTTGTCGAGCGCGGCGGCATAGACGAACGGCTTGAAGGACGAACCGGGCTGGCGATAGGCCTGCGTCACGCGGTTGAACTGGCTTTCGTCGAACGAAAAGCCGCCGACCAGCGCGAGCACGCGGCCGGTCCATGGATCCATGACGATCAAGCCGCCGGATACTTCGGGCACCTGTTGCAGGCGCCACTGGTTGTCCTTGCCGTCGATCTTGGAGACGTAGACGATGTCGCCGGGCGCGAGCGCCTTGCGCATCGGCTGCTTGGTCCACTTCACGCCGTCGGCGGGAATGATGCCGGTTTCGCGCTGCTGCGAAAGCGTGCCGCCGCGGTCGCGCTGCGGCTGGAAGCCGACGGTCGCGGAATTGTCGGTGACCTGCAGGACGACCGAGAGACGCCAGCCGGTGTCGGAGAGCGCGCGGATTTCGGCGAGCTTCGCGCCCCAGTCGGAGCCCGGGACGGGTTCCATCTTCTGCTGCGCGCCGCGCCAGCCCCGGTTCTCGTCGAACTTCACGAGGCCTTCGGTGAACACGCGGCGCGCGATCACCTGGAGTTTCGGGTTCAGCGTGGTGCGGACCGAAAGGCCGCCCTTGTAGAGCTTCTCTTCGCCATAGCGCTGGAAGATCTCGCGGCGAACTTCCTCGGCGAAATACTCCGCGTTGAACTGGTTCGGTCCCTGCGCGCGCATCGCGATGTTGAGCGGCTTCTTCTTCGCTTCGTTCGCTTCCTGCTGCTTCACGGCGCCGGTGATCACCATCTGGTCGATCACCCAGTTGCGGCGGGCGATCGCAGCAGCCTGCTGGCGGAACGGGTGATAATTGTTCGGCGCCTTCGGCAGCGCCGCCAGATAGGCGACTTCCTCGACGGTCAGCTGGTGCACCGACTTGTCGAAGTAAAGCAGCGACGCGGCGGCGATGCCGTAAGCGCCGAGGCCGAGATAGATTTCATTCAGATAGAGCTCGAGGATCTTTTCCTTCGAGTAGGCGCGCTCGATACGAAGCGCGAGCAAGGCTTCTTTTATCTTGCGCTGGTACGAAGTCTCGTTGCCGGTGAGGAAGTTCTTCGCCACCTGTTGCGTGATCGTGGATGCGCCCTGCGGACGGCGGCCGGTACCCAGCTGCTCGATATTATTCACCACCGCGCGCGCGATGCCGAAAAGGTCGATGCCGCCGTGGCTCCAGAAATTCTTGTCTTCGGCCGCGGTGAAGGCGTCGAACACGCGCTTCGGGATCGCCTGAATCGGCAGATAGAGCCGCCGCTGTTCGGCGTATTCCGCGACCAGCGAACCGTCGGCCGCATGAACGCGGGTCATCACCGGCGGCTCGTAATTCTGGAGCGCGGAGTAGTCCGGCAGGTCCTTGGAGAAGTGCCAGACCGCCCAGGTTACGCCGACCGCGCCGACCACGAACAAGATGGCGCCCGCCGCGAACAGAAAGCCGAGGAATCTGACCAAAAACCGCATTGCTTGACCGACCTGCCCTGTCGCGATTCAGCCGCTCCGGACCCGGGAAACCCCCAATCGGCCCTAATTCGGCGCTCGCGTCCAGCCCCAACCCGGCCAAAATGGCGATATCGGGATGGCGTGTGGCTTACGCGGCACGAAAGGCCAAATTTGGACCGGCCCATCAAGAGGATAAGCCCAAACGGGGACCGCGGTTCCGCCGCTCAGCCCGCCGAATTGGGTGCAGCGACCATGGCATTGCCGCGCCACCGGAAATCGCGGCCCAGCCACCCTTCGCACCACAACACGGGAAGCAGAAGGTCGCGGACCAGACTCAGCACTGGCGAACGCCAGGTCCAGTGCCAGCCGAGACGCAGGGCAAGGGCCGCTTCCGCGCCGTACCAGAGCGCCGCGAAGACCAGTCCCGCCCAGAACGGGAAACCCGAAAGATAGGCGGCCAGCCCGATCAGGAGCGCGGGCCAGACTCCGCCCGAAAAAATCTCCAGCGCAAAGCAGAGCGGGAAGCTCACGCGCCGCAACCG
The DNA here is from genome assembly GCA_041694745.1 of Pseudomonadota bacterium. Taxonomy (GTDB): domain Bacteria; phylum Pseudomonadota; class Alphaproteobacteria; order Rhizobiales; family Xanthobacteraceae. The sequence continues at coordinate 31,714 of JBGFSD010000039.1, forward strand.
GGCCCAGCGCACCTGCCGCGCCCAGACTTCGCGTGCGGCACGAAATCCGAGCGGCTGCACGAAAAAGGAGTCCGCGAGCCGCACCGAGAGACCCGCATTGCGCACGATCTTGGTGGAGGCCGCGTCCTCGGCGGTCTCCGCGCCGAGGGCCACGATGCCGCCGTTCGCGTCGAGCAGTTCGCGCCGCCAGAGCATCGACTTCCCCTGCGCGAAACCCGCGCCGATCGCATCCGCGAAATACTGCCAGCGCGCCTGATACTCGTTCAGGAACGCACACTCGAATTCGGCGGGCAGGTTTTTAGGAGCGGCACCCACCGGCGGCGCGCAGACAAGCCCTGTCTCATCGTCCCACACTTCGAGCAGGCGCTGCAGGTAATCGGGCGGCAGAATCACGTTCGAATCCGAAAGCACGATCCATTCGTGTCTCGCCGCAAGCCAGCCCTTCACGCAGTTATTGAGTTTCGGGTTTTCGCTCACCGCGTCGTCGCCGACGAGCAGCCTTGCATCGGCTTGCGGATATCGCGCGATCAGGTCGCGCACGAGGGGGATCACCGGGTCGTTCGGCTGCGCGACACAGAAGAGGATTTCATAGCGCGGATAATCGAGATGGAAAGTCGAGCGCAAGGTAGTCTCGGCGTCCGCGTCCAGTCCGCAAATGGGGCGCACGATCGTCACCGGCGGTGTACCATGGATGGACCTCGCAACCGGCCTTTCGCGCAGCTTGCGGAGCGTCAAGGCGATGCTCGCGGCGTGAATCGCAGCGGCGACGGCGGCCGTGCCCGCGAGCAGCAAAGGAAGCGAGTTCATCCGCGCCTGATGCACCGAATCCCGTGTCAGGCGTGTGACGGCAACCATTGTCATTTCGGGGCGCGATCGAGGATCGCGAATCCGGAATGACAAGGGAAAACTATTTCCGCTTCGAGCAAATCAGCGGCTTCGGCTGGCAGGCAATCCCGATATTGTTCGCGGCGTCGAACTTGCCGTCGCCCGCGTGCGTAAATCTGCGGCAGCCATCGAACGCTTCCACGCAATCCGCGCCAAGTTTGGCGAACTCGTCCGGCTGTTGCGCGGGCAGCGCGCGCTCCTGCTTCGGCGGTAGCGGCAGGTCGGCGGCGAGCACGGCGGCCATGGGGACACCCGATGCCGCAACGGAAAACAGAAAGACTTTGACGAAAGCATTCACACGCCGGAGTCTAGGCCCGTTCACGGCGCATCGCCAGCACCCAACCCAGGACTGTCTCCGGAGCAGATAAAATGGCTGATCCCATCCTCGTCGCGCGCAAAAACCGCATCGCGATCCTCACGATCAACCGCCCGGAGCGCAGGAACGCGTTCGATCTTGCGACCGCCGAAGCGATCTACAAGGCGTTCAAGCAGTTCGACGCCGACGACACGCTCGACGTCGCGGTACTCACCGGCGCCGGCGGCAACTTCTGCGCCGGCGCCGACCTGCACGCACTGGCGCAGGGTGAGAAGAGACCGTTTCTGACAGACGGCGATTTCGCGCCCATGGGCTGCACGCGGCTGAAACTCTCCAAGCCCGTAATCGCGGCCGTCGAAGGCTACGCGGTCGCGGGCGGCATCGAGGTCGCGGCATGGTGCGATATGCGCGTTGCCGGAACGTCCGCCGTGTTCGGCGTGTTCTGCCGCCGTTTCGGCGTGCCGCTGATCGATCTCGGCACCATCCGGCTCCCTCGCCTGATCGGACACAGCCGCGCGATGGATATGATCCTCACCGGACGCGCGGTGAAAGCCGACGAAGCGCTCACGATGGGTCTTGCCAATCGCGTCGTCGAAGACGGCAAGGCGCTGGAGGCCGCGCTCGAAATTGCGGAACAGCTCTCCGCCTTCCCGCAGACCTGCATGCGCGGAGACCGTCTATCGGCAATCGCGCAGTGGGATCTCGACTGGGATGCCGCGACAAGGAACGAAATGGAAGGCGGCCTGCACGCAATCAGGCAAGGCGAAACGCTCGCGGGTGCGAGCCGCTTCTCCGGCGGCGAAGGCCGGCACGGAAAATTCTAGCGTGAGTTCGTGCTGGCGTTCTTGATGGTGTCGAGCGCGTCGGCGATCTCGTCGTGCGCGGTCCGCGCATCGGTGCCGGATGCGGCTCGCCCCTCGGCCTTGTCCGCCATCTCGGACCACATGAGCGCGAGCGCCTGAAAATTCTTCCGGTGATAATCGTCCTGCGCTTCCTCCGCGCGGCGTGCGCAGTCCGCCGCTTTCGCCCGATAATCCGCCGCAAGGATCATGACGGGTACTCCACGCATTGCATTGCAGTCTTGGTACCATGGTAGCTCTGCCGGAGCCGACACAAAACTGTCACAACGCATGCCGGGATTGCGTTGATCGCGGCGGCGCTACTGCGAAGTGACAGCCTGAGTGGTAATCAAGTAATCTCGTACGCGAAGCGGAACTTTTCCCGGCCGCTTCATCCGTATTTTCACCAGAGCAGCGATACGAGAACGCGCGTCACTTGACGCCGTAGCGTTCGAACTCCTGCGCGATGGTCGGCGCGGCAGCGGTCGCAGTCGAAATATCGGCTTGCCCGCGCTTGTCGCCCTTCTTCAGCTTCGCAAGACCTCGCCCATAGAGCGCACTCACGGTGTTGGGTGCCACCTTCAGGACGGCATCGTAGTCCGCGATCGCAAGATCCCACTTGCCCTGCTTCAGATAAACCAGCGCGCGGCTGTCAAGCGTGTTCGGCTCGTTCGGCACGAGTTTCAAGGACTCGTTGCAGTCGGAAAGTGCCGCGTCGAGATCGCCGGCAATCGCCTGCACGAAACAGCGGTTGTTCCACGCTCCCGCGTGATCCGGCCGGATCTTGATCGCCTCGTTGTAGTCGGCGATCGAGCGCGCGAACTCGCGCGTGCGGCGATAGGCGACTGCGCGCCCGACGAAAGCGTAGAAGTCTCGGCTGCCGAGTCCGATCGCTTCCGAGAAGTCCTGGATCGCGCGCTGCGAGTCTCCGGTCTGCAAATAGGAGTGCCCGCGCAAGGTATAGGCGCCGGCTTCTTTCGGGGCGAGCACGATGGCTTCGGTCAGGAGCTGGATCGCGTCCGTCGGATTGCCGCCTTCGAGCGACTTCGACGCGCGTTCCATCAGATCGCGCAGCTTGGCCTGATCGACGTCCGGTTTCGGCGGCGCTTCCTGCTGCTTCGGTTGAGGCGCCTGCGCCGTCCGAAACGAGGGCCAGCCATAGACCAGCACATAAGCGCCGGCCGCGCCCGCAAGAAACAATGCGAACAAGGCCGCGGCCACGACAACAGCCGTGCCCGACGAACTGCCGCTACGCGTGCTGCGTGGACTGCGGTCGCGCGGGTGACGCTGCATGCGGCGCTGCTCGGCCTGAAGCCGCCGCCGTTCCTGCTCGCGCATGGGGTTCGGGTGCCGGTCCGGATAGTCTTCCTGCGGCTCCGGCGCGAACTGCGGCTCGTCATAATACTGATCTTCGTACCGGTCCTGCGGCTCCGGCGCGGGCGGGCGGCGCAGCGGCGGCCGCGGGGGCTCGACCGGGGCCGGCTCGCGCGGCGG
>JBGFSD010000102.1:0-34881 GCA_041694745.1 Pseudomonadota bacterium
CGCATGCGGAGTCTGTAGCGCAGATTCTTTGCGGAGTCATTTGTGGCGGCGGCGTGGCTTGCGCCCGCTACATTATATCCGTGATCGATTGCGCATTTTTGAAAGCTGGCGGAGACGGAGGGATTCGAACCCTCGATACGCCTTGAGAGCGTATAACGGTTTAGCAAACCGCCGCCTTCAGCCACTCGGCCACGTCTCCGTGTTCCGAGCTATGCCGGAGCGGTGCAGCCTTTGCAAGAAGGTCCGGTTTGAGCCTCATTTCGACGGATCGCCTGCGACCATTCGGGCGAAAAAGTTCCGAACGAAATCGGGATTCGTGCGTTGTCCCTGCATCACCCCGAGAAGAAAGGACAATTCCGGCAGCCCGGCGCGGCGTCGGGCTTTTTTCGCATCTGACACGCTGACGCCCAATTACGGTTCTAGAACCGCTGCCGATACCGTTATGTGTGGAATATCCGGCGAAATACGAAGACGCGGTGACGCCGCGAGCGCGGCCGTCACCGAGAAAATAGCAGGCAATCTCAAGCATCGTGGGCCTGATGCGGGCGGCGTGTATGCGAACCGCAACGTGGCGCTCGGCCACCGCAGGCTCAGCATTCTCGATCTCAGCCCCGCAGCCGATCAGCCGATGATCGATGCCGAACTCGGCCTCGCCGTCGCCTTCAACGGCTGCATCTACAATTTCCGCGAACTCAAGCAACAGCTCGAAGCCAAAGGCTATCGCTTCTTCACCGACGGCGACACCGAAGTCATCCTGAAGAGCTACCACGCCTGGGGTCCGCGCTGTGTAGAACGCTTCAAGGGCATGTTCGCTTTCGCGATCGCCGAGCGCGAAAGCGGCCGCGTCGTGCTTGCGCGCGACCGGCTCGGAATCAAGCCGCTCTACTATACCGACGATGGCGGGTGTTTCCGCTTTGCCTCGACCCTGCCCGCGCTGCTCGCCACCGGCGATGTCAACACCAGCATCGATCCCGTGGCACTGCATAACTACCTGAGCTTCCATGGCGCCGTACCCGCGCCGCGCACGATTTTCAACGGCGTGAGTAAGCTCGCACCCGCAACGCTGCTTACGATCGAGCCCGACGGCTCGAAACGCGAGGAAGTCTATTGGCGCTGCCCGGTTCGTTCGCAGGACCGCGTGCTTACCGAAAGCGAATGGACGGAATCGGTCCGAACCTCCCTCCGGGCCGCGGTCGAGCGCCGCCGTATCGCCGACGTGCCTCTCGGCGTGCTTCTCTCCGGCGGCCTCGACTCTTCCCTCCTCGTCGCGCTGCTTGCCGAATCCGGCCAAAAGAATCTGCAAACCTTCTCGATCGGCTTCGAGAGCGTCAACGGCCTCCAGGGCGACGAGTTCGCCTACTCCGACATCGTCGCGCAGCGGTTCGGCACAAACCACCACAGGATTCCCATCGCCACCTCGCGTGCGATCCCTGCGATGGAAGGCGCGGTCTCCCAGATGTCGGAGCCGCAGGTCAGCCACGACGCCATCGGCTTTTACCTGCTCTCCGAGGAAGTCTCGCAGCACGTGAAGGTCGTGCAATGCGGCCAGGGCGCCGACGAAGTGTTCGGCGGCTATCACTGGTATCCGCACATGCTGCGCTCGAACGACCCGGTCAGCGACTACATGCGCGTCTACGCCGAGCACAGTCACGACGACATCACCGATGCGCTCGACCCCACGCTGATCGGCGAAGATTACAGCCGCGAACTGGTCGAACGTCATTTCGAGACCGCGCAGGGCGAGCGCACGATCGACAAGACGCTGGAGCTCGATCAGCAGATCATGATGATCGACGACCCGGTGAAGCGCGTCGACAACATGACCATGGCCTTCGGCCTCGAGGCGCGCACCCCGCTGCTCGATCACGAACTGGTCGAGCTTGCCGCGCAGATCCCCGCCGAGATGAAGATCAGGGACGGCGGCAAGCACATTCTCAAGGAAGCCGCGCGCGGCATCGTTCCGGACGAAATCATCGACCGCAAGAAGGGCTACTTCCCCGTCCCCGCGCTGAAATTCCTGCGCGGGCCGATGCTCGATTTCGTGCGCGGCGTACTGAACGAGCCGGCTGCGAAGACGCGCGGCATCTTCAAGCGCGAGTATCTAGAGCGCCTGATGAAGAACCCCGAGAAGGAATTGACCGGCAAGGGCAACTCCAAGCTCTGGCAGGCGGCGCTGCTCGAATACTGGCTGCAGGTCCAGACCGGCCCAGCGAAGGCCGCATAAAGAAAAAAAAACCCGGCGACATGGCCGGGTTTTTTTCAATACGTTTGAGACTTACCAGCGCATGCCGATCAGATCGAGAATGGATGCGCGGTAGTTGATGCCGAACTTGATCGTCGACGCGGTCAGGCTTGCCGTGTCGGCATTGTCGGTGATGTTGCCGAAGTCGGCATAGACGTATTCGAGCTTCACCGACCAGCGCGGCGACAGCAGATACTCGATGCCCGCGCCCGCGGCCCAGCCCAGATAGAAGCGGTCGTTGATCGCCGCCGCGTAAACCGCGTTGGCGTGCGCCCATGCCAGACCGCCGGTGCCGTAGATCAGAATGCGATCCATCGCGTAGCCGAGACGTGCGCGAACCGTACCCATCGCATCGACGTCGACGTTGCTCGCGCCGATCGCGTCGTTGATCGAGCCCCATGAGGAGTCCGATTCGAGGCCGAACACGAAATTGCGCGATAGCTGCCAGTTGTAGCCCGACTGGATGCCGCCGAAGCCGCCGCTCGGCTCGAGCGCGGTCGCGGTGGCGTCGAACGAGCCCCAGGCGTAGCCGCCGTGCACGCCGATATAGGGCCCGGACCAGTTGTTCGCGACATAGACCGGCCCCTTGGCCGGGAACGCCGCGGACTGCACGACCGGCATATCCGCGAAGCGATAGTTCAGACCGAAGCGCAGCGTGCTCATCGTCATGTCGGTGACGGCGCCCGCGGTCGTCGTTGTGCTGTCGAGGTCGGCGTAGAGATACTCGACCTTCGCGGACCAGCGCTGGTTCAGCGCGTATTCGACACCCGCGCCGAAGACGTAGCCGATCTGCGGCCGGTCGAAACGCAAGCCCGCGGCGGGAACCGCGACGTTCGTATCGGCCCAGGCCGCGCCTGCGGTCGCGTAGAACATCCATGGGCCGTTGACATAGCCGAGCCGCGTGCGCGCCGTGCCAAACAGGTTCACATCGAAGAAGCCGGTATTGGCCGCGACCGGCCGGCGCCCGGCGAGATCGCCGTAGGACAGATCGACTTCATAGCCGAGCACCCAGCGCGGCGAGAGATGACGGTTGTAGCCGAACTGAAGACCGCCGAAGCCGCCGTCGGGGCGGAAGTTTGTGCCGACACCGCCGAGCACGGTGTCGTTCTGCGCCCAGGCGTAGCCGCCGTGCACACCGAAATAGACGCCTTCCCAGAAGGAAGCGATGGGTGCCTTGGCGACGATGGTCGGCGCCACATAGCGGACCGGCAGATCGACTGCCTGTACCGGGGCGGCCAGCGCCAGAAACGCCGCTCCGCCCAACAGAAACTGCCGTGGTCCGATCATGAAATCGCCCCGCCCCTGAATTCCGGCGCCATGGGGCTCTTTTCCGGTGTGCCGGTCAAGAGCGGTACCCTGTTATCCGCCAAATCGCAGGCACTGTTGCCCGTCCGCCACAAATGAAGAAAGGGCCGGCGCTTCTGATGTCGCCGGTCCCTTTCCCCGAACAGCCCCCGCCCCTTAAACCCCAACGGAAGCCGCTACCCCGTCCCGCTCAGCGCCAAAGTCGCTTAGTGCGAAGTCATCCATTCGCGCGCAGCGCGCTGCGCATTCGCAATCTCGTCCGCGTTCATTTCGGACGCGAGTTCCTGGCGGCATACGACCGCCTCGCGATTGCCGCGCGCCGCGGCGAGGTTGAACCACTTGTGGGCCGCGACCTTGTCCGCATCGACATCGCGGCCGTACGCGTAGGCCAGGCCCAGCTGATAAAAAATGTCCCCGGCCATGTTGGCCTGTCCGATTGCCGCCACCTCGAGTTCGAGAAGCCGCGCCATCTGTCCGTCTCCCGTCAATTCCGCGGCGTTCCCCCGCCGCTTTTCGTACGGACGTTTCCCCCGTCCGTGATGCGCAGGATGCCGCAGGAATTTGAATCACATCCTAAGCATCACCCTGAATGAAAACTGAACGAAATCAGTAACTTGCAGTCATTCCGAGAATCGTTAAGCAAGCAAGTTCTTGAAAGAATTGAGCGCATGCGTGTTCGGAAAGCTTTGATAAAGGCTGCTATTTGGGATTCTGGTCACCATCCGAAACGGAAGGTGATTCAAGAACGCCGCGCGGATTGTGATGGCGCCACACTGTGGCCCCATCGCGCCCTATCTCTTTGTCACCCAACCTTCATCACCGAACGGAAGCATTTCGCGACATGAAACTCGCCCGCCTGACCTTGTTGGCCGCGCTCTGTGCGCTCGCTTCGCCCGTTTTCGCGCAGGAGACCCCCAAAGTCGCCGGTGTCTGGCAAAGCCAGAGCGGCATCACGCGCGTGAAAGTCTCGCCCTGCGGCACCGGCCTTTGCGCCCATGTGGTGTGGCAGAAGAATCCGTCGAAGGACGTCCATAATCCCAAGCCCGAAAAGCGCGAGCGTCCGATCGTCGGCCTCCAGCTCGTATCCAATATGAAGCCCGCCGCACCCGGCGAATGGACAGGAGCGATCTATAACTATGAGGATGGCAAAACCTATCACGGCAAGGTCAAGGCCGTGAGCGCCAATGCCATCGAGATCGGCGGCTGCGTGATGGGCGGCATGATCTGCCAGTCCAGGACCTGGACCAAGGTGAACTGACGAAGTTCCCGCGAACGCTACGTCAACGCCGGAAATTTGCAGCGGGGCCGCACGGCCCCGCTTTCGTTTCGCGCTTTTGCGTGCTTACGATTGCGAATAATGAAAAAACTGTCGGAGGAACTTCCATGAAAATAAGAACCGCCGTGGCGGCTATCGCACTCGCATCGTTCTCGCTGCCCGCTTCCGCGCAGGACGCGACCGGAACCTGGCTGACGGCATCCGGCGAAACCCGCGTTCGCATCGCGCCCTGCGGTGCCTCCGTCTGCGGGACCATCGTGTGGGTCAAGAACACCGGGGCCAAGGACGAGAACAACCCGAACGCGGCGCTGAAGAACCGCAGCCTCGTCGGGATCAACATGATCCAGATGAAACCCGCCGGCGGCGGCAAATGGTCCGGCACGCTCTATAATCCGCAGGACGGCAAGACCTATTCCGGCACCCTCACCATGCAGGGCGCGAATTCGCTCTCGCTTTCCGGCTGCGTCGCTGGCATCTTTTGCCGCTCGCAGAACTGGACCCGCGTGAACTGATGCATTCCGGAATTCTGAAGCGGGCCCAGGCGATCGCGCTTGGACTCGCCGTTTTCGCCGCCCCCGCGCTCGCCTGCGACAAGCCGGCGGCCGCCGACCGCATCTCGAAGGTCGTCGCAAAGGGCGAGATCCAGCGCCCGACCCGCGTCTCCCAGGGCTTTGCGGTCGAGGTAACCGAAAAATTCTGGGCCGCCGCCGACGACAGGCAGAAAACAGAACTTGCCGCCGACGTCGCCTGCGCCATTGGCACCGACACGGTCAGCTTCGCACGCGACCGCAAGTTTCTCGGCGTTTATCGCAACGGAAAATACGAAGCGCTAAACTAAAGCCTTCGTGCTTTAGAGTCTCGGCAGCGCGCCGTGGCCCTTCACCAGCACGGGGCCGGTCGGTCTGCCGGTCGGCGAGCCGCCTTCGGGCTCCAGCGTGATCTCGTAGAGTTGCTGCTGCCGGGCCGGGAGATCGGAGCGGAAGAACAGCGCATGGCGCGTGCGCTCGATCAGGCCGACCGAAATCGGCCCCTTCTCCTTGTCCCAGAGCGTCCAGACCTGAAGTGTCTTGCCCTTCGGCACCGGGAAGTCGTGGATCGGCACGACGCTGATGCGGCCGTCGTGGTAGATTTCCGCGATCGCACCCGGCACACCCTCCGGCGTCAGCATGACGGCCACGATCTGCGGCGGCGGGGTCGCCCGCCCCGCGAGCAATCCGACCGAGATCGCAAGTACGAGACTCGCAAGCGCCCCCGCGAAGCTCGCGCCGCGCCAGAACCCGAGGCTCGTCCAGAGCCTCTCGCTGAGACTTGGGCCGGCATTGCGCGCAATCGCGCCGCCTCCGAGTTGCGCCTCAATCCTCGCCCAGAGCGCCGGCGGCACATCCGCCGGCACGATGCTGTTGTCGAGATCGGCGAAGCGATCCTGCCAGAAGGCGACGTGCTCGCGCAGCGCGGTTTCGCGCGAAAGGCGGCGCTCGAAAGCGTCGCGCTCCGCTCCGTCGAGAACGCCGAGCACATATTCGCCCGCGAGCAGCAGGTCCTCGTTCGGATCGTGAGGGCTCATGCCATGCACTCCCGAAGCGCGATCAGGCTGCGGCGGAGCCACGATTTCGTGGTACCGAGCGGCACTTTCAGTTTCGCTGCGATCTCGCCGTGCGACATGCCTTCGACAAAGGCGAGCAGGACGCCCTGTCTGCGGCGCGGCTCCAGTTCCTCGAGGCAGCGCTTGAGCGCACTGTTGGCGGCGAGCCGCTCGAAGGCATTCTCGTAGCCCACATCGGCGTCGACCGCCGCGTTGATGACGTTGTCTTCGGTCGGAAGCTCGCGGCTGGTATCGCGCAGCATATTGAGTGCGCGATTACGCACGATCTGGAACAGCCATGCCCGGCCGGAGCCGATGCCCGGATCGAACCGCGCGGCATTGCGCCAGATCGCGACGAAGGACTCCTGCACAACCTCTTCGGCAAGTTCGCGCCGCTTCACGATGCGGGCGGCAATGCCGATCATCGCTCCGGCTTCGCGGCGATAAAGTTCCTGCAAGGCGGCGCGGTCGCCGCGCCCGCAGGCCACGATCAGGGACGAATGATCTGTTTTGCTGTCGCTCACGAACGGCGTTCCAATCCGGTGGGCATGCGATCCGGGGCCGACGGTGATCGCGGAGATTCCCCCGTTACCGCTTGTAGCCCAAGGCTCCGCCGCCGCACCAGCGCTCATCGCTTGCTCCGTTTGTCGCGATAACCCGCGAAACTACGGATCCGATGCAGTCGCCGGCTTATTTGCGCGCCGATGCATCCGCTTGTGCCAGCCGCGTGTTGTCTCTGGGTCGTTGCCTGAAGAACTTGCCGGCCGCGGGGTCGTCCCCACCCCATCCCCGGTCCTGCGGCCGGTCCTTTCTCTTGCGCTATTTCTTTGCGCCCTGCCGGAACAGCAGATCGAACGCGGCCTTGTCCTTTGTCGCGTCGATGACCGTCGATGGATCGGGCTTGATCGCCATGCCGCGCTCGACCGCGGGCCGCGCCATAACGCGGTCGCGCCACGCTTTCACCTTCGGAAAGTCGTCCGGGTCCATCCCCTGCCGCTCCCAGGGTCTCGCCCAGCCGATACAGGCCATGTCGGCAATCGAATACTCGCCGCAGATATACTCGCGGCCTTCGAGTTTCCTTTCCAGCACCCCGTAGAGCCGCCGGCATTCGTTGGTGTAGCGCTCGATGGCGTAGGGAATCTTTTCGGGCGCATAGAGCCGGAAGTGATGCGCCTGCCCCGCCATGGGGCCGAGGTTGGCCATCTGCCAGAACAGCCACTCGTCCACCTCGACACGCTTGCGCTCGGTCTTCGGATAGAACTTACCGGTCTTGCGCCCGAGGTATTGGAGTATCGCGCCCGACTCGAACACGGAGATCGGTTTACCTCCGGGGCCCTCCGGATCGACGATTGCGGGCATCCGGTTGTTCGGTGCGATCTTCAGAAAGTCCGGCTTGAACTGGTCGCCTTTGCCGATGTTCACGAAATGCACCTTATAGGGCAGCGCACATTCCTCCAGCATGATCGAGATTTTCCAGCCGTTCGGCGTGGCCCAGTAATAAAGATCGATCGGTTGCTGTTTCGGGCGGGGGGTCTTGCGTAAAGGCTTTGCAACTTTCCGGGCTGCCGTTTTTGCAAGTTTCTTCTTTGCCTTGCGGGCCACTTTTCGCTCCTTCTATTCAGCCGCCGTTCAGGGCCTCGGCGGTTAACTGGAATATGCCGCCGGTCCGGAACCGGCAACACGCGCCACGGCAATACTGCTGCGCATGTTTTCAGCGGCAAAATCGGGTGTATGCTTCCGGCACCCTGAATTGGGAGCAGACTCCATGTTGCACAGATTGATCCTTGCCTTCGCCCTTCTGGGCTTCCTCGGCGCCGTGACCCTGCCGGAGTATTCCGCCGCGCAGACCACGCAGACCGAAGAGAAGAAAGATACCAAGAAGAAAACCACGAAGAAGAAAGACGACAAGGCCGACACCAAGACCGATGCGACCAAGAAAGACGACGCCAAGAAGAAGACCACGAAGAAGCTGACGCCTGCGCAGCAGAAATTCTCCGATTGCGCGAAGTCCTGGGGCGAGCACAAGAAAGCGACCGGCGAAAAGACCCGGAAGCAATACAACGCCTATATGTCGAAGTGCCTGAAGAAGACCTGACAGTTCTTCACAACATAAAAAAACCCGGCGCGCCGCGCCGGGTTTTTTCTCGCAGAAGCTAGGGCCGCGACGCCGCGGGAATGACATCCGCCGGCTTGCCGTAACCGGGCAGCGCCTCGACCCGCGCCTTCCAGGCCGAGATGCCCGGATATTTCGAAAGATCGAAGCCGCCGTCGGCCGCGTAGAAAATTCCCGAATAGACGGAAATGTCCGCGATCGTCGGCCTGCCGAGCGCAAGCCACTGGTTCTTCGACAGATGGCTTTCGAGCGCGGTCAGACCTGCCTCGCCCTCCTGCCTGTAGGCTTCAACCACAGCGGGGTCGGCTTTCCGGAAGCCGAGCTTATAGGCACGCGAACGGAACAGGCCGGGGCAAAGCCGGTCGAAATCCCAGAACATCCATTCGTTGATATGGGCGCGCTCCATCGCATTCCTGCCGCCGAACTTGCCGGTCTTCTCTGCGAGATATTCGAGAATCGCGCTCGACTGAATGATGGTCTCGTTGCCGTCCTGAATGCACGGCACCTGGCCGAAGCGGCTCTTCGCTTTATATTCGGGCTTCTGTCCGCCGCCGTTGGGCAGATCGATGATTTCGAAGGCGAACGGCTCCTGCATCAGCGCGAGCGCGAGCCCCACGCGATAGGACGGGCCGGAGCGCGGATGGGCGTAGAACGTGATCTTCGACATTGCCGGTTCAATTCCCCGTAAAGATGATGCGGACGTAGTCCCGGAACAGCAGTATCTGACGCGGCGTAATTGTCGAGTCCTTGAGCGAGCGGCCCAGCAATGCGAAGCATTGCGCAAGCCGGGACCGTTCGCAAAAAAGAATACGATCCCGAATAGCGAGCTGCGCTCGCGTCCGGGATGACGGTTAAATTCCCAGCTTCTTCTTCAAAATCTCGTTCACGGCCTGCGGATTCGCCTTGCCGCCGGAAGCCTTGATCACCTGCCCGACGAACCAGCCGAGCATGGTGGGCTTGGTCTTCACCTGCTCCACCTTGTCGGGGTTCTTCGCGATGATGTCGTCGACGACCTTCTCGATGGCGCCGGTGTCCGTCACCTGCTTCATGCCGCGCTGCTCGACGACTTCACGCGGGTCGCCGCCCTCTTCCCAGATAATCTCAAACAAATCCTTCGCGATCTTGCCGGAGATGGTGCCGTCCGCGATGAGATCGACAATGGCGCCGAGCTGCACAGCCGAGATCGGGCTCTGCTCGATGGTCTTGCCTTCCTTGTTCAGGCGGCCGAAGAATTCGTTGATCGTGAAATTCGCCGCCGCCTTCGGGTCGCGGCCCTTCGCCACTTCCTCGAAGAAGGCAGCCGTCTCGCGCTCCGCGATCAGGACACCCGCGTCATAGGGCGAAAGACCGAAGTCTTTCACGAAGCGCTCCTTCTTCTCGTCCGGCAGTTCCGGCAGATCGGCTTTCAATCTTTCGACAAACGCATCGTCGAATTCGAGCGGCAGAAGATCGGGGTCGGGGAAGTAGCGGTAGTCGTGCGCTTCTTCCTTGGAGCGCATCGAGCGCGTTTCGCCCTTGGCGTTGTCGAACAGCCGCGTCTCCTGATCGATCTTGCCGCCGTCCTCCAGAATCTCGATCTGGCGCCGCGCCTCGTATTCGATGGCCTGGCCGATGAAGCGGATCGAGTTGACGTTCTTGATTTCGCAGCGTGTGCCGAGCGGACCGCCCGGCTTGCGCACCGAAACGTTGACGTCGGCGCGGAGATTGCCCTTCTCCATATCGCCGTCGCAGGTGCCGAGATAGCGCAGGATGGTGCGGAGCTTGGCGACGTAGGCCTTCGCCTCTTCCGACGACCGCATGTCGGGCTTCGACACAATCTCCATCAGCGCGACGCCCGAGCGGTTCAGATCGACATAGGACATCGACGGGTGCTGGTCGTGCAGCGACTTGCCCGCGTCCTGCTCGAGATGCAGCCGCTCGATCCCGACCTCGAACGAAGTGCCGTCCTGCATGTCGACGATGACCTTGCCCTCGCCGACCACCGGATGCTTGAACTGGCTGATCTGATAGCCCTGCGGCAGATCGGGATAGAAATAGTTCTTCCGGTCGAAGACCGACTTTTTGTTGATCTTCGCCTTCAGCCCGAGCCCGGTTTTGACCGCCTGTTCGACGCACTTTTTATTGATGACCGGGAGCATGCCGGGCATCGCGGCATCGACCAGCGAGACGTGCGAGTTCGGCTCGCCGCCGAATTCGGTCGAGGCGCCGGAAAAGAGCTTTGCGTTCGAGGTCACCTGCGCATGGATTTCCATGCCGATGACGACTTCCCAGTCGTGCTTGTCGCCTTTGAGAAGCTTGGGATTGCGGGTCGGTGCGTTCATTGGAAAATTGGATTTTTCCTATCGGAATCTAGGAAATTTCCTATCCGACTTGCCCGCCAAGCTCAATCCAAGAGCCACGGCAGCAATAGCGGCACCAAGATGGCCGTCAGCACGCCGTTCAGACCGAGCGCGATCCCGGCAAACGTGCCGGCGAGCGGGTTCACCTGAAACGCCCGCGCGGTGCCGATGCCGTGCGAGACCAGCCCCGCGGCGAAGCCCCTCGCCGCGTAGTTCCTGAGCCTGAGCGCGTTCATCAAGGGCGTCACGACGATCGCGCCGGAAATTCCGGTCATGATGACGACAACTGCAGTGAGCGCCGGGTCGCCCTGCACTTTCTCCGCGACACCCATCGCAATCGCTGCGGTCGCCGATTTCGGCGCGAGCGCAAGCATAGCCAACTTGCTCAGGCCCAGCCACTTCGCGAGCAGCACGGCGGACGTGATCGAAATGATCGAGCCGACGACAAGCGCCACGATCATCGGCACGAACATCCGCTTCACTTCGGGCAGATGACGGTAGAGCGGCACCGCGAGCGCGACCGTCGCGGGGCCTAGCAGAAAATGGATGAACTGCGCGCCCGCGAAATACGAAGGAAACGCCGTCTTCGAGAGCACGAGCACAATGGAAATGAAAACGACCGAGAGCAGCACCGGGTTCGCGAGCGGATGCCGCCCGCACCCCGTCGAGATCGCGTCCGCCGCGAGATAGGCGACCAGCGTCACCGTGAGCCACAACAGCGGACTGCCGGAGAGATAGACCCAGAGATCGACGAAATCGATCATCGCCGTTCTCCTTCCGGCGCCCCGCCGTCGATCTTCATGAGTTTCGCAATCGCGGCGAAAGTAACTGCGGTCGCGGCGAGCGAAAGCGTGATCGAGACGAGAATGATTCCGAGCAGCTTCCAGCCTTCCGCGCCGAGCAAGGGCAACTGCTGCACCACGCCGACGCCCGCCGGCACAAAGAGCAGCGAAAGGTGCTTCAGGATTCCGTCCGCCGTCTCATGCGTCGTATGCGGGATCGGTATGCGAGCGACCAGCCACAAGAACAGCAACGCAAGACCGATCACCGGTCCCGGCACCGGCGAGCCCAGCGCGCGAACCGCCGCTTCGCCCGCGAGTTGAAGGCAGAGCAGAATTGCGAACGCGTGCAGCATGTTTTTCTGTAACGATTCGTGAGCCTTGTGCCTGCCCGCAATACCTACGCGACGGCGCGAAATTGGAACAGTCCGGGGGTTCCCTGCGTTTTCTTCACACCAACCCCGAGGAGGAACCGTCATGGCTTACGATCCGAACGACCCCCGCAAATCGTTCGAGTATGACGAATTCAGCCGCCGTCCGAGCGTCGATCCGGCTCCGGCCGGATTCACCGGTCTCGTGATCGGCGCCATCGTCGTTCTCGGCGCGCTGATCGCGTTTCTGATGTTCCGCGCAGACACGGACACGACCACGATCGGCATGAACCAGACGCCCGCGACGCAGCAGTCGCCCGCGACGGCACCGCCCGCTTCGCCGCCGGCAGCCAGACCGAACAGCCCGGCCGGCCCGACCGCGCCACAGACGCCGCCTGCGACTGGCAACTAAACCCGAAAGCGTGGAACCGGCCCGCGATGCGGGCCGGTTTTGTTTGCGCCTCGCGCCGGGCTAGCGCCGCATGCTGTTCAGGAACCGTCGTACGACGTCGTTGTTGGTCACGATCTCGTCGCCTGCGGCGATCACTTCGTCGACCTGGTCTTCCGGCAGCTGCAGGCTGGTCTTGACCTTGTTGAGATAATCCTCGCGCGCCCCGCCGAGCTGGTCGAAACCGAGCCTGCCGATAAAGAATTGCAGGTCACGACAATTCCACCGGGCGGGTACGCCATATTCCTGGCGTTGCGCCGCCGAGAGCCCGCAGCGCCAGCGCAGCATCTGCTGCCGCCATTCCTCCATGGTCTGCTCGAATGCGGTGTAGCTCGCCCGCACGCTGGCGTCGATCGCGGTATCGGCGGCGGCGGCGACGAGATCGGCGCCGCGCGGACCTTCAAGCGTATTCACCCAGTTGCCGACCGCGCCACGGCCGGCATCGACGACAAGAAAGAGTGCGCGCCTGAGCTTCACGGCCTGCTGCGGCGTCAGCGGCTCGAACGGCTTGTCCGCAGACAACCGCGCGATGGTGAAACCGGAAAGTCCGTAGTTGTCGACGAGCCCGCCGTCGAGGAGCTTCACGTAACGCACGTTCCCGGTGTGATAGCTCGCAAGCGCATTCGCGAAGCTTTTCAGGAGCGGGGGCGCGTTCGGGTTGGTACGCGCCCTCACCGCCCAGTCCGGCAGTTGCGCGCCGCACTTCCCGGCATAGCTCTCGATCACGATGGGCGCGAACGCGATCGGCACCGCGGCAGAAGCCGCCACCGCGTCGGCAATCGGATAGCTGGCGAGATCGCTGCACATCACGCTGAAGGCGGTGCGGCCGAACACGAAGGGCGTGCGGTTGAAGATATCGGCCGCGTTGATGATGACCCGCGGCCGCTGGTGCGCGCGGAAGGCCGCGAAGGTCGCGCCGTCGAACAGGTTCTGGCTGAGCCAGCGCGGCAGATGCGTGGCGTCGTTCACGCCGCCGGACAGGCCGCGCACGAGATTGCCCGGCGTGAAACTCGTCGAAAGTGCATCGCTCTCGACATTCTTCAGGAGGAACCGCTCCCGGAAATCCGCAAGTGCCGCCCGCTTCTTCAAACCGAAATAGGCGGCCGTGATCGACCCGCCGGAAACGCCGCTCACGAAATCGACGCGGTCGAGCAGCGGCTGCAAGCCTTCCGAAGTGGGAAGCTGAAACCGGTCGAGCCCGCGCAGCACCCCGAAGGAATAGGCGGCAGCGCGCGTGCCGCCACCCGAGAACGACAGCAGGATCAGGAACTCGTCGGCATAGGAGGCCGCCGGCTCCTCGCGCTGCTGGTTCAAGCCCGCGTTTGCGACATTGACCGGCTCGTTGACAGGAATGTTGTGCACCGAACAGCCGCTCGCGAGCAGCACTGCCGCCGCCGTCAGCGAACATCCGCGCAACCCGCCAACGCTACGCCACACCAGAATACTCCCCGCTCCGGTTCCAACAACCTAGCATGGCAGGCGACCTCATGGGTTAAGAGTTCCGCCTTCAGGAACCGGGACCGCGCCCCGCGCGTTATTGAGTTATACGCAAGGGAGACTGTCATGGCTCGTGCACGCAAAAAGAAAGCGAACCCTGCGCGCAAACGCGCCGCCAAGCGCCGCAGGACGCTGGCGAAGCAGGCCGGCGACAACTGGCAGATCGGCGCAGGTGTTCTCGCGCTCGCCGTAATGCTCGGCGCCGCGATCTATGCGGTCAGTCTGAACGACGGCACGCGCACCAGTATCGCAAATTTCGTCGAGCGTTTCGAAGTGCCGCAGTCGGTGAAGGAGTTTCCCGACATGGTGAGAAAGCAACTGCCGCAGCAAGACGCGGAATAAGCGATGCGAAGGTAAAAAAGAGGCCGCCCGCATCAAGCGGGCGGCTTTTTATTCGTGCTGCTAGTCCCACCATCTCTCGGGGATCATGCGCGGTCCCGCCGCCTGTTCGAGCGCGTATGCGAGCGAGAACAGCGCTTCCTCGCCGAAGGGTTTGCCGATCAGCTGCAGCCCGAGCGGAAGCTCGTTGCGGTCGCGCCCGGCCGGAACGGAAATGCCCGGCAGCCCTGCCATGTTCACGGTCACCGTGAAGACGTCGTTGAGATACATCTCGACCGGATCGCCGCTGCCCTTCTCGCCGATGCCGAAGGCGGCGGACGGCGTCGCGGGCGTAAGCACCGCATCGATCCCCTGCTTCCAGGCCAGATCGAAGTCGCGCTTGATCAGCGTGCGGACCTTTTGTGCGCGCAGATAATAGGCGTCGTAGTAGCCGGCGGACAGCACATAGGTGCCGATCATGATGCGGCGGCGTACCTCGTTGCCGAAACCGGCCGCGCGCGTGCGCTCATACATATCGACGATGTCCTTGCCCGGAACGCGCAGGCCGTAGCGCACGCCGTCATAGCGTGCGAGGTTGGAGGACGCTTCCGCGGGCGCGACGATGTAGTATGCAGGCAGCGCGTATTTCGTATGCGGCAGCGAGATGTCGACGATCTCCGCGCCGGCCGCCTTCAGCCATTCGCGTCCCTTTTCCCACGGTTCGTCGATTTCCTTCGGCATGCCGTCGATGCGGTACTCCTTCGGAATACCGATCTTCATGCCCTTCACGGATTTTCCGATCGCCTGCTCGTAATCCGGCACCGGCTTGTCGGCGGAGGTGGAATCCTTCGGGTCGTGTCCCGCCATCGAGCGCAGCAGGATCGCACAGTCGCGCACCGTGCGCGCGAACGGCCCGGCCTGATCGAGCGAGGACGCAAACGCGACGATGCCCCAGCGCGAGCAGCGGCCGTAGGTCGGCTTGATGCCGACGATGCCGGTGAAGGCCGCGGGCTGGCGGATCGAGCCGCCGGTATCGGTGCCGGTCGCGCCGAGACAGAGGTTTGCCGCCACCGCCGACGCCGAGCCGCCGGAAGAGCCGCCGGGCACGAGCGGTTTGTTGTCGCCCTTCCTGCGCCACGGCGAGAGCACCGGCCCGAAGGCGGAAGTTTCGTTCGACGAGCCCATCGCGAATTCGTCGTTGTTGAGTTTGCCGAGCATCACCGCGCCGTCGCGCCAGAGCTGCGACGTTACGGTGGATTCGTACTGCGGCACGAAGTTTTCGAGAATCTTCGAGCACGCCGTCGTGCGTACGCCCTCGGTCGCGAACAGATCCTTGATGCCGAGCGGAATGCCTTCGAGCGGCCCACCCTCGCCCTTCGCGAGTTTCGCGTCGGAGGCCGCCGCCATCTTCCGCGCCTGCTCCGGCGTTTCCAGCACATAGGCGTTGAGCGCGCGCGCCTTCTCCATCTCGGAGAGATGCGCGTCGGCGAGTTCCTTCGCGGAAATCTTCTTCGCGCGGAGCGCGTCGCGCGCTTCGGCCAGCGTGAGCGAGGTCAGGTCGGACACGCGTTACTCCACCACTTTGGGGACTTGAAAGAACCCGTCGTCGGAAGCCGGCGCGTTGGCGAGCACGCGCTTGGCGTAGCCGCCGTCATCGACCACGTCCTCGCGCATCTTGAGCTTCATGTCCTCGACGCTCGCGGTCGGCTCGACGCCGTCCACGTTCACCTCGTTCAGCTGCTCGACGAAGCCGAGGATATTGTTGATCTCGCCGCGCAGGTGCTCGATCTCGTCGTCGGCGACGGCAATCCGCGCCAAATGCGCGATCCGCCGCACGGTTGCGGCATCGACGGACATGGAAAACTCCGTGGAAAATCGTTCTCGCGGGCTATAGCAGAGGCGCTTTCGGGGCCGCAATGCCGCCGTTTCGGGCGCTCAGACCTCGACCGCCTTGCCCTTCTCCGGCACCGCCACCTCGATCTCGCTGCCCTTCATTTCGGCGACGAACTTGTCCGCGGTCTGGTCGATGATGGGAAACGAGCCGTAGTGGCAGGGAATCGCAGTCTTGAGCCCCTTGAAGAAGCGCTTCATCGCGAGCCCCGCGATCCTGCCGCCCATGGTGAACCGGTCGCCGACCGGCACCATTGCGACCTTGGGCTGATGGATTTCGTTGATCAGCGCCATGTCGGAGAAGATGTCGGTGTCGCCGATGTGATAGACCGTGGGCTCGCCCAGCGCCTTCACGATCAGCCCGCCCGGATTGCCCATCACCGAGAACTGCCCGTCCTCGATCATGGTCGAGGAATGGTCCGCGCGCACCAGCGTCACCGTGAAACCGCCTTGGTCGGTGGTGCCGCCGATGTTCATCGGGTCGAATTTCTTCACGCCCTTGCCGTTCAACCACATGCAGATTTCGAAGTGACTGACCACCGGCACGCCGGTTTCCTTCGCGATCTCGACCGTGTCGCCGATGTGATCTGAGTGCCCGTGCGTGAGAAGAATATGGGTCAGCCCCTTCACGGCTTCTTTCTTGTCGCCGGCGAAGGCGGGGTTGCCGGTGAAGAACGGATCGATCAGCACCGCTTTACCGCCGAAATCGAGCCGGAATGCCGAGTGGCCGAACCAGGTGACGCGCATCGCTTCCTCCGTTTTTTCTTGGCCCCGACTATAGGCCGCGCAGGCGAAGCGCCAAACCCTCCCGCTCGTGGCCGGTTTCCGCGCCGCCCGCCCTCGCGAAACGGACGCGCCTGTCACCCGAACGCAGTAGCGCGGCAGCACTATAAACCGCGCGTAAAAAATCGGATTGCGCTCCCCCGCGAAGCAAGGCACCTTTTCGCCATAGGGGGTTACATTCCATTTGCAATGCGGCGGCTCCCCGAATCGGGAGCGGGGTTGGAAGTGCATCAATCGTAAATTGGCGCGTTCTCCTGCAGCGGCTTTTTGAGGCCGCCCTCTTGCAATGCGTGGAACGGTAACCCGGAACCCCGGGAGAGCAGCCATGGCCGTTTTCAAGTTTGGAATTGACGACAGCGTTTTCGTTTCTGCTGATGATACTCACGCCTTTGACGACGATACGGCTACGCCGGACTCCCTGATCGTCGATCAGGGCGCGTTTCTGATCGCAACCGGGCTGAACAGCCGCGCCGCCTCGCTCGCCGGAACCGGGATCTGGACCGCCACGATCAACGGCTCGCTGTTCTCCAGCCAGGCGGAAGGCCTATTCCTCGATACCGGTATAACCACGCAGTCGAAGATCACGATCGGCACCGACGGCTCGGTCTATGGCGGTACCGACGGCATCAAGGCGGCGAGCACCGTCGGCATCGTCAACGCCGGCGAAATCGTCGGCAGCACCGGCAACGGAATCCTGCTGACGAGCGCGACGGGCGCCAACACCATCGTGAACTCCGGCATCATCGGCGGCAACACCTATTCCATTTTTGCAGGCGCAAGCGCCGACACGCTGACCAACACCGGCTTCATCTACGGCGACATCAACCTCGGCGGCGGCGCCGATGCCGTTACCAACTCCGGCGAAATCTGGGGCAAGGTCGAACTCGGCCTCGGCGCCAACAAGCTTACCAACTCCGGCTATATCGACGAGAGCGTGACCGGCAGCGGCGACGACGACACCGTGGTCAATTCCGGCAAGATCGCAACTTCCGTCGATCTCGGCGCCGGCACGAACAAGCTCACCAATTCCGGCTATATCGGCCTTGGCGTGTCAGGCGGTCTCGGCAACGACACTGTCGTCAATTCCGGCATCATCACCGGCGCCAACGTCACGCTGCTCGCAGGCGACAACAGCCTGACCAATTCCGGCTCGATCACCGGCAACGTCACCGCCTCCTCGGGCAACGACAAGGTCGTCAATTCCGGCCTGATCAACGGTAACGTCCATCTCGGCGCGGGGAACAATACCGTCACCAACTCCGGCAGCATCACCGGCGACGTGGATGTGACCACCGGCAACGACACGATCACGAACACCAAGACCATCGGCGGCCTCGTCAATCTCGGCCACGGCGTCAACAAGCTCACCAACTCCGGCGAGATCAACAGCACCGTTACCGGCGGCGCCGAGGCTGATAGCATCACGAATACCGGCACGATCGGGGACAACGTCGCGCTCGGCAACGGCAAGAACAGCCTGATCAACGCCGGCACGATTTCCGGCAACGTGACCAGCGGCGCCGACGCCGACTCGATCTCGAACAAGGGCACGATCACCGGCAACGTCGTTGTCGGCGCGGAAAGCGACAGCGTCACGAACTCCGGCACCATCGGCGGCACCGTCGAGCTCGGCGCCGGAGACAACAAGCTGACCAACTCCGGCACCATCACCGGCGCGGTGACAGGTCTCGGCGGTGCCGACACCGTGACCAACTCGAAACTGATCGACGCCGGGGTAAACCTTGCCGCCGGCAACAACCGGCTCACCAATTCGGGCACGATCAACGGCGACGTCGAGGTTACTAGCGGCGATGACGTGATCGTCAATTCCGGCTCGATCCTTGGCTTCCTTGCCCTCGGCGCCGGCGTCAACTCGCTGACCAATTCCGGCACCATCACCGGCACGGTCACCGGCGGCGCGGGCAACGACACCGTCACCAACTCCAAGAACATCAACAGCGACGTCGATCTCGGCGACGGCAATAACAAGCTGACCAATTCCGGCACGATTACCGGCGACGTCATTCTCGGCACTGGCAACGACATCGTCGTGAACTCGAAGATCATCGACGGTGACGTCGAGCTTAGCAGCGGAACGAATTCGCTGACGAACTCGGGTAACATCGAAGGCGATGTCACCGCAGGCAATGGCGACGACACCCTCACCAACTCCAAGACCATCAACGGCTTGGTCGATCTCGGCGGTGGCGTAAACAAGATCACCAACTCCGGCACAATCGCCGGCGACCTGACGACTGGCAGCGGCGACGACACCCTCGTCAACTCCAAGATCATCGACGGCGACGTCGATCTCGGCGACGGCATCAACAAGGTCACCAACTCCGGCACCATCACCGGCGATCTCGTTACCGGCACGGGCAACGACATCGTGGTTAATTCCGGCGTCATCGGCGACGACGTGGACCTCGGCGGCGGCGACGACACGCTGACCAACACCAAGACGATTACCGACGACGTTCTGCTGGGCGACGGTCTAAACAAACTCATCAACTCGGGCGCCATCGGCGGCGACGTCACGGCAGGCACAGGCGACGACAACGTCACCAACTCCAAGACGATCGGCGGTAGCGTGAACCTCGGTGCGGGCGCCAATACGCTCACCAACTCCGGCACCATCGGCGGCGACGTCACGACAGGCGGCGGCGCCGACAACATCGTCAACTCCGGTACCATCGCGGGCGCGGTCACGCTCGGGGCCGGCGACGACATCTTCAAGAACACCGGCACCGTGCTCGGCATCATCGACCTCGGCGACGGCGCCGACACCTTCGTCGGCGGGGCCAAGGCCGAAACGGTCGCCGACGGCAACGGCAAGGACAGTTACAGCCTCGGCGCCGGCAACGACGTCTACATCGCGACCGGCCATACCGGCACGGACGACGACGACACCATCGACGGCGGTCTCGGCATCGACACTTATGATGCAAGCGCGGCAACGAACGCCGTGTTCATCAATCTTGCCGCGGCCGAATTCGACATGCCCGCGCCGTTCGACGGCAACAACCTCGATGGCAATACGGCGACCGGCACCGATGTCGCGGACGGAGCCAAGGACACCATCACCAACTTCGAAAACGCGAAAGGCGGCAGCGGCAACGACGTCATCTACGGCAACGCGTTCGCCAACGTGCTCGAAGGCGGCGACGGCAACGACATCCTCGCCGGTCTTGCCGGCAACGACACGCTCGATGGCGGCGACGGCGACGACATTCTCTATGGCGGCGCCGGCAAGGACATCCTTATCGGTGGCGACGGCAACGACACCTTCCTGTTCGCCGACTACACCGATAGCGGCAGGACCAAGGCCACGCGCGACATCATCATGGACTTCGAGGATAGTGTTGACGTGATCGATCTGTCCCTGATCGATGCCAACGCGAATACCGGACCTGACGACGCCTTCACCTACATCAACATCGACAGTTCGACTACGCCCGCGGCACTCTTTACCCAAACTCCAGGCGAGTTGCGCTCCTATCTGACCGCGACGGGAATCATCCTCGAAGGCGACGTCGACGGCGACGGGCGCGCGGATTTCGCGATCGAAATCTTCGACCCGACCCACTCGATCGTGCTGACCGCCGCCGACTTCGTGCTCTAGCGCGAGCCTTCCATCACAGCCGCACCCCTCTCCCTTCCGGGAGAGGGGTATGCGCGCCTGCA
This sequence comes from Pseudomonadota bacterium, assembly GCA_041694745.1. Classification (GTDB taxonomy): domain Bacteria; phylum Pseudomonadota; class Alphaproteobacteria; order Rhizobiales; family Xanthobacteraceae. Next base: position 20,628 of record JBGFSD010000102.1, read on the forward strand.
CGGCGACAGGGCGCCGCGAGCCGTGCTACGCGCCTTGCCCATGCCCGCCCGCCTCTGCGAGATCGACGACCTGCCCGCCCTGCTCGCGCCGGGCGCGCGGCTGATCGGCGCCGATCTCGGCGAGAAAACCATCGGGCTTGCGCTCTCCGACGTGAACCGCACCATCGCCTCGCCGCTGGAGACGCTGCCGCGCGGGAAATTCAGGGCGGACTCCGAAAAGCTGCTCGCCCTCGCCGCGAAGTTCGGCGTGGGCGGCCTCGTGATCGGCCTGCCGAAAAACATGGACGGCTCGGAAGGTCCGGCCGCGCAGTCGGCCCGCGCCTTCGTGCGCAATCTGGCGCCGCTCACCGATCTTGCGATCTGCTTCTGGGACGAGCGGCTTTCCACCGCCGCGGTGGAACGCACGCTGATCGAGGCCGACGCCTCCCGCCGCCGCCGCGGCGAAGTCGTGGACAAGGTCGCCGCCGCCTACATCCTGCAGGGCGCGCTCGACCGCATCGGCTATGGAAGACGCTGAATGCAAGCCGTCTTCAATGCCCTCGTTCCCGTCTTCCTGCTGGTCGCGCTCGGCGTGTTCCTGAAGCGCACGCTCCTGCGGAGCGAGAACGCCTGGGACTCGCTCGAGGATCTCACCTACTACGTACTCTTCCCCGCGCTCCTGTTTCTCGCCACCGCCACCGCCGACCTTTCCAAGGTGCCGATCTGGGGCATCTTCGCGGCCCTCGTGACCGCGATCGTCGCGAGCGCGGTCCTTCTCCTGCTGCTGCGCGTGCCCTTGCAGCGCGCCTTCGGCTGGTCGGGCCCTTCCTACACCTCGGTGTTTCAGGGCGCGGTGCGCTGGAACACCTATATCGCGGTCGCGGTGGCTTCCGCCCTGCTCGGCGAGACCGGGCTTGCGCTCGCGGCCGTCGCGCTCGCCAGCATGATCCCGCTGATCAACGTGCTCTCGGTCGTGGTGCTCGCGCGCTACGCGCCGAATTCGCCGGCCAGAGTGAAGCAGGTTCTGGTCCACCTCCTGCGTAACCCGTTCATCTGGGCCTGCGCGCTCGGCGTCGCCGTCAACGTGGCCGGCCTGCCGCTGCCGAAGGTCTTCACCGGATTCGTGAACGTGCTCGGCCAGGCGTCGCTCCCGCTCGGCCTGATGATCGTCGGCGCAGGCCTCGATCTGAAGACAGCCGCGAAAATCGATGCAGCAGTGCTGGCGGCAGTCCTCATAAAGATGCTGCTGCTGCCTGCGATTGCGATCGGCACCGGATATTTCGCGGGCGTCACCGGCCCGGCGCTCGCGGTCATCGCGATCGCGTCCTCGGTGCCGTCCGCGCCGAACGGCTACATGCTCGCGCGCCAGATGGGCGGCGACGCGCCGCTCTTGGCCCGTATCCTCACGATCCAGATTTTCGTGGCGCTGGTTTCGATCCCGGCCGCGCTGTTCGTGGCTGCAGCGCTTGGCCGCTGAAAGACGCGGCCGCGAAACGAAAACGGCGGGCTCTCGCCCGCCGCTTCCGAAAAACCGGTTGGTCCGGTCGAATTAGCACCAGGCCCAGTAGCCCTGACCCTGATACGGACCCGTCTGTACCCAGCAGCGCTGACGCGGCGGCTGATAGTAGTAGTTCGGGTTGTTGTAATAGTACTGGTTCTGCGCGGCGGCAGCACCCACGGCAAGGCCGAGAATGCCGAGGCCGACAGCCGGAGCAACCCAGCGGTTGCGGCGGCGCCATTGCACGTCGGTGGTCTGCTCGCTGACGACGCCCTTGAGGTTCGCCGCCGAAGCAGCCGGCGCGGCATAGGCGCTGTTGATCTCGCTCGCGGTCGCCGAGATCAGCACGGCGGCGACAAGCGCCAGCACGAACTTGTAAAGCTTGAAGGTCTTCATGGTCTGATAGCCTCGCTGGTTACGCGCGACTGCGCGCTCGGGTGGACTTTCGCTTCCCGGGGATGAACCCCGCCTGAATAAATGCCGGTCCGGTCTTCTCGGCGCAGGGTAAAACCCTTTCCTTGCAGAATATTAACCGGGGCTTAGGCAAGGCCCCGGTCACAATCCCGTTATTTCGCGACGTCGGCGAGATCGTCGTAGCTGCCGGGCTGATTGCCGCTCGACGGCGCGTGGTAATAGCCGTAGGGCGCATCGGAATAGCCGTAGGCCGGTCCGTAGTAGCCGTAGGGATCGTCGTAGTAGTAGCCGCGATTCGCGATCGCGGAACCCGCGACGACGCCGAGGCCGAACGCGCCGAGACCGATGGCGATATTGCGGTTGCGGTAGCGCCGCCACTGCACCGCTTCAGCCGAAGCAGGCGCCGCAGTCTTCAGCGATTCCAGATTGACACCGAGCGGCGCCGCGCCTGCGGGAAGCGCCGAAGCGCCCGCAAGCAGCACGACGGCTGCACCCGATGAAAGAGCGATACGGGTAAACTTGGTCATGATTCTGGCCTCATCCTCTGCCGCCCGGGCCATGGATCGATTAAGCCGCCGGGCTGCGGTTGGGACATTCCTTTTCCGAAGGCAGCCTTAGCTGGCCGCCCGGAAACAACGGTCGATCAGGCGCTCAACGCTTTTGACCGGCATCGGGTTCCCGAAGTTCCGGAACGCGAGCCCTCCGAGCCGCCGCTCCGCGAAGATCTCTGCAACTTCGGCGGGTGCGGTTTTGACGAGTGCTGCCGCGGCTGCGAGCAGCGCGAGCAGCTCCGTGGTTCGCCGTGCGAGCGCCTCGCGCTCCGGGCTGAGCAGGCCGGCTTTGACCGTCTCCAGCACCTGCTCGGCATGTGGCAGATCGCGGGTCGCCTTTGCGATCGAAAGCAGCACACGCTGCATGGCTTCCGGCTCGCGCGCGGCCCCCCGCAGGATATCGAGCGCCATGACGTTGCCCGAACCTTCCCAGATCGCGTTCAGCGGACTCTCGCGATAGAACCGCGCGAGCGGTCCCTCCTCGACGTAACCATTACCGCCGAGACATTCCATCGCTTCGTAGACGAAGCCCGGCGTCGCCTTGCAGACCCACATCTTTGCGGCCGGCGTCACGATGCGCGCGAACGCCGCTTCGTCCGGATCGCTCTCCGCCCTGTCGAAGGCCGACGCGAGCCGCAACGCCAGCGCCAGCGCGCCTTCGCGCTCGAGCGCGAGATCGCCGAGCACCATCTGCATCAAAGGCTGGTCCGCTAGCTTGCGCTGAAACACTGTCCGGTAGCGCGTGTGATGCACGGCCTGGCGCAGCGCGCCCTGCATGATACCGAGCGAGCCGGTAACGCAATCGAGGCGCGTGAGCTGCACCATGCCGATGATGGTCTTCACGCCCTCGCCTTCGGGGCCGCAACGCTGTGCGTAGGCGCCCTCGAATTCGACCTCGCTGGAGGCATTCGAGCGGTTGCCGAGCTTCTCTTTCAACCGCATCAGCCGCAGCGCGTTCGGCGTGCCGTCGGGCTTGTGGCGCGGCACGAGGAAACAGGTCAGCCCGCCTTTCGCCTGCGCGAGCACGAGGAATGCGTCGCACATCGGTGCCGAGAAAAACCACTTGTGGCCGATCAGGCGATAGGCGTCGCCGTCCGGCTCCGCGCGCGTCGTGTTCTGGCGGACGTCGGTGCCGCCCTGCTTTTCGGTCATGCCCATGCCGAAAGTGACGCCGCGCTTTTCTCCCGGCGGGATGAAGCGCGGGTCGTATTCGCGCGAGCGGATACGCGGCAGCCACTCTTTCATCAGCGAAGGCTCGGCGACCAGCGCGCCGGCCGCGGCATGGGTCATGGTGACCGGGCACAGGTGCCCCTGCTCCACCTCGCTTGCGAGATAGTGCCGCGCCGAGCGCGCGACATGCTCGCCGGGCACCAGCGCGCCGTCCGCCGCCCACACCGAGGCGTGTATGCCGGCCTTGATGCTCTCTTCCATGAAGCGGTGATAGGCCGGGTGAAACTCGACCACGTCGGCGCGGCGGCCCTGCCGGTCGTGGGTCCGTAACTTGGGCGTGTATTCGTTGGCGAGCCGCGCGAGTTCAGCCATTTCCGCGCGGCCGAACGCGGTTCCAAACGCCGCTAGCGCAGCCGCCGATTTCCCCGCGCCGAACGCCTCGACCGCTCCCGTAAGCGCAAGGTCCGTCGAATAGAGGTCGACGTCGCCCAGCGGCGGCGACTGGTTGAAAACCTCGTGGGTTGCGAAGGGTGACGTTACGGACATAGCAAAAAACCCGGATGTGGAAGCGTTAATCTAACATGGCATTCGCCGCTTGCGATGCACGCGCGATGGGTCTATGCGGTAGCCTTTAATGACAACGCGCGGCCCTTCCTCTTTTGCGCTCACGCAACGGCATTTGCTGGGCATCGAAGGGCTTTCCGCTTCCGACATCACCGGCCTCTTGGATCTCGCCGAGGAATTCGTCGATCTGAACCGCCAGGTCCAGAAAAAGCGCACCACGCTCGAAGGCCGCACCCAGATCAACCTCTTCTTCGAGGCCTCGACCCGCACGCAGAGCTCGTTCGAGCTCGCCGGCAAGCGCCTCGGCGCCGACGTCATGAACATGTCGATCGCCTCCTCTTCGATCCGCAAGGGCGAGACTCTGCTCGACACCGCGCTGACGCTGAACGCCATGCATCCCGACATGATCGTGGTGCGCCACGGCGCTTCCGGTGCGGTGGAACTGCTTTCGCAGAAAGTCGAATGCTCGGTGATTAACGCCGGCGACGGCGCGCACGAGCATCCGACCCAGGCGCTGCTCGACGCGCTCACCATTCGCCGCAACAAGGGCAAGCTGAATGGCCTCACCGTCGCGATCTGCGGCGACATCGCACATTCTCGGGTCGCCCGCTCGAACATCATTTTACTGAACACCATGGGTGCTCGCGTGCGCGTGGTGGCGCCCTCCACGCTCCTGCCGTCGGGCATCGAGCGCATGGGCGTCGAAGTCCACCGCGACATGCGCGAGGGCCTGCGCGACTGCGACATCGTGATGATGCTCAGGCTCCAGCGCGAGCGCATGGCGGGCTCGCTCATTCCCTCGTCGCGCGAATACTTCCACTATTACGGCCTCGACCCCGCCAAGCTGAAATTCGCGAAGCCCGACGCGCTCGTGATGCATCCCGGCCCGATGAACCGCGGCGTCGAAATCGAGTCCTCGGTTGCCGACGGCGCGCAGTCGCTGATCCGCGAACAGGTCGAAATGGGTGTCGCGGTGCGCATGGCGGTCTTGGAAGCGTTGGCGAGGAATCTTCCCAATGCGTGAGTGCGCGCCATGATCTCTCTCGTCTTCGAGATGGTGATCGGGAAGATCGTCTCGCTCTTCATGAGCCAGCGCTGGTACATGGCAATCCTCTACACGCTCGCGCTGCTCTCCCTCGTTGCGCTCACGATCGGCACGCCGGTCTATCTCCTGCTGAACTGGCTCTTCCGTCCGGACGATTTCAGAAATCCGCTGATGATCGTCGCAAGCACCGGCGGACTGGCATTGATCGCAGCACTTTGGATCGCGTTCAGCGTATTGCAGCGCCGGGTGTTCAAATGATCGCGCGTAACGAAAACCGTCCGCTCCTGCTCGCGAATGCGCGCGTGATCGATCCGTCGCGCGATATGGACCAGCGCGGCGATGTGCTGATCGCAGACGGCGTCATCAAGGAAGCCGGCAAGAACATTCGCACCTCCGGCGCGCCGGAAGGCACTGAGATCGTCGATGTCGGCGGGCAAGTCGTGGCCCCCGGCCTGATCGACATGCGCGCCTTCATCGGCGAGCCGGGTGCCGAGCATCGCGAAACGCTCGCTACCGCAAGCCATGCCGCGGCGGCCGGCGGCGTCACCACCATCATCTGCCAGCCCGAAACCGATCCGCCGATCGACGATCCGGCAACGGTCGACTTCGTGCTCCGCCGCGCGCGCGACAACGCCATCGTCCACATCCATCCGATGGCGGCCCTCACCAAAGGCCTGGAGGGCAACGAGATGACCGAGATCGGTCTTCTCAAAGCCGCGGGCGCGGTCGCCTTCACCGAGGGCGCAAAAAGCGTGATGAACGCCAATGTCTTCCGCCGCGCGCTCACCTACGCCCGCGACTTCGACGCGCTGATCGTGCATCACACCGAGGAGCAGAACCTCACCGGCTCCGGCGTGATGAACGCGGGCGAATATGCCACGCGCCTCGGTCTCTCCGGCATCCCGAAAGCCGCCGAGACCATCATGCTCGAGCGCGACATCCGCCTCGTCGAGATCACCGGCGGGCGCTATCACGCGGCCTCCATCACCTGCACCGACTCGCTCGACGTGCTCAGGCGCGCGAAGGAGCGCGGGCTACAAGTTACGGCATCCGCCTCGATCAATCATCTCGCGCTGAACGAAAACGACATCGGCTCTTATCGAACATTCCTGAAGCTGCGCCCGCCGCTGCGCGGCGAAGCCGATCGAGCGGCGCTCGCCGCCGCGGTCGCGGAAGGTCTGGTCGATGTCATCATGTCGGATCACGATCCGCAGGACGTCGAAGTGAAGCGCCTGCCGTTTGCCGAAGCCGCCTTCGGCGCGATCGGGCTTGAGACCATGCTGCCGGTCGGCCTTCGTCTTGTGCATGCCGGTTCGCTCTCGCTGCTCGCGATGCTGCGTGCGATGTCCACGCGCCCCGCCGAGCTCTTGGAGCTTCCCGGCGGCACGCTGCGCCCCGGCTCGCCCGCCGATGTCGTCGTGTTCGATCCCGATGTGCCCTGGGTGCTCGATCGCGAAACACTGAAGTCGCGCTGCACCAACACCGCATTCGACGAGGCGCGTCTCACCGGCCGCGCGACCCGCACCATCGTTGCGGGGCGCACCGTCTACGAATACGTTTGAGCGATGAATTCCACCACCGTCCTCATCGTCGATTTCCTGCTCGGCTACGCGCTGGGCTCGATCCCGTTCGGGCTGCTGCTCACGCGCTATGCCGGCCTCGGCGACGTGCGGAAAATCGGCTCCGGCAACATCGGCGCGACCAACGTGCTGCGCACCGGCAACAAGGCGTTGGCTGCCGCGACGCTTGCCTGCGATCTCCTGAAGGGCACGGCGGCGGTCTGGATCGCCTCGCGCTTCGTGAGCCACGAATGGCCGGTCACCACGGGCCTCGGCTCGGTGCTTGCTGGCGTCGGCGCTGTGATCGGCCACATGTATCCGGTGTGGCTCCGGTTCAAAGGCGGTAAAGGCGTCGCGACCTTCCTCGGCGTATTGCTCGGCATCGCCTGGCAGGCCGCGATCGGCGCGGCATTGGTCTGGCTCGCGGTCGCCTTCGCCTCGCGTTACTCGTCGCTCGCGGCGCTTTTCGCCACCGCCGCAAGCCCGGTCATTCTCTATTTCCTCGGCTACCCGCCGGTCGCAGCACTCTTTCTGCTGATCGCCGTCCTGGTGTGGTGGAAGCACAGCGAGAACATTCACCGCCTGCTTGCGGGCAATGAATCGAAGATCGGTGCGAAAAGGAAGTAACTGTCATTCTGGAGCAACTATCGTACTGGATTCCGGATCGCGCTAACGCGCGTCCGGAATGACAAGTGACACCTAGTCTTCCTCTGGCGCGTCCCACCGCGAGCGCGTCATGTGGTCCTGCACCGCCATGCCGATATGCAGCGCGACCACGACGAGCATCGCAAACGCCGCATAGGCATGGCTCTCGAACAGGAAGTCCGACCAGCCCGCGCCATGCGGCCAGATCGCGGGCAGCGAGAACCCGAAATAGATTTCCCGCGCGCCGAAATCGGAAATGCCCGCCCAGCCGAGAAACGGCACGATGAACAGCAGCGCATAGAGCAGCCAGTGCAGGTAAGGCCGCCGGTAGCGCTCGGGATGCCACGAGGGATCGGGAACCAGTATGCGGTAGCCCAGACGGCCGAGCACGAGCAGCACGATCAGCGCGCCGGTGGCCTTGTGCAGCGTGTAGATGTCGAAGGGCGCGCTGGCGTCCAGCTGCTTCATGAGCACGCCCGACACGATCATGAAGATCACCAGAACGGCGACAGTCCAGTGAAACACCTTGGCGGCGAACCGGTACGGCCGCACCGCGTGATGCACGTGGGCGTCGGTGTGGCCATGAGCCTCCGCGTTGTTTCCCGAATCCGTGGCAAGGCTCATGCTGCGGTCTCCTGACTGCTCGCGACGAAGCGGTCGACCGACTCGCGCAGGTCGCGCGACTGCTGGCCGAGTTCGGCGGAAACCTCGGTAACGAGACTGGCGGCGCGTCTGGCGTCGCCGATCAGGCTCGCGACATGCTGGAAGGTGTCCGCCAGCGCGCGTACGTCTTCGGCGGTACGCGCGGTATTCGAGGTGATCGCCTGCGAGCTCGAATGCTGCTCGCGGATCGACGCGGAGATCGCTGCGGCGCCGCCGTCCACCTGCTCGACCGAGCTGACCAGCTTGTTCACGCGCTCCGCGATCCGCAGCGAGGCCTCGGTGATGCCGTTCAGCCCGACGCGGATTTCATCGGTCGCCTGCGCGGTCTTGGTGGCGAGCGATTTCACTTCCGATGCCACGACCGCAAATCCCCGGCCCGCCTCGCCCGCACGCGCGGCCTCGATAGTCGCGTTCAGCGCCAAGAGGTTGGTCTGGCTCGCGACATCCTGAATGAGCGCGATCACGGATTCGATCGTGCGCGCGGATTCGGTAAGCGCGACGGCATCCTTCCGCGCGGCCTGCACGAGTTCGCGCGCGGCGGCGGTGACCTGCGACGTGCGTTCGGTTTCCGCAACCACGCTCGTCATGGTGTTCGCAATACCGTCGATCGAAGACGCCACGATGTCGACGTGCTCGGAAACGCGCTGGGTCGAGTCGGCGCTCGCCGCCGCACGTTCGTCCGCATTCGAGGAAATCGCGAGCAGATCCTTCGACGCGACGGACATCCGCTCCGCGTGGCCCTCGAGGCGGCGCACGATCTCGTCGATACGCGACTGGAACTCCAGACCTTCGCGCTTCATGCTTTCCTGCCGCGCCAGCCGGTCCGACAATTTGGTCTTCTCGACGCGCGACTGCTCTTCTTCGCGCTTCACGAGCGCGAGGTGATTGACCAGCGAACGCGCGAGCGCGCCGACTTCGTCGCGCCGCAGCGCCTCGCTGGAGAGCGATTGCGAGAACTTCCTGCCGCCGCGCAGGACCACCGCCATGCGCGTCAGCGGCTTCACCAGCCAGCGAAATTCGAGAAACAGGATCTGCCCGATCACGAACATCGAAAGCAGCACGATCAGGATCTTGTTCTTGCGGTCCTGCGAGATCATCGCCGCGAGTTCTTCCTGGCTCGTCACGATGCGTCCGATCAGTTGCTTCTCGACCTCGGCGCGCCGCTCCACGAGATTCTGCAATGCGCGTGCGCGTTCCGGGTGATTGAGCGGCAGCGGCGTCAGCGCAGTCGCGGCTTCCGCCATCTCCCGCGCCGCCTTGCGCACGGCTTCGTCGCTGGTGAGGCCCTGAATTTCCGCGAGCGCGGTGAGCACTTCCTTTGCCGCCTTGTCCGTCTCGAGGCTGCGCGCGACCATCGTGAAGGCATTGTAGGAGGCGTTGTGCGCCTTCAGCGCACGCGAGGTATTGGCGATCTCGCGGGAGAACGCGGAAATGCGGACGGTCTGGATGACTTCGACGGCGCTGTAGAGCGAAAACAGGAATCCGAGCATCCCGGCCCAGATGGCCATGCGCTGCCCGATCTGGGCGCGGAACGAGCGCGGAAACATCCCCGAAAACCCTTGGCTGCAATGGCGGCGAAGGTATCGGGTTCATGGTTAACGAATCCTTCCGGAAGGCCGCCTCTCCGATTGCCTCGGCGCCATCGTTGTCTTGCGCGGCAAAATCGCGGATCGTTGTTTTCCATGAAGAACGGCGCCCCCTTCCGCCTGACGGAAGACCAACGGATCGACTGGCTCCGCCTGATCCGAGCCGAGAACGTCGGCCCGCGTACTTTCCGCATCCTCGTCAATCAGTTCGGAGGCGCCGGCCCCGCCGTCCGCCTGCTGCCGGAGCTGGCGCGCCGCGGCGGCCGCTCGATCCTGAAGATACCGGGCCGCGAGGAAGCCGAGGCCGAACTGAAGGAGGCCGCGCGTCTCGGCGTCCGCTATGTGGCGCTGGGCGAGCCGGACTATCCGCGGATGCTGCGCGAGATCGACGATCCGCCGCCGCTGCTCGCCATCCGCGGCAGGGCCGAAGTCTTCGCGCGGCCCGCGATCGCAATCGTCGGCGCCCGCAACGCATCCGTCGCGGGCCTGCGTTATGCCGCTTCGCTGGCGCGCGAGTTTTCAGAAGCGGGCTTAGCCGTGATCTCGGGGCTTGCGCGCGGGATCGATTCCGCCGCGCACCGCGCTTCGCTCGCGGCGGGTACGATCGCGGTGCTCGCCGGCGGGCACGCGAAACCCTACCCCGCGGAAAACGCGAACCTGCTCGAAACCATCCTCGAAGCCGGCGCTGCCGTCAGCGAGATGCCGCATCGCTGGGAGCCGCGGGCGAAAGACTTTCCTCGCCGCAACCGCCTGATCTCGGGCCTCGCAGCAGGCGTCGTCGTCGTGGAAGCCGCGGAGCGGTCCGGCTCGCTGATTACGGCAAGGCTCGCCGGCGAACAGGGCCGCGAGGTCTTCGCGGTCCCCGGCTCGCCCGCCGATCCGCGCGCCGGCGGCACCAATCGGCTGATCAAGCAGGGCGCAACCCTCGTCACCTCCGCCGCGGACGTGATCGAGAACCTGAAGCCGATGCTCGGCCTGAGCGCCCCGCCGGTCGCGCGGGAGCCGGAAATCGTCATTCCCGCCGACACGACCTCGACGGCCGACGAGCTTCGCGCACGTGTCGCCTCGCTGCTCGGCAGCACGCCGGTCGCGCTCGACGATCTCGTTCGCGAGTCGAAGGCGAAAGCCTCGGACGTGCAGGTGGCGCTCCTGGAACTCGAGCTTGCCGGCCGCATCGAGCGCCACGGCGGCGGGATGATTTCGCTGGTTTGAGTCCTTCAGGCGATTCGCTTCGGCTCGCCCTTCAGGCCCTGCCCGGTCTGCCCCGGCGCCTCCAGCCGGGACAGATCCAAGAGATAGCCTAGCGCCAAGAGGTTGTGGCGGCGGGCCAGCCGCCCCATCTCCGCGGTCATGGCGGCGAATAGGCCGCGACCTCTTCAGGATCGGGTTTCTCCGCCTCCTGAGCCCTTTTCCGACATGATCCGCCTGCAATAGACCGGGTTCCCGGACCTTAGCCTACAGGTTGATTCAATTCAAAATTCCCGCCTTGCGTGTATCGCTTGATGGCGCCTTAATCACTCCGCTTTAGGCAGGCGATTTGACTAAGCCGCCCGATCTCACCATGTTCCCGCCGCCGCGCGGGGCCGCGGACTAGCTTTTTCGTTCGCGAAGACCCACGGACGCTCATGAACGTCGTCATTGTCGAGTCGCCTGCCAAGGCGAAGACGATCAATAAGTATCTCGGACCCGGTTACGAGGTGCTTGCCTCCTATGGTCATGTCCGCGATCTGCCGCCGAAAGACGGCTCGGTCTCGCCCGACGACGATTTCCGGATGATCTGGCAGGTGGACGGCAAGGCGCAGAAGCGTCTCGCCGAAATCGCCGCCGCCGTGAAGGACGCCGACCGCCTGATCCTCGCCACCGACCCCGACCGCGAGGGCGAAGCGATCTCCTGGCACGTGCTGGAAGTGCTGAAAGAGAAGCGCGCGCTGAAAGACCAGAAGATCGACCGCGTGGTTTTCAACGCGATCACCAAGGACGCGGTGCGCGAAGCCATGGCGCATCCGCGCGAGATCGACCGCTCGCTGGTCGACGCCTATCTCGCGCGCCGCGCACTCGACTATCTGGTCGGCTTCACGCTCTCGCCCGTGCTGTGGCGCAAGCTGCCGGGCGCGCGTTCCGCCGGCCGCGTGCAATCGGTGGCGCTGCGCCTTGTCTGCGACCGCGAGCGCGAGATCGAGGCGTTCAAGCCGCAGGAATACTGGTCGGTAGCGGCCCTGCTTGCGACCCCGCGCGGCGATGCGTTCGAGGCGCGCCTGGTCGGCGCCGACGGCAAGAAGATCCAGCGCCTCGATGTCGGTTCCGAAAAGGAAGCGCGCGACTTCGAAAAGGCGCTGAACGCGGCGAGCTACAAGGTCGCTTCCGTTGAAGCCAAGCCCGCGAAGCGCAACCCTTACCCGCCGTTCACGACCTCCACGCTCCAGCAGGAGGCGAGCCGCAAGCTCGGCTTCGCGCCGTCGCACACCATGCGGCTCGCGCAGCGGCTCTACGAAGGCATCGAACTCGACGGCGAGACCACTGGCCTCATCACCTATATGCGCACCGACGGCATCGACTTGGCTCCGGAAGCGATCAGCCAGGCGCGCGAGGTGATCGCCTCGGACTACGGCAAGAACTATCTTCCGGATGCGCCGCGCATCTACAAGAACAAGTCGAAGAGCGCGCAGGAAGCGCATGAGGCGATCCGCCCGACCGACCTGCGCCGCCACCCGAAGGAAATCGCCCGCAAGGTCGATGCCGATCAGGCGCGGCTCTACGAGCTGATCTGGACGCGCACGCTCGCCTGCCAGATGGAAAGTGCGGAGCTGGAGCGCACCACCGTCGAGATCGAGGCACAGGTCGCAAGCGGCCCCTACCGGCTCGTCAATCTTCGCGCGACCGGCACGGTCGTGAAGTTCGACGGCTTCCTCACGCTCTACAACGAAAGCCGCGACGACGACTTCGAAGACGAAGACGCCCGCCGCCTGCCCGGGATGAGCGAGGGTGAGCCGCTCACCAAGCACGAGCTCAGGATCGAGCAGCACTTCACCGAGCCGCCGCCGCGCTTCTCGGAGGCCTCGCTGGTCAAGCGCATGGAGGAGCTCGGCATCGGCCGTCCTTCCACCTACGCCTCGATCCTGCAAGTGCTGCGCGACCGCGGCTACACGCGGCTCGACAAGAAGCGCATCATTCCCGAGGACAAGGGCCGCATCGTCGTGGCCTTCCTGGAATCCTATTTCCCGCGCTACGTCGAATACGAATTCACCGCCGATCTCGAAGAGAAGCTCGACGAGATCGCAAACCACGAACTCGACTACAAACGCGTGCTACGCGACTTCTGGGAGGGCTTCACCGGCGCCGTGGCGGAGACAAAAGACCTTCGCATCTCCGAAGTCATCAACGTGCTCGACGCGCTCTTGAACGAGCACAACTTCCCGCCCAAGGCCGACGGCTCCGATCCGCGCGCCTGTCCGCAATGCGGCACCGGCCGGCTCGGTCTCAAGGTCGGCAAGTTCGGCGCCTTCATCGGCTGCTCGAATTATCCAGACTGCCGCTTCACCCGCGCGCTGACCGCGCCGGGCGAAGGCGAATTGTCAGCGACCAAGGAACTCGGCGAAGATCCCGAAACCGGAAAGATGGTCACGGTCCGTTCCGGCCGTTTCGGTCCCTACATCCAGCTCGGCGAAGCCGAGGATACCGGCGAGAAGACCAAGAGCGGCAAGCCGGTGCTGACCAAGCCGAAGCGCGCGAGCATTCCGAAGAATTTCGACGCGCACGAGCTCGATTTCGATACCGCGCTCAGCCTGCTCCAGCTTCCGCGCGAAGTCGGCAAACATCCCGAGAGCGGTGAGCCGATCGTCGCGGGCTACGGCCGCTTCGGCCCTTACGTGAAGCATCAGGACACCTACGCGAGTCTCTCCGACGGCGACGAAGTGTTTACCGTTGGCCTCAACCGCGCGATGACTTTGATCGCGGAGAAGCTTGCGCGCGGTCCGGGCCGCGGCCGCCGCAAACCGCAGGGCCGTCCGCTCGGCGAACATCCATCCCTTGGCGGTCCGGTGACGCAGCACGACGGCAAGTACGGCCCCTATGTCTCGCACAACAAGGTCAACGCGACCCTGCCCTCGTCTGCCGATCCTGCGACCGTGTCGCTCGAAGAAGCGGTCGCGCTGATCGACGCGCGCGCGGCGAAGGGCGGCAAGAAGCCGGCGAAAGCAAAAAAGGAAAAGAAAGCGAAAGAAACGAACGGCAGCGGCGAAACCGCAGCGAAGCCGAAGAAAAAAGCCGCAGCGAAAAAGAAAGCCGCGCCGAAGAAGACAGACGATGGAGCGGCCGAAGCCGCGAAGAGAGAAGAGTAGTTCTTGTCATTCCGGACGCGCGCATTTGCGCGCGAGCCGGAATCCGGGGCTACTTGGAAAAGCATTGCTGTATCGCTCTGGATTCCGGGTTCGATGCTTTGCATCGCCCCGGAATGACAGATCCCTCATGGTGAGGAGCATTGCAAGATGTCGGGCTTGCCCGACATCCGCATATCCAATGCACAAGTCGGCTAAAGCCGACTTGTGTGCAATGCGTCTCGAACCATGAGGGCAACATCCTCA